>NZ_JBGAGA010000117.1:0-10813 GCF_044226965.1 Aquabacterium sp. | reverse complement strand
AGTCGCTCGGGGCAGCTGACCTTGGACCAGACGTTCGGATGCTCGCGCATGAAGCGCTCGAACAGCGCGAACTCGGGCCCGTCGACCGGCTTGCTCACGTCCGGCCGGCCCATGTGGTCGACGACCACGGTGGTGGGCAGTGCGGTGAAGAAGTCCCACAGCTCGGGCAGGTCCACCGCCTCGAAGTAGATCACCACATGCCAGCCGAAGGCCGCAATACGGCCGGCAATCTCCATCAGCTCGTCCTTGGGCGTGAAGTCGACCAGGCGCTTGACGAAGTTGAAGCGCACGCCGCGCACGCCGGCCGCGTGCATCTGTTGCAGCTCGGCGTCGCTGACCGTGCGCCGTACCGTGGCCACGCCGCGCGCCTTGCCGCCGGAGGCGATGCAGGCATCGATCATCGCGCGGTTGTCGGCGCCATGGCAGGTCGCCTGGACGATCACATTGCGTGCAAAGCCCAGATGGTCGCGCAACGCGAACAGCTGCTGCTTCGACGCGTCGCAGGGCGTGTACTTGCGCTCGGGCGCGAACGGGAACTCGTCGCCGGGGCCGAACACATGGCAATGCGCGTCGACGCTGCCGGGCGGCAGCTGGAAGCGCGGCTTGGCAGGGCCGCTGTACCAGTCCAGCCAGCCGGGTGTCTTGGTGAAGCTCATCTCACTCCTTTTTCGACCTTGCCGCCAGCAGGCGGTCAGCCTCGGTGCGCCAGTCGGCGCTGCGGGCAAAGCCCGGCGTGCCGCGGGTGCCGAACACGCCGGCATCGGCCAGGTCGGCCACCCAGGCCTGGCGCTCGGCGGTGCCGGCGGCCGACCAGGGCTCCAGCCCCGCTTCGCGCACGGTGACGGCCACTTCGCGCACTTCCTCCGCGCGGCGCCGGCCATGCTCGATGACGCGCTGGAAGAAATAGGCGCCCTGCTTCTCCCAGTCGATGCCGGGGAAAGTCTCGGCCAGCGAGGCCAGCACCTGGTCCTCGACGCCATACGCCCGCGCGGTGGTGAAGCTCTCGATCACCATCGCTTCCAGGCCCTTGATCATCACGCTGCGGCACATCTTGGTGGCCGAGGCCACGCCGAGCCTGTCGCTGGCGACCTTTGGCTGGAAGCCCAGCGCCTGCAGCCCCGACAGCAAGGCCGCCGCATGGCCGCCGCCCAGCAGCAGCGGCACGCGGATGCGGTACGGCGGCAGCGAGGTCATCACCGCGCCTTCGACATAGCGTCCATTTGCCGCGTCCACGAGTCCGGCGGCACGGATCTTGGCGCCGGGCGAGGCGGAGTTGAAGTCGAGGAAGAAGGCGCCCGGCTTCAGACCTGGCGCGCAGGCCTCGGCCACCGCCACCGCCTGGCTGGCGGTGACGGCGCTGACCACCAGGTCGGCCTCGCGCACGGTGGCCGCATGCGAAGCGGCCAGGGCCACGCCATGCGCTGCCGCGTGTTCCCGCAACGCCTGGCCGCGCTCGTCGGCCAGCTTCAGGTCATGCGCGCTGACCGCGACGCCCTGCGCGCGCAGGTCCTCGGCCAGGATGCGGCCGACCTCGCCGTAGCCGATCAGCGCGACGTGCCAGCGCTTGGGGTCGGTGGTCATCGCGGCAGGGTCAGTCGATGTACTTCAGGCCCGCGGCCGCCAGCGGCTCGCGCATCTTGTACATGTCCAGGCCCAGCACGCCGGACGCCAGCTTGGCACGCTTGTCGGCTTCGTTGGCCTCGCGTGCCGCGGCGGCCTCGGCCACCTTTCCGGCCACCGCGGCCGGCACGATGACGACACCGTCGACATCGGCCACCACCACGTCGCCCGGGTTCACCAGCGCGCCGGCGCACACCACCGGGATGTTCACCGAGCCCAGCGTCGCCTTCACGGTGCCCTTGCTGCTGATCGCGCGGCTGAACACCGGGAAGCCCATCTCGGTGAGGTCCTTGACGTCGCGGCAGCCGCCGTCGATCACCAGGCCCTTGGCACCGCGGGCACGGAAGCTGGTGGCCAGCAGGTCGCCGAAGAAGCCGTCTTCGTTGTCGGTGGTGCAGGCGGCCACCACCACGTCGCCGGGCTGGATCTGCTCGGCCGCCACGTGCAACATCCAGTTGTCGCCAGGCTGCAGCAGCACGGTGACGGCCGTGCCGCAGCAGGCGGCCGACGGGTAGATCGGCCGCATGTAGGTCTTCATCAGGCCGACGCGGCCCATGGCTTCATGCACGGTGGCCGAGCCGAAGCGCGACAGCGCCTCGACCGCGGCCTTGTCGGCGCGGCCGATGTTGCGCTTGACGATGCCCAGGTTGTTCAGGCTCATGGTGGTCACAGTCCTTTGGCTTGGAGCGCCGCATCGAGGCGCGGGAACACGCGGCGGGCATTGCCCTCGTAGACCTGGTGCTTCTGCGCGGGCGTCAGCAATGTGGAGGCCTCGATGTAGCGCTTGGTGTCGTCGTAGTAGAAGCCGGTTTCGGGATCGATGCCGCGCACCGCGCCGATCATCTCGCTGGCGAACAGGATGTTCTCGACCGGGATCACCTTGGTCAGCAGGTCGATGCCGGGCTGGTGGTAGACGCAGGTGTCGAAGAAGATGTTCTTCAGCAGGTGGTCCGTCAGCAGCGGCTTCTTCATCTCCTGCGCCAGCCCGCGGTAGCGGCCCCAGTGGTAGGGTGCGGCGCCGCCGCCGTGCGGGATGATGAAGCGCAGCGTCGGGAAGTCCTTGAACAGGTCGCCCTGGATCAGCTGCATCACCGCGGTGGTGTCGGCGTTGATGTAGTGCGCGCCGGTGGTGTGGAAGCAGGCGTTGCAGCTGGTGCTGACATGGATCATCGCCGGGATGTCCAGCTCGACCATCTTCTCGTAGATCGGGTACCAGTGGCGGTCGGTCAGCGGTGGGCTGGTCCAGTGGCCGCCCGAGGGGTCCGGGTTCAGGTTGATGCCGACGAAGCCGTACTGCGTGACGCACTTCTCCAGCTCGGGCAGGCAGGTCTTCGGATCGACGCCCGGCGACTGCGGCAGCATCGCGGCCCCGATGAAGGAATCCGGGAACAGCTGGCTGACGCGGAAGCAGAGCTCGTTGCAGATCGCCGCCCAGGTCGAGGAAACCTGGAAGTCGCCGATGTGATGCGCCATGAAGCTGGCACGCGGGCTGAAGATCGTCAGGTCGCTGCCGCGCTCCTTCATCTTCGCGAGCTGGTTGGTCTCGATCGACTCGCGCAGCTCGTCGTCGCTGATGCTCAACTCGCTCACTTTGGGCGCCAGCGCCGGGTCCTGGATGCCGGCGATCTGGCGGTTGCGCCAGGCTTCCAGCGCCTTGGGCGCGGTGGTGTAGTGGCCATGCACGTCGATGATCATCGGGCTCTCCGGGTTGTTCTGGCGGCCTGGGGTTCAGGCCTTCGGGTCCTCAAGCGGGCTCCATGCCGTGGCGGCGGACGATGGCCGCGGCGGCCGGCGTGCGCAGGTAGGCCAGCAACGCACGCACCGCATCGGCGCGCGGGCTGTGCACACCGATGCCGGCGGAAAAGGTGGTGAGGATCTGGATCGCCGGCGGCAGCGGCCCCAGCACCTGGATGCCGCTCAGGTGCATCAACTCGCTCAGCTGCTGGAAACCCAGCTCGGCCTCGCCGCGCGCCACCAGCGTGCCCACCGGCACGCCAGGCGGCGCCTGCACGATGCGATCGCGGATCACGTCCGCAATGCCCCAGCGCTCGAACAGCCGGGCCAGCTGCACGCCGCTGGGCCCGGTCGAATAACTTACATTGCGCGCGGCCACCACGGCATCGCGCACCGCGGCTTCGCTGCTGATGTCCGGCGCCGGCGCGCCCTGGCGCACCGCCACCGCGACGCCGGACTGCACCAGGTCGACCCGGCTGCCCGGCAGCAGGTGGCCGGCGGCCAGCAGCTTGTCGATCGCATCGGCGGCCAGGAACACGGCATCGAAGGCCTCGCCGGCCTGCACGCGCTTCGCGGCGTCGACGCCGCCCACCGATTCCACCGCCACCTCCCCGCCACCGGCACGCGCATACGCAGCGCACAGCTCGGCCAGCAGCGCGCGCGTGGCCATCGAGGAAATGCCGGTGATTGCGTTGCTCATGCGCAGGCCCTTGGTTGCGCTGCATTCTGGCGACGGGACCCGGCACGGACCAGCCGGAGGCTCCGATATCAGGTATCGCAGCGCGGCATGGCCGGCCGGCTCAGCCAGGCTTGGAATGCGCGGCGGCGGCCTGCGGCAGGCCGCGCGCCAGGTCGGTGAGCAGGCGGATGGTCTGGCGCATCAGCGGGCTGGGCCGCTTGTGGGCCGACACCGCCAGGCACAGCACGCTGGACAGCGACGGCTCGCACAGCGAGCGCGCCATCAGTTCGTCGGCCCGGCCGGACGCGGCCACCGCGCTGGCGGTGAGCACCGCATGGCCGTAGCCGGCGCAGACCAGGTCGATGATCGCGGCGATGCTGGACACCTCCCAGGCGATCTCCAGCTTCAGGCCGATCAGCACCGACTGCGATTCGAGCAGCCGCCGGATCACGTGCGAGCGCTCCGGCATGATCATCGGCAGGCCGGCCAGCTGGCGCAGCGGCACCGGCTCGCGCGAGGGCGGCGCCTGGTCGGCCCGCGCCACCAGGCACAGCGGCTCCTCGAGCACCGGGGTGATTTCCAGCGCCGGCTGCGGATCGGGGTTGTAGAGCAGGCCGATGTCGACCCGGCCGGTGGTGATCCACTCGACGATGTGGCTGGACAGGCCCTCGACGATGGCCAGCCGCGCCTCGGGCATGCGGCGCTTGAAGGCATCGATCAGCGGCAGGGTCAGCTGTCGGCCGATGGTGGGCGGCACGCCGATCGTCACGCGGCCGACCGGGGCATCACGCGAAGCGCCCATGTCCTGCCGCGCCTGGGCCACGGCCTGCAGGATGCCGACGCCATGCTCGAACAGGCGCTGGCCGGCCTCGGTCAGCACCACGCCGCGACCGTTGCGCAGCAGCAGGGTCTCGCGCAGGTCGATCTCCAGCGCGCGCACCTGGCGGCTCAGCGCGGGCTGCGCGATGTCCAGTACCAGCGCGGCCTTGCTGAAGCTGCCCAGCTCGGCCACGTGCACGAAGTATTCGAGTTGCTTGAGGTTCACTGCGGCTCGATCTTCGCCGAACGCATCACCGCGGCCCAGTGGCGGATCTCCTGGGCCAGCCAGTGCTGCAGCTGCTCCGGCGGGCCACCGTGCAGGCGCACGCCCAGCGGCAGCAGCTGCGCGCGCACGGCAGGATCGCGCAGCGCCACATCGGCGGCGCGGTTGAGGCGCTGCACCACGGCAGCCGGCGTGCCGGCCGGTGCGGCCAGCGCGTTCCAGGACGAGGCCTCGGCGTCGGCGACGCCCAGTTCCTTCAGGGTGGGTACCTCGGGCGCTGCGCTGCAGCGCTGGGCCGAGGCCACCGCCAGCGCCCGCACGGCCCTGGCCTGCAGCTGCGGCAGCCAGGGCGCGAGGATCTCGACCGCCAGGTCGATCTCGCCGGCGCGCAGCGCGGTCAGCACGGCGGGTGTGCCCTTGTAGGGCACCACGACGGCGTCGATGCCGGCCCGGGCCTTGAGCAGCTCGGCCGTCAGGTGCTGGGTGCTGCCCGGCGTGATGCTGCCGATGGTCAGCTTGCCCGGTTGCGCACGCGCCTGAGCAAGCCAGGTCTTCAGGCTGTCGAAGCGCGATTCGGCCGCGACGAAGAACGCCAGGTCGAAACTGGCCAGCAGCGCGATCGGCGCGAAGTCCCTGACCGCGTCATACGGCAGCGTGCGGAACAGCCCCGCACTGACGGCATGCGCGTTGCTCATCAGCAGCAGCGTGTGGCCATCCGGCGCCGCGCGCGCCACCGCCTGAGAGGCGACGATGCTGCCCGCGCTGGGCCGGTTGTCCACCACCACCGGCTGCCCCAGCACGCCGGCCATCGCCCTTGCCACCGCGCGAGCCGTGAGGTCGGCAATGCCCCCCGGCGCGAAAGGCACCAGCAGCATCACGGGCGAACCACCGGACGGCTGGGCCCACGCCGGGCCCGCCGCAGGGGCAAGCAGCCATGTCAGCGCCTCACGACGGCGGAGCGAGCGAACCGTGCAATCCCCGGTGATGAACAAGGCCATGGCTTTGAACTCCGTCCCCTCGCCGTCGATCGTGCCCCGGGGCGGAAAGAAATCCTTCAGCGGCTGCTGTCGGCGCCGATAAGCACGCCAGGCAGACGGACCGCCTCAGCGGCCCCCTGGGGCCGCGAACCTTCATTCTCACACCGCCAAGGAAGTACCCCAGTGAACACCACTCTGCAAGCCGCCAATCCGATGAAGACCGTAGGGTTCGGCAAGTCCGACGTCGAAAACGTGCTCGCCAAGATGAGCGACGAGCAGCTGAATCGGCTCGCGTTCGGCGCGATCGAGCTCGATGCCAGCGGCCGCATCCTCAAGTACAACGCGGTCGAGGGCGCCATCACCGGCCGTGACCCCAAGGCCGTGGTCGGCAAGAACTTCTTCACCGAGGTTGCGCCCTGCACCAACCGGCCCGAGTTCAAGGGCGTGTTCGACAAAGGCGTTCGGGAGAACAACCTGAACACCCTGTTCGAGTACGTGTTCGATCACCAGATGAAGCCGACCAAGGTCAAGATCCACATGAAGCGGGCCATCTCGAGCAGCTCGTACTGGATCTTCGTCAAGCGGGTCTGAACGTGGGCGGCGCGTCGCAGGCTGGCCTGAACACGCCCTGGTACGCCAGGCCAGGCGCATTGGAACGCTTCATCGCGGACCTGATCGCCGATGAAGTGGGCCGTCTGCGGCCGGGCGGCGCCCCGCTGCCCCCGCCGCCCTGGGCACCGGACATGCCGCTGCACGAGCAGGGCCTGGGCCTGGACTCGCTGGAGCGGCTGTCGGTCGCGTCGGCGCTCAGCGAAACGCTGCACCTGCACGAAAGCGGCATTGAGGACCTGCTGCTGGCGCGCCAGCTCTTTGGCGAGTGGGTGGACGTGGCTGCCGAAGGCCTGGGGGCCTTCGACGCTCGCCTGACGTTTCGGACGTCCGGCAGCACCGGCCAGGCCAAGCCCTGCAGTCACGCCCTGGCAACGCTGCAACAGGAAGTCGATCATCTGGCGAGCCTGACAAGCGGGACGCTACGGGTGCTGGCCGCCGTTCCGGCGCACCACATCTACGGCTTCCTCTTCACGGTGCTGCTGCCAGCACGGCTGGGCTGCGAAGTCTTGCTGGATGTCCGGCGTCACACGCCACAGGCGCTGGCGCAGATGCTGCGGCCCGGCGATCTGCTGATCAGCCACCCTGCCCATTGGGCGCTCGTGGCGCGTCATGCAGGACGTCTGCCCAGCGGTGTCCAGGGCGTCACTTCCACCGCCCCCTGCCCTGACGAGCTCGCCGAGGCCCTCCAGGCGATCGGATTGACCCGGCTGACGCAGGTCTACGGCAGTTCCGAGACGGCCGGCATCGGCACGCGCGAGGCCGCCGAGGCGCCGTACCGGCTGATGCCGTTCTGGTCGCGCGATCCCGAAGACAACGCACGGCTGCTGCGCGCCAACCCGGACGGGACAATCAGCTCGCATCCCATCGGCGATCGACTCGAGTGGCTGTCGGCGCAGGCGTTCAGGGTCTGCGGCCGGCTCGACGAAGCGGTGCAGGTGGGCGGCACCAACGTCTTTCCTTCGCAGGTTCGTCAGGTTCTGCTGTCACACCCGCAGGTGGCCGACGCTGCGGTGCGGCTGATGGCGCCCGAAGAGGGTTCGCGCCTGAAGGCCTTCATCGTTCCGAAGCCAGGCGCGGATCACGATGGATTGCGCGCCGAACTCTGGCGCTGGACCGAGTCCCGGCTCAGCGCGCCCGCACGGCCAAAGGCCTACACCATGGGTGAGCAGTTGCCCCGCGGCGCGATGGGCAAGGCGGCCGACTGGCCGCTCGAGCGGCAGACCTCGGACACCTGAGGACAGCGCGCGGCCGAAACGCTAGCAACGATGACGAGCGGCCACCGGCACAAGGGCGAGAGCGAACCACACGGACAGCCCCATTGATGCCGGCGGGCAAGAACCGCAGACCGGCAAGACGTCAATCCAAGTTCGGGGAGGGCAGCCGACCCGCGTCAGCCAGCGGGTTGGCGGAGTCGGAGGGATTCGAACCCTCGATGCAGGTTTTGCCCACATACTCCCTTAGCAGGGGAGCACCTTCGGCCACTCGGTCACGACTCCAAGCCAGAAACGGATTCTAAACTCAATTCGCGGCAGCTTCGGGCGCGTCCAGCCCGAACGAGCGATGCAGCGCGCGCACCGCCAGCTCCATGTACTTCTCGTCGAGCACCACCGAGGTCTTGATCTCGCTGGTGGTGATCATCTGGATGTTGATGCCCTCTTCGCTGAGCGTGCGGAACATCTTGGCGGCCACGCCGACATGGCTCTTCATGCCGATGCCGACGATGGACACCTTGCAGATCTTCGGATCGCTGGTGAACTGCGTCGCGCCGGTGTCGGGCACTATTCTGTTCTTCAGCAGGTCCAGCGTGCGCTGGTAGTCGTTGCGGTGCACGGTGAACGAGAAGTCGGTGCGGCCGTCGTGCGACACGTTCTGCACGATCACGTCGACATCGATGTTGGCCTCGGCCACGGTGCCCAGGATCTGGTAGGCGATGCCGGGCTTGTCCGGCACGCCGACCACGGTGAACTTGGCTTCGTCGCGGTTGAACGCGATGCCCGACACGACGGCTTGTTCCATCTTCTCGTCTTCCTCGAAAGTGATCAGCGTGCCCGAGCGGGCCTCTTCATCGATGTTGATGTCCCAGGGGGTGAAGCTCGACAGCACGCGCAGCGGCACGCGGTACTTGCCGGCGAACTCGACCGAGCGGATCTGCAGCACCTTGGAGCCCAGGCTCGCCATCTCCAGCATCTCTTCGAAGCTGATGGTGTGCAGGCGGCGCGCCTCCGGCACCACGCGCGGGTCGGTGGTGTAGACGCCGTCGACGTCGGTGTAGATCAGACACTCGTCGGCCTTCATCGCGGCCGCCACGGCGACGGCCGAGGTGTCCGAGCCGCCACGGCCCAGGGTGGTGATCGAGCCCTCTTCGTCAATGCCCTGGAAGCCGGTGATGACCACCACCTTGCCTTCGGCCAGATCGGCCCGCACGCGTTCGTCGTCGATGCTCTCGATGCGCGCCTTGGTGTAGGAGGAATCGGTCTTCACCGGCACCTGCCAGCCGGTGTAGCTGACGGCGGGCATGCCCTCGGCCTGCAGCGCCAGCGCCAGCAGGCCGACCGACACCTGCTCGCCGGTGGCGGCGATCATGTCCAGCTCGCGCATGGCGGCCTCGTCCATGCGGGCCGGCTGCAGCTCCTTGGCCAGGCCCAGCAGGCGGTTGGTTTCACCGCTCATCGCGGAAGGGACGACCACCATCTGGTGACCGGCGCGGGCCCACTTGGCGACGCGCTTGGCGACGCTCTTGATGCGCTCGGGCGAGCCCATCGACGTTCCGCCGTACTTGTGAACGATCAGTGCCATGACGAAGGGAGATGTCGGGGCACGAGATACGCGCGGCCCCGGAACGCGAACCCGCGATTTTAGCCGGCGCGCTCCGGCAGCCAGCGCAGGCTGCATTGCGGCACGCCGGGCGGCGCGATGTGGCGGGCGTCGAGGCCCAGGCCGGGCACATAGGCCAGGCAGCCCGCGAGCCACAGCAAGGGTCCCTGGCGCTGGTCGGCGGCAACCGCCGCGAGCTGGTACTGCTTCTTCAGGCTGCGGGCCGGCGTGCGGGGCGCGCGCTGGAACTGCTCGCCGCCAGCGCGCGGGCGCATCTCGGCATGCTGCAGCGCCGCCACGGCAACGCCGCCGCGCTCGACGCGCTCGACCCGCCAGGCACCGTGCCAGCCAGGCACCGGGATGCAGCCACCGCGAGACAGGTCGATCGCCAACACCGGACCCGTCGCCTGGCCATCGACCGCGAGCCGCAGCACGCCGCGGTAGGACACCAGCGCATGGCCCTGGCCCGCGGGCCATGCGCCGCTGGCGCGCTGCGGCCATTCGGCCAGCAGGCGATGCAGCAGTGCTTCGGCAGCGCCCCGCGGCAGTTGCGCTGCCAGCCAGGCGCGCAGCGCATTGGCGCGGCGGGCTGCCGACAGCGCGAGCCACGCGGCGCGCTGCAGTCCGGCAGCGTCCGCAACGGTTGCGAGATCCAGCGCTGCCAGTTCGCGCAGCGCCGCGTCCGCTTCCGCCGCGCGCTGGGCGGCCAGGCACAGCGCAGGCTCGACTTCCGGGAAGGCCGACGTGAGCGCCGGCCAGACCTGCAGCCGCAGGCGGTTGCGAGCGAAGCGCGGGTCGGTGTTCGACGGGTCCTCGATCGGCCGCAGTCGATAGCGCGCAATGTACGCGTCAATGGCATCACGCGGCTGAGCCAACCAGGGTCGCGCCCAGCACACGCCGCCGCGATCGACCGAATGCGGCATCGCCGCCAGGCCGCGCGGCCCGGCGCCGCGCAAGGCCTGCAGCATGAAGGTCTCCGCCTGGTCACGGCGGTGCTGGGCCAGCAGCAGCAGCGAGGCCCCGGCCTCGGTGGCCAACTCGGCCAATGCACGACGGCGTTCGCTGCGCGCCCAGGCTTCGATGCTGTCGCCGCTCGCCGGTGAACCGCTCAGCCGGCGCCAGTACAGGCGCAGTGGCCAGCCGGCATGCCGCCATCGGCGGCACAGGTCCTGCGCGGACTGCAGCCACGCATCAGCCTGCGGCTGCAGGCCGTGGTGCACATGGAGCGCCGCCACCCCAAGTCCTAGCGGCTGCGCGGCGCGCAGCGTGGCATGCAGCAAGGCGAGCGAGTCGCGCCCGCCGCTGAAGGCCACCGCCACCACCGGTGCGGTGGCG
>NZ_JBGAGA010000016.1:0-102595 GCF_044226965.1 Aquabacterium sp. | reverse complement strand
TGCGTCTTCAGCAGGTGACCGGCGATGCCGGGAATCCATTGCGGCTCGATCTGCGCCAGGCCGCGGCCATAGAGCCGCGTGGTCTCCACCAGTTCGGCCGCCATCAGCCAGCGGCCGGGCTTCTTGCTCAGGTGCGCGCCCGGATGACGCCAGAACTTGATGCCGCGCGCGCCGAGGTACCACTCCTCGTCATCGCTCTTGCAGCCGATGTTGCCCAGCAAGCCGGCCATCAGCGACAGGTGCAGCTGTTCGTAGGTGGCCGGCGCGCCATTCAGCCGCCAGCCGTGTTCAGCGACCACCGTGTGCAGCTGGGTGTGGATGTCGCGCCACTCGCGCACGCGGCGCGGGCTGACGAAGTGCTCGCGCAGCAGCTGCTCCTGCTTGCGGTGGCTCAACCTGTGTTCGCCGTGTCCGCCCTTTGCGTCCTCCAGCCATTGCCACAGCTTCAGGTAGCCGCTGAACTCGCTCTTCTCGTCGTCGAACTTCTTGTGCTTCTCGTCGGCGGCCTGGGCCTGCTCGAGCGGCCGGTCGCGCACGTCCTGGACGCTCATCGCCGACGCTATCACCAGCACCTCGCTCAGCGCCTGGCGGTCGCGCGCCTCGAGGATCATGCGGCCGACGCGCGGATCCAGCGGCAGCTTGGCCAGCTCGCGACCGATCGGCGTGAGCTCGTTGTCGTCGTCCACCGCGTTCAGCTCGCCGAGCAGCGCGTAGCCGTCGGCGATGGCCTTCGCGCGGGGCGGCTCGAGGAAGGGGAACTGTTCGACCGAGCCCAGGTGCAGGCTCTTCATGCGCAGGATCACGCCGGCCAGCGACGAGCGCAGGATCTCGGGGTCGGTGAACGGCGTGCGGCCGGCGAAGTCCTTCTCGTCGTACAGCCGGATGCAGATGCCGTTGGCTACACGGCCGCAGCGGCCGGCGCGCTGGTTGGCCGCGGCCTGGCTGATGGGCTCGACCTGCAGTTGCTCGACCTTGTTGCGGTAGCTGTAGCGCTTGACCCGCGCGAGCCCTGAATCGATGACGTAGCGGATGCCCGGCACCGTCAGCGAGGTCTCGGCCACGTTGGTGGCCAGCACGATGCGGCGGCCGTTGCCGGACTCGAACACGCGGTCCTGCTCGGCCTGCGACAGCCGCGCGAACAGCGGCAGGATGTCCGGCTGCGGCCCGCTGCGGTGCTGCTGCGCGAGGTGCTTGCGCAGGTGGTCGGCCGCCTCGCGGATCTCGCGCTCGCCGGGCAGGAACACGAGGATGTCGCCCGAGCCTTCGCGCCAGAGTTCGTCCACCGCATCGGCAATCGCTTCGTCGAGGCCGTAGTCGCGCGAGTCCTCGAAGGGGCGCCAGCGCTGCTCGACCGGGAACAGCCGGCCCGAGACCTGGATCACCGGCGCCGGACCGCGAATGCTCGCGAAATGACGCGCAAAGCGATCGGCATCGATGGTCGCCGAGGTGACGATGATCTTCAGGTCCGGCCGGCGCGGCAGCAGCTGGCGCAGGTACCCGAGGAGGAAATCGATGTTCAGGCTGCGCTCGTGCGCCTCGTCGATGATCAGCGTGTCGTAGGCGCGCAGGTCGGGGTCGGTCTGCGTCTCGGCGAGCAGGATGCCGTCGGTCATCAGCTTCACCGAGGCACCGGGCTGCAGCCGGTCCTGGAAGCGCACCTTGTAGCCCACCACCTCGCCCAGCGGCGAGTTGAGTTCCTCGGCGATGCGCTTGGCCACGCTGGAGGCCGCAATGCGCCGCGGTTGCGTGTGGCCGATCAGACCTCGGCCGCCGGCACCCAGGCCACGGCCGAGCTCGAGCGCAATCTTCGGCAGCTGCGTGGTCTTGCCCGAGCCGGTTTCGCCGCAGACGATGATGACCGGGTGCTCGCGCAGCGCGCGCGCAATCTCCTCGCGCCGGCTGGAGACCGGCAGCGATTCGGGGTAGTGGATGGCGGGAACCGGGTTCGCCGGACGAGGGGCCGGCCGGGGTCCCGAAGGCGGCGCGCGGCGCGGCGGTTTCGGTGACGCTGCCGGCGGCGCGGCGGCGGAACGCGGCGGCCGCGGCGGGCGGACAGGCGTGTTCACGAGCGCAGCATTATCCCCGATGGCCTGCTGCACGGGCCAGCACGGGCCCGGCACGGCACGGCGTCAGCCCAGCAGTTCGGCCACCGTCATCCGTCCCAGGCCCGCCTGGCGCCGAAAGGCCAGCGTGCTCTGGTGCTCGGCCAGCAGCAGCCGGTCGACCAAGGGCTCGGCACTGACGGCGGCCGGGTCGATCAGCAGCACATGACGCTTGGCGCCCTCCTCGTCCAGGCGGCCGCACCAGTCCATCGCCACCAGAGTGTCGAGCACCGGCTCGACCTGCAGCGGATCGACGCGCAGCGCACCGGCGATGGCTTCGAGCGTCAGCCCGCGCTTGTCGTGCCCGCGGGCCGCCTGCAGCAATCGCAGCACCGACACCGCGAGCGCGAAGCGCTGGCCCGGCCGCTCGGGCAGGCGCACCACCCGCATCGCCAGGCTCGGTGCATAGGCCGCGATCACCGCGCCCAGCAGCACGATGACCCAGCCGAGGTAGATCCACAGCAGCAGGATCGGCACGGTGGCAAAGGCACCGTAGACCACCGAGTAGGTGGGCACCACCGCGACATACCAGGCCAGCACGCGCTTGGCGATCTCGAAACCGGCCGCCACGAACAAGCCGCCGGCCCAGGCATGCTGGGGCCGCACGTGGGTGTTCGGCACGTAGCGGAACAGCGCCGACATGCCGGCCGACAGCAGCACGAACTCGATCAGGCCGAGCAGGAAGGCCAACCCGCCCGGCAGTTCGTTGACCAGGCCCCGGCCGGCGGAAACAGCATAGGACGTGAGCGTCAGGCTCGCGCCCAGCACCAGCGGGCCGAGCGTCAACGCAGCCCAGTACACCAGCACGCGCTGCGCCAGCGGCCGCGGCTTCGAGACTCGCCAGATGCCGTTGAGCGTGCGGTCGATCGTGAAGACCAGCGCGAGCGCGGTGAACACCAGCACGATGAGGCCCGCGCTGCCGAGCCGGCTGGCCTTGCCGGCGAACTGCGTCAGCGCGTCCAGCACCGGCTTGGCAATGTTGGTGGGCACCAGGCTTTGCACCAGGTACTGCTGCAGGGCGCCCTGGAAGCGCGCGAACATCGGGAAGGCCGAGAACAGCGCCAGTGTCACGGTGGCCAGCGGCACCAGCCCGATCAGCGTGGTGAAGGTCAGGCTGCTGGCGGTGAGGCCGAGCCGGTCTTCGCGGAAGCGCAGGCGCAGCGTGCGCACCGTGTCCCACCAGGGCCAGGTGCGCAGCACGCTCAGCAGTTGCCCGAGCGGTCGCCGCATGCGCAGCAGTACGAGGTCCGAGATGGCCATCTGGCTATCATGCCAGCCGTGCCCCTGCCTCCCGCCCTGCCCACCGCCGTGGCCCCCCCCTCTGCCGATTCGCCCGCCACGTCCTTCGGTGGCGGCTCGCCCGATCCCATCGTCCGCCTCACACGCGCGTTGGCGGTCGGCTGCCTGCTGGCGCTCATCGTGCTGGGGCTGGCCTGGGAACTGTGGCTCGCGCCCACCGGCCAGCGCACCTGGGCCTTGAAGGTGCTGCCGCTGGCATTGCCGCTGGCAGGCCTGCTGAAGCACCGGCTCTACACCTACCGCTGGGTCAGTCTGCTGGTGTGGCTTTACTTCACCGAAGGTGTCGTGCGCGCAACCAGCAGCACCGGCCTGGTGGTGGCGCTGGCCTGGGGTGAGGTGGCGCTGTGCGTGCTGCTGTTCGCCGCCTGCGCACTGCATGTGCGCTGGCGCCTGCAACAGGCGAAACGGAGGAACAAGCCATGAGCGATCACGCCCTGCTGGCCGCGCTGCGCGACGCAGTGGGCCCGGCCCAGGTGCTGAGCGACGGCGACCTGAGCGCCTGGGAGCTGGACTGGCGCAAGCGCTGGCGCGGCAAGGCGCTGGCGGTGGTGCGCCCCGGCAGCACCGCCGAGGTGGCGCGCGTGCTGCAGCTGTGCGCCGCGCACGGCGCGAGCATCGTGCCCCAGGGCGGCAATACCGGACTGGTCGGTGGCGGCGTGCCCGATGCCAGCGGACGGCAGGTGCTGCTGAGCCTGGGCCGCATGAACCGCATGCGACGGCTCGATGCCGCGAACCTGACGATCACCGTCGAGGCCGGCATGGTGCTGCAGGCCCTGCAGCAGGCCGCGGCCGACGCCGGCCTGCTGTTCCCGCTGAGCCTGGCCGCCGAGGGCAGCTGCACCATCGGTGGCAACCTGGCCACCAATGCCGGCGGCACGCAGGTGCTGCGCTATGGCAATGCGCGCGAGCTGTGCCTGGGGCTGGAGGTCGTCACCGCGCAGGGGGAGGTCTGGGATGGCCTGAGCGGCCTGCGCAAGGACAACACCGGCTACGACCTGCGCGACCTGTTCATCGGCAGCGAGGGCACGCTGGGCGTGATCACCGCGGCCACCTTGAAGCTCCACCCCCGGCCGGCCGCCAGCCTGACTGCACTGGCCAGCTGTGCCAGCCTGGCCAATGGCGTGCAGCTGCTGGGCCGCGCCCAATCGATGTTAGGCGCCGGACTCACCGGCTTCGAGGTGATGGGCGAGTTCGCGCTCCAGCTGGTGCGCCAGCACTTCCCGCAGCTGCCGCAGCCCTTGCCCCCTTCGCCCTGGACGGTGCTGCTGGAATATGCCGACACCGAAGGCGAAGCGCGCGCGCGCGAACGCTTCGAGGCGCTGCTGGAAGCCACGCTGGAAGACGGCCTGATCACCGATGCCGCGGTGGCGGAGAGCCTGGCCCAGTCGGCCGCGCTGTGGCACCTGCGCGAATCGATCCCGCTGGCGCAGAGCGAGGAAGGCCTGAACGTCAAGCACGACATTGCCTTGCCGGTGTCGGCGATCCCCGAGTTCTGCGAGCACACCGACGCCGCACTGCAAGCAGCCTTCCCGGGCGTGCGCCTGGTCAACTTCGGCCACCTGGGCGACGGCAACCTGCACTACAACGTGCAGGCGCCGGTCGGCACACCGCCGGACCAGTTCCTGGCGCGGCACGAGCATGCGATCAATCGGCTGGTGTTCGACGCGGTGCAGCGCCGCGCCGGCTCGTTCTCGGCCGAGCATGGCATCGGCGCGCTCAAGCGCGAGGACCTGGCTGCGCGCAAGTCGCCGGTGGCGTTGGGGATGATGCGGGCGATCAAGCAGGCGCTCGATCCGCACAATCGACTGAACCCGGGCCGGGTGCTGTAGCGCCGCAGGCGCCAGGCCAGCCCAACCCAGCCGGGCTCAGTGCGTGGGGCCGTCCAGGCCCTTGGGCAGCGGGAACTGCATCACCTCGATGCCCTCGTCCGCCAGTTCGGCCCGCTGCTCGTCGGTGGCCTGGCCGCGGATGCCGCGACGCTCGCTCTCGCCGTAGTGGATGCGCCGGGCCTCTTCGGAAAAGCGCGCGCCGACGTCCTCGGTGCTGCGCAGCACATGCTGCACCGCCTGCAGCCACATCGCTTCCATCGACGCTTCGGGCCCCGGCTGCACCACCGGGCCGGGTTGGGCCGCTTGCTCGCGTGCGCCGGACAGGTTCAATCGCGGCGCCGAGGGCAGGCGCTCGATCGCGCTGTCGGCGCACAGCGGGCAGTTGACCAAGCCGCGTGCGCTTTGATCGGCATAGTCCTGCTCTGATGCAAACCAGCCTTCGAAGCCGTGGCCATGCGCACAGCGCAGGTTGAACACCTTCATACAGCCGACTTTATCCGCATCGGCACGATGCGGCGGCGGAGATCAGGTGGCCAGGGTCTTCAGGATCGCGTCGCGGCACATCGCCATCAGGCCGTCCGGCAACAGGCCCAGCACCAGCACGGACAGCCCGTTGACCGCCAGCAGCGCACTGATGCCCTGACTCTGCACCGGCACGCTGGCGTCGGTCGGCTCGTCGAAGTACATCACCTTGACGACGCGCAGGTAGTAGAAGGCACCGATCAGCGAGAGCAGCACCGCCACCACCGCCAGCACGATGTAGCCGCCGATGTTGGTCGTGACCAGCGCCTGCAGGATCGCGAACTTGGCATAGAAGCCGATCATCGGCGGGATGCCGGCAAGCGAGAACATGAAGATCGTCATCACGCCGGCGACCCAGGGCGAACGCTTGCCCAGGCCGGCGAGGTCGGCGATTTCCTCGCTCTCGAAGCCCTGCCGCGCCAGGTAGGTGATCAGCCCGAAGGTACCCAGCGTCGTCAGCACGTAGTTGATGGTGTAGAACATCGCCGAGCTGTAGGCATTGCCGGCCGACAGCGTGTTGCCACTGACCACGCCGGCCGTCATGCCCAGCAGCATGAAGCCCATCTGCGCGATGGTCGAGTAGGCCAGCATGCGCTTGAGGTTGGTCTGCGCAATGGCGGCCAAATTGCCGATCACCAGCGAGGTGACGGCCAGCACCACCAGCATCTGCTGCCAGTCGACCGCCAGGCCCAGCAGGCCCTCGACCAGCAGGCGCATCATGATCGCGAAGGCCGCCAGCTTGGGCGCGCCGCCGATCAGCATCGTCACCGCGGTGGGCGCGCCCTGGTAGACGTCAGGCACCCACATGTGGAACGGCGCGGCGGCGAGCTTGAAGGCCAGGCCGGAGACGATGAAGACGACGCCGAACACCAGCACCTGCTGGTTGACGGCACCCTTGCCGATGACGTCGAACACGCGCGGAATGTCCAGCGAGCCGGTGGCGCCGTACATCATCGACAGGCCATAGAGCAGGAAGCCGGAGGCGAGCGCGCCCAGCACGAAGTACTTCATCGCCGCCTCGGTGGACACGCCGTGGTCGCGGCGCAGCGCAACCAGCGCGTACAGCGACAGGCTCATCAGCTCGAGGCCCAGGTACACCACCAGGAAGTTGTTCGCCCCCACCATCACCGAGATGCCGAGCAGCGAGAACATCGAGAGCACGAAGAACTCGCCCTTGAGCATCTCGCGCGAAGCGATGTACGGCTGCGCATAGGCCACGGTGATCATCGTGGCCAGCGCGGCGAAGCCACCCAGCAGGTGGCCCATCGGGTCGGTCACGACCATGCGCTGCATGCCGTAGACCGTGAAGCCGGCGTCGAAGTACGCGAAATGCAGGCCGGCCACCGCGGCCAGGCTGATCTGCGTGAGCCAGAAGGTGGGGCGGCGCTGCGGGTCGGTGACGTACAGGTCCACCAGCGCCACGGCGCAGGCCGCAATCAGCAGCAGCGCCTCGGGGTAGACGACCAGCCAGTTCATCGGGAGCATGTTGTTCATCCGCGCGTGAGCTTCACTTCAGCTTCGAGACCTGCACATGCGCGATCAGCTGGCTGACCGAGCTGTGCATCACGTCGGTGAAAGGCTTGGGGTACACGCCCATCCAGAGCGTGGCAATCGCCAGTGCGGCCATCACGCCGAACTCGCGGGCATTGATGTCGGTGAGCGTGCGCACCGCATCGTTGGTGACGTCGCCGAAGTAGACGCGCTTGTACATCCACAGCGTGTAGGCCGCGCCGAAGATCAGCGCCGTGGCGGCCAGCGCGGCCAGCCAGAAGCTGGTCTTCACGGTGCCGAGGATGACCATCCATTCCCCGACAAAGCCGCCGGTGCCCGGCAGGCCGCAATTGGCCATCGCGAAGAACAGCGCGAAGGCCGCGAACTTGGGCATGGTGTTGACGACGCCGCCATAGGTGGCGATCTCGCGCGAATGCACGCGGTCGTACAGCACGCCGATGGCCAGGAACATCGCACCGGAGACGAAACCGTGGGAGATCATCTGCACCAGGCCGCCCGAGATGCCGAGCTCGCTGAAGATGAAGAAGCCCAGTGTGACGAAGCCCATGTGCGCGATCGACGAATACGCCACCAGCTTCTTCATGTCCTGCTGCACCAGCGCCACCAGGCCGATGTAGATCACCGCGATCAGGCTCAGCGCGATGATGAACCAGGCGTACTCATGGCTGGCGTCGGGCGCGATCGGCATCGAGAAGCGCAGGAAGCCGTAGGCGCCCAGCTTCAGCATGATGGCCGCCAGCACCACCGAGCCGCCGGTGGGCGCCTCGACGTGCGCATCGGGCAGCCAGGTGTGCACCGGCCACATCGGCACCTTGACCGAGAACGCCGCGAAGAACGCGAAGAACAGCAGGGTCTGCGCCGTCATTGGCAGCGGCAGCTTGTGCCAGGCGGCGATCTCGAAGCTGCCACCGCTCTTGTAGTACAGGTAGACCAGGGCCACCAGCATCAGCAGCGAGCCGAGCAGCGTGTACAGGAAGAACTTGAAGGCCGCGTAGACGCGCCGCGGGCCACCCCAGATGCCGATGATGATGTACATCGGGATCAGCGTGGCCTCGAAGAAGACGTAGAAGAGCAGGCCGTCGGCGGCGCAGAACACCCCGACCATCAGGCCCGAGAGGATCAGGAACGCGCCCATGTACTGGGCCACGCGCTCGGTGATGACCTCCCAGGCCGCGATCACGACGATCACGGTGATGAACGCGGTGAGCAGCACGAACCACACCGAGATGCCATCCACGCCCAGGTGGTAGCGCACATTGAAGCGCTGGATCCAGGGCAGGTTTTCCTGGAACTGCAGCGCGGCGCTGGCGGTGTCGAAACCGGTGATCAGCGGGATCGTGACCAGGAAGCTGACGATCGCGCCGAGCAGCGCGACGCCGCGCACCATGCCCGGCTTGTCGTCGCGCCCCAGCGCCAGCAGCAGGCAGCCGAAGGCGATCGGCAGCCAGATCGAAACACTCAGAAGACCCATTGTTGTTCTCCGCCCGCCCGTTGTTCTCGGCTGTCCATCAGCGACCGACCAGGCCGGACAAGGTGGGCCACAGCTGCCAGGTCAGCAGGCCGAACACGCCCAGCAGCATCACCAGCGCATACCAGTACAGGTAGCCCGACTGCACCAGCCGCGTCAGGCTGGCGAAGCCGCCCACTGCGCGGGCCGATCCGTTGATCAGCGCGCCGTCGATCAGCGCCTGGTCGCCGCCCTTCCACAGGCCCATGCCCAGCAGGCGTGCGCCGGCGGCGAACACATGCTCGTTGATCCAGTCCATGTAGTACTTGTTCTCGAGGATCTTGATGATCGGCGACAGCACGCGCGCGATCGTGGCCGGCACGCTGGGCATCACCATGTAGAACAGGTAGGCGGTGACCAGGCCGGCGGCGGCCAGGATGAACGGCAGGCTGGTGAAGGCATGCAAGGCCATCGCGGTGGCGCCGTGGAATTCCTTGCCCAGTTCCTCCATTGCCTGATGCGCTTCGTGGTTCACGAAGATCGCGTCCTTGAAGAAGTCGCCGAACAGCATCGGCTGGATCGTCAGGAAGCCGATCACCACCGAGGGGATCGCCAGCAGCACCAGCGGCGCCGTCACAACCCACGGGCTCTCGTGCGGCTCATGGGCGTGCCCATGGTCGTCGTGCCCGTGGTCGTCTTCCGGCGGGAAGGGCTTGTGATGGAAGTGCTCCTTGCCATGGAAGACCAGGAAGTACATCCGGAACGAGTAGAAGGCCGTGACGAAGACGCCGATCACCACCGCGGCATACGCGAAGTGCGCGCCGGGCAGGTGGCTGGCATGCACCGCCTCGATGATCGAGTCCTTCGAGTAGAAGCCCGAGAAGAACGGCGTGCCGATCAGCGCCAGCGAGCCCAGCAGCGAGGTTATCCAGGTGATGGGCATGTACTTGCGCAGGCCGCCCATGTTGCGGATGTCCTGGTCATGGTGCATGCCGATGATCACCGAGCCCGCGCCCAGGAAGAGCAGCGCCTTGAAGAAGGCGTGCGTCATCAGGTGGAACACCGCCACCGAATAGGCCGATGCGCCGAGCGCGACCGTCATGTAGCCCAGCTGCGAGAGCGTGGAGTACGCGACGACGCGCTTGATGTCGTTCTGGATGATGCCCAGGAAGCCCATGAAGAGGGCCGTGATCGCGCCGATCACCAGCACGAAGTTCAGCGCGGTGTCCGACAGCTCGAACAGCGGCGACATGCGCGCAACCATGAAGATGCCGGCCGTCACCATCGTCGCGGCGTGGATCAGCGCGGAGATCGGCGTCGGGCCTTCCATCGAATCAGGCAGCCAGACATGCAGCGGGAACTGCGCGCTCTTGCCCATCGCGCCGATGAACAGGCAGATGCAGGTCACCGACAGCAGCATCCAGTCGGTGCCCGGGAACATCAGCTTGGCCAGTTCGGGCCCCTTGGCGAAGGCTTCCGCGTAGCTCAGCGTGCCGGCGAAGGTGACGATCAGGCCGATGCCGAGGATGAAGCCGAAGTCACCGACCCGGTTCACCAGGAAGGCCTTCAGGTTCGCGAAGATCGCGCTCGGCTTCTTGTACCAGAAGCCGATCAGCAGGTAGGACACCAGGCCCACGGCTTCCCAGCCGAAGAACAGCTGCAGGAAGTTGTTGCTCATCACGAGCATCAACATCGAGAAGGTGAACAGCGAGATGTACGAGAAGAAGCGCTGGTAGCCCGGGTCTTCCTCCATGTAGCCGATGGTGTAGATGTGCACCATCAGCGACACGAAGGTCACCACGCACATCATCATCGCGGTCAGCCCGTCGACCAGGAAGCCGACCTCCATCTTCAGGCCGCCCAGCACCATCCACTCGTAGACGGTGGCGTTGAAACGTGCACCTTCGGTGGCCACTGCCTTCAGCACCATCGCCGAGACGATGAACGAGACCAGCACGCCCAGGAT
Organism: Aquabacterium sp.; assembly: GCF_044226965.1. GTDB lineage: Bacteria > Pseudomonadota > Gammaproteobacteria > Burkholderiales > Burkholderiaceae_C > Pseudaquabacterium. The sequence goes on along the minus strand of NZ_JBGAGA010000016.1, from coordinate 91,918 downwards.
CGTCACGATGTGAGCGCCGCGGCGACCGATGGTCTTGCCGAAGAAGCCCGCGATCACGGCGCCGACCAACGGTGCCAGCGGCACCGTGAGCAGCAGGTTTTGCGTCAGTTGAGTTGCCATGTCGCGGTCAGCCCTTCAGCGCGTCGAGCTCTTCGACATTGATCGTGGCGCGGTTGCGGAACAGCACCACCAGGATGGCCAGGCCGATCGCCGACTCGGCGGCCGCCACCGTGAGGATGAAGAACACGAAGACCTGACCGGCCATGTCGCCGAGGTAGTGCGAGAAGGCGACGAAGTTCAGGTTCACCGCCAGCAGCATCAGCTCGATTGCCATCAGCAGCACGATGAGGTTGCGCCGGTTCAGGTAGATGCCGATCACCGACAGCGCGAACAGCAGGCCACCCAGCGAGAGGTAGTGGCCGAGCGTGATGGGACCGAGGCTCATTTCTTCTCTCCAGCGGCCGGTGCAGCGGGCGCGGCGGCCGGCACCGCCGGCGCAGCGGGCACCTCGATCACCGGCGACATCTTCACGATGCGCAGGCGGTCGGCCTTGCGGGCCAGCACCTGCTGCGACGGGTCCTGGTAGCGGCTGTCCTTGCGGCGGCGCAGCGTCAGCGCGATGGCCGCGACGATGGCCACCAGCAGCAGCACCGCGGCCACCTGCAGCGGGTACAGGTACTTGGTGTAGACCTCGATGCCGAGCATGCGGGTATTGCCCAGCTTGGCCAGCGCCGGGTCGAGCGCCGGCACCTCGGTGAGCTGGAAGCCGCGCATCAGCACCAGCGCCATTTCCAGCGCGATCACCGCGCCGATCATGCCGGCCAGCGGCAGGTGCTTCCAGAAGCCCTCACGGAACTCGTCGCCCTTCAGGTCGAGCATCATCACGACGAAGAGGAACAACACCATCACGGCGCCGACGTAGACCAGCACCAGCGCGATGGCGAGGAACTCCGCCTTCAGCAGCATCCAGATCACCGAGGCATTGGCGAACGCCAGCACCAGGTACAGGGCCGCGTGCACTGTGCTCTTCGCCGTGATGACACGGAACGAGGCGAACAGCAGCACCGCGGAGAACAGATAGAAAAGTGCGCCGATGGTGTTCATGGGTAATGCGGCGGGTGACCGCGCTCCTCCGGAGCCCTGCCTGCGCGCTTCGAACCAGATGGCGCGCGGTGCGGGCAGCGAAAGGGCGTCAGCGGTACTTCGCGTCGGCCTCCTTGTTGGCGGCGATGTCTTTCTCGTAGCGGTCGCCGACGGCGAGCAGCATGTCCTTGGTGAAGTACAGGTCGCCGCGCTTCTCGCCGTGGTATTCGAAGATGTGCGTCTCGACGATCGAATCGACCGGGCAGCTCTCCTCGCAGAAGCCGCAGAAGATGCACTTGGTCAGGTCGATGTCGTAGCGCGTCGTGCGGCGGCTGCCGTCGGCGCGCACGTCGGATTCGATCGTGATCGCCATGGCCGGGCACACCGCCTCGCACAGCTTGCAGGCGATGCAGCGCTCCTCGCCGTTCTCATAGCGGCGCAGCGCGTGCAGGCCGCGGAAGCGTGGCGACAGCGGCGTCTTCTCCTCCGGGAACTGCACGGTGATCTTCTTCTGGAAGAAGTGCCGCCCGGTCAGCTTCAGGCCCTTGAGCAGCTCCAGCAGCATGAAGCTGGAGACATAGTCTTTGAGAGATGCGGAAGCCATGGCAGATTACTTCCAGATGTTGAAGGGCGTCTGCATCCACAGGCCCACCACCACCAGCCACACCAGCGTGACCGGGATGAAGATCTTCCAGCCCAGGCGCATGATCTGGTCGTAGCGGTAGCGCGGGAAGGTGGCGCGCACCCACAGGAACATCGTGACCACCACGAAGGTCTTGAGTCCGAGCCAGATCCAGCCGGGGATCCAGTTGAACAGCGCGCTGTCGATCGGCGGCAGCCAGCCACCGAGGAACATCACCACGGTCAGCACCGACACCAGCCACATGTTGGCGTACTCGGCCAGGAAGAACATCGCGAACGACATGCCCGAGTACTCGATCATGTGGCCGGCGACGATCTCCGATTCGCCTTCCACCACGTCGAACGGGTGGCGGTTGGTCTCGGCCAGGCCGGAGATGAAGTAGACGAGGAAGATGGGAAACAGCGGCAGCCAGTTCCAGGAGAAGATGCCCAGGCCGTGCTGCGCGGCAAAGCCCTTGCCCTGCCCCATCACGATGTCGGTCATGTTCAGCGAACCGCTGACCATCAGCACCACGACCAGCGCGAAGCCCATCGCGATCTCGTAACTCACCATCTGAGCGGAAGCGCGCAGTGCACCGAGGAACGCATACTTGGAGTTCGAGGCCCAGCCCGCGATGATGACGCCGTAGACCTCTAGCGAGGTGATCGCCATCAGGAACAGCAGGCCGGCATTGATGTTGGCCACCGCCACGTCCGGGCCGAAGGGAATCACGGCCCAGGCCACCAGCGCCGGCATGATCGTCATCACCGGGCCGAGGAAGAACAGGCCCTTGTTGGCGGCCGACGGGCGGATGATCTCCTTGAAGATCAGCTTCACCGCATCGGCAATCGGCGTCAGCAGGCCGAAGGGACCGACACGGTTCGGCCCCGGGCGGATCTGCGTCCAGCCGATGGCCTTGCGTTCCCACAAGGTCAGGTAGGCCACGCAGCCCATCAGCGGCAGCACCAGCACGACGATCTTGACCAGGGTCCAGATCACCTGCCAGACCATCGGCCACACCGGACCGCCGAACAGCTGCAGGCCGTATTGGTTGAGTTGGTCGATCATGATGCTCAGGCCTTCTCGATGCTGATCGGGCCGAACATCGCGCCCAGGCCGGCGGTGTCGGGATGACCGGCCGGCACCCTGACCGCCAGCGGCGCAAGCGTCGCGTCCTCACGCACCGGCAGCACGGCACTGGCCCCGCCTTGCGAGACGCGCAGCTTCTGGCCCGCCTGCAGGCCCAACTGCTGCCATTGCACGCTGCTGACGCTGACCACCGGCGCACGCGCATCGGCCGTTTGCTGCAGCGAGCCGGCGCGCCGCACCAGCGCGTCGGCGCTGTAGATCGGCACATCGGCAATGCGCTCGAGCGCGCCGGATGCGGCGGCCGGCAGCGTGATGGCGACATCGCTCCGGTTGGTCAGGCGCGCTGCCACGGTCGCCTCGTCGCCCAGTGCCTCGGCACGCACCTCGTCGGCCGTCTCCTGGTTGAAGCCGGCCAGGCCCAGCAGGTTGCCGAGCACGCGCAACACCTTCCAGGCCGGACGCGTCTCGCCCAGCGGCTTGACCACGCCGTGGAAACCCTGCACGCGGCCTTCGGCATTGACGAAGGTGCCCGCGGTCTCGGTGAACGGGGCAATCGGCAGCAGCACGTCGGCGTTTTCGACCGCGGCATCCTCGAAGGAGGTCAGCGCAACGACCAGGCCGGCACCGGCCATCGCAGCCCTTGCTGCCGCGGCATCGGCCGCATCGAGCGCAGGCTCGACATCCAGCAGCAGCAGCGCCTTCATCGGCTGGCTCAGCATCTGGCCGGCATTCAGCCCGCCCTCGCCCGGCAGCGCATTGACCAACTGGGCGCCGACGCTGTTGGCAGCCTCGCCGAGATAGCCGACCGAGGCGCCGGTGTGCACGCCGATCCACTGCGCCAGGGCCAGCAGCAGGCCGGCCTGCGGGTGCTGCGCGGCGGCATTGCCGAGCAGGATGGCCTTGCGCTCGCCGGACAGCAGCGCGTTGGCCACCGCCTGCGCCGGGGCGTTCACCAGCGCGTTGGCCGGTGCCGCAACGCCCTTGGCCGTGGCGACATAACCCGCAATGTCAGCGAGTGCCTGGGCCCAGCCGCTCGGTGCGGCGGTCAGGCGCACGGCCACGGGCAGCGCCCAGTCGTCATGCACGGCATTCAGGCTCAGCACCTGGGCGCCCTTGCGCGCGGCCTGGCGGATGCGCTGCGCGAACAGCGGATGGTCCTTGCGCAGGAACGAGCCGACGACGAACGCGCGGTCCAGGCTGGACAGCGACGCGATGCTCTGGCCGAGCCAGCGCGCCTGGCCCGCCGGCGCGGCATTCGCGAAATCGGCATGGCGCGTGCGCACGTCGATGCTCTGGCTGCCGAAGCCCCGCACCAGCTTGGCCAGCAGGTGCAGTTCCTCCACCGTGCGGTGCGGCGAGGCCACGGCGCCGATCGCTGCCGTGCCGTGCTCGGCCTTCACCCGCTTCAGGCCATCGGCCACGTAGCCGAGTGCGGTGTTCCAGTCGACGGCCTTCCATTGGCCGCCCTGCTTGATCATCGGCGTCTTCAGCCGCTTCGGGCTGTTCAGCGCTTCGTAGCTGAAGCGGTCACGGTCGGCGATCCAGCATTCGTTGACGTCCTCGTTCTCGAGCGGGACGACGCGCATCACCTGGTTGTTCTTGACCTGCACGATGAGGTTCGCGCCGGTCGAATCATGCGGGCTCACGCTCTTGCGGCGCGACAGCTCCCAGGTCCGGGCCGAATAGCGGAAGGGCTTGCTGGTGAGCGCGCCGACCGGGCAGATGTCGATCATGTTGCCCGACAGCTCGGAATCGACCGACTGGCCGACGAAGGTGCTGATCTCGCTGTGCTCGCCACGGTGCTGCATGCCCAGTTCCATGATCCCGGCCACTTCCTGGCCGAAACGCACGCAACGGGTGCAGTGGATGCAGCGGCTCATCTCTTCCATCGAGATCAGCGGGCCGACGTTCTTGTGGAACACGACGCGCTTCTCTTCCTGGTAGCGCGAAGCACTGCCGCCGTAGCCGACGGCCAGGTCCTGCAGTTGGCATTCGCCGCCCTGGTCGCAGATCGGACAGTCGAGCGGGTGATTGATGAGCAGGAACTCCATCACCGACTTCTGCGCCTTCAGCGCCTTGTCGCTCTTGGTACGGACGATCATGCCCTGCGTGACCGGCGTGGCGCAGGCCGGCATCGGCTTGGGCGCCTTCTCGATGTCCACCAGGCACATGCGGCAGTTGGCCGCGATGCTGAGCTTCTTGTGGTAGCAGAAGTGCGGAATGGTGGTGCCGGCAGCGTCGGCCGCATGCATCACCATGCTGCCTTCGGACACCGAGACCTTCTTGCCGTCGAGTTCGATTTCGATCATGTGCGGCTCGGATTAGACGTACGCAGGCACAACGCAGCGCTTGTGCTCGATGTGATGCACGAATTCGTCGCGGAAATGCTTCAGCATCCCGCGCACCGGCATCGCCGCTGCATCGCCCAACGCGCAAATGGTGCGGCCCATGATGTTCTCGGCCACCGAATCGAGCAGCGCCAGGTCATCGGCGCGACCTTCGCCATGCTCGATGCGGTTGACCAGGCGCCACAGCCAGCCGGTGCCCTCGCGGCACGGCGTGCACTGGCCGCAGGATTCATGGGTGTAGAAGTAGGACAGGCGCAGCAGGCTCTTGACCATGCAGCGGGTCTCGTCCATCACGATCACCGCGCCCGAGCCCAGCATCGAGCCGGCCTTGGCGATGGAGTCGTAATCCATCGTGCAGTCCATCATCACCGCGGCCGGCAGCACCGGCGCGGACGAGCCGCCGGGGATCACCGCCTTGAGCTTCTTGCCGCCCTTCACGCCGCCGGCGAGTTCGAGGATCTTCGCGAACGGCGTGCCCAGCGGGATCTCGTAGTTGCCCGGACGCTCGACGTCACCGACCATCGAGAAGATCTTGGTGCCGCCGTTGTTCGGCTTGCCGCACTCGAGGTAGGCCTGGCCGCCGTTGCGGATGATCCAGGGCACCGCGGCAAAGGTCTCGGTGTTGTTGATCGTCGTCGGCTTGCCATAGAGGCCGAAGCTGGCCGGGAACGGCGGCTTGAAGCGCGGCTGGCCCTTCTTGCCTTCCAGCGATTCGAGCAGCGCGGTTTCCTCGCCGCAGATGTAGGCGCCGAAACCATGGTGCGCATGCAGCTGGAAGCTGTAGCCCGAACCGAGGATGTTGTTGCCCAGGTAGCCGGCGGCGCGGGCTTCCTCGAGCGCCTGTTCGAAGCGTTCGTAGATCTCGAAGATCTCGCCGTGGATGTAGTTGTAGCCGACCGAGATGCCCATCGCGTAGGCCGCGATGATCATGCCCTCGATCACGATGTGCGGGTTGTAGGCGAGGATGTCGCGGTCCTTGCAGGTGCCGGGCTCGCCTTCGTCGCTGTTGCACACCAGGTACTTCTGCACCGGCAGCGCCCGCGGCATGAAGCTCCACTTCAGGCCGGTGGGGAAGCCGGCACCACCGCGGCCGCGCAGGCCGGAACCCTTGACTTCGGCAATCACCTGGTCGGGGGTCATGCCGCCCGAACTTGCACCATCAGCGGCCAGGATCTTGCGCAAGGCCTGGTAGCCGCCGCGCGCTTCATAGTCCTTCAGGCGCCAGTTGCTGCCGTCCAGCCCGGCATAGATCTGCGGATTGATGTGGCGGTCGTGGAAGCAGGTCTCCACACCCTTGGCTTGAAACTTCGACAGGTCCAGCATGGTCGCGCTCACTTGGCCTGCGCCTTCAAGGTGTCGATCAGCTGGTCGAGCCGGTCGTTGCTCATGTAGCTGACCATCTGGCGGTCGTTGACCAGCATCACCGGCGCGTCGGCGCAGGCGCCGAGGCACTCGCACTTCTGCACCGTGAACAGCCCGTCCGGCGTGGTGCCGCCGTCCTCGATGCCGAGCTTGTGGCACAGGTGCTCGAGCGCCTTCTGCCCGTCACGCAACTGGCACGGCAGGTTGGTGCAGACGTTGAGCTTGAACTGCCCCACCGGCTGCTGGTTGTACATGTTGTAGAACGTGGTGACCTCGTGCACCGCGATCGCCGGCATGCCGAGGTAGTCGGCCACGGCGGCCTCGGCCTCGGCCGAGACCCAGCCCTGCTCCTGTTGCACGATGGACAGGCAGGCCATCACGGCCGACTGCTTCTGGTCGGCCGGGTACTTGGCCACTTCACGCGCGAAGCGCGCGCGGGTTGCGTCGGAAAGCGTCATCTGTCGATCTCGCCAAACACGATGTCCATCGTGCCGATGATGGCCACGGCATCGGCAATCATGTGGCCGCGCGACATCTCGTCGAGCGCGGCCAGGTGGGCAAATCCGGGCGCCCGGATCTTCAGGCGGTAGGGCTTGTTCGCGCCGTCGCTGACGAGGTAGATGCCGAACTCGCCCTTCGGGTGCTCGACCGCCGCATAGGCCTCGCCCTCGGGCACGTGGAAGCCTTCGGTGAAGAGCTTGAAGTGGTGGATCAGCTCTTCCATGTTGGACTTCATGTCCACACGCGGCGGCGGCGCCACCTTGTGGTTGTCGGTGATCACCGGGCCCGGGTTCTTGCGCAGCCACTCCACGCACTGGCGGATGATGCGATTGGACTGGCGCATCTCCTCGACCCGCACCAGGTAGCGGTCGTAGGTATCGCCGTTCACCCCCAGCGGGATGTCGAAGTCCATCTTGTCGTAGACGTCGTAGGGCTGGTTCTTGCGCAGGTCCCAGGCGATGCCCGAGCCGCGCAGCATCGCCCCGGTGAAGCCCAGGCTCAACGCACGCTCGGGGCTGACGACGCCAATGCCCACGGTGCGCTGCTTCCAGATGCGGTTGTCGGTGAGCAGGGTTTCATATTCGTCGACCATGCCGGGGAAGCGCTGCGCGAAGTCGTCGATGAAGTCGAGCAGCGAGCCACCGCGGTTGGCGTTCAGCGCCTTGATGGCCCGCTCGTTCTTGATCTTGCTGACCTTGTACTGCGGCATCACGTCCGGCAGGTCGCGGTACACGCCGCCCGGGCGGAAGTAGGCCGCGTGCATGCGCGCGCCGGACACGGCCTCGTACATGTCGAACAGATCTTCCCGCTCGCGGAAGCAGTAGATCAGCATGTTCATCGCGCCGCAGTCCAGGCCATGGCAGCCGAGCCACAGCAGGTGGTTCAGCAGGCGGGTGATCTCGGCGAACATCACGCGGATGTACTGCGCGCGAACCGGCACCTCGATGCCCAGCAGCTTCTCGATCGCCAGGCAGTACGCATGCTCGTTGCACATCATCGACACGTAGTCGAGACGGTCCATGTACGGCAGCGACTGGATGAAGGTCTTGCTCTCGGCCAGCTTCTCGGTGGCGCGGTGCAGCAGGCCGATGTGCGGGTCGGCACGCTGGATGACTTCGCCATCCAGCTCGAGCACGAGGCGCAGGACGCCGTGCGCCGCAGGGTGCTGCGGGCCGAAGTTCAGCGTGTAGTTCTTGATCTCAGCCATGGTTGTGGTCCGGACTCAGTGCAGACCGCCGTAGTTGTCTTCGCGGATGATGCGTGGCGTGATCTCGCGCGGCTCGATCGTCACCGGCTGGTAGATCACGCGCTTCTGCTCGGCGTCATAGCGCATCTCGACGTGGCCCGACACCGGAAAGTCCTTGCGCAGCGGGTGGCCGATGAAGCCATAGTCGGTGAGGATGCGGCGCAGGTCGACGTGACCATCGAAGATGACGCCCAGCATGTCGAAGGCCTCGCGCTCGAACCAGTTGGCCGAGCTCCAGAGCTCGTTGAGCGAAGCGACCACCGGCACGTCGTCGTCTGGCGCGAACACCTTCAGGCGCACGCGCCAGTTCAGGCTCACCGACAGCAGGTGCGACACCACGCAGTAGCGCGGCCCCTCCCAGGGTTGGTCCTTGTAGCTGCTGTAGTCGAGCGCGCAGAGGTCGATCAGCTGCTCGAACTTCAGTGCCTTGTCGTCGCGCAGTGTCTTCGCGGCGCCGAGGTAGTCATCGGCGGCCACGGTGATCGTGATCTCGCCACGCTCGCGCTTCAGGCTCTTGATGGTGTCGCCAAGGGCGGCTTGCAGTGCGGCTTGCAGGGTGTCGAGGCGCTGCGTCATGGTCAGGCCCGCGCAATCGTGTTTTCACGGCGGATCTTGGCCTGCAGCTGCAGGATGCCGTAGAGCAAGGCTTCCGCCGTCGGCGGGCAGCCCGGCACGTACACGTCCACCGGCACGATGCGATCGCAGCCGCGCACCACCGAGTAGCTGTAGTGGTAGTAGCCGCCGCCGTTGGCGCAGGAGCCCATGCTCAGCACCCAGCGCGGCTCGGCCATCTGGTCGTACACCTTGCGCAGCGCCGGGCCCATCTTGTTGCACAGCGTGCCCGCCACGATCATCAGGTCGCTTTGCCGCGGGCTGGGCCGGAACAGCATGCCGAAACGGTCGATGTCATAACGCGCGGCGCCCGCATGCATCATCTCCACCGCGCAGCAGGCGAGGCCGAAGGTCATCGGCCACAACGAACCGGTCTTGGACCAGTTGATCAGCTTGTCGACCGAGGTGGTGACGAAGCCTTCCTTCAGAACGCCTTCAATACCCATGACTGGAATCCCCGTGTGCTGTGACGACGCTGCCGCTCATTCCCAGTCCAGCGCGCCCTTCTTCCACTCGTAGATGAAACCGACGACGAGGATCGCCAGGAAGATCATCATCGCCCAGAAGCCGGTGCCGCCGATGTCCTTCAGCGACACGGCCCACGGGAAGAGGAAGGCGATCTCGAGATCGAACAGGATGAACAGGATCGCCACCAGGTAGTAGCGAACGTCGAACTTCATGCGGGCGTCTTCGAAGGCTTCGAAGCCGCACTCATAGGGGCTGTTCTTCTGGGCATCCGGCCGGTTGGGGCCGAACACGAACCCCAGCACCTGCGGCGCGACGCCGACACCGACACCGACCAGGATGAACAGGATGACAGGGAGGTACTGTTGCAGGTCCATGGTCGGCGTGAGGGCGTGAGGTCAGAAACAGATCCGGCCATGAAAATGGCGCGCCGCCCGCAACATCGGATGTTGCCTGCGGAGCGCCCTTGATGCTCCCTGCCTGCAGGGCGCTCGAAGCCAGGCACCGGATAAGGACCTGAACCTCGATGAACCTGGTGCCGTCGGCGAGACTCGAACTCGCACAGCTTTCGCCACTACCCCCTCAAGATAGCGTGTCTACCAATTTCACCACGACGGCATCTTGATGAACCCACGGCATACGCGCCAGGGCCATCAGGCGTTCAGGTGGCATGAGGAATAGCGCCCTGAACAGCCAAAGATTCTAATCCGAAATGTTCACGTTTCCCCGGGGTGCCAGGCAAATGATGGGCCTGCGCTACGCAAGGGCTGGTGCTTTGCGCCGACGCAAGACGGCCGCCGGCGCGCGGCCTCACTTGGCCGGAATGGCACCCGCGGATGCCGCCGTTGCCGGCGCGGCCTGCGATGCGGCAGGCGCCGCCACGGACGGGATCGCCGCACCGCCAGGAGCCGAAGCCGCGCTCGCGGCCGGTGCCACGCGGTCGAGCACGCTGGTGTTCGCGCTGGCGGCCGGTGCACGCGCGTTGTCGCCACTGTTGAAGTAGGCCATCGCCAGCGTGCAGATGAAGAAGACCGCCGCGCAGATGGCGGTCGAGCGCGACAGGAAGTTCGCGCTGCCGCTGGCACCGAACAGGCTGCCCGAGGCGCCGCTGCCGAACGAGGCGCCCATGTCGGCCCCCTTGCCGTGCTGCACCAGCACCAGGCCGATCATGCCCAGCGCGGCCAGCAACTGGAGCACCAGCACCAGGTTCATCCAGATCTGCATGTTGTGTTTTCTCCTGAATCCTAGAAAGCGCGCTGCCGCGAGATCACGCGGCGGCGCGGCAGATGGCGACGAAGTCGGCGGCCTTCAAGCTGGCACCGCCGATCAGCCCGCCATCGATGTCGGGCTGCGCGAACAGCGTGGCCGCGTTGTCGGGCTTGACGCTGCCGCCGTAAAGAATCTTCATGCCCGCCGCATGCGCCGTGGCGGCCTGCAGCTGCGCGCGCAGCAGCGCGTGCACGGCCTGGGCCTGCTCCGGCGTGGCGGTGCGGCCGGTGCCAATGGCCCACACCGGCTCGTAGGCCACGACCATCTCGCCGGCGCAATGACCCAAGGTGTGGATCACTGCCGAGAGCTGGCGCTTGACCACCGCATCGGTCTCACCGGCCTCGCGCTGCGCCAGCGTCTCGCCTACGCACACAATGGGCGTTATGCCGCGCGCCAGCGCGGCCCGGGCCTTGTCGGCCACCAGCTGGTCGCTTTCCTGGTGGTACTGGCGGCGCTCGCTGTGACCGACGATGACGTAGCGGCAACCGAACTCGGCCAGCATGCCGACCGAGACCTCGCCCGTGTACGAGCCCTGGTCGTGCGCCGAGCAGTCCTGCGCACCCCAGCGGATGTCGCTGGCGGCCAGTGCCACCGCGGTTTCCGAGAGGTACGGAAACGGCACGCACACCGCCACGTCGCAGGCGAAGGGCCGCGCACCGGTGATGCCCGCCAGCAGTTCGGCATTGGCCGAGTGGCTGCCGTGCATCTTCCAGTTGCCGGCCACGAGTTTGCGTCGCGCGCTCATCACGTCTCCTTCAAGCCTTCCAGTCGAGCACGATCTTGCCGACGTGCTCGCTGGACTCCATCAACGCGTGCGCGGCGGCAGCCTGCGCGGCGGGGAACACCTTGTTGATGACCGGCTTGATGCGTCCGGCCTCGATCAGCGGCCACACGTGCGTGCGCAGCGACGCCGCGATCGCACCCTTGAACGCGACCGGACGCGGACGCAGCGTGGAACCGGTGATCGTGAGGCGCCGACGCAGCACCTCGCCCGCATTGACCTCGCTCTTCGTGCCACCCTGCACCGCGATGATCACGATGCGGCCATCGTCGGCCAGGCACTGCACTTCGCGCGCGACATAGGCCCCGGCCACCATGTCCAGCACCACGTCGGCACCCTTGCCATCGGTGGCCGCCTTGACCTCGGCGACGAAGTCCTGCGTCTTGTAGTTGATGCCGACATCGGCGCCGAGTGCGCAGCAGGCGGCGACCTTGTCGTCGCTGCCGGCGGTGACGATGACGCGCGCACCGAAAGCCTTGCCCAGCTGGATCGCGGTGACGCCGATGCCGCTGGAGCCGCCCTGGACCAGCAGCGTTTCGCCGGCCTGCAAGCGACCGCGATCGAACACGTTGGACCAGACGGTGAAGAAGGTCTCGGGCAGGCTCGCGGCCTCGACATCCGTCAAGCCCGCAGGCACCGGCAGCGCCTGCGGAATCGGCACCACGCAAAGCTCGGCATAGCCGCCGCCGGCGACCAGCGCGCACACGCGGTCGCCGATCTTGAAGCCGGCTGCGGCCAGCGCGGTCGCGTCACCGTCTTCCACCGTGCCGGCGATCTCCAGACCCGGCAGATCAGAGGCCCCCGGAGGCGGGGCATAGGCGCCCTTGCGCTGGAGCACGTCCGGCCGGTTGATGCCGGAAGCACTGACCCTGACCAGCATCTCGCCGGCACCGGGCACCGGATCGGGACGCGTGGTCTCGACCAGCACCTCGGGCGCACCAAAGCCGTTGAGTCCGATCGCACGCATGGCGTCTGCTCCCGCCGCTCAGGACTGCTGCGGATCGTTGCCTTGCGGCTCGGCCGCGGGCGCGGGCGCCGGCGCTGACACGGCCGCGCCATGGCTGTCGCTGTCAGCCTCCACGCCGCCTTCGGCCTCACGGGGCGCGCTCTCGGCACGTTCCGGACGCTCGCTGCGCTCGCGGCGCGGCGGACGATCGCCTCGGTCACGACGCTCGCCGCGCTCGGGACGGTCACCGCGCGGTGCGCGCTCGAAACGCTCTTCCTCGTAGCCCTCGGGCTTGTCGAGCAGCGCCTTCATCGACAGCTTGATGCGACCCTTCTCGTCGGTCTCGAGCACCTTGACCTTGACGATCTGGCCTTCCTCCAGGAAATCGGTGACCTTCTCGACCCGCTGGTGCGCGATCTGGCTGATGTGCAGGAGGCCGTCCTTGCCGGGCAGGATGTTGACCAGCGCACCGAAGTCCAGGATCTTGGTGACCGGGCCTTCGTAGACCTTGCCGATCTCGGCCTCGGCGGTGATCTCCTCGATGCGCTTCTTCGCGTGCGCCGCCTTGTCGGCGTCGGTCGAGGCGATGGTGATCGTGCCGTCTTCGGCGATGTCGATCGTCGTGCCGGTTTCTTCGGTCAGCGCGCGGATGGTCGCGCCGCCCTTGCCGATCACGTCGCGGATCTTCTCCGGGTTGATCTTCATCGTGTAGAGGCGCGGCGCGAACTGCGAGACCTCGGTCTTGGCCTCGCCCACGGCTTCCTGCATCTTGCCGAGGATGTGCATGCGGGCTTCCTTGGCCTGGGCCAGCGCGACCTGCATGATCTCCTTCGTGATGCCCTGGATCTTGATGTCCATCTGCAGGGCCGTCACGCCGGCGGTGGTGCCGGCCACCTTGAAGTCCATGTCGCCGAGGTGATCCTCGTCGCCCAGGATGTCGGTCAGCACCGCGAAGCGGTTGCCTTCCTTGATCAGGCCCATCGCGATGCCGGCCACGTGCGCCTTCATCGGCACGCCGGCGTCCATCAGGCTCAGGCAGCCACCGCACACCGAGGCCATCGACGACGAGCCGTTGGACTCGGTGATCTCGGAGACCACGCGGATCGAGTACGGGAAGTCTTCCTTGCTCGGCAGCGCCGCAATCAGTGCGCGCTTGGCGAGGCGGCCGTGGCCGATCTCGCGCCGCTTCGGGCTGCCGACGCGGCCGGTCTCGCCGGTGGCGAACGGGGGCATGTTGTAGTGGAGCATGAAGCGCTCCTCGAACTCGCCGGCCAGCGCGTCGATGCGCTGCGCGTCGCGGTCGGTGCCCAGCGTGGCGATCACCAGCGCCTGGGTCTCGCCGCGCGTGAACAGCGCCGAGCCGTGGGTGCGCGGCAACACGCCGGTGCGGATCTCGATCGGGCGCACCGTGCGGGTGTCGCGGCCGTCGATGCGCGGCTCCCCGGCGAGGATCTGGCTCCGCACGATGCGCGCCTCGATCTCGAACAGCAGGCCTTCGACCTCGACCTTGTCGAACTCGAGGCCCTCGGCCTTCAGCGCGGCCATCACATTGGCGCTGGCTTCGCGGCAGGCCTGCGTGCGGGCCTGCTTGCTGCGGATCTGGTAGGCCGCGCGCAGCGGGCCTTCGGCCAGCTCGTTCACCTTGGCGATGAACGGCTCGTTCTTCGCCGGGGCCTGCCATTGCCACTCGGGCTTGCCGGCATCGCGCACCAGCTCGTGGATGGCGTTGACCGCGATGTTGCCCTGCTCATGGCCGAAGACCACGGCGCCCAGCATCACTTCCTCGCTCAGCTGGTCGGCTTCGGATTCGACCATGAGCACCGCGGCTTCGGTGCCGGCGACGACCAGGTCCATCTTCGAATCGGCGAGCAGAGTCTTGCCCGGGTTCAGCACGTACTCGCCATTGATGTAGCCGACGCGCGCGGCGCCGATCGGGCCGTTGAACGGGATGCCCGAGACCGACAGCGCGGCGCTGGTGGCGATCATCGCGGCGATGTCGGCCTGCACCTCGGGGTTCAGGCTCAGCACGTGGATGACGACCTGGACTTCGTTGAAGAAGCCCTCGGGGAACAGCGGACGGATCGGACGGTCGATCAGGCGCGAGGTCAGCGTTTCCAGCTCGCTCGGGCGGCCTTCGCGCTTGAAGAAGCTGCCCGGGATCTTGCCGGCGGCATAGGTCTTCTCGATGTAGTCGACGGTCAGCGGGAAGAAGTCCTGGCCGGCCTTGGCCTCGGTGCGGGCGACGACGGTGGCCAGCACCACCGTGCCCTCGATGTCGACGACCACGGCGCCGGTGGACTGGCGCGCGATCTCGCCGGTTTCCATCGTGACCTGGTGCGGTCCCCACTGGAAGGTCTTGGTGACTTTGTTGAACATGCTCATGCGGATGTCTCCGGTTGTGGAACGGCGGCGCTGGGATGCGGTGGCGCCGGCAGGTTCACCGGGAGCGCTGAAGGCCGCTCAGCGGCATGCCATTCCAACGGTGTCCGGACCTGCGGGCAACGGTGGAATGACACAGCAGCGACTGGTGCGGCACGCTCCAAAGACGAAAGAGCCTTGACTGGCAGGACCAGCTCAAGGCTCTTCGTGTCATGCGTGGCTTACTTGCGCAGGCCGAGCTTCTGGATCAGCGCGGTATAGCGGTCCGCGTCCTTGCCCTTCAGGTAGTCCAGCAGCTTGCGCCGGCGGCTCACCATCCTCAGCAGGCCGCGACGGCCATGGTGGTCCTTCAAGTGGGTCTTGAAGTGGGGGGTCAGTTCGTTGATGCGGGCGGTCAGCAGCGCCACTTGCACTTCCGGCGAGCCGGTATCGTTGGCGGCGCGTGCGTTGGACTTGACGATCTCGGCCCGGTTGATATTGGCCACGGACATGTTGGTGTTCCTGGATGTGGAAGCCGCACAG
This sequence comes from Aquabacterium sp., assembly GCF_044226965.1. Taxonomy (GTDB): domain Bacteria; phylum Pseudomonadota; class Gammaproteobacteria; order Burkholderiales; family Burkholderiaceae_C; genus Pseudaquabacterium. The sequence goes on along the minus strand of NZ_JBGAGA010000016.1, from coordinate 76,693 downwards.
TCCGGCCCCGTTGCTTCAGGCCGATGCGGTTTCCGGTTGCCACTTGCGGCAGCGGGTGAAACCGACCCGCGCCGTGCTTGATTCGCACCTTGGAAGGTGCAAAACCCGCGGATTATAGGCCCAAAGCGGATTTCAGCCGCAGCACGCCCTGGTCGAGCCGCGCAGGGTCGCGCGAGGCGAAGCACCAGCGCAGCCAGCCCTCGCCCTCGTCACCGAAGGCCGCGCCAGGCGCCAGGCCCAGCCCATGCTCGGCCACCAGTCGCTTGGCGCAGGCCAGCGAATCGGTGGCACCGGGCATCTGCAGGAAGGCGTACATGCCCCCGTCGGGCACGGCCAGCCGCACGCCGGGCAAGGCGAGCAGCGCCTGGCACAGCCGGTCGCGGCAAGCCTGCAGATGGCTGACCAGCGCCGGCACCGCCTGCTCGGCCTCTGCCAGCGCGGCCAGGCCGCCGCGCTGCACGAACACCGGCGCGCAGGAGCTGTTGAACTCGATCAGCTTGCCCATGGCGTCGAGGTGGCCCTCGGGCAGCACCAGCCAGCCCAGGCGCCAGCCGGTCATCAGGAAGCTCTTGGAGAAGCTGTGCACCACCACCAGCCGGTCCTGCGGCGTGGCCAGGTCCAGGAAGCTCGGTGCCGCGCGACCCGGCCCGAACCACACGCGCTCGTAGACCTCGTCGGCAACGATCCAGGTGCCGGTGCGCCGGCAATGGTCGAGCAGCGCCTGCTGCTCGGCGCGTGTCAGCGTCCAACCGGTGGGGTTGTTCGGCGCGTTCAGCAGCAGCACGCGGGTGGCGGGCGTCACCGCGTCGAGCACGCGCTGCAGGTCCAACCGCCAGGCGCCCTGAACATCGGGCGCCAGCGGCACGCGCCGCACCTGCGCGCCCAGGATGGCGGGTTGCGCCGGCAGGTTCGGCCACACCGGCGCGATCACGACCACCTCGTCGCCGGCGCCGACCAGCAATTGCATCGCCAGCATCAGCGCGGTGACGCCGGAGGACGTCACCGCGATGCGGTCTTCGCCCGGGTCGCCATGCAAGCCGGCGGTATAGGCGCGCAGCGCGTCGCGCAACTCGGCCAACCCGAGGTTGTGCGAGTAGAAGGTCTCGCCGCGCGCCAGGGATTCGGCCGCGGCGCGGCGCACGCTGTCGGGCGTGACTTCGTCGCTCTCGCCGAACCAGAAGGCCAGCACGTCGTTGCGGCCCATGCCGGCATTGGCCACCTCGCGGATCTTCGAGGCCGGCAGATCGCGGATCAGTTCGCGCATCGTCATCGTCTCCGGCAGCCGATCAATCCGGCCGCGTCATCTTGCAGTTGGAAGGCAGCTCGGCCTGGCGAGCGTCCAGCCGGCGCAGCGTGCGAAAGCCGTAGCCCGAGCCTTCGACATCGTGCTGCACGCCAGCTGCGCCCTGCTTGTCCATCACGCTGACGTAGAGCGGCTGCTGGAACTGGTGGTCCTCGGCGCGCATCCAGCCTTCGTGCACGCCGCCCAGCGGCGCGGCATCGAGTTTCAGGCCTTCGAGGGCGCGCGCCACCGCGGTCGCCTCCGTGCTGCGGGCACGCTCGATCGCCTGCACCAGCAGTTCGATCATCGCCTGCATGCGGGCATGCAGGTAGTCGTCCTTCGGATCGGGAAAGCGCTGGTGAAAGCGCTCGACCAGCGCGTCCGAGGCCGCGCCGCCGGCATTCGGGTGCCATTCGGCCACCGCCAGCACCGCGCCGACGCCGGCCTCGCCGAGAACGCCCGGCACGCCCAGCGCATTGCCGTAGAAGGTGTAGAACTTGACCGGCACGCCGAGCTCGCGCACCGCCTTCACCAGCAAGGTCAGGTCGTTGCCCCAGTTGCCGGTGACCACGGCCTGCGCACCGCTCGCGCGGATCTTGGTGGCATAGGGCAGGAAGTCCTTGACCCGGCCCATCGGGTGCAACTCGTCGCCGACGATCTGGATGTCGGGCCGGCGCGCCTCGATCATCGCGCGCGCCTGTTTCGCCACGTACTGGCCGAAGCTGTAGTCCTGGCCGATCAGGTACACGCGCTGCAAGGCGCGGTCATCCTTCAGCACCGACATCAGGGCTGCCAGCCGCATGTCGGCATGGGCGTCGAAGCGGAAGTGCCAGAAGCTGCAGCGCTCGTTCGTCAGCGCGGGTTCGACGGCCGAGTAATTCAGCAGCAAGGCGCGGCGACCGGGCTCGCGATCGTTGTGCTTGTTCAGCGCCTCGATCAAGGCCGATGCCACGGCCGAACTGTTGCCCTGCAGGATGAAGCCGATTCGCTGGTCCACCGCGTTGCGCAGAAGGCCCAGTGCCTCCTCCGAACTGCCCTTGCTGTCCATGCGCAGCAGTTCCAGCGGCCGGCTGCCACCGGGCAGGCGCACGCCACCGCGCTGGTTGACACGTTCCACCGCCCACAGCAGGTTGCGGAAGACGGCTTCGCCGGCATTGGCGAAGGCGCCCGACAGGCCTTCGATCAGCGCCAGCCTGATCGGCGACACCGCCGGCTCGGCCGCCGCAGCCAGGCGGGAGGACAGGGCGGCCAGCGGCGCCAGTACAAGGCCCCGGCGGGCCAGGAAATCACGTGTCATCAGCAGAGAAAGAGAGTCCTGGAAACGAGAATGCCGCTGCCAATTGCAGCGGCATGGGTCAAGCGAAGGATACAGGTCAACTGATCTCGGCCAGCGGCCAGCGTGGCCGCACGTCGAAGGCATAGTCCTTCGTGGCCTGCGAGGCGCCGGCTGCCAGCCGCATCGCCGCGGCCAGCGCGATCATCGCGCCGTTGTCGGTGCAAAGCGCCAGCTCAGGGTAGTGCACCCGCCAGCCGCGGCGTGCGGCGGCCTCGTCCAGCTGCCGCCTCAATTCTGCGTTAGCGCCGACGCCACCCGAGACCACCAGCCGCTTCAGCCCGGCGGTCTTCAGCGCATTCAGCGCCTTCTTCACCAGCACCTCGACGATCGCGGCTTGCGTGGAGGCCGCCAGGTCGGCCACCTGCGCCGCCGTGGGCTCGGGCCCGAGCTTGCGGTGCTGCGTCAGCACCGCGGTCTTCAGGCCGGCGAAGGAAAAGTCGAGGTCGCCGCTGTGCAGCAGCGGGCGCGGCAAGGCATACGCATCCGCCCTGCCCTGCGTGGCCAGCCGTGCCAGCGCCGGCCCGCCGGGATAGCCCAGGCCCAGCAGCTTGGCCGACTTGTCGAAGGCCTCGCCAGCCGCATCGTCGATCGTCTCGCCCAGCAATTCGTAGGATCCCACCGCGTCCACCCGCATCAGCTGGGTGTGCCCGCCCGACACCAGCAGCGCGACGAACGGGAACTCGGGCGGGTCGGCCGACAGGAAAGGCGACAGCAGGTGCCCTTCGAGGTGGTGCACGCCCAAGGTCGGCCTGCCCAGCGCTGCGGCCAGCGCGCAGGCCACACCGGCGCCGACCAGCAGCGCGCCGGCCAGTCCCGGCCCGCGGGTGAAGGCCACCACGTCGACCTCGTCCAGCGTGCTGCCGGCCTGCGCGAGCACCTCGCGCGCCAGGGGCAGCACGCGGCGGATGTGGTCGCGCGAGGCCAGCTCGGGCACCACCCCGCCATAGGCCTGGTGCATCTGCACCTGGGTGTGCAGCGCGTGTGCACGCAATCGCGGCACGCCATTGCCCAGGCTGCTGACCAGCGCCACGCCGGTTTCGTCGCAGGAAGACTCGATGCCCAGCACATTCATCGGGCCGCAGTGTAGGGCCCGCGCTCCAGCGGCGCGGCAGGCCACTGGCTCGGATGTTGCTGGCAAACCCGGCATGGCCGATCCCGCCGCAGCGCTGCGCATTGTCATCGTCGCCCCCGAATCGCTGGTGCCGGACGCCGACGCCGATCCCGAAGACCGGGGCGCGGCCGAGCGCTCGCGCCAGCTGCGCATCGGGCTGCTCGAAGGCGGCTACAACATCGTTGCCGTGCTGCCTTCGGACATGTTCCTGCCCGATCGGCTGGCACAGATCCAGCCCGACCTGATCATCGTCGACGCCGAGAGCCAGGCGCGCGACACGCTCGAGCATGTGGTGATGGCCACGCGCGAGGCGCGCCGGCCCATCGTGCTGTTCACCGACGACAGCGACACCACCCACATGAAGGACGCGATCGCCGCCGGCGTCACCGCCTACGTGGTGGCCGGCCTCGCGCCAGCGCGGGTGAAGCCGGTGCTCGACGTGGCCATGGCACGCTTCCAGGTCGAGGAGTCGATTCGCCGCGAGTTGGCCGATGCACGCAGCCAGCTCAACGACCGCAAGCTGATCGAGCGGGCCAAGGGCGCCCTGATGAAGCGCCACGGCCTCAGCGAGGAAGAGGCCTACGCCCGCCTGCGCAAGACCGCGATGGACAAGGGACTGAAGCTCGCCGAGCTGGCCCAGCGCATGATCGACGCAATGGACCTGCTCGGCTGAAGCGGCCGAAGCCGGTGCACCGGCGCGCCACTGCAGCGCCTCCTGGCAGCACGGCACACCCTGTTCTGGTGCGGCGCAGCAAGCCATGTCGGCCACAGATGCTGGCACGCCGATTGCAAGACCCCCTGCGAGAAAGATCAACGGCGATCTTTTGATTGACGCCCGTGCCGCATCAAGGTCGATGCGGCACGGGCTGGACGACGGCGTCCCCACCGCAGCCTTTGGCTGTTAGGTGCGGACGCCTTTTTGTTTTGTGTTTCGGACGAGAGATCACGATGCCATCGAGCCAGAAGGACGCCATCGACATGGGACGCCGCAATGTCATCAAGGCCGCTGCCGCGACAGCCGCCACGGCCGGCGCCGCCGGCCTGATCCCGGGGTTGCAGGCCGCTGTCTACGCCGCCGGCTCGGACAAGCCCGAGAAGGAGGAAGTGCGCATCGGCTTCATTCCGCTCACCGATTGCGCCAGCGTGGTGATGGCCTCGGTGCTGGGCTTCGACAAGAAGTACGGCGTGAAGATCGTGCCGACCAAGGAAGCCTCCTGGGCCGGCGTGCGCGACAAGCTGGTCAACGGCGAGCTGGACATGGCCCATGTGCTGTACGGCCTGGTGTATGGCGTGCACCTGGGCATTGCCGGCCCGAAGAAGGACATGGCCGTGCTGATGAGCCTGAACAACAACGGCCAGGCCATCACGCTGTCGAAGGCGCTGGCCGACAAGGGCGCCGTCGACGGCCCCTCGCTGGCCAAGGTGATGGCCAAGGAAAAGCGCGAGTACACCTTTGCCGGCACCTTCCCGACAGGCACCCACGCGATGTGGATGCACTACTGGCTGGCGGCCGCCGGCATCAATCCCGTCAACGGCGCCAAGCTGATCACCGTGCCGCCGCCGCAGATGGTGGCCAACATGCGCGTGGGCAACATGGACGGATTCTGCGTCGGCGAGCCGTGGAACCACCGGGCCATCATGGACGGCATCGGCATCACGGCCAACACCACCCAGGACATCTGGAAGGATCACCCCGAGAAAGTGCTGGGCACGACCTCGGAGTTCGCCAAGAAATACCCCCACACGACGCGGGCGGTGATGATGGCCGTGCTCGAGGCCAGCCGCTGGATCGATGCCAGCCTGCAGAACAAGATGAAGATGGCCGAGACGGTGGCCGACAAGGCCTACGTCAACACCGGTGTCGACGCCATCAACCAGCGCATCCTGGGCCGCTACCAGAACGGCCTGGGCAAGACCTGGGACGACCCCAACCACATGAAGTTCTTCAACGACGGGGCGGTGAACTTCCCCTACCTGAGTGACGGCATGTGGTTCCTGACCCAGCACAAGCGCTGGGGCCTGCTCAAGGAGCACCCCGACTACCTGGCGGTGGCTAGGCAGATCAACCAGATCGATCTGTACAAGGAAGCCGCCACGGCGATGAAGGTCAGCGTGCCGAAGGAGCCGCTGCGCACGTCGAAGCTGATCGACGGCGTGGTGTGGGACGGCAAGGACCCCTCGAAGTACGCCGATTCGTTCAAGATCAAGGCCTGACGGGCCGCCGAGGAGAACACCATGGTGTCCGCCGTGTTCCATTCCCCGCTAGAAGCCGCGGCTGCCGACCAGCAGCGCGCACAGCCATCACCCGCGCGTGCCAGCGCGGCCGCCGCTTCGGGCGTAGCGCCTGACACGCCGGCCAGCGCACCCGCCACGCCGCGCCCGCGGCGCGAGCCGATCGACTGGCGCGCGCTGGCCCTCAGGGTCCTGCCGCCGGTGGCCGGCATTGCATTGCTGATCGGCGTGTGGGCGCTGCTAACCATCAAAAGCAGCGGCTTCCCGACGCCGGCGCAGACCTTCGATGCGGCGGTCAAGCTCTTCTCCGATCCGTTCTACCAGAAGGGCCCGAATGACCAGGGCATCGGTTGGAACATCCTGAGCTCGCTCCAACGCGTGGCACTGGGCTTCGGCATGGCCGCGCTGGTCGGCATCCCGATGGGTTTCCTGCTCGGCCGCTTCGAGTTCCTGAACCGCATGGTCTCGCCGCTGGTCAGCCTGCTGCGGCCGGTGTCGCCGCTGGCTTGGCTGCCGATCGGGCTGCTGGTGTTCAAGTCGGCCAACCCGGCGGCGATCTGGACCATCTTCATCTGCTCGATCTGGCCGATGATCATCAACACCGCGGTCGGCGTGCAGCGGGTGCCGGCGGACTACCTGAACGTCGCGAAGGTGCTGAACCTGAGCGAGTGGAAGGTCATCACGCGCATCCTGTTCCCGGCGGTGCTGCCCTACATGCTGACCGGCGTGCGTCTGTCGGTGGGCACGGCCTGGCTGGTGATCGTGGCGGCCGAGATGCTGACCGGCGGCGTGGGCATCGGCTTCTGGGTGTGGGACGAGTGGAACAACCTCAACGTCCAGCACATCATCATCGCGATCTTCGTGATCGGCATCGTCGGCCTCGCGCTCGAGCAGGCGCTGATGGCCATCGCCAGGCGCTTCTCGTTCGACGACTGACGCAAGGAACCGACCGACATGAGCAACACCGACCACTTCATCCAGGTGCAGAACGCCGAGATGGTGTTCAACACCCGCAAGGGCCGCTTCCATGCGCTGCGCCAGATCGATCTCAGCGTGGCCAAGGGCGAGTTCATCACGCTGATCGGGCATTCGGGCTGTGGCAAGTCCACGCTGCTGAACCTGATCGCAGGGCTGCTGCTGCCCTCCTCGGGCGTGCTGCTGTGCGACAACCGCGAGATCAACGCCCCGGGGCCCGAACGCGCGGTGGTGTTCCAGAACCATTCGCTGCTGCCGTGGCTCACCTGCTTCGAGAACGTCTACCTCGCCGTCGAGCGCGTGTTCGGCGCCACCGAAGGCAAGACGGAACTGAAGGCCCGCACCCGGGCCGCACTCGAGCTGGTGGGCATGGGCCACGCGGTGCACAAGCGGCCGCACGAGGTGTCCGGCGGCATGAAGCAGCGTGTGGGCATTGCCCGCGCGCTGGCGATGGAGCCCAAGGTGCTGCTGATGGACGAGCCCTTCGGCGCGCTCGATGCGCTGACGCGCGCGCACCTGCAGGACGAGCTGCTGAAGATCGTCGCGCGCACGCAGAGCACCGTGGTGATGGTGACGCACGATGTCGACGAGGCGGTGCTGCTGTCCGACCGCATCGTGATGATGACCAACGGCCCGGCCGCGACCATCGGCGAGATCCTCCGCGTCGACCTGCCGCGCCCACGCAACCGGGTTGAGCTGGCCGAAGACGCGCACTACGTGCATTGCCGCAAGGAGGTGCTCGACTTCCTGTACACGCGGCACGGCCACGTCGAGCAGGCGGCCTGACCCCGGATGGGCTGGCACGGGCCTTGCTGACGTCTGCTCGACGCTCGGAAACGGCGTCTGTCTATCTCCTCAGCAGGGCCTGGCCCTTTCGTCCAACCCCCCGGCCGACACCGGGGGGTTTTTTTCTGCGGGTCACGGCGGCGACAGGGCGTCCGGCGGGCGGCCCTTCACAATCACGCTCATGGGACGACTCTTTCTGGTGCGCCACGGCCAGGCCTCGTTCGGGGCGGCCAATTACGACCAGCTCAGCCCGATGGGGCATCGGCAATGCGTGCGGCTGGGCGAGTATTTCCACGAGCGTGGCTTCGCCTTCGAAGCGGTGCTCACCGGCACCTTGCAGCGCCATGCGCAAAGCTACGCGGCCATTGCCGAGGGCATGCAGGTGCAGCAGGTGCCGCTGCTGTGGCCCGGACTGAACGAATACGACAGCCATGCGGTGATCGCCACGGTGCATCCGCAGCCACTGAAGAAGCCTGACTCTCCCGAAATGGTGCGCCACCACTTCCGCCTGCTGCGCGACGGCCTGCAGAAGTGGATGGCCGGCGAGACACAACCCGCCGGCATGCCGAGCTACGCCGAGTTCGTGGCCGGCGTGTCAGGCGCGCTGGACCATGTGCGCACGCGCTGCAGCGGCGACGTGCTGATCGTCTCCAGCGGCGGCCCGATCTCCACCGCGGTGGGCCTGCTGCTGAACACACCGCCCGAGACGACGATCGAGCTGAACCTGCGCATCCGCAACAGCTCGGTGACCGAGCTGGTCTACACGCCCAAACGCCACGCGCTGGTCACCTACAACACCCTGCCGCACCTGGACGGTGCAAGCTTCAGCGACTGGGTGACCCACACCTGAGCGGCTCGCTGCCGGGGCTCAGTGGTTTTCCTTGGCGTGGTTGATCGAGTACTTCGGGATCTCGATCGTCACGTCCTCGTCGGCCAGGATGGCCTGGCAGCTCAGGCGCGACTGCGGCTCCAGGCCCCAGGCGCGGTCGAGCATGTCTTCCTCGCTTTCGTCGAGCTCGTTCAACGAATCGAAGCCCTGGCGCACCACCACGTGGCAGGTGGTGCAGGCACAGCTCATCTCGCAGGCATGCTCGATCGCGATGCCGTTGTCCAGCAGCGCCTCGCAGATCGAGGTGCCACGCGGCGCCTCGATGCTGTCGCCCTGCGGGCAGTACTCGGGGTGGGGCAGGATCTTGATGATCGGCATCGGGCGGCCTGCAATCAGATGTCTTCGACCTTGCGGCCAGTGAGTGCGGCACGGATGCCACGGTTCATGCGGGCGGCGGCAAAGCCCTCGGTACCCTTGGCCAGCGCCTCGACGGCGGCATCTATCGCGGCCGAATCCTCCGAGGCGGCGACGTGGCTCAGCGTGGCCAGCAGCGCATCGATGGCCGCTCGCTCGGTGTCGTCCAGCAGTTCGCCGTCCGCCGCCAGCGCCGACTGCGTGGCCAGCGCCATGCGTTGCGCCTCCACGCGCGCTTCGGCCAGGCGCCGCGACTGCATGTCGACCTCGGCATGGCTGAAGCCCTCGCGCAGCATGCGGGCGATGTCATCGTCGGCCAGGCCGTAGCTGGGCTTGACGACCACCGCCGCCTCGACGCCTGAGCCCAGTTCGCGGGCAGAAACGCTGAGCAGGCCATCCGCATCGACCTGGAAACTGACGCGGATGCGCGCCGCGCCAGCCACCATCGGTGGAATGCCACGCAGCTCGAAGCGCGCCAGCGAGCGGCAGTCACTGACCTTCTCCCGCTCGCCCTGCACCACATGGATGGCCATCGCGGTCTGGCCGTCCTTGAAGGTGGTGAAGTCCTGCGCCTTGCCAACGGGAATCGTGGTGTTGCGCTCGACGATGCGCTCGACCAGCCCGCCCATGGTCTCGATGCCCAGCGACAGCGGGATCACGTCCAGCAGCAGCAGTTCGCCATCGCGCGCATTGCCGGCCAGCGCATTGGCCTGGATCGCCGCGCCGATGGCCACCACCTCGTCGGGATTCAGGTCGACCAGCGGCGGCTTGCCGAACAGCTCGCCCACCGCCGTGCGCACCGCCGGCATGCGGGTGGAGCCACCGACCATCACCACGCCCTGCACCTCGGTCTTGGCCAGCCGCGCATCGCGCAGCACCTTGCGCACCGCGGCCAGCGTGCGGTCGACCAGCGGGCGGGTCAGCGCATCGAAGCGTTCGCGCGAGACCGGGACCTCGATCGCCTGGCCGCCTATCTTGCAAGTTAGAACCGCCTGCTCGGCATCGGTCAGCGCTTCCTTGGCGGCGCGCGCGGCCACCAGCACCTGACGCTTGTCCTGCGGCGACACGGCGGCCACGCCGGCCTGCTGCAGCGCCCAGTCGGCCAGCGCTTGATCGAAGTCGTCGCCGCCCAGGCTGGCATCGCCGCCGGCGGCCACCACCTCGAACACGCCGCGCGAGAGTCGCAGCAGCGAGATGTCGAAGGTGCCGCCGCCCAGGTCGTACACCGCGTAGAGGCCCTCGCTGCCGTTATCCAGCCCGTAGGCCACCGCCGCGGCGGTGGGCTCGTTGATCAGGCGCAGCACGTTCAACCCGGCCAGCTGCGCCGCGTCCTTCGTGGCCTGGCGCTGGGCGTCGTCGAAGTAGGCCGGCACCGTGATCACCGCGCCGTAGAGGTCGTCGTTGAAGGTGTCCTCGGCGCGCTGGCGCAGGCTGGCCAGGATCTCGGCCGACACCTCCACCGGCGTCTTGCGCCCCGCCCGCGTGTCCAGCGCCACCATGCCGGGCTGGTCGACGAAGCGGTAGGGCAGCCGCGCATGGCCTTGGATGTCGGCCAGGCTGCGACCCATGAAGCGCTTGACCGAGACGATCGTGTTCTCGGGGTCTTCGCCCTGGGCGGCGTGCGCATCGAAGCCGATCTGGCGCCGTCCCTCGGGCAGGTAGCGCACCACCGATGGCAGGATCACGCGGCCCTGGGCGTCCGGCAGGCATTCGGCAACGCCGTGCCGCACGGCGGCCACCAGCGAGTGCGTGGTGCCGAGGTCGATGCCCACCGCAATGCGTCGCGCATGCGGATCGGGCGCCTGCCCGGGTTCGGAGATTTGCAGCAAGGCCATCGGCGTGCTCGTCTTGTCTCGGTCTTGTTCTCAGGCGTCCAGCAGTTCCAGGCGCCGTTGGATGTCGTCGCGAAAACGCTGCACGAACATCAGCGCCCTCACCTGCTGTGCGGCCTGCGGCGCGTCCTGTGCGTCATCGAGCAAGGCGCCCAGCCGCTCGACCATGGCCGACGCCTCGGTCGCGACCTCAGCGTCCAACGCTTCCACTGCCGCGGCATCGGCCGCCTCGTCCAGCGCTTCGCGCCAGGCCATCTGCTGCATCAGGAAGGCCGGTGGCATCGCGGTGTTGTTCTCCGCATCGATGGACGCACCGCGCAGCTCGCACAGGTAGGCGCCGCGCTGCAGCGGATTCTTCAGGCGGCGATAGGCCTCGTTCACGCGCACGGCCCATTGCATCGCAAGGCGCTGGGCGGCGGTGCCTTCGCTGACGAAGCGGTCCGGGTGCACCTCGGCCTGCAAGGCCCGCCAGCGCTGGTCGAGCAGCGCCGCATCGAGCGCAAAGCGCTGCGGCAGGCCGAACAGCGTGAAATCGTCGTCGTCGAGCTTCATCGGTGGCAGGGCAAAACAAAGGCGCGGGCTAGTGCGCCGCGCCTGGCTCGAAGGCAGCGGTGGAGCGTGCTAGACGCGGAAGGACTCGCCGCAGCCGCAGCGATCCTTCTCGCGCGGGTTGTGGAACTTGAAGCCTTCGTTCAGGCCTTCGCGCACGAAATCGAGTTCGGTGCCGTCGATGTAAGGCAGGCTCTTCGGGTCGACCAGCACCTTCACGCCATGGCCTTCGAACACATGGTCTTCCGGCGCGATCTCGTCGGCGTATTCGAGCTTGTAGGCCAGGCCCGAACAGCCGGTGGTCTTCACGCCCAGGCGCACGCCGACGCCCTTGCCGCGTTTGCTGATGTAGCGCGACACATGCCGCGCCGCGGCCTCCGACAACGTGACAGCCATGGTCGCGTCAGCCGGCACGGGCAGCCTCGGCCGGCGCCGCCTCGCCATGCTTGGCCTGGTAGTCCTTCACCGCCGCCTTGATCGCGTCTTCCGCCAGGATCGAGCAGTGGATCTTGACCGGCGGCAGCGCGAGCTCTTCGGCAATCGTCGTGTTCTTGATCGACATGGCCTGCTCGAGCGTCTTGCCCTTGACCCATTCGGTCACCAGCGAACTCGACGCGATGGCCGAGCCGCAGCCGTAGGTCTTGAAGCGTGCGTCCTCGATCAGCCCGGTGGCCGGGTTCACCTTGATCTGCAGCTTCATCACGTCACCGCAGGCCGGCGCGCCGACCATGCCAGTGCCCACCGTCTCGTCGCCCTTCTCGAACGAGCCGACGTTGCGCGGGTTCTCGTAGTGGTCGATGACCTTGTCGCTGTATGCCATGTCAGTACTCCAACGATTCGAATTGTCTCGCGCTCGAATGAACGATCAGTGGGCCGTCCACTGGATCGTGCTCAAGTCCACGCCGTCGCGGTACATCTCCCACAGCGGCGACAGCTCGCGCAGCTTGGCGACGCGGTCCTTCAGCGTGCTCACCGCATAGTCGATCTCGGCCTCGGTGGTGAAGCGGCCGATGGTCATGCGCAGGCTCGAATGGGCGAGTTCGTCGCTGCGGCCCAGCGCGCGCAGCACATAGCTCGGCTCCAGGCTGGCAGACGTGCAGGCAGAGCCCGAGGACACCGCCAGGCCCTTGACGCCCATGATCAGCGACTCGCCCTCGACGAAGTTGAAGGACATGTTCAGGTTGTGCGGCACGCGGCGCTCGAGATCGCCGTTGATGAACACCTGCTCGATCTCGGACAAGCCCGTGCGCAAGCGGTTGTGCAGCATGCGGATGCGCTCGATCTCGGTGCCCATTTCCTCCTGCGCCAGGCGGAACGCCTCGCCCATGCCGACGATCTGGTGCGTGGGCAAGGTGCCCGAGCGCATGCCGCGCTCATGGCCGCCGCCGTGCATCTGCGCCTCGATGCGCACGCGCGGCTTGCGCCGCACGTACAGCGCGCCAATGCCCTTGGGGCCGTAGGTCTTGTGCGAGGCCAGGCTCATCAGGTCGACCGGCAGCTTGGCCAGATCGATCGCCACCTTGCCGGTGGCCTGCGCCGCGTCGACGTGGAAGATGATGCCGCGCTCGCGGCACATCGCCCCGATGGCCGGGATGTCCTGGATCACGCCGATCTCGTTGTTCACGAACATCACCGACACCAGGATGGTGTCCGGCCGCAGCGCGGCCTTGAAACGATCGAGATCGAGCAGCCCGTCTTCCTGCACGTCGAGGTAGGTCACCTCGAAGCCCTGGCGCTCCATCTCGCGCATCGTGTCGAGCACGGCCTTGTGCTCGGTCTTCACCGTGATGAGGTGCTTGCCGCGGGTCTTGTAGAACTGCGCGGCGCCCTTGATCGCGAGGTTGTTGGACTCGGTGGCGCCCGAGGTCCAGACGATCTCGCGCGGGTCCGCGCCGACGAGACTGGCCACCTGGGCCCGCGACTTCTCGACGATCTCTTCCGCTTCCCAGCCCCAGGCATGGCTGCGAGACGCCGGGTTGCCGAAATGCTCGCGCAACCACGGAATCATCGCGTCGACGACACGCGGGTCCACCGGCGTCGTGGCGCCGTAATCCAGGTAGATCGGGAAATGCGGGGTCATGGTGGAGCTGAAGGACGAGAAGCGTTGGGTGGCTTACTTGGACAGAGCGTTGCCGAGTGCGAACACCGAATTCGGCGCGGTCACCTTGATCGGCTTGACCACCGGCACGCTGGAGATCGCACGCTTGATCGGCGCTTCCTCGATCGACACGCCCTTGGCCAGCTGATCATCGACCAGCTTCTTCAGCGAGATCGAATCGAGGTACTCGATCATCTTCTGGTTCAGGCTGGCCCACAGGTCGTGCGTCATGCAGCGACCGGCGTCCTCGCCCATGCAGTTTTCCTTGCCGCCGCAGCCGGTGGCGTCGATCGGCTCATCGACCGCGACGATGATGTCGGCCACGGTGATTTCATCGGAGCGCCGACCCAGCGAATAGCCGCCGCCCGGGCCACGCGTGCTTTCGACCAGTTCGTGCCGGCGCAGCTTGCCGAACAGTTGTTCCAGGTAGGACAACGAGATCTGCTGGCGCTGGCTGATGGCGGCCAGCGCAACTGGCCCGTTGTTCGAGCGCAGGGCCAGATCGATCATCGCGGTCACGGCAAATCTGCCTTTGGTGGTCAGACGCATGGGGGTTCTCCTGAGTGCCTGCGGTATCGCGCCGCAGCAAAACGATCGGACAGCAGGGATTCGGCGGTCAGATCGGCGCGCAGCCGACGCGTGTACGAGGCTTGGCAGCGGTTATCCGACTGCCGTAGTCAAGTATACCTGAAGCCGACTTTTTTGGTCGGCATTGACTCAGGAAGTTCCCGCCAATTGCCTCTGCAAATTTGCCAGCAGCCCTTCGCAGGCGGGCTCGATGAGATCGAGCACGCGATCGAATCCCGCCGGTCCCCCGTAGTACGGATCCGGCACTTCGGCCTGCGCCGCGGCACCCGGCGCAAAGGGCAGCAGCAGGCCGACGCGACGCTGCTGGTCCGCCGGGCAGCGCGACATCAGCACCTCCAGGTTGTCCAGGTCCATGGCCAGCACGAGGTCGAAACGGTCGAAGTCCTGATCGATCAGCCGGCGCGACCGAATGCCCGACAGGTCGTAGCCGCGCCGCGCCGCGGCGGCCGCGGCGCGTGCGTCGGGTGGGCGGCCACGCTCGCCATGGGTGCCGGCCGAGGCCACACCCACCTGGGCGTCCAGCCCCGCCCGCAGCAGCTTGGTTCGCAGCACGGCTTCGGCGGTGGGCGAGCGGCAGATGTTGCCCAGGCAGACCATCAACACGTTCGTGGGCTTCACGACCGGGCGGCGCGACAGGAAGGACGGCAGGGCGAAGGGCACGCTTCAGGATAACGCAGCGCCCGCCCAGCTTTCGCCTGGCGCCGCCTTGCGCAAGATCAATGCGGGCGCACCCTGGGCCAGAAGTCCCGACGAGTCCTGTGTCAAATCATGAGGGCTGCGGCCGATAACCCGGTGTGAGGCAACGGGGCCCACACGAACTGGACAAAGACGACAGCCATGCGAAACACCGGACCGGTGACACATCACGAATACCTGCCGCCTGAAGGCATCACGCTGGTGTCCGCGACGGACTTGAAGAGCCGCATCACCTACTGCAATCCGGCGTTCGTCGAAGTCAGCGGCTATGCACGTGATGAGTTGATGGGCCAGCCGCACAACCTCATCCGCCACCCGGACATGCCGGCCGAGGCCTTCCGCGACATGTGGCAAACGCTGGAAAGCGGCGAACCCTGGACCGCCCTGGTCAAGAACCGGCGCAAGAACGGCGACCACTACTGGGTGCGCGCCAACGTGACGCCAGTGCTCGAACGCGGCCAACGGGTGGGCTACATGTCGGTGCGCACCCGCCCTGCGCGCGAGGAAGTCCAGGCCGCCGAGGCGCTGTACGCGCGCATGCGCCAGGAGGCCGCTGCCGGGCAGGCACAGGTCCGGCTGCATCGCGGCGAGCTCCGGTTGCCCGGCTTGCGCGCCCGCGTGCTGCGCTCGCTGGACTGGGGCCATGGTGCCCGCGTGGCTGCCACGGCGCTGGCCCTCGGTGCGGCCAGCGCCGGCACTGCCGTGTTGCTGGTCGGCCAGGTGCCGGCGCCCTGGCCCATGCTGGCGGCCCTGGCCGTCAGCGCCGCCGGTGCGGCCTGGCTGCGGCAGGCCACCGTACGTCCGCTGCGCGAGGCGACGGCGGTGGCCCGCCGCATGTGTGCCGGCGACCTGACGCAGCACCTGCCCGCCAGGCGCCTGGACGAGGTGGGGCAGCTGGCCCGCAGCCTGTCACAGCTCAACGTGAACCTGCAGGCCATCGTCGGCGATGTGCGGCGCGAAGTCGAGGGCATGACGCTGGCCTCGCGCGAGATCGCCGCCGGCAACCAGGACCTGGGCAACCGCACCGAGACGCAGTCGGGCAACCTGCAACAGACCGCCGCCTCTCTCGAACAGATCACCGGCAACGTTNTGCCGGCCGAGGCCTTCCGCGACATGTGGCAAACGCTGGAAAGCGGCGAACCCTGGACCGCCCTGGTCAAGAACCGGCGCAAGAACGGCGACCACTACTGGGTGCGCGCCAACGTGACGCCAGTGCTCGAACGCGGCCAACGGGTGGGCTACATGTCGGTGCGCACCCGCCCTGCGCGCGAGGAAGTCCAGGCCGCCGAGGCGCTGTACGCGCGCATGCGCCAGGAGGCCGCTGCCGGGCAGGCACAGGTCCGGCTGCATCGCGGCGAGCTCCGGTTGCCCGGCTTGCGCGCCCGCGTGCTGCGCTCGCTGGACTGGGGCCTTGGTGCCCGCGTGGCTGCCACGGCGCTGGCCCTCGGTGCCGCCAGCGCCGGCACTGCCGTGTTGCTGGTCGGCCAGGTGCCGGCGCCCTGGCCCATGCTGGCGGCCCTGGCCGTCAGCGCCGCCGGTGCGGCCTGGCTGCGGCAGGCCACCGTACGTCCGCTGCGCGAGGCGACGGCGGTGGCCCGCCGCATGTGTGCCGGCGACCTGACGCAGCACCTGCCCGCCAGGCGCCTGGACGAGGTGGGGCAGCTGGCCCGCAGCCTGTCACAGCTCAACGTGAACCTGCAGGCCATCGTCGGCGATGTGCGGCGCGAAGTCGAGGGCATGACGCTGGCCTCGCGCGAGATCGCCGCCGGCAACCAGGACCTGGGCAACCGCACCGAGACGCAGTCGGGCAACCTGCAACAGACCGCCGCCTCTCTCGAACAGATCACCGGCAACGTGCGTCACACCGCGGAGACCGCGCACACCGCCACGCAGCTGGCGCAGGAGGCCGCCGAGGTGGCCGACCAGAGCGGCCGTGCCGCGCAGGATGTCGCGGCGCGCATGGCCGACATCCAGGCTTCGTCGCAGCGCATCGGCGAAATCATCGGGGTGATCGACGGCATCTCGTTCCAGACCAACCTGCTGGCGCTGAATGCCGCTGTGGAGGCCGCCCGTGCCGGCGAAGCCGGTCGCGGCTTTGCGGTGGTGGCCGCCGAGGTGCGGGCGCTGGCCCAGCGCACCTCGAGCGCCTCGCGCGAGATCAAGAAGCTGATCGAGGATTCGTCCAACCAGATCGAGGCGGGCAGCGCCCTCGCGCAATCCACCGGGGACTGCACCCGCCGCACGCGCGACGCGGTCAGCCGCGTGCAGGCGCTGATCGGCGAAATCAGCAGCGCGGCGTCGGATCAGTCCCAGGGCGTCAGCCAGATCCACGGCGCAGTCAGCGAACTGGACAACCTGACGCAGCAGAACGCCGCGATGGTCGAGCAGCTGGCCGCCGCCGCTGCCTCGTTGAACAGCCAGGCCGAGGGTGTGGCAGAAGCGGTGCGCATGTTCCGCACCGCCGCCTGAGTCAGCCCCTACGGCCCTGTGGGCCGGTCCCCAGAGGGGTCAGCCCGACCGGGAAACCCGGATCGGACTGAGGCGCCGCGCCAGCGCGCTCAGCGCCGCGCCGGCCTTGCGCTCGCCAGCGGCACGACATTCGTGTCGTGCGCGCCGCCGCCACCGAAGGCCTGCTGGCGCAGGTCGGCCAGTTGGTCGCGCACCCGGGCGGCCTTCTCGAACTCCAGGTTCTTCGCGAACTCGAGCATCTGCTTCTCGAGCAGCTTGATGCGCTTGGACAGGTCCTTCTCGGACAGGCCCTCGCCTGCCGCGGCATCGACCATGCCCTTGACCTTGCTCTTGTCGTCCTGCGCGTTGACGATGCCGTCGATCAGCTCCTTGACCTGCTTGGTCACGCTGCGCGGCACGATGCCCATCGCGGTGTTGTGCGCGATCTGCTTCTCGCGCCGGCGGCTGGTCTCGTCGAGCGCCTTCTTCATCGAATCGGTGATCCTGTCGGCGTACAGGATCGCGCGGCCATTGACATGGCGCGCCGCCCGGCCAATGGTCTGGATCAGGCTGCGCTCGGCGCGCAGGAAGCCTTCCTTGTCCGCATCGAGGATCGCGACCAGCGAGACCTCCGGAATGTCCAGCCCTTCGCGCAGCAGGTTGATGCCCACCAGCACGTCGAACACACCCAGCCGCAGGTCGCGGATGATCTCCACACGCTCCACCGTGTCGACGTCGGAGTGCAGGTAGCGCACCTTCACGCCGTTGTCGCTCAAGTAATCCGTCAGCTGCTCAGCCATGCGCTTGGTCAGCGTGGTGATCAGCACACGCTCATGGACCTCGACCCGGTCGCGGATCTCCTGCAGCACGTCGTCCACCTGCCGCGTGGCCGGCCGTACCTCGACGATCGGATCGACCAGCCCGGTGGGCCGCACCAGCTGCTCCACCACCTGGCCGGCATGCTGCTTCTCGTAGTCGGCCGGCGTCGCAGAGACGAAGATCGCCTGGCGCATCTTGGCTTCGAACTCCTCGAACTTCAGCGGCCGGTTGTCCAGCGCACTGGGCAGACGGAAGCCGTACTCGGCCAGCACGGTCTTGCGCGCCCGGTCGCCGTTGTACATGCCGCCGAGCTGGCCGATCAGCACATGGCTCTCGTCCAGGAACATGATCGCGTCGCGCGGCAGGTAGTCCACCAGGGTCGGCGGAGGTTCACCCGGCTTGGCGCCGGACAGGTGCCGGGTGTAGTTCTCGATGCCCTTGCAGTGGCCCACCTCCTGCATCATCTCGAGGTCGAAACGGGTACGCTGCTCCAGCCGCTGCGCCTCGACCAGCTTGCCCGCCGCGACGAACTCGGCCAGGCGTTCGCGCAGCTCGACCTTGATGCTCTCGATGGCGGCCAGCACCCGCTCGCGCGGCGTCACGTAGTGGCTGGACGGGTAGATGGTGAAGCGCGGCACCTTCTGGCGCACCTGGCCGGTCAGCGGGTCCAGCAGCGAGAGGCTTTCGACCTCGTCGTCGAACAGTTCCAGCCGCACGGCCAGCTCGCTGTGCTCGGCCGGGAACACGTCGATCGTGTCGCCACGGACCCGGAACGAACCGCGCGAGAAGTCCAACTCGTTGCGCGTGTACTGCATGCGCACCAGCTGCGCGATGACGTCGCGCTGGCCGATCTTGTCGCCCACCCGGACGATGAAGCGCATCTGCGTGTAGTCCTCGGGCTTGCCGATGCCGTAGATCGCGCTGACGGTGGCCACGATCACCGTGTCGCGCCGCTCCAGCACGCTCTTGGTGGCCGACAGGCGCATCTGCTCGATGTGCTCGTTGATCGAGGAGTCCTTCTCGATGAACAGATCGCGCTGCGGCACGTAGGCCTCGGGCTGGTAGTAGTCGTAATAACTGACGAAATACTCGACCGCATTGCGGGGAAAGAACTCGCGAAACTCGCTGTACAGCTGGGCGGCCAGCGTCTTGTTGGGCGCGAACACGATGGCCGGCCGGCCCAGCCGGGCGATCACGTTGGCCATCGTGAAGGTCTTGCCCGAGCCCGTCACCCCCAGCAGCGTCTGGTAGGCAAGGCCATCGTGGACGCCTTCCACCAGCTGCTCGATGGCCGTCGGCTGGTCTCCG
Source organism: Aquabacterium sp. (assembly GCF_044226965.1). Classification (GTDB taxonomy): domain Bacteria; phylum Pseudomonadota; class Gammaproteobacteria; order Burkholderiales; family Burkholderiaceae_C; genus Pseudaquabacterium. Next base: position 57,390 of record NZ_JBGAGA010000016.1, on the reverse strand, counting down.
GCCGGCGGATAGGGCTGGAACAGCTGGAACGGCGAATCGGGAAAGCTCAGGAACTGCCCTTCCGGCAGCGTCGCGGCTTCCGCTTCGGCAAGTTGGCTCATCGGGTAATCCCTGAAGGTGTCATCTAAAATCCGCGATTCCCGCGGCATTGCGCGCCGGCGCGCGCTGTCAGCCTGACAGCGTAGCGCAGCAGGGCCGGGGTCTGCTGCCACCCTTCTGACAGGATGTTTCCCTCATGACGCTGTTTGCCGCCGTCGACATGGCCCCCCGCGACCCGATCCTGGGCCTGAACGAGCAATTTGCCGCCGACACCAACCCGGCCAAGGTCAACCTCGGCGTCGGGGTGTACTTCGACGAGAACGGCAAGCTGCCCCTCCTGCAATGCGTGCAGGCCGCCGAAAAACAGCTGGTCGAGGCCACCAAGCCGCGCGGCTACCTGCCCATCGACGGCATTGCCGCCTACGACAAGGCGGTGCAGGGCCTGGTGTTCGGCGCCGACAGCGACGTGCTCAGGCAAGGCCGCGTGGCCACCGTGCAGGCCCTGGGCGGCACGGGTGGTCTCAAGCTGGGCGCCGACTTCCTGAAGAAGCTGAACCCGGGCGCGAAGGTGCTGATCAGCGACCCGAGTTGGGAGAACCACCGCGCGCTGTTCACCAACGCCGGCTTCGTGGTCGACACCTACCCCTACTACGACGCGGAAAACCGCGGCGTCCGCTTCGATGCGATGCTGGACGCGCTGAACGCCGCGGCATCCGGCACCATCGTCGTGCTGCATGCCTGCTGCCACAACCCCACGGGCTACGACATCTCGCCGGCCCAGTGGGACCAGGTCATCGCCGTGCTGAAGTCGCGCCAGCTGGTGCCCTTCCTGGACATGGCCTACCAGGGCTTCGGCGACGGCATTGCCGAGGACGGCGCGGTGGTGCAGCAGTTCCTGGCTGCGGGCCTGGACTTCTTTGTCTCGACCTCGTTCTCGAAGAGCTTTTCGCTGTACGGCGAGCGCGTGGGCGCCCTCAGTGTCGTCTGCAGCAGCAAGGAAGAAGCCGCGCGCGTGCTGTCGCAGCTGAAGATCGTGATCCGCACCAACTACTCGAACCCGCCAACCCATGGTGCGCAGGTGGTCGCCACCGTGCTGGAAACGCCGGCGCTGCGCAAGATGTGGGAAGAAGAACTCGCCGCCATGCGCCAGCGCATCAAGCAGATGCGCAGCCTGCTGGCCGAGAAGCTGGCGGCCGCCGGCGTGAAGCAGGACTTCAGCTTCATCACACGCCAGCGTGGCATGTTCAGCTACTCGGGTCTCAGCGCCGCGCAGATGCAGCGCCTGCGCAACGAGTTCGCCATCTACGGCGTGGATTCCGGCCGCATCTGCGTGGCGGCGCTGAACACCCGCAACATCGAACCGGTGGTGGCCGCCATCGCCCAGGTGCTCTGAGCACCGCAGGCCTCGGCAACCCCCTGACGAGCCCGGCAATGCCGGGCTTTTTCGTGCCCGGACGTGACCCGGTGTCGCCCGCGCGACAGGCTCCCCGGGCAAATGCGGCTGGGAGGCCATCGTTTTTGCCGGATCATCTGGACGCGTGCAGGTTCACGATGCAAGCGTTACCATTGGCGAATTGTTGCGGTGCACAAAATCGCCGGGCAGCCTGTTGAAAGTTATCCCTACCGGAGTGGTTCTGAGCCATGCTGTACCAGTTCTATGAGACCCAGCGCGCGCTGATGGCGCCGTTTTCGGAGTTCGCGAGCGCGGCGTCCAAGCTGTACAACCACCCGCTGTCGCCGTTCACGCACACCCCGATGGCGCAGCGCATCTCGGCCGGGCTGGACCTGATGCACCGGCTGGCCAAGGACTACGAGAAGCCCGAATTCGACATCCGCAGCGCCACGGTGGCCGGGGTCGAGGTCGCGGTGCAGGAACAGGTGCCGATCACCAAGCCCTTCTGCCGGCTGCTGCGCTTCAAGCGCTTTTCGGACCACGCACCGGTGCTGGAGCTGATGAAGACGCAGCCCACCGTGCTGGTCGTGGCGCCGCTGTCGGGCCACCACTCGACCCTGCTGCGCGACACCGTGAAGATGCTGCTGCAGGACCACAAGGTGTTCATCACCGACTGGACCGATGCGCGCAACGTCTCGACCGACGAAGGTCCGTTCCACCTGGACGACTACATCGCCTACGTGCAGGAGTTCATCCGCCACATCGGGCCTGAGGTCAACGTGATCTCCGTCTGCCAGCCCACCGTGCCGGTGCTGGCCGCCGTGTCGCTGATGGCCACGCATGGCGAGTTCACGCCCCGCACGCTGACGATGATGGGCGGCCCGATCGATGCCCGCAAGTCGCCCACCGCGGTGAACAACCTGGCGATGAACAAGAGCTTCGAGTGGTTCGAGAACAACGTGATCTACCGCGTGCCGCCGAACTTCCCCGGCGCCGGCCGCCGCGTGTACCCGGGCTTCCTGCAGCACACCGGCTTCGTGGCGATGAACCCGGACCGCCACCTCAGCTCGCACTACGACTACTTCCTCGACCTGGTGCGCGGTGACGAAGACTCGGTCGACGCCCATCGGGCGTTCTACGACGAGTACAACGCGGTGCTCGACATGCCGGCGGAGTACTACCTCGACACGATCAAGACCGTGTTCCAGGACTTCGCGCTCGTCAACGGCACCTGGGACGTCGACGGCACGCTGGTGCGGCCGCAGGACATCAGCACCAGCGCCTTGCTGACGGTGGAAGGCGAACTCGACGACATCTCGGGCGCGGGCCAGACCCGCGCGGCCCACGATCTGTGCACCGGCATCCCGAAGGCCCGGCAATTCCACTACGACGTCGAGGGCGCCGGCCACTACGGCATCTTCTCGGGTCGGCGCTGGCGCGAGAAGGTGTACCCGGAGATCAAGGCCTTCATCGCACGCTTCAATGCGCCCGAAGCCCCGGTCCAGGCCGAGGCGCCGAAGTCACCCGCCCGCAAGCGCGCCCCCCGGAAGGGATAATCCGGCGGGTGACCGTCACCGCCGCGCCGCCCTCTTCCAACGGCCTCGCCGACCGCATCGACGCCGCACTGCCGCAGACGCAGTGCACGCGCTGCGGCTTCCCTGATTGCCGCCGCTACGCCGAAGCCGTGGCGGCCGGCGAGGCCGCGATCAACCGCTGCCCGCCAGGCGGCGCCGAGGGCATTGCGCGCCTGGCCCGCATCACCGGCCAGCCCGTGCTGCCGCTGGACGCCGAGCGCGGCCACGAAGGCCCGCTGAACCTGGCGGTCATCGACGAAGCCTGGTGCATCGGCTGCACGCTGTGCATCAAGGCCTGTCCGGTGGACTGCATCATCGGCGCGCCGAAGTTGATGCACACGGTGATCGACGAGCTCTGCACCGGCTGCGAGCTGTGCATCCCGGTGTGCCCGGTGGACTGCATCTCGCTGGCCCCGGTCAGCGGCGATCGCACCGGCTGGGCAGCCTGGTCGCAGGCGCAGGCGGACGCGTCACGTGAACGTTATGCCTTCCACCAGCTGCGGGTCGAGCGCGACAAGCGCGAGAACGACGAGCGACTGGCCGCCAAGGCCGCGGCCAAGCTGGCCGACCTGCCCAGCCACACGCGGCTGACCGACCCCGACGCGATAGAAGCCAAGCGCGCGGTCATCGAGGCGGCGCTGGCCCGCGCGAAGGCGCGGCAGTCCGAAGGCGGCCCGCGATGAACGGCGCCGGCCTGACCCGCCTGCAATCCGGCGGGCTGTTGCTGCTGGCGGCGCTGATCTGGGGCTCGGCCTTCGTCGGCCAGTCGCTGGGCATGGCCGGCGTGGGCCCGCTCACCTTCACCGGCGTGCGCTTTGCGCTCGGCGCCTTCGTCGTGCTGCCGCTGGCCTGGCGCGAGCGTTCGCAGCTGCAGGCCGCCGGGCGCCGGCTGCAGCGGCGCGATGCGGGGTGGATCGTGCTGCTGGGCCTGCTGCTGTGCACCGGCGTCGTGATGCAGCAGATCGGGCTGATGAGCACCAGCGTCACCAACGCCGGCTTCCTGACCGCGCTCTACGTGCCGCTGGTGCCGCTGCTGGCCTGGCTGGTGCACCGCCAGCTGCCGCACTGGAGCGTCTGGCCCGCGGCCGCCGGCTGCCTGGCCGGCACCTGGCTGATGACCGGCGCCTCGCTGCAGCAGCTCTCGCGCGGCGACCTGTGGGTGCTGGCCAGCGCCCTGCCCTGGGCCCTGCATGTGTTGCTGGTCGGCCATATCGCCAACCGCCTGCACGGCGCCTATGCGGTGGCCTGCGGCCAGTTCAGCATCTGTGCGCTGCTGAGCCTGATGCTCGGCGGCGTGCTGGAGCCCATCACGCTCGATGGCCTGCGCCTGGCAGCGGGCGCCATTGCCTACACCGGCATCGTCTCGGTCGGCATCGGCTTCACCCTGCAGGTGATCGGCCAGCGCCACGCGCATCCGGCCGATGCCGCGATCATCCTGTCGTCCGAGACCGTCTTTGCGGCCACCTTCGGCGCGCTGTTCATGGGCGACCGGATGGGCGCCACCGGCTTCGCCGGCGCCGCGCTGATCCTCGGCTGCATCCTCGCGGTGCAGATCCAGCCGCTGCTCAATTCCCGACGCAACGCATGAAGACCGCCGACATCGAACCCTTCTTCGCCACGCTGGCCGCCGCCAACCCGCAGCCGGCCAGCGAGTTGGAATACACCAGCGTGTTCGAACTGCTGGCCGCGGTGCTGCTGTCGGCCCAGGCCACCGACGTCGGCGTCAACAAGGCCACCCGCAGGCTGTTCCCGGTGGCCCACACGCCGCAGCAGATGCTGGCATTGGGCTACGACGGCCTGTGCGACCACATCCGCACCATTGGCCTGTACCGCAACAAGGCCAAGCACCTGCTGCAGACCTGCCAGATCCTGGTCGAGCGCCACGGCGGCGAGGTGCCCCGCAGCCGCGCCGAGCTCGAGGCGCTGCCCGGCGTCGGCCGCAAGACCGCGAACGTGGTGCTGAACGTCGCGTTCGGCCAGCCGACGATGGCGGTGGACACGCACATCTTCCGCGTCAGCAACCGCACCGGCCTGGCGCCGGGCAAGACGCCGCTGGCGGTGGAACTGCAGCTCGAAAGACGCGTGCCTGAGCACTACCGCATCGAGGCGCACCACTGGTTGATCCTGCACGGCCGCTATGTCTGCGTCGCGCGCTCGCCGCGCTGCCATGTGTGCACGGTGCGGCCCTGGTGCGACACCGGCCGCCAAGGCGGCGCATGAAGCGATTGCGCTGCGCCTGCGCATGTGTGGTGGTGCTGGTGTGGGCGCTGCTGGCCGGCCCCCTGGCCAGCGCCGCCCCGGTGACGGTGCGCGACGATGCCGGCCACGTGCTGAGCCTGCCCGCGCCGGCGCACCGCGTCGTCGCGCTGGCACCGCACCTGGCGGAACTGGTGTTCGACGCTGGCGCGGGCGAACGCCTGGTCGGCGTGATGCGCTACAGCGACTTCCCGCAGGCCGTCAGCCGCCTGCCAGTCGTCGGCGATGCGTTCGCGGTGAACCTCGAAGTCATCGCGTCGCTGAAGCCCGACCTGCTGCTGATGTGGTCCAGCGGCGTGAATCCGCGCCAGCAGCAGCGCCTGCAGACATTGGGCGTGACGACCTTCGACAGCGAGATCGGCAGCATCGAGGCGCTGGGCTCGACGCTGCGCCGGCTGGGCACCCTGTTCGGCACCGAGGCCATCGCCGAAGCCGCCGCGCAGCGGGCTGAGGGCCGCTGGCAGGCGCTGAAGGCGCGCTATGCCCAGCGCCGGCCGGTGCGGGTGTTCTACCAGCTGTGGCACGAGCCGCTGATGACGGTGAACCGCCAGCACCTGATCGCGCAGGCCATCGAGGCCTGCGGCGGCATCAACGTGTTCGGCCAGCAGCCGCTGTTGACGCCGACCATCAGCTGGGAGGCCGCGGTGGCCGCCGACCCGCAGGTGGTGATCACCGGTGCCGGGCGCGACGAGCCGGCGCGGCTGGAAGCCTGGCAGCGCTTCGGCCGGGTCGAGGCGGTGAAGCGCGGCCTGGTGATCGCGCTCGATGGCGAGCAGCTCGCGCGCATGACGCCCCGCTTCATCGACGCGGCGCAGTCGCTGTGCGAAGCAATCGACCGCGCACGCCGCTAGCACGCCTGTTACGCGGCCACCCAGACGCCGCCGGCCTCGCGCCAGGCACAACCGTACACCGCCGCCAGCCGCGGCGCGCGAATCATCTCGTCGCAGCGCCCGGCCGACCAGTGCCCCTCACCGTGCAGCGCCAGCACGTGGGTCGCGGCGCGCAGGATCCAGTTCACGTCGTGGGCACTGGCCACCAGCGCCGCCCCGCTGGCGCTGGTGGCCAGGCCGGTCAGCCACTGCGCCACCAGCGCCTGGTGCGCCGGGTCCTGGAACGAGACCGGTTCGTCCATCAGCATCAGCGGCGCGCCTTGCAGCGCGCACTGCGCCAGGGCCACGCGCTGGCGCTCGCCGCCCGAAAGCTGCATCACGCCGCGCTGCGCCAGGTGGGTCACGTCCAGCTGCGCCAGCACCGCCTCGGCCGTCAGCGCGCCGGGGCGCACCATGCTCAGGCTCAGCAGGCGCTCCACGCTGATCGGGAAGCGGTCCACCGCCTGCTGCGGAGCATAGGCACGGGCCCAGGCCGCATCGGCTGCCGGCCATTCGGCCTGTGGCCGGCCGAGCCAGCGGACCTCACCGTGGCGCTGCGGCACCGGCAGGCCGGCCAGCGCGCGCAGCAGGGTGCTCTTGCCAGCGGCATTGCGGCCGATCACGCACCAGCGCTCGCCGGGGTGCACCCGCCACTCCAGGTCCCGCACCAGGCAGCGGCCGGCCGCGTGCAGGCTCAGGCCGCGCGTCTCGAGCAAGGCGGGCGCCGGCGTCATCGGCCACCTCGCGCCAGCACGGCAATGAACAAGGGCGCGCCGACGAGCGACATCACCGCGCCCACCGGCAACTCCAGCGGCGCGACGACGGTGCGGGCCACCAGGTCGGCCAGGGTCAGCAGGGCCGCGCCGCCGATCGCACTCATCCACGCGAGGTCGCGCGTGCGCTGCACGCCGATCAGGCGCAGGGCCTGCGGGACCACCAGGCCGACGAAGCCGATCGCGCCGGCGCTGGCCACCGCGAGCCCGGCCGCCAGCGAAGCGCCGACCAGCAACAGCCAGCGAAGCCGCCGCACCGGCTCGCCGAGCAGCGCGGCCACCTCGCTCCCAAGCATCAGCCGGTCGATGCCCGTGTCATGCCAGCTCAGCAATGCGACGAAGACCAGCGCCGCCGCGCCGCAGGCCAGTCCGCCCTGCGCGCCCGAGAGGTCGCCCACCAGCCAGAAGATCGCGCCGCGCAGGCGCTGGTCCGGCGTCACCGCCAACAGCAGGGTGGCCACCGCGCCGCACAGCGCGGCCAGCATCGCGCCGGTCAGCACCAGGCGCGGCGAGGCATCGTCGGCCGAGGCCAGCGCGCTGCGCGTCAGCGCCAGCAGCAGGACACCGGCGGCGAGCGCGCCGAGACCGGCGCCCAGCCAGAGGCTGGCGCCGACCATCAGGGCCAGCAAGGCGCCGACCGATGCGCCACCCGAGGTGCCCAGCACGTAGGGATCGGCCAAGGGATTGCGCAGCAGCACCTGCATCGCCAGCCCGGACAGCGCCAGCAGCGCGCCGACGCCGACGGCCGAACCGACCCGCGGCGCGCGCAGCGCGACGATCAGCTCGGGGTCGAAGCCGGCACTGCCCAGCGCCAGCCCGGCGCCCACCGACAGTGCCAGCAGCCCCAGCAGGCCGGCAGCCAGCGCGGCCAGGCGTGCACCGGTCAGGCCCATGCGATTCCGCCTAACGCAACATCAGAGCGGCAGCCTGTAGCGCAGGCCGGCGAAGAAGCCGCGCGCGGGCTGGTCATAGCCCTTGGCCGTCTCGTAGTGCACATCGGCCACATTCTCGATCCGGGCGAAGGCCTGCCAGGCCCGCGAGACGTCCCACTGCAGCGTGATGTCGCCCACCGTGTAGGCCGGCAGCGTGATGTCACCGCTGTCGGGTCGGTCGCCGGCATGGCGCAGCGCCACGCCGGCGCGCCAGCCCTGGCCCAGGTCCTGCGTGAGGTTGAGCGACGCCAGGATGTCGCTGCGCCGCAGCCGGCGCGCACCGGTGACGCCGTCGATCGCGCGCTGCGACGTCAGGCTCGCGCGCAGGTCGGTGGCGCCGAAGCGGCCGGTATACGACAGCTCCAGCCCACGGTTGCGCGTCTTCGCGAGATTCGAGAACGTGAAGGTGCTGAAGTCGTAGTCGATCTCGTCGGCGATGCGGGTGCGGAACAGCGTCGCGCGCAGTCGATGGTTGGTCACGGCCCACTGCAGGCCCAGCTCCACGCTGTGGCTGAACTCGGGTTTCAGGTCCGGATTGCCCGAGTACGGCGCGTACAGGTAGCCCAGCGGCGCCACGCCGAAGGCATTGGCCACGCTGGCAATCGCCTTCCAGGCCGGATCGAACTGCCAGCCCCAGGCCAGGCTGCCGCTGGTGCGCGAGTCGCTGCCTTCGACATGGTCGTAGCGCAGGTTGGCTGCCAGCTCGTGCGTGCCGAAAGTGGCCCGCGCGCCACCGAACAGCGCCGAAAGGCTGCGCGCGTGGTCGTAGACGCCGCCAAAGCCGTCGTCCGCGCCGATGCGCTGGCGCTGCTGGTCCAGGCCGGCGTTGAGGTTCAGGTGCTCGGACAGCTTGAACGCGTTGTCCCAGTTCAGCGAATCCACCGTCGTGCGGTAGCGCGCGTGGTAGCCGAAGTCGCCCGTGGTGTCGTCGTGCACTGTCTCGCGCTGGCTGGACAGACGCACGCGGCTGCTCCACACGCGGGTCCAGCTGTCGTCGCTGCCGACGTGGACCAGGTGCTTCGCGGTGTTGGCATGCTGCAGGTCGGTCGGCGCGCCGAACTTGCTGTCGTAGTCCAGCCTGCCCTCGGTGTAGACCCAGCCGGCCGACAGGCGATGCTGGCCGCTCCATTCGTGCGATAGATTCAAGGTGGCGCTGGTGTTGCCGTAGCCATCGCGATCCGGGTTGGCGTTCGGCACCTCGGCTGGATTGATCGCCGAATACCCGCGGTCGTGCAGGCCCGAGAGGCCCAGCGACAGCTGCGTGGCACCCCAGCGCTGGTTGAAGCCGGCCGAGGCGTGCACCAGCCCGCGCGAGCCGGCCTCCAGCGTCACGCCGGCGCCCGACGCGGCGCCATTCGTGAAGACCTGGATCACGCCGCCGATGGCGCCCGCGCCATACAGGGCCGAGGCGTTGCCGCGCACGATCTCGATGCGCTCGACCTGGTCGAGCATCAGATGCTCGATGCCGATCTGGCCGGTGGCATCCTGGCGCGACAAGGGCACGCCATCGACCAGCACCAGCACCTGGCGCGACTGCGCGCCGCGCACGAACAAGGAGGTGGCCGTGCCGCGCGGGCCATTGCTGGCGAACTGCACACCGGCTTCGGTGGCCAGCAGCGAAGCCAGGTCGATGGCCTGCGCGCGCTCGATGTCGCTGCGCGTGATCACCGTGGTGTGCGGCAGGGTGTCGGCCAGTGACTGCGGGCCGCGCGCGGCGGTGACCACCACGGCCTGCAAGGGTGACGAGACGTCCTGCGCTGCAGCGGCGCTGCAGACGAGGACGGGACAGACGGCAGCGCAGGCAGCCAGCCAGGGCGTGGCGCGAAGCGCCAGGGAGGGGACGGACATGATGTGGAACGGAACCCGATGACAGGACCGGCCCGCGCTTCCCCGCGCGGGCACTGGCAATGTGGCCCGGCACCACGCAGCAGCACGCGTTGCCGAGCCCCCTGTTGGCCGGTATCCGGGCTGGCGGAGGCAACCCCTGTGGCCTTCCCGGCGACCGTGGTCGCCAGTGGCTTGAAGTCACAGGAGCGGAGGCTGGATCAGCCTCGTCCGCTTACCGTTGCGGGGGCAGCGCAGGTTGGGTGGCCGTCCGTGGGACGACCGCCTTCCTGCTTCCCGTTTAACCCACCGGCGACCGAAGCGCCGACGGAGCACCAACAGCCGGCATCCTACCAGCGCCGCCTACAATGGAAGGCTCCACAGCTGGCGGCGGGCGGCCCATGTCCAGATTCGACGAACTTGCCGAGCGCATCGAGCGCCTCGTGCTGCGCCACGAGGAACTGAAGCGCACCAACGCACTGCTGGAACAGCAGCTGGCCAGCGTGACGGGCGAGCGCGACAGCCTGCGCTCGCGCCTGCTGGCCGCACGCAACCGCATCGACGCCTTGATCGAGCGCATTCCCGCCGACCAGACCATCATCGCCGAGGCCGGCGAACCCAAGGCATGAAGCAGATCGAAGCCACCATCCTCGGCCAGAGCTACGTGCTGGCCTGCCCACCCGGCGGCGAGGCGCTGCTGCTCGAAGCCGTGAACATCGTCGACCGCGAGATGAGCGCGATCCGCGACGCCGGCAAGGTGAAGGCCCGCGAGCGCATGGCGGTGCTCGCCGCGCTGAACCTTGCCTACCAGCGCGCCGAGCAGGCCCAGACCGCGCCGGCACCGGCCGCGAGCAGTGCGCGCAGGGCGCCCGATGCGCCGGCCGGCGATGTCGATGCGCTGATTCGCCGCATCGACGCGGCGCTCGGCGACGACGGCCTGCTGCTGTGAAGAATTGATCGCCGAACGACCTGCATTCACTTGTCCGAACCGCGGCGCGACGTGCTTAAAATGTCTTCGTCCGGCGTGTCAGCGTGGGTTTTATATTTCCTTGAACCGATGCTCAATGAGCTAGGGCTTGGAACATTGCCTGGCAGGTGCGATCGTCTCGCGTCAGATGAACCCGAAGCCTTGCTGACCTCGCCCACCTGAATCTGACCACTTGGGTTCAGGAATGCGGCCCACGGGGCATGCCGGACACCCTCCCTCTCCTTCGCTCCGTCGTCACCTCCTCCGCGCAGCACGATGCCCAGCTACTGGCTGATGAAGAGCGAGCCTGACGAGTGCTCGATCGACGACCTCGCTGCCGCGCCGCGGCAGACGGTGCCCTGGGTCGGTGTGCGCAATTACCAGGCGCGCAACTTCATGCGCGACGCGATGCGTGTCGGCGACGGCGTGCTGTTCTATCACTCATCGTGTGCGGAGCCCGGCATCGCCGGCCTGGCACAGGTGGCCAGCTCCGCCTACCCGGACGCAACGCAGTTCGACCCCGACAGCCCCTACCACGATCCCAAGTCCCGGCCCGAGGAGCCGCGCTGGCTGCACGTCGACGTGAAGCTCGTGCGCAAGACCCGGCTGCTGTCGCTGAAGGACATGCGCGCGCTGCCGCAACTGGCCACCATGCGCGTGCTGCAGCCCGGCAACCGGCTGTCGATCACACCGGTCACGCCGGCCGAATGGCAGGCCGTGAACACCTGGCTGAAGGGCTGAGCGCTTGTTCCTCGATCCACTGGTGATTGGCGGGCTGCTGCTGCTGGGCAGCGTGGCGGGCTTCCTGGCCGGCCTGCTGGGCGTGGGCGGCGGCATGATGATGGTGCCCTTCCTGACCTGGTTCCTCACCGCGCACGAGGTCGATGCCGGCCTGGCGGTGAAGATGGCCATCGCCACCTCGATGGCGACGATCCTGTTCACCTCGGTCTCCAGCGTGCGCGCCCACCATCGCCGCGGCGCGGTGCGCTGGGACCTGTGGCGCGCGATGGCGCCGGGCATCGTGATCGGCGGCCTGGTCTCGGGCGGTGCGGCCTTCGCGCTGGTCAAGGGCCGGGCGCTGGCGCTGTCGTTCGCGCTGTTCGTCGGCTTCGCCGCCACGCGCATGCTCTTCATCAGCAAGCCGCGCAACACCTGGCCGCTGCCCGGTCCACTGGGCCTGGCCTCGGTGGGTGCGGGCATCGGCTGCGTCTCCGGCCTGGTGGGGGCCGGCGGCGCGTTCATGTCGGTGCCGTTCATGGGCCGTTGCGGCATCCCGATCCACCAGGCGGTGGCCACCAGCGCGGCCATCGGCCTGCCGGTGGCGCTGGCCAACACGGTGGGCTACGTGATCGGCGGCTGGCAGGTGCACAGCCCGGTGCCGGGCAGCCTGGGCTTCCTGGTGCTGCCGATGCTGCTGATCATCGCGCTGGCCAGCATCAGCACCGCGCCACTGGGTGCGCGCCTGGCGCATGCGATGGATGTCTCGCAGCTGAAGAAGGTGTTCGCGCTGCTGCTGTATGGCCTGGCCGGCTACATGGCCTGGCGCGCCTTCGGCTGACCCTGCGGCCCGGCTTCAGCCGGCACCGAAGCGGATGCTGGCCAGCGCCACCGAGTTGCCGCCACGCCGGCGCGCGGCCGACAGCGCCGCCTCGCACGCGGCGATCACCTCTTCCTGCGTGTGCGCGGTGTGCGGATAGCTGGCCACGCCCATCGAGACGGTGAAGCCCAGTTCCTGCCCCTCGATCGCAAGGATCTGCGTCGCGCACTGACGGCGCAGCCCTTCCATGCGCGAATGCGCGGTGGCCAGGCCGACGCCCGAGAGCAGCACCGCGAAGCGCCGGTCGTCGATGCGGCACGACGCATCCATCGCGCGCGTGTTGCCACGCAACAGCCGGCCCATCGATTCGTGGATGCGCTCGAACGCGCGGTCGCCGAAGGCCTGGGCCTTGTCGCTCAACGGATCGATCTCCATGAACACCAGCGCGAACTCGCGGTGCTCGCGCATCGAGAGATCCACCTCGCGGCGCATCTGGTCGTCGAAGTGGGCGCGGGTCGAGAGGCCCGTGGCCGAATCCCGCAGGCCCTGCTCGCCGAACTCGCGGCGTAGCGCGACATTGGCCTGCTGCTGCTGTTCGAGTTGCTCGAGCGCGGCCTTCAGCTGGGCTTCGCGCTGGCGCTGCGCCAGCAGGTCCTGCCAGATGCTGCACAGCACACGACGGCCTTCGAACTGGCAGGCCAGGCGCAGCACCGACCACTCCTGGCGCTCGCCGCGCCAGTCGAACTTGTGCTCGCTGCTCAAGGCCGCGCCGTGGGCCAGCGCGGTCTGGTCCGCCGAGCGCAGCGAGGTGGCCAGCGCCGCTTCCAGCAACTCGGCATCGTGGTGGCCGATGAGCTCGGCGGCGCTGCGCCCGAAGAAGGCGGCCAGCGCGGCATTGGCATGCAGGTAGCGCCCGTCCGCCGCGTCCTTGATACCGACCATCCAGCCACGCTGGGCGGCCAGCGCCGCCAGGCCCTGGCCCAGCACGGCCAGCAAGGCCGCATCGGTGGGCATGGCGCCGGACCCGGCGGTCGGCTCGGACAGGGCATTCATGGGCGGGGGATGCACGGGCAGCAACAGGGGCGATGCGATCGATCGGAAGGGCTCATGTCATTCTGGACAGCGCTGGCATGGCAGATCAAGCCATCGGGCTGCCGTGCTCCCTAGGTTCGATCATACCTATCGGCCCCTCTGGACGGGACTGAAGCCGCCGGTCTCAGCCCAGCAGCAGCTGGATGCTGTGCTCGTACAGCGAAGTCAGGCACTCGAAGCTCTGCAGCAGGGCCTCGCTGTCGCGCGCCAGCACCAGCCGGCTGTCACGCTGCCGGGCGTCTCGCATCGCGCCCAGCATGCGCTGCCACTGGCCGCGCGCCACGGCCAAGGCTTCGCGGATCTCCTGGCTCGTGAGGGGGGCCTGTTCCAGCTGCAGCAGCGCGGTGTCGAACTCGTGGATGGCCGCGAGGGCGGCATCGGCATGCAGCTGCCCCTGCCCTGCCGGCAGCAGCCCGGCCAGCAGGGCCTGCTTGGCCAGGCGCTGGCTCAGCATGCGCTGGCGACCACTGAGGTTCACCACCTGCAGGTTGCGGCGGCCGCTGGCGGCCTGCAGTCCGTCGGTCAAGGCCTGGGCCGCTTCCAGCAGGGCCTGTGCCTGCAGGTCGAGTTCGGCCAGGTCGGGCGTGCCGCTCCCGCCCTGCAGCACGCCTTGCAGGTCCTGCCAGGCCTGCAGCGATTGCGCAAGCAAGGGCTGCAGCGGCTCGGCCAGCGCCAGCGCGGCCAGCTGGTCGATGTTGGCCTGCCCGCGGGTCAGCGAATCGCGCAGCATGTCCTCGGCCGCCGCGCGCTCGACGCCCGCCTGCGACAGGGCCAGCGCCTTGACGATGCGCTGCGACAGCATGCGCAGCTGGCCGGCGCGGTTCACCGCATCGGCGGCCTCGGCGGCCTCGATCAACGCGCGCGACACCTCACCCACGCGCAGGTTGGTCTGCATCGAGGTCGTGCGCAGCAGCGCGAAGGCATCGGGCTCGCTGAGCTGCTGCGCACTCATCAGCATGCCCTTGGCGCGGTCGACCCACTTGCGCTCCTCCAGCCGCGCGAGGGCACCGGAGAGCTCTCGCTGCAGGTCCTGCACCTGCTGGAAGCGGGCGCGCGCCCATGGCAGCGCCATCCGCAGGCCCGGTGCCAGGGCCGGCCCGGCCGCCAGGTGCATCACCCCGCCGGCCAGGGCCCTCTCGGCCAGCGCCGGCGGCAGCGAATCGCAACACAGCAGCACCGGCACCGCGCGGGCGGCCTGCAGCAGCACCAGCGCGTCGAGCAGTGCCGCATCCACCACGCTGGTGTCGACCACGACCGCTTCAGGTGCGAGGCGAACGGCTTCGCGCACCAAGTTGCGCCATGCCGTGGCGCCCGCCACCCGCAGGCCTTCGGCGCGCAGGCGCTCTGCCAGGTCCTGGGCAGCCGCATCTTCGGGACAGGCGATCAACAGCAGCATCGGCGGGTTCTGCGAGGCAGGGAGGGCATGAGCAGCGGCAAGCATAGGCCAGCTTGGCACGGCCGCGGCGGCAGGTGCGCAGCCGCCATGCGCGCCGGGCGGCACGCTTATTGCGACGAGGGCTGCGCCGGGCGTGACGATGCGCCCTGGGCCGGTTGCCACCGGCCGCAGCCGGTCTCCCCGGCTGTGCCGCGATCTCTCCCGGGCCCTTGCGCCCCGGCCCGCCTGTCGCCCCGTGGCCCCGCGCCGCGGCCCGCCGGCTCTCTTGCCATCCACCATGTCGACCTTCAAGACCTTCCTGCGGGCCGGGCACGCCCCGACCCTGTTCGCGTCATTCCTGTACTTCGACTTCTGCTTTGCCGTCTGGGTGCTCAACGGCGCCATGGGGCCGTTCATCAGC
This sequence comes from Aquabacterium sp., assembly GCF_044226965.1. GTDB lineage: Bacteria > Pseudomonadota > Gammaproteobacteria > Burkholderiales > Burkholderiaceae_C > Pseudaquabacterium. Next base: position 42,338 of record NZ_JBGAGA010000016.1, on the reverse strand, counting down.
GAGTCCTTCTCGCTCTCGCCGGCCCAGAAGGGCTTCATGGTCTCGGTGCCCATCCTGGCCGGCGCCCTGATGCGCTTCCCGCTCGGCGTGCTGTCCCAGTACATCGGGCGCAAGAACGCGGCGATGGTGGAGATGACGCTCATCGTCGCGGCACTGGCCTTCGGCTACTTCTTCGTCAACAGCTACGACACCGTGCTGGCGATGGGCGTGCTGCTGGGCATTGCAGGCGCCAGCTTCGGCGTGGCCCTGAGCCTGGGCTCGGGCTGGTTCCCGGCGCGCTACAAGGGCCTGGCCATGGGCATTGCCGGTGCCGGCAATTCCGGCACCGTGCTGGCCGTGCTGTTTGCGCCGCCGCTGGCCATGAAGTTCGGCTGGCAGGCCGTCTACGGCATGGCCGCGCTGACGATGGTGCTGCCGCTGGCCGTGATGTGGATCTGCGCGAAGGAGCCGCCGGATCGCGAGCACCAGACGCTGCGCCAGCACGTGAGCTGCCTGTTCGAGAAGGACGGCTGGGCCTTCAGCCTGATCTACATCGTCACGTTCGGCGGCTTCATCGGCCTGGCAAGCTTCCTGCCGACCTACTTCTACGACCAGTTCAAGGTCAGCAAGGTGGAGGCGGGCCAGCTGACGATGCTGGCCACGCTGATGGGATCCGGCGTGCGCGTCGTCGGGGGCTACATCTCCGATCGGGTCGGCGGCATCAACACGCTGGGTGGCGTGCTGTTGCTGGTGGCCGGCTCACTGGCGCTGTGCGGCCTGATGGGGGGCTCGCTGGTGTTGACCACGCTGCTGTTCATGCTGTGCTTTGCCGCGCTCGGTGCCGGCAATGGCGCGCTGTTCCAGCTGGTGCCGCTGCGCTGGCCGCTGACCACCGCCGTCGCCGGCTCGATGATCGGCGAGGTAGGGGCACTGGGCGGCGGCTTCCTGCCGAACGCGATGGGCCTGTCCAAGCAGTATTCCGGCAGCTACCTCGGCGGCTTCCTGGCCTTCACCGCGCTGGCGCTGTTGATGCTGGCGATGCTGCGCGTGGTGCAGATCCGCTGGACCCGCACCTGGGCCGAAAAGGGTGGCCGCGCGCGACCCACGTCAGACGGCGTCCACGCCCCGGCCGCCACCCGCCCGCTGGAGCGCCGTGCGTGAACACCCGCGCGCGTCAAGCAGACACCGCGGATCCGGCTCCGCCGGGCTGGTGGTGGCGCCCCCCTGGGGTGGAAGCGCCGAAGGCGCTCCGGGGGGGAGCCCTAACGGGGCAGGAAGAGCAGCCAGACGATCAGCAGGACATTGAAGCCGACCGACACGGCCAGCGCGATCTTCCACAGCGCGGCCGGGTCGCGCTGCACCAGCGGCGTGGCGGGCGGCGCGGACAGCGGGCGCGAGGCGCCACGCTCCAGCGCCAGCAGCAGTTCCTCGGCGGTCTCGAAGCGCAGGCGACGGTCGCGCGCCACGGCCTTCAGCACCGCATGGTCGAGCCAGATCGGCAACTCGGGCCGGATGCGCGATGGCGCTTGCGGGTCGCGCCGGAAGCGGGCGGTCTGGTAGGGCTCGACCTCGCCGTACGGCAGTCGGCCCGTGAGCCAGCGGTACAGCGTGACGCCCAGCGCGTAGAGGTCGCTCATCGCATCGGCGGCGCTGCCTTCTTCGCCCGCTGCCCATTGCTCGGGGTTCATGTAGCTCGGCGTGCCGGCATGCAGGCTGCGCACCGCGGCCGGCTCGTTGCCGGAGACGGCCACACCCAGGTCCAGCAGGCGCCACTGGCCGTCCTCGGCCAGGTGCAGGTTGCCGGGCTTCACGTCGCGATGGATCACGCGCTGGCGATGCAGCCGGCCCAGGGCCCGCGTGATCGCGATCGCGCCCTGCACCACCTCGTCGATGCCGAAGCGCCGGCCCTCGGCCAGCAGCTGCTCCAGCGTGGCACCGCTGTGCCAGTCGAACACCACGTAGAAGCAGCTCGGCGCGCGCTGCGGCCGCACGCGCACGAAGCCCTGGCCATCGCGCTCGGTGACGGTCTGGCCCAGCCAGGCCTCGTGCGCCAGCATTCCGCGTTCCTCGGCGTCGGAAGCCCGGCTCTCGTGCAGGGTCTTGATCGCCACCAGCTCGCGCGTGGCCGCGTCACGTGCCTGATAGAGCCGGTGTACGCCGGTGTCGGCCACCAGCGCGGTGATGGTGTAGCCATCGACCGCATCGCCCACCTTCCAGCGCGGTGCGGCCGGCAATTGGCGGCCCTGCAACAGCGCATCGTCCAGGCGCTGGCTGGCCAGGCCCTTCACCTGCACCACCAGCGCGCTGGCGTTGTCGCGGCTGCCGGCCTCGAGCGCGGCCTGCACGATGGCTTCGCTCACCTGCTGCGCCGGTTCGGCCGCACCCAGCAGCCGGGCCAGGCGCGCGGGCTTCAGCGTGCCGTGCACGCCGTCGCTGGTCAGCAGCAGCACGTCGCCCACCTGCAGCGCGCCCTGGTGGAAGTCCACCCGCACGGTGTCTTCCAGGCCCAGTGCGCGCGTGAGCTGGCTGCGCAGGTCCGGGTGCGCCAGTGCATGGTCCTGCGTCAGGCAGCTCAGCTCGCCCTCGCGCAGCAGCCAGGCGCGCGTGTCGCCCACATGCGCCACCGTCCAGGTCTGGCCCTGCAGCACCAGCGCGGTCAGCGTGGTCAGGCCCGAGGCATCGTCGCTGCGGCGGCGGTTGTGGTCGGCCAGCCAGGCGTTGTGCGCGCCGATCAGCCGGTCCAGCGCCACCGTGGTCTCCCAGGTGGCGGGCACCGCATGGAAGTCGTTGACCAGCGAGATCACCGCCGTCTGCGCCGCGGCGCGGCCATGGCCGCCGGCCGAGACGCCATCGGCCACCGCGGCAATCAGCCCGCGGCCGGCCTCGTGCGCGGGCGCCTGCAGCACGGCGGCGAAGTCTTCGTTGTGCTCGCGGCTGCCGCGTTCGCTGCAGCGGCCGATGTCGACGTGAAAGCTCATCGGGTCGCGATTCTCGCCGCGGCCCTGGCACCTTGATTGCTACTTCCTCCCAGCTTGCTGGAGATTCGACGATGAAGAAGATGAAACTGGTGATGGTGGGCAACGGCATGGCCGGCGTGCGCACGCTGGAAGAGCTGCTGAAGATCGCGCCGGATCTCTACGACATCACCGTGTTCGGCGCCGAGCCGCATCCCAACTACAACCGCATCCTGCTGAGCCCGGTGCTGGCCGGCGAGCAGACGATCGACGAGATCATCCTGAACCCGCTGTCCTGGTACCAGGAGAACGGCATCACGCTGCACCTGGGCAAGAAGGTCGTGAAGGTGGACCGCACCCGGCGCCTGGTGATCGCCGAGGACGGCACCAGCGCCGAGTACGACCGCCTGCTGCTGGCCACCGGCTCCAACCCCTTCATCCTGCCGGTGCCGGGCAAGGAGCTCGAGGGTGTGATCGCCTACCGCGACATCGCCGACACGCACACGATGATCGAGACCGCCAAGACGCACAGGCATGCGGTGGTCATCGGCGGTGGCCTGCTGGGCCTGGAAGCGGCCAACGGACTGATGCTGCGCGGCATGCAGGTGACCGTGGTGCACATCATGCCGTGGCTGATGGAGCGCCAGCTCGACGACGTGGCGGCCAAGCTGCTGCAGAAGAGCCTGGAAGACCGCGGCCTGAAGTTCATGATCGGTGCGCAGACGCAGGCGCTGATCGGCGACCAGGACGGCGGCAAGGCAGGCCGCGTGATGGCGGTGCAGTTCAAGGACGGCACCGAGGTCCCGGCCGACCTGGTGGTGATGGCCGCCGGCATCCGCCCCAACACGCAGCTGGCCGAAAGCATGGGCCTGCTGTGCAACCGCGGCATCGTCGTCAACGATACGCTGCAGACCACCACCGATCCGCGCATCTACGCGGTCGGCGAATGCGCGGCGCATCGCGGCATCGCCTACGGCCTGGTGGCGCCGCTGTTCGAGCAGGGCAAGGTCTGCGCCACGCACCTGGCGCAGTTCGGCATCGGCCGCTACACCGGCAGCCAGACCTCGACCAAGCTCAAGGTCACCGGCATCGACCTGTTCTCGGCCGGCGACTTCATGGGCGGGGAAGGCGCCGAGGAGATCGTGATGAGCGATCCCTTCGGCGGCGTGTACAAGAAGCTGGTGATCAAGGACGACCAACTGGTCGGCGCCTGCCTCTACGGCGACACGGTGGACGGCAGCTGGTACTTCAAGCTGCTGCGCGAAGGCCGCAAGGTGAGCGACATCCGCGACAAGCTGATGTTCGGCGAGTCGAACATCGGCGACGTCGGCCATGAGGGCCACAACAAGGCCGCGGCGATGGCCGACTCGGACGAGGTCTGCGGCTGCAATGGCGTCAACAAGGGCACCATCTGCAAGGCCATCAAGGACAAGGGCCTGTTCACCTTGGATGAGGTGCGCAAGCACACTAAGGCCAGTGCCTCCTGCGGCTCCTGCACCGGGCTGGTCGAGCAGCTGCTGATGTTCACCGCCGGCGGCGACTATTCCGCCGCGCCGAAGAAGAAGGCCATGTGCGGCTGCACCGACGCCAGCCACAGCGAGGTGCGCGAGGCCATCCGCCAGCCGCTGCCCGACGGCTCGAAGCTGCTGACGATCGACGGCGTCTACAGGACCCTGGGCTGGCGGACACCGAATGGCTGCGCCAGCTGCCGACCGGCCATCAACTACTACCTGATCTCCACCTGGCCGAAGGAGGCCAAGGACGACCCGCAGTCGCGCTTCATCAACGAACGCTCGCACGCCAACATCCAGAAGGACGGCAGCTACTCGGTGATTCCGCGCATGTGGGGCGGCGAGACCACCGCCGACGAGCTTCGCCGCATTGCCGACGTGGTGGACAAGTACAAGATCCCCACGGTCAAGGTCACCGGCGGCCAGCGCATCGACCTGCTGGGCGTGAAGAAGGAAGACCTGGTCAACGTGTGGAAGGACATCGGCATGCCCTCGGGCCACGCCTACGCGAAGGCCTTGCGCACGGTGAAGACCTGCGTCGGCTCCGAGTGGTGCCGGTTCGGCACGCAGGACTCGACGCAGATGGGCAAGGACCTCGAGCGCGCGCTGTGGCGCATGTACGCGCCGCACAAGGTGAAGTTGGCGGTCTCGGGCTGCCCGCGCAACTGCGCCGAGGCCGGCATCAAGGACGTCGGCGTGATCGGCGTCGACTCGGGCTGGGAGCTCTACGTCGCCGGCAATGGCGGCATCAAGACGGAAGTGGCGCACTTCTTCGTCAAGGTCAAGACCGCCGAGGAGGTGCTGGAGTACGCCGGCGCCTTCCTGCAGCTGTACCGCGAGGAAGGCTGGTACCTCGAACGCACCTGCCACTGGATCAGCCGCGTCGGGCTGGACTACGTCAAGCAGCAGGTGCTCGACGATGCGGAACGACGCAAGGCGCTGTGGGCGCGGCTGCAGTTCGCGCTGGATGGCGAGCCCGACCCGTGGTTCGAGCACGAGAAGGCCGCGCTGGACACGCGGCAGTTCACCCCGCTGGGCGAATCGGTGAACGCATGAAGGCCGAGACCATGAGCGACTGGAAGCCGATCTGCCACATCGACGACATTCCCGTGCTGGGCGCGCGCCGCGTGGCACGCCCGCAGGGCCTGCCGGTGGCCGTGTTCCGCAATGCCGAGGACAAGGTGTTCGCGCTGCTCGACCGCTGCCCGCACAAGGGCGGCCCGCTGAGCCAGGGCATCGTGCATGGCGAAAGCGTGGCCTGCCCGCTGCACAACTGGAGCATCGGCCTGGCCGACGGCTGCGCGCGCGCGCCGGACGAAGGCTGCACGCCGCGCTTTGCCTGCAAGGTGGAACAAGGCACGGTGTTCCTCGATGCCACCGAGCTCGCCGCCAAGGCGCTGGACCTGCCCGCACCGCTGGCCGGTCCCCGGCACAAGGCGGCGGTCTGAGGAGCCGGGCGGCAGCCATGCGCGAAACCCGATCCACCTGCCCTTACTGCGGCGTCGGCTGCGGCGTGATCATCGAATCCACCGGTGACCAGATCACCGGCGTGCGCGGCGACCCCGCGCATCCGGCCAACTTCGGCCGTCTTTGCAGCAAGGGCAGCACGCTGGCGCTCACCGCCACGCAGGCCATCACGCAGCAGGTGCGGCTGCTGCAGCCGCAGCGCCGGCCCGCGCGCGGGGCGCCGCCCCAGCCGGTGGGCTGGGACGGGGCGATGGCCGAGGCCGCCGAGCGCATCGCCGGCACCGTGCAGCGGCACGGTCCGGATGCCGTGGGCTTCTACATCTCGGGCCAGCTGCTGACCGAGGACTACTACGTCTTCAACAAGCTGGCCAAGGGCCTGCTCGGCACCAACAACATCGACACCAACTCGCGCCTGTGCATGAGCAGCGCGGTGGCCGGCTACAAGGCCACGCTGGGCGCGGACGCGCCGCCTGCGTGTTATGACGACCTGCAGCACGCGGCCACCGTCTTCGTCACCGGCGCCAACCCGGCGTGGGCCCACCCGATCCTGTTCCGCCGGCTCGAGGACGCGCGCCGTGCCAACCCGGCGCAGAGGCTGATCGTCGTCGACCCGCGCCGCACCGAGACCGCGGCGATGGCCGACCTGCACCTGCAGCTGCTGCCCGGCAGCGACATCGCGCTGTACCACGCGATGCTGCACGTGATGCTGTGGGAAGGCTGGACCGACACCGCCTACATCGCCGCGCACACCAGCGGCTTCGACGCGCTGAAGGCCCGCGTGCGCGAGTTCACGCCGAAGGAAGCCGCGGTGGCCACCGGGCTGAAGGCCGAGGACATCGTGCAGGCCGCGCGCTGGTTCGCCACCGCGCCGGCCACCCTGTCGCTGTACTGCCAGGGCCTGAACCAGAGCAGCAGCGGCACCGCGAAGAATGCCGCGCTGATCAACCTGCACCTGGCCACGGCCCAGATCGGCCGCGCCGGCGCAGGCCCGTTCTCGCTGACCGGCCAGCCCAACGCGATGGGCGGGCGCGAAGTCGGCGGCCTGGCCAACCTGCTGTCGGCGCACCGCGACCTGGCCAATCCCGAGCACCGGTCGGAAGTGGCGCGCCTGTGGGGCGTGCCCGACGTGCCCGCCAAGCCCGGCAAGAGCGCGGTGGAGATGTTCCAGGCCGCCGCCGACGGCGAGATCAAGGCACTGTGGATTGCCTGCACCAACCCCGCGCAGTCGATGCCCGACCAGGCCACCGTGCGGCGCGCCCTCGAACGGGCCGAATTCGTCGTCGTGCAGGAAGCCTTTGCCAGCACCGCCACCGCACGCCATGCCGACCTGCTGCTGCCGGCCACCAGCTGGGGCGAGAAGGACGGCACCGTCACCAACAGCGAGCGCCGCATCAGCCGCGTGCGGCCGGCCGTCGCCGCGCCGGGGCAGGCACGGCACGATTGGGCCATCGTGCTCGATCTGGCGCGGCGCCTGGAAGCTCGCCTGCGGCCGGGGCAGCCTACGCTGTTCCCCTACGAGGGCCCGGAGTCGATCTGGAACGAACACCGCGAATCCACGCGCGGCCGCGACCTCGACATCACCGGCCTGAGCTACGCGATGCTCGACTCCGCCGGCCCGCAGCAGTGGCCGCTGCGCGAAGGCGCGCCAGCCGGCCGCGCCCGACTGTATGAAGACGGGCAGTTCCCCACTGCCGACGGCCGCGCGAAGTTCTTCGACACGCCCTTCGTGCCGCTGGCCGAACCACGCGACGCGCGCTACCCGTTCAGCCTGACCACCGGCCGGCTGCGCGACCAGTGGCACGGCATGAGCCGCACCGGCACGCTGGGCCGGCTGTTCGGCCACCAGCCGGAACCCTCGGTGGACCTGCATCCGCAGGACATGGCGCGGCTCAACCTGCGCAACGGCGACCTGGTGCACCTGACCTCGCGCCGCGGCTCCATCGTGCTGCCGGCGCAGGCCAGCGAGGCCATCGCCCCGGCCCAGGCGCATGTGGCCATGCACTGGGGCGACGAAGTGGTCGGCGGCCGCGGTGCCTCGGGCCGGCCGATGACCGGCATCAACGCACTGACCAGCGCCGCGTTCTGCCCGACATCGATGCAGCCCGAGCTGAAACACACCGCCATCAAGGTGCTCAAGGCCGAGCTGCCCTGGGGCCTGCTGGCCGCGGCCTGGCTGCCGGAATCGCAAGCACTCGAAGTACGTGGCCAGCTGCATGCGCTGATGGGCCACTTCGACTACGCGGCGGTGGTGCCCTTCGGCCATGCCGAGACCGGCGTGATGTTCCGTGCCGCTGCCGCCGATGCACCGCCGCCCGAGGTGGTGCCGCAGATCGAGTCGCTGCTCGGCCTGGGCCGCCTGGCCGCTGATGTCCTGCGCTATGAGGATCGCCGTCAGGGCCAGCGCCGTGCGATGGGCCTGGAGCGCCAGGGCGCCGACACCTTCCTGCGCAGCTTCGTGCTGGCCGGCGACGTGGCCGCCGAGGGCTGGGTGCGTGCCCTGCTGCAGGACCGCGTGCCGGCCCAGGCCTATGGCCGCCTGCTGCTCAAGCCCGGCGCCAAGGCCCCGGTGGCCTTGGCACCGCGCGGGCGACAGGTCTGCAGCTGCTTCAACGTCAGCGAGCCGGCGATCATCGACACGCTGGCGCGCTGCGGTGGCACGCCCGAGCAGCGCCTGGCCACGCTGCAGCAGCAGCAGCGCTGCGGCACCAACTGCGGCTCGTGCATTCCCGAGCTGAAGCGCTTGGTGAATACCACGGCCCTGGCCGCTTAGCGCCGGCGCAGAATCCTGTGCAGCGCCGGCCTGAAACTTGCGACGGACCGGCCTGAGACAAACAGGGGTTTCGAGATGGGCATCGCTGCCTACATCAAGGAGATCGGGCGCGGCCATGAAGGCGCCCGTTCATTGAACCGTGACCAGGCGCAGGACCTGATGGGCCAGGTGCTCGACGGCAGCGTGACCGACCTGGAAATCGGTGCCTTCGCGCTGGCCATGCGCATCAAGGGCGAGACGGTCGACGAACTGATGGGCTTCTTCGACGCGGTGCAGGCGCGCGCACTGGCCATCGCCAGCGACCGGCCGGTGATCGTGATCCCCAGCTACAACGGCGCGCGCCGGCTGCCGAACCTGACGCCGCTGCTGGCGATGCGCCTGGCCCAGCAAGGCGCGCGGGTGCTGGTGCACGGACCGCGCCACGACCCGGCCCGCGTCACCAGCTTCGAGATCTTCCAGGCGCTCGGCCTGCCGACGGCCGACGACGCCGCGGCGGTGCACGAATGCTGGCGGCGTCGCGAGCCGGCCTTCACCACCACCGAGGCGCTCAGCCCGGCGCTGCAGCGCCTGCTCGACGTGCGCTGGGTGGTGGGCCTGCGCAATTCCGGCCACACGATCGCGAAGCTGCTGCGACCGATCGCCGGTGCGCGGGCGCTCGGCCTGGCCAGCTACACGCACCCGGAGTTCGGCCGGCTGATGGGGGATTTCGCCGAGCGCACCGAGGCCGACCTGATGCTGCTGCGCGGCACCGAGGGCGAGGCCGTGGCCGACCCACGGCGCTGCCCGAAGCTCGATGTGTGGCTGCATGGCCTGGCGCAGCCCGACCTCGGCTGCCCGGCGCAGGAAGGCTCGCTGGCCGAACTGCCGGTGCTGCCTCGCAGCATCGACGCGGCCACGGTCGCGGTCTACATCCAGGCAGTGGCCTCCGGCGAGAAGCCGGCGCCCGCGCCGCTGGAGCGCCAGGCGGAACTGCTGATGCGCTCGCTGGCCCGGCTGGACGAAGGGCGATTGCGCGAAATTCGCGCTTGAGGCGCCGATAACGCCAATCTGGTGCGGCCACCGAAGCCCGGGGGTCCGCCTGGCGCCACGACGGCCGGGGTCGGATAATCCGCGGCTTGCCGACCCTCACCGCCCGCCGATGGAACCGCTGGACAAACTGAACCGCCTGACCGAATCGCATGGCGAGATCCGCCCCGGGCACGGGATGGTGACCGGCATCATCGCGTTGTCCCTGGGCATCCTGTGCTTCCTGGCGGTGCTGGCCTTCCATTTCCCGCAGTACCTGACCACCCCCGAACTGCGCAAGAGCTACGACGTCGAGATCATGCGCAAGCTGCTGTACACCGCGATGGTGGTGGCCGGCGGGCTGTCGCTGTTCAACATCGTGTTCGGCCGGGCGCGGTGGCTGTCCTCGGCCGGCTTCCTGCTGGTGGTGCTCACCGCCGTGCTGGGTGGGCACAAGGTCGACGTCGATCCCAACTTCCCTGACCACACGCCCTACATCGGGCTGGACTGGTTCATCCTCGACCTGCTGGGCTCCTCGCTGATCTTCATCTTCATCGAGAAGCTGTTTGCGCTGCGGCGCGAACAGCCGGTGTTCCGCGCCGAATGGCAGACCGACTTCCACCACTTCATCGTCAACCACATGGTGGTGGGCTTCGTGCTGCTGGCCACCAACCTGATGGTGCACAAGCTCTTCGGCTGGGCGGCGAAGGACGGCATCCAGGGCTGGGTGCAGAACCTGCCGTTCTGGGGCGGGCTGTTCCTGATCATCCTGGTGGCCGACATGGTGCAGTACTGGACCCACCGCGCGTACCACGAGGTCCCGCTGCTGTGGCGGCTGCACGCGGTGCACCACAGCGTCAAGAGCATGGACTGGATGGCCGGTTCGCGCCAGCACATCCTGGAACTGCTGATCACCCGCACCCTCGTGCTCGCGCCGATCTACGTGCTGGGCTTCAGCAAGGACGTGATCGATGCCTACATCGTCATCGTCGGCTTCCAGGCGGTGTTCAACCACGCCAACGTCAGCGTGCGGCTGGGGCCGCTGCGCTACCTGATCGTCACGCCCAACTTCCACCACTGGCACCACTCGCAGGACGACGAGGCGATCGACAAGAACTACGCCGCGCATTTCGCCTTCCTCGACCACCTGTTCGGCACCGCGGTGCAGTCCGATCGAGAATGGCCGCACCAGTACGGCGTGGTCGGCGACTACGTGCCGAACGGCTTCTGGAAGCAGTTCAAGTTCCCCTTCGTCTGGAAGGGCTGAGTCCTGCAGTTCGACGCGGTCGTCATCGGCGCGGGCGCGGCCGGCCTGTTCTGTGCGGGCCGCGCGGGCCAGGCGGGCCTGCGCGTGCTGCTGCTCGACCATGCGGAGAAGGTCGCCGAGAAGATCCGCATCTCGGGCGGCGGGCGCTGCAACTTCACGAACCGTGACGCCGGCCCCGCGAACTTCCTGTCAGCCAATCCGCATTTCTGCCGCTCGGCGCTGGCACGCTTCACGCCCGCCGACTTCATCGCGCTGGTGCGGCGCCATGGCATCGGCTTCCACGAGAAGCACCGCGGCCAGCTGTTCTGCGACGACTCCAGCGAGCAGATCATCCGCCTGCTGCTCGATGAATGTGCGGCCGGCGGCGTCACGCAGTGGCAGCCTTGCGCGGTGCAGGCGGTGCGGGCGGCCGCCGGTGGCGGCTTCGAGCTCGACACCGCGCGTGGCAGCGTCCGTGCCGCTTCGCTGGTGGTCGCCACGGGCGGTCTGTCGATCCCGAAGATCGGCGCCAGCGACTTCGGCTACCGGCTGGCGCGGCAGTTCGGCCATCGCATCGTCGAGACCCGGCCGGCGCTGGTGCCGCTGACCTTCGACGCTGCCGACTGGGCGCCCTTCGTGCCGCTGGCCGGCGTGGCGCTGGAGGTTGGCATTGCCACCGGCAGCGGCCGCGCCGCCGGCCACTTCACCGAGGACCTGCTGTTCACGCACCGCGGACTCAGCGGCCCGGCCGTGCTGCAGATCTCCAGCTACTGGCGGCCCGGCGAACCGCTGCAGATCGACCTGGGCCCCGGGCAGGACCTGGCCGCCGTGCTGCGCGAGGCCAAGCTGCACTCGCGCCGCCAGCTGGGCAACGAGCTGGCCCAGCACCTGCCACAGCGCCTGTCGGCCACCTGGCTGTCACTGCAGCAATTGCCGGCCGAGCGACCGATGCCCGAGCTGCGCGACCGCGATCTGGAGCGCCTGGCGCAGTCGCTGGCGCAGTGGCGGCTGCTGCCCAGCGGCACCGAGGGCTACCGCAAGGCCGAGGTCACGGCCGGCGGCGTCGACACCCGCGAGCTCGATTCACGCAGCATGGAAAGCCGGCGCCAGCCCGGCCTGCATTTCATCGGTGAAGTGGTCGATGTCACCGGCTGGCTGGGCGGCTACAACTTCCAGTGGGCCTGGGCCAGTGCGGCCGCTTGTGCCGGCGCCTTGGCATCAGCGAAAAAATCGCAGTAGAATCGCTGTCTTTGCTAGCAAACCGCGTGTCGATTCCCCGGCCCTGTTCCGGAATTGGGGCCGAGACCTTCAGGAACACCGAGCGCAATTCTTTAGGATTCACGAGTTAAATGACCACGATTCGCGTCAAGGAAAACGAGCCGTTCGATGTCGCCCTGCGCCGCTTCAAGCGCACGATCGAAAAGCTGGGCCTGCTGACCGAACTGCGCGCACGCGAGTTCTACGAAAAGCCCACCGCCGAGCGCAAGCGCAAGAAGGCTGCCGCGGTCAAGCGCCACTACAAGCGTGTCCGCAGCATGCAGCTGCCGAAGAAGCTCTACTGAGCTTCGGTGGCTCGAGAAGCTGTACTGAACGGCTTCCAGCTCGCTTGATGCCAGACGCCCGCGCGGGACGCCGCAGCGGGCGTTTTGCTTTCTGCCCCCTTTCTTTCCAGCCCGACACCCCACCATGAGCCTGAAAGACCAGATCGCCGACGACATGAAAGCCGCGATGCGCGCCAAGGAATCCGATCGCCTGCTGACCATCCGCATGCTGATGGCCGCCATCAAGCAGCGGGAGGTCGACGAGCGCATCACGCTGGACGACGCCGGCATCGTCGGCATCGTCGACAAGCTGATCAAGCAGCGCAAGGATTCCATCACCGCATTCGAGGCTGGCGGCCGCGCCGACCTGGCGGCCAAGGAGAGCGCCGAGGTCACCGTGCTCCAGGCCTACCTGCCCGCCCGCATGAGTGCCGATGAGGTGCAGGCCGCGATCAACGCGCTGGTTGCCGAGCTCGGCGCCAGTGGCCCGGGCGACATGGGCAAGGTGATGGGCGCGGCCAAGACCCGCCTCGCCGGCAAGGCCGAGATGGCCCAGGTCTCCGCCGCGGTGAAGGCCGCGCTGTCGAAGTAAGCTGTGCACCCATGATCAACACCTCGAACCTGATCCGACAGCTCACGCCGGACTTCTGCGTCGCGCCGCAACTCGACGCCGACGCGATGGCCGAGCTGGCCGCCATGGGCTTTCGCAGCGTGGTCAACAACCGGCCCGACTTCGAAGGCGGCCCCGACCAGCCCACCAGCGCCAGCGTGCAGGCCGCGGCCGAAGCGGCCGGCCTGGTCTACCGCTACCTGCCGGTGAATGGCGCCTACCAGTCGCCCGAGGAGATTGCGACGATGGCGCGCCTGCTGCAGGAGCTCCCGGGCCCGGTGCTGGCGTTCTGCCGTTCGGGCGCACGCTCGACGCGCTTGTTCATGGCTGCGACGCAGTCCCCCTGAGGTCGCATCGGCCCGATCAGGGCTTTCCCTAGACGGCATCGATATTCAGATGCCGTTCAGGGCCTTCTCCGTACAGTACGCGCCGAAAGTCGGGGCTTTGCCGCAAGGCAATCGCTCCGGCAAGGTTTGCCTCACTTTCACGGAGACAACGTGTCCCTCCTCCTCCAACTCTCCAGATGGATAGACCGGCTCAGCGAGCTGGTCGGTCGTAGCGTCGCGTGGCTGGTATTGGCCGCGGTATTGATCAGCGCCATCAACGCCTCGGTGCGCAAGGCATTCAACACTAGTTCGAACGCCTTCCTCGAGATCCAGTGGTACCTGTTTGCAGCGGTGTTCCTGCTGGCGGCCGGCTACACCATGCTGCGCCAGGAGCACGTCAAGATCGACGTGATCCTGCACCGCTTCTCCCGGCGCACGCAGATCATGGTCGAGATCTTCGGCATCGTCGTCTTCCTGTTTCCCTTCTGCCTGGTGGTCATCGATTTGGTGTGGCCCCTGGTGCTGAGGGCCGAGATGTCGGGCGAGATGTCTTCGAATGCCGGCGGCCTGATCCGGTGGCCGGTATACGCACTGGTTCCCGTGGGTTTCGCGCTGCTCGGGCTGCAGGGCATCTCTGAACTCATCAAGCGCATCGCGTTCCTGATGGGCCTGATCGACGACCCCACCAAGAAGAAGCAAGCCAAGACCGCCGAGGAAGAGCTTGCCGAGGTGATCCGCCAGCGTGCCGAGGCCGAGGCCCAGGGAGCCACGAAATGATGGAATTCCTGCAAGCCAACATGGCGCCGGTGATGTTCGCCGGCCTGATCGTGTTCCTGCTGATGGGCTTCTCGGTGGCGTTCTCGCTCGCCGCCTGCGGCCTGTTCTTCGGCTTCGTCGGCATCGAGCTCGGGCTGCTGCCCGCTTCGCTGATGCAGGCCCTGCCGTTGCGCATCTTCGGGATCATGCAGAACGACACGCTGCTGGCGATCCCGTTCTTCACGTTCATGGGCCTGATCCTCGAGCGCTCGGGCATGGCCGAAGATCTGCTCGACACCATCGGCCAGTTGTTCGGCCCGATCCGTGGCGGCCTGGCCTTCGCGGTCATCCTCGTCGGCGCGATGCTGGCCGCGACCACCGGCGTGGTGGCCGCCTCGGTCATCTCGATGGGCCTGATCTCGTTGCCGATCATGCTGCGCTATGGCTACGACCGGCGCGTGGCCTCGGGCGTCATCGCGGCCTCGGGCACGCTGGCGCAGATCATCCCGCCCTCGCTGGTGCTGATCATCATGGCCGACCAGCTCGGCCGCAGCGTGGGCGACCTTTACAAGGGGGCGTTCATTCCCGGCTTCGTGCTGACGGGGCTGTACATCGGCTTCATCGTGCTGGTGGCAATCTTCCGGCCCTCGTACGTGCCGGCGCTGCCGGCGGAAGCGCGCACGATCCGTGAAGACAATGGCTCGGCCGGCCTGCGCTCCTTGCTGCTGCTGTTCATCGCGTCCACCGGCCTGGCGATCACCTACGCGAAGACGAGGCCGGACTCGACCCCGACCGACGAGCTGATCGTCGTCTCGATGTGCGTGGGCGTCGGTGTCGCCTTTGTCCTGTCGGTCATCAACCGCGTGTTCAAGCTGGGCCTGCTATCGAAGATGGCCGAGCGCGTCACCTTCGTGCTGATCCCGCCGCTGGCCCTGATCTTCCTGGTGCTGGGCACCATCTTCCTCGGCGTCGCGACGCCGACGGAAGGCGGCGCGATGGGCGCGACCGGCGCGCTGCTGATGGCCCTGGGGCGCAGGCGCCTGGACCTCAAGCTGCTGAAGCAGGCGATGGACTCGACGATGAAGCTCTCCTGCTTCGTGGTCTTCATCCTGCTGGGCTCGACGGTGTTCAGCCTGTCGTTCCAGGGCGTCGACGGTCCGAAGTGGGTCGAGCATCTGCTGACCAGCCTGCCGGGTGGCCAGCTCGGCTTCCTGATCGTCGTCAACATCCTGGTCTTCGTGCTCGCGTTCTTCCTGGACTTCTTCGAGCTGTCGTTCATCGTCGTGCCGCTGATCGGCCCGGTGGCCGAGAAGCTGGGCATCGACCTGGTGTGGTTCGGCGTGCTGCTGGCGGTGAACATGCAGACCTCGTTCATGCATCCGCCATTCGGCTTCGCGCTGTTCTACCTGCGCAGCGTGGCGCCGCACGAGGACTACAAGGACCGCGTCACCGGCAAGACGGTCCCGAAGGTCACCACCGGCCAGATCTACTGGGGGTCCGTGCCCTTCGTGCTGATCCAGATCATCATGGTCGGCTTGATCATCGCGTTCCCGAACCTGGTGTCCGGCGGTCTCGGCAAGAAGGCCGATCTCGACACGACGAACATCCAGCTGGAGGTGCAGCCCAGCGACTACAAGCAGAACTCGGATGCCGACAACGCCAAGCTCTTCGGCAACGAGCCGGCTGCGTCGGCCCCGGCGGGCGCCGCCAGCGCGCCGGAGCAGACCGAGGACCCGATGGAGGCGGTCAAGCGCTCGCTCCAGTCCGAGCCCAAGAAGTAGTCCGGCCTCACCTGGTGAACAACGCGGCCTCCGGGCCGCGTTTTTTTTGGCCCTGCTGCGGGGAGACGCAGGCGCCGCAATGAAAAAAGCCGGCCTGGGGCCGGCTTTCGTTCGAGGAGAAGGGCCTTCTTCGACGAAGGCGTCTCCCGCTCAGAGCTTCTGGGCTTGCATGAAGTCGTCGAAGCCGGCTTCGGCAAAGCGGAACCACAGGTTCTGGTCGCGGCGGAAGGCCGAGTAGTCTTCGTAGATCTTCTTCCAGCTGGCGTTCTTGCCGCCGATGTCGCTGTACAGCGCCAGCGACTCCTTGAACGCCAGGTCCATCACGTCCTTCGGGAAGCGGAACAGCTTGGTGCCGCTGGCCACCAGCTGCTTCAGCGCGGCCGGGTTGCGTGCGTCGTACTTGGCCTGCATGTCCACATGTGCCACCGCGGTGGCAGCCTCGATGATGGCCTTGTACTCGGCCGACAGGCCTTCGTAGGCCTTGGTGTTGATGAAGAAGTCCAGTTGCGGACCGCCTTCCCACCAACCGGGGTAGTAGTAGAACTGGGCCACCTTGTTGAAGCCAAGCTTCTGGTCGTCGTACGGGCCCACCCATTCGGCCGCGTCGATGGTGCCCTTCTCCAGCGACTGGTAGATCTCGCCGCCCGGGATGTTCTGCGGCACGCCGCCCATGCGGTCGATCACCTTGCCGGCGAAGCCGCCGACCCGGAACTTCAGGCCCTTGATGTCGGCCACCGACTTGATTTCCTTGCGGTACCAGCCACCCATCTGGGCGCCGGTGTTGCCGCCGAGGAAGTTGATGATGTTGTAGTTCTTGTAGAACTCGCGCATCAGCTTCAGGCCATTGCCTTCGATCATCCACGCCGTCATCTGGCGCGAGTTCAGGCCGAAGGGAATCGCGCAGCCCAGCGCGAAGCACTCGTCCTTGCCGAAGAAGTAGTACGGCGCCGTGTGGCACATCTCGACGGTCGCGTTCTGCACGCCGTCCACCACGCCGAAGGCCGGCATCAGCTCGCCGGCCGCATGGGTGGAGATCGTGAACTTGCCGCCGGAGAGTTCACCGACCTTCTTCGCGAACACTTCGGCCGCGCCGAAGATGGTGTCGAGCGACTTCGGGAAGCTCGAGGCCAGGCGCCAGCGCAACGTGGCTTGCGCGTGAACCGCGGGGGCGACGCCCGCTGCGAGCACGCCAGCCAGGCCGGCGCTACGAACAAAGGAACGACGTTCCATGCATATCTCCTAGGCAAAAACGCAGTGAAGTGCGCGGCATTCTAGGAGTCGGCCTCGCGAGTACGGACAGTGAAACCCCGGTCATCGACAACGCACGAACCCCGCGATCGCCACGCGGCCGGTCGCGAGGCTAGGCCGCGCAGCTTGAAACTTCCTGAACTTCGGGAAAGTCCGGAGCGGGTTTCAATCATGTCACGTGCCGGCGATCTTCATGCGCTCGATCAGCATCGAGCCGACCGTCTTGCCGCCCATCGTGTAGGTGTCCGTGCCCAGCGCGACGATCTGCTTGAACATCTCGCGCAGGTTGCCCGCGATCGTCACCTCGTGCACCGGATGCACGATGCGCCCGTTCTCGACCCAGTAGCCGGCCGCGCCGCGCGAGTAGTCGCCGGTCACGTAGTTGACGCCCTGCCCCATCAGCTCGGTGACGAAGAAGCCACGGTGGAGCTTGCGCAGCATCTGCTCCAGATGGTCGCCGGGCTGCGTCAGCCGGCTGCCGAGCTTCAGGTTCTGCGAGCCGCCGGCATGGCCGGTGGTCTTCAGACCCAGCTTGCGGGCCGAGTAACTGGAGAGGAAGTAGCTCTGCACCACGCCGCCGTCCACCACGCGGCGGCGGCGCGTGCGCACGCCTTCATCGTCGAAGGGCGCGCTCGCCTTGCCTTTGCGCAGGTGGGGCTCTTCGTCCAGGTCGAGGTGTGCGGCCAGCGCCTGCTGGCCGATGCTGTCGAGCAGGAAGGTGGCGCGACGGTACAGCGCGCCGCCGCTGGTGGCCTGCACATAGGCGCCCAGCATGCCGGCGGCCAGCGAGGACTCGAACAGCACCGGCGCCTCGCGCGTCGCGATCTTGCGACCATTCAGCCGCGACAGGGCACGCTCGGCCGCATAGCGCCCGACCGCCTCGGGCGAGGCCAGTTCCATCGCATCGCGCATCGAGCTGTACCAGGCATCGCGCTGCATGTCGGTCTGGCCCTTGGCCGTGCGCATCGTGGCAATCGGCGCCACCGAGATCGAATGGCGCGAACTGGCGTAGCCGCCACGAAAGCCGCGCGAATTGCCGGCCCAGAAGTGCGACTGCTGCGCCGAGGTGGCACCGCCTTCGCTGTTGGTGATGCGCCGATCGGTGGCAAAGGCGGCGTCTTCGCAGCGGCGCGCCAGCGCGGCCGCGCCCTCCGCGTCGACCGCCCAGGGATGGAACAGGTCGAGGTCGGCCGCCGCCTCTTCGTGCGTGGCCAGGTCCTCGGCATCGGGCAGCCCGGCCGCAGGATCCTCGGCGGTGAAGCGGGCGATGTCATAGGCCGCGCGAACGGTCTGCCCGAGCGCGGCCTGCGAGAAATCGGAGGTGCTGGCATTGCCGCGGCGCTGGCCCAGGAACACCGTGACACCGAGCGACTTGTCGCGGTTGCGCTCGACGTTCTCGATCTCGCCCTTGCGCACCGACACCGACAGCCCCGCGCCCTCCGATACCTCGGCCGCCGCATCGCTGGCGCCGATGCTGGCCGCAATGGCCAGCGTGTCTTCGATGATCTGCTGGAACTGCTCGCGCGTGAACGCGAAGCCCTGGGACTTGGTGCTGCCGGACATGGGGCGCTGGCTCATTCGAGGTGGGCGACAATCATAGCCATGCGAGCCCATGGCCCCGACCCGATCGACGACAACGCTGCCGAGGACGCGCAGCGCCCCAGCAAGACCCAGCTGAAGCAGCAGATGCACGGGCTGCAGCAGCTGGGCGAAGAACTGGCCAGCCTGCCAGAGAGCCGGCTGGCCGCGGTGGAGATGCCCGAGGCCCTGCGCCAGGCCATCCTCGACTATCGCCGCACCAAGTCCCACGAAGGCCGGCGCCGTCAGCTGCAGTACGTGGGCAAGCAGATGCGCTTTGCCGATGAGCAGCCCCTGCGCGAGGCCGTGGCGGCGTTCAAGCTGGGCTCGGCCCAGGACACCCTGCAGTTGCACGAGGCCGAGCGCTGGCGTGACGAGCTGATCGCCGACGATGCCGCGCTGACGCGCTGGGCCGAGCGCTACCCGCAGTCGGACCTGCAGCGCCTGCGCAGCCTGTTGCGTGCTGCCCGCAAGGACGCCGCCGCGGCGCCCGAGCAGCGCAGCGGCCGCGGCTACCGCGAGTTGTTCCAGTTCATCAAGCCGTGGCTGCAGGCCGACACGGCTGCAACCGAGCCATCAGAAGACGACCATGAGTGACTTCGACCCGGTCCGCATCGGCGTAATGTCCATCAGCGACCGCGCGTCCAGCGGCGTCTACGAGGACAAGGGCATCCCGGCCCTGCAGGAATGGCTGGGCCGTGCGCTGCGCAACCCGATCGAGTGGCAGCCGCGCCTGATCCCCGATGAACAGGCCGGCATCAGCGCCTGCCTGCGCGAGCTGGTGGACACGGTGCAGTGCGACCTGGTGCTGACCACCGGCGGCACCGGCCCCGCGCCGCGCGACGTGACGCCCGAAGCCACGCTGGCGGTGGCCGACAAGGAGATGCCCGGCTTCGGCGAGCAGATGCGCCAGATCAGCCTGCGCTTCGTGCCCACCGCGATCCTCTCGCGCCAAGTGGCGGTGATCCGCGGCAAGGCGCTGATCATCAACCTGCCGGGCCAGCCGAAGTCCATTGCCGAGACGCTGCAAGGCCTGCCCGATCAAGGTGTGCACGGCATCTTTGCCGCGGTGCCCTATTGCATCGACCTGATCGGCGGACCCTACCTCGAGACGGACGAGGCGGTCTGCAAGGCCTTCCGCCCGAAGTCGGCGATCCGGCCGGCACGATAGACCCGACAGGCCCCATAGGCCCGATAGGCCCGATAGGCCCGAACGCACGATGCGGCGAAGGTCGGTCCCCGGCGCGCTGGGCCTGCTGGCCGCCAGCAGCATCGGGCATGGCGCCGCGGCCGGCGTGGACGCGGACGACCGCCAGGGCTGGACGATCGATGCACCGGCGCGCCATGGCGTGTCGGCCGCAGCGCTGGAGGCGCTGCGACACCACCTGGCCCGCGACGAGCCCGGCATCCGCGCGCTGCTGCTGCTGCGCCATGGCCAGCCGGTCTTCGAGTACATCCGCGATGGCCTCGAGGCCCATACCCTCCACCCGGTGCACTCGGTCACCAAGAGCGTGGTGTCCACGCTGGTGGGCGTGGCGATTGCGCGGGGCAGGCTCGACACTGTCGAGCGCACCTTGCCGACGCTCCTGGCGGAAGCCGCTGCCGGAGGCGCCGCGCCCGAGGTCGCCCGCATGCGGCTGGCCGACCTGCTGACGCAGCGCAGCGGGTTCGAACGCCTCGGTGACCGACAGGGCTGGTACAACGCCTACGTCACGCGATATCCGCACAGCCCGGTGATGGCGGTGGCACTGCGCCGTCCGGTGCAGGCAGCGCCCGGCAGCCGATTCCTCTACAGCAATCTCGACACCCACCTGGTGTCGGTGGCCCTCGGCCGGCTGCTCGGCATGCCCTTGGCAGACTTCGCGCGCGACGCCCTCTTCGCGCCGCTGGGCATTGCCGACTGGTCTTGGCCGGCCTTGCAGGGCCAGACCGCCGGTGCCGGCAACCTGATGCTGGGCGCGCGCGATCTGGCGCGACTGGGCCAGCTGTGGCTTCAGCAGGGCCGCTGGGGCGGACGCCCGCTGGTGGACGCGGCATACATGGCGGAGGCCACGCGCAGCATCGTCACTGACCTCGGTCCCGAGTTCCCCCAGCGCGGCCCCAGCCGGCTGGGCTACGGCTACCTGTTCTGGACCGCGGAAGGCCTGCGCCCGGGATGGAAGAGCTTCTATGCGGCTGGAACGGGCGGCCAGTTCGTGCTGGTCGTGCCGACCCATCAGGTCGTCATCGTGGCGCTGACCGATCCCGACGACTGGTCGCCCGACAAGAGTTCCGCCCGCACGGCCGCGCTGGTGCGCGACCGTGTCGTGCCGGCCATTGCCGACTGAGCGCTACTTCACCAGCCGGTTCAGCTGCTCGGCGTCGAACTGCTCGGTGCGATTGGCATCCTGCGGCACGCATTCGGCGGCCGGCAGTTCGCGTGCACCGGACGAGAGCTTCTCGATCGCCGCCCACAGCAGCGCGATCTGGTGCTCGTGGCTCGACGCGTTGTCGATCAGGCCCTTCATCGCCTGCGCGACCGGGTCGGTGCCCTGCGTCACGCCGTACGCCGAGAACCCCATCTTCGCGGCCGTTTCCTCGCGTGCGGCATCCACCGACTTCTGCACGATGCGCGCCGGGATGCCCACCGCGGTGGCACCCGCGGGCACCGGCTGCAGCAGCACCGCGTTGGAGCCCACGCGCGCGCCGTCGCCCACCGTGAAGCCGCCCAGCACCTTGGCGCCGGCGGAGACGATGACGCCCCGGCCCAGCGTCGGATGACGCTTGGCACCCTTGGTCAGCGAGGTGCCGCCGAGCGTCACGCCCTGGTAGATGGTGCACTCGTCGCCGACCTCGGCCGTCTCGCCGATCACCACGCCCATGCCGTGGTCGATGAACACGCGCCGGCCGATCGTCGCGCCCGGGTGGATCTCGATGCCGCTGAAGAAGCGGCCCAGATGCGACAGGAAGCGCCCCAGCCACTTGAAGCCGTTCACCCACGCCGCGTGCGCCATGCGATACCAGATCAGCGCGTGCAGGCCCGGATAACAGGTCAGCACCTCCCAGGTCGAGCGTGCCGCAGGGTCGCGCTCGCGGATGGTGGCGATGTCTTCTCGCAGGCGGCTGAACATGGCGTTGGTCCGTGCGGAGCTCCGGCCAGCACCGGAGCGGGGAAGGAAGCTGAGGAGTCAGTGTATGCGGCAGCGCCAAAGTCCGCAGCGCGGGCGCGGTGGCAGCGCTTCTGCTATCACCGCGGGCTGCCGCGCCCGACCGCACGGGCAATGCCGCGCAGGATGTGCAGCTCTTCGCGCGTGAGCTGCGCCCGATTGAGCAGTTGCTGCAGGCGCGGCATCAGGCGCTTGGGTGCCGCAGGGTCCAGGAAGCCGATGGCCTCCAGGGCCGCGCGCCAGTGCTCGAGCGCGCCCATTACCTCGGGCAGGGTGGCACGCTCTGGGTCCGCGGTGCGCGGCTGCACGTCGAAGCCGCCGAGCGCCTGGCGCCAGTCATAGGCCAGCAGCTGCACCGCCTGCGCCAGGTTCAGCGAGCCGTAGGTCGGATGCGTCGGGATGCTCAGGCAGGCATGGCAGCGGTACACGTCGTCGTTGGCCAGGCCGTAGCGCTCGCTGCCGAAGACGAATGCCACGCGCTGCCCTTCCTGCGCGAGCGCCGGCAGCCGCTCGCGCGGGGCGAAGGTCGGCGGGCCGAAGTCGCGCGGGGTCATCGCGGTGGCGCAGGCGTAGGTGATGCCCTCCAGCGCCTCGGCCAGGCTGCCGACGATGCGGGCACGCGCCAGGATGTCGGCCGAGCCCATCGCCATCGCCACCGTCTCCTCCTGGCTCAACACATCGGGAAAGCGCGGCTGCACCAGCACCAGGTCGGCGAAGCCCATCACCTTCATCGCCCGCGCCGCCGCGCCCACGTTGCCGGGGTGGCTGGTGTGCATCAGCACGAAGCGTGTCGTATCAACGGGCAAGGCAGTCACGGCTGGCTAAAATCACGGGCTTTCGCGGACGCGCATTGTCGCCTCGCACGCTCTTTCCCTCCGCTGCCCCTTTCCCGTCGCCGTCTCCAGGACTTGCCATGTCGCAACAGCTGCACCCCATGCTCAACATCGCCATCAAGGCCGCACGTGCCGCCGGGGCGATCATCAACCGGGGCTCGCAGGACCTGGACATCCTGAAGGTCACGCACAAGGGGCCCAACGACTTCGTCAGCGAAGTCGACCAGGCGGCGGAAGCGGCCATCATCGAGATCCTGCTCGGCGCCTACCCCGGCCACGGCATCCTGGCCGAGGAGTCGGGCCGCGCGCATGGCGCGAAGAACAGCGAGTTCACCTGGATCATCGATCCGCTGGACGGCACCACCAACTTCCTGCACGGCTTCCCGGTGTACGCCGTGTCCATCGCGCTGGCGCACCGCGGCGTGGTGCAGCAGGCAGTGGTCTACGACCCGACGCGCAACGACCTCTTCTACGCCTCGCGCGGGCGCGGCGCGTACCTCAACGACAAGCGCCTGCGCGTCAGCCGGCGCACCCGGCTGTCCGATGCGCTGGTCGGCACCGGATTCCCGTTCCGCCGCGGCGACAGCTTCCAGCGCTACGTGAAGATGTTCGAGACGGTGATGCAGGCCTGCGCCGGCGTGCGCCGCCCGGGCGCGGCCGCGCTGGACCTGTGCTACGTGGCCGCGGGCTGGTACGACGGCTTCTTCGAGACCGGCCTGAACCCCTGGGACATGGCTGCCGGCTCGCTGATGATCACCGAAGCCGGTGGCCTGGTCGGCAACTTCACCGGCGAGGCCGATTTCCTCTACCAGCGCGAGCTGGTGGCCGGCAATCCGAAGGTCTATGGCCAGCTGGTGCAGCTGCTGGCGCCGTACACCGCCGTGATCAAGGCCGACGCGCCCGCGGCCGATGCCACGGTGCCGGCCGCCGACCCCGATGCGGCGGCGCAAGCCCTGGCGGCCGCCATTGGCGCGGCGCCGGCCGAAGACGCCCCGCGCGAGCGCAAGCCGGTGCGCATCCGCAAGGTCGAGGCCCCGGCCGAGAGCGCCGCCGCACCGGCCGCACCCGCCACGCCGGCGCGCCGCGGCCCGCCCCGGCCGCGCGGCTGACCCCGCCCCGGGAACGCCCTTACGGTGCTACCCAGGGGTCACCGGCGGGCCATGCCGGAAGAATGCTGCCGCAACATGACCCGTGCGGACAGCCGATGCCGAGCTCCTCTTACCTGACCCGAATGTCTCTGCTGGTGGCCGCGGTGGCGCTGGCCAGTTGCGGCACTGCGCCGCCTGCAGCCACCCCCGCCGACACCCCCGCGCCGAGCGCGGCACCTGCGCCCGCTGCCGACGCGATGCCGCCTGCCGCGCCGCCGCCGGCCGCGCATCCCGAGCCTGCCCCGGCACCAGCCCCGGCGGCCGAGATGCCGGCCAGCAACGCGCCGATGTCCGTGCGCGAAGCGCAGCAGCGACTGACCGAACTGGGCTACAAACCCGGCGTTGCCGACGGCAAGGCCGGCCCCCGTACGCGCGAGGCCCTGAAGCTGTTCCAGAAGGACAACGGCATGCCGCCCACCGGGCAGCTCGATGCCGAAACGATGCAGCGCCTGCGCAGCGCGCGCGCCGCGCGCTGACGCGCCGCGGCACAGGATCGGCGCGGCACGGGCCGCGCCTTTCGTGGATTACTTGCCGGCGGCCGCGACGATGTCCGCGCGCCGGTTCTGCGCCCAGGCCTGTTCGTCGTGGCCAAGGGCCTTCGGCTTCTCCTTGCCGAAGCTCACGGCCTCGATCTGGGCAGGCTTGACGCCGTAGATCTGCAGCGCCTTCTTCACCGCGTCCGCGCGCCGCTGGCCGAGGGCCAGGTTGTATTCGGTGCCACCGCGCTCGTCGCAATGGCCCTCGACCCGCACCTTCACCGCCGCGCTGCGCGACAGCTGCTGGCCCTGACGCTCGACCACCGGCATCCATTGCCCGGAGATCGCCGCTTCATCGAACGAGAAATAGACGCTGCGATCGGCGCCGGCGGACGCGTTCGCGTCGCTGCGCGTGGCGGGCACCGTCTGCGGCGCCACGGACGAGGTGGCCCCCGTGGCGGGCGTGGCGGCAGGCCGCGACCCCTGTGCGCCGGTGGCCGGCGTCGGCGCCACCGGCGCGGTTGCGGTGGTCGGCGTGCTCGAACAGGCGGCCAGCAGCAGCGGGCCGAGGACCAGTGCGCTAACAATCAAAGGACGTGACATCGGAAAGGCGACTCCATCGAAGATCCCGACACGGAACCGGCACCGATACCGCCCCCGCCGGGCGAGAACACGATTGTGTTTCGCCCTCCGCCGCGGTCGCCTGGGGTCGTGCCGTAAGGGCAATCCCGCAGGCCTTCGCGGGCCGCACGGGCGGCACCCGGCGCAGCGGCGATGATGCGGGGCGTGAACGCGCCAGCCGACCCGTCTTCGCTGCCCCGCCGACTGTCCGGCCCGCCGGCCGCCCTGGCGCTGGGCTACGTGGTGCTGTGCTTCCTGCTGGACTGGCTGAGCTACGTGCACCCGATGCGCGGTACGCAGATCACCGCCTGGCAGCCGCAGGCCGCGCTGTCGGTCGCGCTGCTCACGCGTTACCCGTCCGCCTGGTGGCTGGTGGCCGGCACCCTGGCCGGCGCCGCCGCGGCCCGCATCGGCCCGGCCCCGCCGCCGTGGGAGGCCGCCGCCGCACTGGCAGCCACCCTCGGCGTGGTGCTGGCCGCCGCCGCACTGCGCCGCTGGTTCGGCCCGCTGCCGCGCATCGCCACGCGCAAGGCCTTCCTGACGTTCATGCTGATCGCCGCCGCCGCCGCGGCACTGGACGCGCTGCTGTACGTGGGCACCATCGCGGCGGCCGGCTTCCTGGACACCGACCGCCTGTCGCTCGCGCTGCTGCGCCGCTGGACCGGCGAAGCGGTGGGCCTGATCATCTCGCTGCCGGCGGTCTTCCTGCTGGCCGACCGCACCCGGCGCGCGCAGCTCGCGGCGATGCTGCGCAGCGTGGAATGGTGGCTGGTGGCCGGCACGGCGCTGGTGGTGGCCTGGATGGTGTTCCTGCGGCCCGCCGAGGAGCAGTTCATGGTCTTCTACCTGCTGTTCCTGCCGGTGGCCTGGGGTGCCGCGCGCTTCGGCCATGTCGGCGCGGTGGCGTCCGCGGCGCTGGTGCAGGGCCTGCTGTTCGCCGCGGTGCAGTCGGCCGCCTACCAGCCGATCACGGTGTTCGAGCTGCACCGCCTGCTCACCGCGCTGGGCGCCACCGGCCTGCTGCTGGGCGCCACCGTGGAGGAGCGCGAGCAGGCCGAGCAGGCCCTGCGCGCGTCGCTGCATGCCGCGGCCGCGGCCGACATGGCCGCCGCGCTGGCGCACGAGCTCAACCAGCCGCTCACCGCCCTGCGCACCTATGCCCGCGCCGCGCAACTGCTGTCGCAGCGGGATGCTGCTGCCCCAGCCCCTGCCGGCACGCCCAGCCTCGCGGACGTCAGCGCCAAGCTGGTGGCCGAGGTCAACCGCGCCGGCGATGTGATCAAGCGCCTGCGCGACTTCTTCCGCCACCGCGGCACCGCGCTGCAGGCGGCGCAGATCGAGACCATCGTGGCCCAGGTGCTGGGCTCGCAGGCGCTGCATGCGCAGACCGCCGGCGTCGGGCTGCACAGCGAGATCGAAGCCAGCCTGCCGGCGGTGTGGATCGACGCGGTGCAGATCGAGGTGGTGCTGCGCAACCTGGTCGCCAACGCCATCGACGCCGCCGCGGCGGGCCCGGCCGGCGCCGACGAGCCGCAGGTGGTGGTGGGCGCCGCGGTGCGCGGGCGCCAGCTGGTGGTCGACGTGCGCGACACCGGCGCCGGCCTGGCCCTGGACGAACTGCCGCAGGTGTTCGAATCGCGCCCGTCCAGCAAGCCGGGCGGCATGGGCATCGGTCTGGTGATCAGCCGCTCGATCGTCGAGGCCCACGAGGGCCGCCTGTGGGCCGAGGCCGGCCCGGGCGGCAAGTTCTACTTCAGCCTGCCCCTGACGGAAGCCGAGCATGGATGAGCCGCCCGTGCACCAGCGCACCGTGTTCATCGTCGACGACGATGCCTCGGTGCGCGACTCGCTGTCACTGCTGCTGAGCCTGCGCGGCTATGCCACCGCGGTGTTCAGCAGCGCCGAGGCCTTTCTCGGCGTGCTCTCGCCGCGCTGGCAGGGCTGCGTGGTGGCCGACATCCGCATGCCCGGCATCAGCGGCCTGGCCATGCAGCAGGTGATGGCCGAGCGCGGCGTGCAGCTGCCGGTGATCATCATCACCGCGCACGGCGACATCGCCGCCGCGCGCCAGGCCTTCAAGGCCGCGGCGGTGGATTTCCTCGAGAAGCCCTTCGACGACGACCTGCTGCTGCAGGCCATCGACGCCGCGCTGGCCGGGCTGGCCAGCACGCCCGCGGCCACGCCGCCGCGCGGCAGCGCACTGTCGCCGCGCGAACGCCAGGTGTACGAGCTCATCGTGGCCGGACTGGACAACCGCAGCATCGCCGAGCGCCTGGGCATCAGCCCGCGGACCGTGGAAGTGCACAAGGCCCGGCTGATGGCCAAGCTCGGCGCGCGCAACCTGGCCGAGCTGATCCGGATCTCGACGCAGTCGCGCTGAGCGCGCGCAGGCACAATGCCGGCCCGGGCGCGGCAGCGTCCCGGCGCCGACCCCGTCCTGCAGAGCCATCTTGTCCAGCCACCCGTCCCTCGCAACAGCCGCCAGCGCCGGTGCCGACCTCTCGGCACACACGCCGATGATGCAGCAGTACCTTCGCATCAAGGCCGAGTATCCGGACACGCTGGTGTTCTACCGGATGGGCGATTTCTACGAGCTGTTCTTCGACGACGCGCGCAAGGGCAACCGCCTGCTCGACATCACGCTGACCAGCCGCGGCCAGAGCGCCGGCGAGCCGGTGGTGATGGCCGGCGTGCCGGTGCATTCGGTCGAAAGCTACCTCGCGCGCCTGATCAAGCTGGGCGAGGCCGTGGCCATTGCCGAGCAGGTGGGCGACGTGGCCACCGCCAAGGGCCCGGTCGAGCGCAAGGTGGTGCGGGTGGTGACCCCCGGCACCGTGACCGACACCGAGCTGCTGAACGAGCGCGTCGACACGCTGCTGCTGGCCGTCAGCAAGCAGCGCGCCACCTGGGGCCTGGCCTGGCTGGGCCTGGCCAGCGGCCAGCTCGGCGTCACCGAATGCGGCGAGAAGGAACTGGCCGGCTGGCTGGCACGGCTGGACCCGGCCGAGCTGCTGGTCAGCCAGGAGCTGGTGGACGCACTGCCGCCGGCCATCGCGCAGCACCGCGCCGCCCGCACCGCGCGCCCGGCCTGGCAGTTCGACAGCGCGCTGGGCCAGCGCAAGCTGTGCGCGCTGCTGAAGGTGGCCTCGTTGCAGGGCTTCAATGCGCAGGACCTGGCCGTGGCCCAGGCCGCCGCGGCCGCGCTGCTGAGCTTTGCCGAGCACACCCAGGGCCAGTCGCTGGCGCATGTGCAGACGCTGGAGGCCGCGCGCGCCAACGAGCTGATCGAGCTGCCGCCGGCCACCCACCGCAACCTCGAACTGGTGCAGACGCTGCGCGGCGAAGACGCCCCCACCCTGCTGTCGCTGCTGGACAGCTGCAAGACCGGCATGGGCAGCCGCGCGCTGCGCCACTGGCTGACGCACCCTTTGCGCGATAGGAGCAGCGCCTCCCAGCGCCACGAAGCCATCGCCGCGCTGCTGGACCGAGGCTGCGAGCCGCTGCGCGAAGCCCTGCGCGGCATCAGCGATGTCGAGCGCATCACCGCACGGCTGGCGCTGCGCCAGGTGCGCCCGCGCGAGCTGTCGGGCCTGCGCGCGACCTTGCTCGCGCTGCCGGCGCTGCGTGCGGTGGCCCCCGCGGCCAGCCCGCTGCTGCAGAGCCTGCACGCCGCGCTGTCGCCGCCGCCGGAGCTCGCCGCGCTGCTGGCCCGCAGCATCGCCGAGGAGCCGGCGGTGCTGCTGCGAGATGGCGGCGTCATCGCGCCCGGCTTCGATGCCGAGCTCGACGAGCTGCGCGGCATCAGCCAGAACTGCGATGCCTTCCTGATCGACCTGGAAACCCGCGAGCGCGCGCGCACCGGCATCGGCAACCTGCGCGTGCAGTACAACCGCGTGCACGGCTTCTACATCGAGGTCACCAGCTCGGGGCTGGACCGCGTGCCGACCGACTACCAGCGCCGCCAGACGCTGAA
This sequence comes from Aquabacterium sp., assembly GCF_044226965.1. Taxonomy (GTDB): domain Bacteria; phylum Pseudomonadota; class Gammaproteobacteria; order Burkholderiales; family Burkholderiaceae_C; genus Pseudaquabacterium. The sequence goes on along the minus strand of NZ_JBGAGA010000016.1, from coordinate 13,369 downwards.
GAATGCCGAGCGCTTCATCACGCCCGAGCTGAAGGCTTTCGAAGACAAGGCGCTGTCGGCGCAGGAACGGGCGCTGGCGCGCGAGAAGTGGCTGTACGAGCAACTGATCGACCAGCTGCAGGCGCAGCTGCCGGTGCTGGGTGCGCTGGCCCGCTCGCTGGCCGCGCTGGATGCGCTGGCCGCGCTGGCCGAGCGCGCTGCCACGCTGGACTGGTGCCGGCCCGAGTTCGTGCCGCAGCCCTGCATCGAGATCGAGCAGGGCCGCCATCCGGTGGTGCAGGCGCGGCTGGCCGAGACGGGCGGGCCGGATTTCATCGCCAACGACTGCCGGCTCGACGCCCGCACCCGCATGCTGGTGATCACCGGCCCGAACATGGGCGGCAAGAGCACCTACATGCGCCAGGTGGCACTGATCGTGCTGCTGGCCTCGATGGGCTCGTTCGTGCCGGCCAGGGCCTGCCGGCTCGGGCCGATCGACGCCATCCACACCCGTATCGGCGCGGCCGACGACCTGGCCAATGCGCAATCGACCTTCATGCTCGAGATGACCGAGGCCGCCGCCATCGTGCACGGCGCCACCGAGCACAGCCTGGTGCTGATGGACGAGATCGGCCGCGGCACCAGCACCTTCGACGGCCTGGCGCTGGCCGGCGCCATCGCCAGCCACCTGCACGACCGCAACCGCGCGTTCACGCTCTTCGCGACGCACTACTTCGAGCTCACCGAGTTCCCGGCGCGGCACGAGCGCGCGATCAACGTGCACGTCTCGGCGGTCGAGAGCGGCCACGACATCGTGTTCCTGCACGCCATCGAGGCGGGCCCCGCCAGCCGCAGCTATGGCGTGCAGGTGGCGCGGCTGGCCGGCATGCCCGCGCCGCTGCTGCGCCAGGCGCGTGCCGCGCTCGAGGCGCTGGAAGCCCAGCAGCGCGCCGGCCAGGCGCAGGTGGACCTGTTCGCCGCGCCGCCCGCCGCCTCGGAACCCGAGCCTTCGGCCATCGAGGCCGCGCTGGCCCGCATCGACCCCGATGCGCTGACGCCGCGCGAGGCGCTCGACGCGCTGTACCGACTCAAATCCCTGCAGCCGCAGAAAGGCCCTGCACCATGACCTATTGCATCGGCATCCGCCTCAACGCCGGGCTGGTGTTCCTGTCCGATTCGCGCACCAACGCCGGCATGGACCAGATCAGCACCTACCGCAAGATGATGATCTACGAGAAGCCCGGCGAGCGCTTCATGGTGATGCTCTCGGCCGGCAACCTGAGCATCAGCCAGTCGGTGCGCGAGATCCTGCAGGTCGAGAAGCTCGACCGCGGCCCCGACCTGCCGCCGCTGACGATCTGGAACGCCGATAGCATGTTCGACGCCACCCGCGTGCTCGGCGCCGCGGTGCGCCGCGTCTACGAGCAGGACGGGCCGTCGCTGAAGGCCGCCGGCGTCGACTTCAATGCCTCGATGATCTTCGGCGGCCAGATCAAGGGCGAGGCCATGCGCATGTTCCTGGTCTACTCGGCCGGCAACTTCATCGAGGCGACGCGCGAGACCTGCTTCTTCCAGATCGGCGAGAGCAAGTACGGCAAGCCCATCCTCGACCGCGTGCTGACGCCCGCCACGCCGCTGGACGAGGCCGCCAAGTGCGCGCTGGTGTCGATGGATTCGACGCTGAAGTCCAACCTCTCGGTGGGCCTGCCACTGGACCTGCTGGTCTACCGCGAAGGCACGCTGGAAAGCCGCGAGTTCGTCTGCATCGACAACGACAACCCGTACTTCGCGATGATCCACGACACCTGGGGCCAGCGCCTGCGCGAGGTGTTCGAGGGCATCGAGGACCCGCGCTGGGACGGCGGCCACACCGCACACCCGCTGATGGACGGCAGCCCGCGCTACGAGCCGATGCGCAAGATCACGCACCCGGGCGAGCGCATCGTCTGATCAGGGGTTCTTGCGGATCAGCGTGCCCTGGGCGGTCTGCGCATCGGCCTGGAACAGGCCTTCCCAGCGGTCGCCGTTGCGCCACTGCATCGTGCCCTGGCCCTGCTTGAGCCCCGCACGCCAGCCGCCGTTGTACTGATCGCCGTTCTTCCAGCTGTACACGCCCTGGCCGTCGGGCACGCCGCGCACGAACTGGCCGCGGTAGGTGTCGCCGGACGCGAACTTCAGCAGCCCCAGGCCGTTGGGCAGGCCGTCCTGCACCTCGCCTTCGTAGACGTTGCCGTTGGCAAAGCTCAGCACGCCGCGGCCGTTGGCCTTGCCCTTGACCCAGGCGCCGTCGTACTTCTGCCCACTGAGCCAGATGTACAGGCCCTGGCCATCGGGCTCGCCATGGCTGAACTGGCCGCTGTACAGGTCGCCCGAGGCATAGACCATCTTGCCGGTGCCATGCGGCTCGCCGTTGACCACCGGACCGTCGTACTGGTTGCCATTGGCAAAGCGCAGCGAGCCATTGCCTTCGGGCCGGTCCTGCACCCATTCGCCGCTGTAGCGCTGGCCGGTGGTCCAGGTGAACTCGCCCTGGCCGTGGCGCTGGCTGTGCAGCACGTCGCCATCGTAGATCTCGCCGTTGGCCCAGATGATCTTGCCGCGGCCGCTGTAGGTGGTGGCGCCGAAGTCGGTGCTGAACAGGCCGACCAGCCGCGCGCCGCCGGTCATCTGCACGTCGACCAGGCGTGCCGCGGTGGACAGCACCGTGGTCGCGCCAGCCGGGCGTGCCACCGGCACCGCCGGGGCCGGCGCGGCCGGCCGCGCGGCAGGCCCGGTGGCCGCGTCATTTGGCGGGGAGGACGTGGCGGGCACCGTGACGCCCACCACCGGCGGCCGTTCGCGCGCACCCTCGGGCGTGTTGGCCTGCACACGGCGTGCGTCGCCCGCCGCCTGCTCGCGGCGCTGCACCGCCAGGCGCTGCTGCGCGCCGGTGCAGCGCTCGGCCGCCAGGTCCCAGGTGGACTCCACCTTGCGGAACAGCAGCGCGGCGTCCTGCCAGCGCTGCTCGCTCGCGGCCTGCTCGGCCAGCAGCTGCAGCGCGCCGGCGTCCTTCTGGGTCGCGGTGCAGGCGACGTTCTCGGTCTGCTGGTCGACCACCGCATCGCGCGCGAGCTGGCTGTCGCCCAGGTTGCGCTGCGCACGTTCCTTGGGCCGGCCGTCGCACACCTCCACCGCCTGCTGCCACCAGGCCACGGCCAGGTCGAACAGGCGCACCAGTTCCTTGTTGTCGAGCTTGTTGGAGCGGGCCGTGGCGGCCTTCAGGTCGGCGGCCATGGCCTGGTCAGTGGCCACCGCGCAGTCGCTGGCCTGCGCCCAGCCCGGACCAGCCCAGCCCAGCAGGCCAGCCAGCACCGTGCACGCAAGCACCCCACGTAGGCGACGATCCCCTGCCAATGCACACCCCGCCAAAGTCATGTCGTGTTTCCGGTCGCGCTGGCGCGGCTCACCGGCTGTGAAAAGTGTAGCCGTCTGTCCGCCGCCCCCGATGGCACTAATCCCGTAGGCGTGGGTGCGGCGCATCACAGGCCGCCGCGCGGGTCGATGCGTGCCGATTGGCCTTGACGCGAACGAAGAATTGGCCCTTGTCGCCACCGGCCGTCCGGCGGTACACCCTGCACCATGCCTCAGATGCTGCTCCATCCGGCGGCGGCCCTGCAGCCGTTGGCGCGCGGCAGCCGGTCGATTGCGCTGGCCTGCGACGATCCGGCCGCCGCGCTGCCGTGGCGCCGCGCCCTGGCCGAAGAGGGCCTGGCGCTGAGCGACTGGCCCTGGCTGCAACCCGTCCCGGCCGGCGCAGCGGGCCCTGGCGCGCCCGGCACCGCCGCGATGCGCGCCGATGCACTGGTGCTGCACCTGGCCCGCGGCGTCACGGAACAGCTGGGCCGCCTGCGCGAGCTGTCGGCGCGCCAGCCCGAACTGCCGATCGTCGTGGTCTGCCGCGGCCTGCGTGAGCTGGACCACGTGCTCGCGCTGGAGATGGGCGCCGACGACGTGTTCGACGCCAGCCTCGGCGCCGCGGTGGCCGCGGCCCGCCTGCGCGCGTTGTGGCGCCGCACCCGGGCCGCCGAGGCGACGCCCGCGGTGCCCGACGAGCTGCACTTCGGTCGCCTGGCGCTGCTGCGGCGCGAGCGTGCCGTGCTGCGCCACGGGCTGCCGGTGGAACTGACCGAGGGCGAGTTCGAGCTGCTGTGGCGCCTGGCCCTGCAGGCCGGCCAACCGGTCTCGCGCCAGGTCCTGTTGCGTGAGTTGCGCGGCTTCTGCGACGAAGGCCCGGACCGCTCGATCGACAGCCGCGTCTACCGCCTGCGCGGCAAGCTCGGCGACCGCCAGGGCGCGCCGCAGCGCATCCGCACGATCCGCAACTGCGGCTACCTGTTCTCGCCGGTGCCGGAGTAAACGCGGCTCAGGACATCGCCGCACCGGGCTCGAAGCGCCGCAACACCTGGCCGATCACGCCGACGGTCTCGGTGATCGTCGCTTCGTCGGTGCCGCCATAGCCGAGTGCCAGGCCGTTGACGCTGCGTTCGTGCCAGCAGATCGACGACAGTGGCACCGCGCCGATGCCCAGCTTGCGCAGCGCGCGGAACACCTCGATGTCCGGTGCGAAGGCCGGCAGGTGGATCGCCGCATGCATGCCCTCGGCCGTCGGCCCCAGCCGGGCCCAGCCGGGCAGCCAGGCCCGGGCCGCCGCCAGCAGGGCCTCGCGCCGCGCGCGGCAGCGCTGGCGCAGCTCGCGCAGGTGGGCGCTCATGTGGCCTTCCTCGATGAAGGCCGTCAGCGCCAGCTGCGTGGCCACGTGCGCATGCTCGCCCAGCAGGCCGCGCATCGCGGTGAAGGTGGTCACCAGCTGCTGCGGCACCACCACGTAGGCCAGGCGCAGCGAAGGGAACAGCACGCCTTCGAAGGTGCCCACCAGCAGCACACGCTCGCCATGGTCCTGCGTGTACAGCGCCGGCGGCGGCACGCCCTCGTGGACGATCTCGGTGTTGTAGTTGCCCTCGATGATCCAGCTGCCCTGCTCGGTGGCCCAGCGCAGCAACTCGGCGCCGCGCGCGGCCGTGGTGCGGATGCCCAGCGGGTGCTGGCCCAGCGGATGCAGGTAGACCAGCCGCGCGTCCTGCGCCAGGCGCCTGCCATGGGCGACGTCCAGGCCCTGCCCGTCGAACGGCACGCCGATGGCGCGCGCCTTCAGCACCTCGAACAGCACCGGCAGGCTGGCATGGCCGGGGTCTTCGAGCCAGACCTTGTCGCCCGGCTCGAGCAGCACGCGGGCGATCAGTTCCACTGCCTGCATCGGGCTGTTGACGATGAGGATCTGGCCGGCCTCGCAGTGCACGCCGCGCGTCAGCGCCAGGTGGCGTCGGATCGCCTCGCGCAGCTGCGGCAGGCCGGCCGAAGGGCCGTAGTTCAGGTGGCTGCGATAGGGCTCGCTCCAGGCCCGGTTCATCAGCCGGCGCCAGGTGTCGAGCGGGAAGTCCTGCGTCGGCACGTTGCGCGGGTGCAGCGTGGGCAGCGCGAACAGCTCGGTCGCCACTTCGAGCCGCGACCACTGCCCCAGGTGCGGCGCGAAGCGTTCGATCACCCGCTGCGCGGAGGCACTGGCCGGCCGCTCGGCAGCGGGGACCTGGGCTGGCACGGCGCCGGCCGGCAGCGGATTGGCCACGTAGCTGCCGTCGCCGACACGGCGCTCGATCAGGCCTTCGCTCTGCAGTTGCTCGAAGGCCTCGTCGACCGCGCCACGCGACACCGCGCAATCGGCCGCCAGCCGGCGCGCCGAAGGCAGGCGCGTGCCGGGCCGCAGGGTGCCGCTGCGCACGCCCTCCAGCACGGTGCGGTAGACCCGCACGCGCTGCGCCAGCGACATGCCCGGTTCCCCCTGCAGGGACTGGATGAACACGCTCGCCACCTGCTTCATCGCCATCGGCTCTGCCATGGGCCTTGGACTCTAGTCAGCGGGCCCTCGAATGCCATCGCCATGTGACGAACGGCGAAATCCGGGGGCTCAATGACGGAACCGGGATTGGCCGTCGCAGCGGCGCCGGATTGGCCCTTGCGGGGCCCGCGTCGGCGCTGAAATCATGCGCGCACGATGATCCGCGACAACTCCGTGCTGGACCCGTGGCGAGGCGCCGCCACGCGCCAGCCCTCCGCTTCGAACCCGCCGACCACCGGGTCCGAGTGGCCGGGCCAGACGCCTTCGCTGGTGCTGTTCGTCGGCGCCGGCGTGCGACCCGAGCCGGCCCTGTCAGACACGCTGGCGCAGGCCGGGCTGCGTTGCGCTGCGGCGAGCAGCGTGGCCACCGCGCTGCAGGCCTGCGCCAACCTGCAGTTCGACGCGCTGGTGCTCGATGCCGCCGTGCTGGCGCCCAGCCTGGCGCTGGCACTGGCCGGGCTGCAGCCGCTGGCGGGCTGCCCGCTGCTGGTGGTGTCGGCGCAGCCGAGCGAGGTCGACGAGATCGTCGCGCTCGAGCACGGCGCGGCCGCCTACCTGCCGCAGCCCTTCTCGCCGCGGCGGCTGCGCGCGCACCTGGTGGCCCTGCTGCGCCAGCGGCCGGGCGTCGATGCGGACGACGACAGCGTCAGCGACCCCAAGCGCCGTGGCCAGTGGCTGCTGGACCCGATGCTGCGCGAACTGCGCTGGAGCGGCCAGAGCGTGGCGCTGACCGAATGCCAGTTCGCGATCCTGCGCTGCCTGGCCACGCAGGCCGGCCGCGTGGTGCCGCGTGCCGAGCTCGAGGCGCGCGTCACCGGGCCCGACAGCACGCTCACTGCGCGCAGCATCGACGTCTACCTGCACCGCCTGCGCCGCCGGCTCGACGAGGCCGGGGTCGACGCCTTCGAGATCCAGTGCGTGCGCGGCCGCGGCTACCGGCTGCTGGAGCGCAGGCGCGAAGCGGCGCTGTCGCTGAGCTGAGCCGAGCCGCCGCCGCACCGGCGGCGGCCCTTGGCCGCTCAGTTGAAGGTATAGCGCAGGCCGGCGTAGATGAAGCGCCCGCGCGGGTCGGCGTACTGCGGGTCGTAGCCGGCCTGGAACGACACCTGGCCACCGCCATTGGTGTAGGGCGGGTCCTTGTCCAGCAGGTTGCGCACACCCAGCATCAGCCGCATGTTCTTCACGCCGGTGTAGGCCACCTGCAGGTCGAAGGTCTGGTACGAGCCCACCGTCGGCGTATCGCCGCTCACCGTGCTGGGCAGGTCGGTGTAGTGCTTCTGGTAGTTCTGCGTGAAGGTGACATCCCAGTCGCCGCGCGCCCAGTTGGCCGAGATCACGTGCTTCCAGCGCGGGATCACGCCGCCGGTGGCCGCATTCACCGCATCGACATTGCCGGTGAAGCTGCCGTCCGGGTTCTGCGTGTCGTACTTGATGAAGTAGGTGCCGTTGGCGCTGAGGTTGAGCTTGCCCATCGCCCCCAGGCCGAAGCTGATGCGGCCATCGATGTCGACGCCCGTCACCTTGGTCTCGCCGAGGTTGATGTTGGTGCCCGAGATGCTGGTGATCGGCCCGGGCAGGTTCGGGAACGCGGCATCGCGCGGGCCGCGCGTGATCAGGTAGCCGTACTTCGCCGTGTCGCCCAGGATCACCGCCGCCGGCACGCCGTTGGTGATGGTGTCCTTCACGTCGTACTTGAACCAGTCGATGCTGACCGAGCTGTTCGGGCTCGGCTCCAGCACCAGGCCCAGCGTGGCGCTGCGCGAGCGCTCGGGCTTGAGCGCCGGGTTGCCGCCGATGGTGGTGGAGAACTGCGTCTGGCAATCGTTGCCGCCGCCGGTGGTGGGGCAGCGGTCGGGGTCGGAGAGGCCGGGCGGCGTCACCGTCAGCGTGTTCGGCAGGTACAGGTCCTGCAGGCTCGGCGCGCGGAAGCCCTTGGTGGCCGAGCCGCGCAGCAGCACCTGCTTGACCGGCCGCCACTTCAGGCTGAGCTTGGGCGTGGTGGAGCTGCCGACGTTCTCGTAGTCGTCCCAGCGCACTGCGGCGCCGGCTTCCAGCTCCTTCGTGATGGGCACGCTCACCTCGGCGAACGCGGCCTTCACGTCGCGCGAACGGTCGGTCTTCAGGAAGTTGCCGCCGTAGCCCGAGATGTCGCCCGTCTGGATCGTCGGATTCGGGTCGAACAGGTAGGTCTCGCGGCGGAACTCGGCGCCCACGGCCAGGCCCAGCGGGCCGCCGGGCAACTGCGTGAGCTCGCGCGAGGCCTTGGCCTGCAGGCTCTGCAGCTTGGAGTTGATCTTGAACGCATCGCCGACGAAGTTGGCGGCCTGGATCTGCTGCACGATGTCCGGCGTGTTCTCGCCCCAGAAGTTCACGTTGCCGCTGTTGAGCAGCGGCAGGATCTTCGTCAGCGCCGGGTAGCCGCCATTGACCTGCTCGGTCACCTTGCTCTGGCTGTGCAGGAAGGTGGCATCGAAGTCCCAGCCCGCCGCCGTGCCGCGGACGCCCAGCACCGCGCGCGGCGCGGTGGAAATGTCGGTGAGGTCGCGGTCGCCGCTGAGATTGGCGCGCCAGCGCACCAGGATGTCGGGCAGCGCCGCGGTCGGGCCGACCACGCTGCGCACATAGGCCGTCGGGTAGTACTTCGCGCTCGGGTGCAGCAGGATGGTGGAGAAGCCGTTGTACGGGTCGACGTTGAACAGCGGGTGGTTGTCGGGCAGCGCGAACTGGTCCGAGATCGGCACCGGCTGGATGATGGTGCGGATCTTGTTCTTGTTGTACGAGGCTTCGGCGAACAGCTCGATGTCCTGCGTCAGCGCGAACTTGGCCGAGGCGAACAGGCTGGTGCGCTCGCTCTCGGGCAGCAGCGTCACCTGCGGCGAAGGGTCGTAGCGGCAGATGTTGGCCGGGTTGTTCAGCGGATCGACGACCGAATACGGCCCGGGACAGATGCCCGCCGCCGGGTTGAGCGTGCGGCCCGAATCGTCCAGCAGCACGATGTTGGCCGGGAAGGTGTTGCCCGAGGTCACGTCGTTGCCCTGCGCGACATTGATGCCGGACTTCGCGAACTCGCGGTCGGCGCCGCGCAGCCCGCCCTCCTTCTGCAGCGACGCCGTGACCATCACGTTGAAGCGGTCCTTGCCCAGGTCGCCGAAGCCCCAGGTCAATGCGCCGCGCTTCAGCGAGGCGCCGCCCTGGGTGGTGTCGCCGGCGGTCAGCGCCACTTCGCCGCCACGGTAGTCGCTGCGCAGGATGAAGTTGACGACCCCGGCAATCGCGTCGGAGCCGTACACCGCCGACGCGCCGTCCTTCAGCACCTCGACACGCTCGATCGCCGCCAGCGGAATGCTGTTGACGTCCACCGAGACCGAGTCGCCGGTGAAGCCGATGCCGTAAGGCGCGATGCGCCGGCCGTTCAGCAGCACCAGCGTGCGCAGCGAGGTCAGGCCGCGCAGCGAGATCGCCGAGATGCCACCGGTGGTGGAGCCCGAGGCCGACGAGCTGGTGATGCCACCCGAGCTGGCGACCGCGGTGATGCTCTGCAGCAGCTGCTCGACGTTCACGGCGCCCGATCGCTCGATGGTCTTGCGGTCGATGATCTGCACCGGCAGGGCCGATTCACCGTCGATGCGCTTGATCGACGAGCCGGTGATTTCAACCCGCTGCGGGGCGTCCTGCGCCATGGCCAGGCCATGGCCCGCTGCCAGCAGACCCAGGCAGCTCAGGCGCGCGGCCACCGCGATCCTGCTCGAGCTCGATGTCATGAGAGTTCTCCTGTCCGACAAGTGGGTGCCCAGCGCTCCCTGCGCCCGGGCGAAATGCCAATCTAGGCAGCGGCGGCGGACGCGTCTGAAGCGGCGCATGACATCGGCGCGACGCGGCGCGACAGCCCGGCGGGCGCGTGTCACGTCCCGTCGCAGCGCGTCACCGTTGCGACCTTCGCCAGCGGGCGCGACGGTCGAACCGCCCCTTCGGCCGGCACGGTGCAAACCCGGGGCTGTGGCGCACAAGGCACACTGTGTGCCCCGCTGTCACCGACCCGCCCCTGTCCGCATGCCCGCCACCCTGGTCTTCTCGCACGCCAACGGCTACCCGGCCGGCACCTACCGCCAGCTGTTCCAGCACTGGCAGGCCGCGGGCTGGCGCGTGGCGGCGATCGAGAAGTTCGGCCACGACCCGCGCTACCCCGTCACCAACAACTGGCCGCGCCTGCGCGACCAGCTGATCGACTTCGTCGAGGCGCAGCACACCCGGCCGGTCTACCTGGTGGGCCATTCGCTGGGCGGCCTGCTGAGCCTGCTGGCCGCCAGCAAGCGGCCCGAGCTGGTGCTGGGCCTGGTGCTGCTGGACAGCCCGGTGTTCACCGGCTGGCGCGCGCACAGCGTGCAGATGCTCAAGCTGAGCGGGCTGATGCCGCGCGTGTCGCCCGGCCGCATCTCGCAGACGCGGCGGCATGAATGGCCCTCACGCAAGTCGGCCGCCGCGCACTACGGCGCCAAGTCCATCTTCGCGCGCTGGGCGCCGGGCGTGCTGAACGACTACCTGGCCTGCGGCACCGTGCGCCACGGCGGCAAGACGGTGCTGGCCTTCGAGCGCGAGGTCGAAACCCGCATCTACAACACGCTGCCGCACCACCTGGGCCGCCTGCTGCGCAGCCACCCGCTGCGCTGCCCGCTGGGCTTCATCGCCGGCACGCGGTCGAACGAGATCCGGCAAGGCGGGCTCGAAACCTCGCGCGCCCTGGCGGGCGAGCGCTTCCGCTGGATCGAGGGCACCCACCTGTATCCGATGGAGAAGCCTGCCGAGACCGCTGCGCTGGTGCTCGAACTGCTGCACACGATGGGCGCCCGCTGATGGCGCCCGCTGCGGCATCTACGTAGCGACATCTACGTAGCGACATCGCGGGTTTTCCCGCAGAAGATGGCGGTCCCGCACCGACGGAGATCGCATCATGGAGACAAGCCCCGCAACCGGCGGCCGCAAGCCGCTGTACCAGTCGCTCTACGTCCAGGTCATCACCGCCATCGTGATCGGCGTGCTGCTCGGCCACTTCTGGCCCGCCGCCGGCGAGGCGATGAAGCCGCTGGGCGACGGCTTCATCAAGCTCATCAAGATGATCATCGCGCCGATCATCTTCTGCACTGTCGTGGTCGGCATCGCCGGCATGGAAGACATGAAGAAGGTCGGCAAGACCGGCGGTCTGGCGCTGCTGTACTTTGAGGTCGTCAGCTCGCTGGCGCTGGTGATCGGCCTGCTGATCGTCAACGTGGTGAACCCCGGCGGCGGCATGCATGTGGATGCCAAGGCGCTGGACACCAAGGCCATCGCGGCCTACACCGGCCCCGGCAAGATGGCCGGCACCACCGAGTTCCTGCTCAACATCATTCCCAGCAGCGTGATCGATGCCTTCGCCAAGGGCGACATCCTGCAGGTGCTGCTGTTCTCGGTGCTGTTCGGCTTTGCGCTGCATGCCTTCGGCGGCCGCGGCACGCTGGTGTTCGACCTGGTCGAGAAGACCTCGCACGTGCTGTTCCGCATCGTCGGCATGATCATGAAGGTCGCCCCCATCGGTGCCTTCGGCGCGATGGCCTTCACCATCGGCAAGTACGGCGTGGGCTCGCTGCTGTCGCTGGGCCAGCTGATGGCCACTTTCTATGCCACCTGCCTGATCTTCGTTTTCGGCGTGCTGGGCGTCGTCGCCCGGGTGCATGGCTTCTCGGTCTGGCGCTTCGTCAAGTACATCAAGGAAGAGCTGCTGATCGTGCTGGGCACCAGTTCCAGCGAGAGCGTGCTGCCGCGCATCATGGCCAAGCTGGAGAACGCCGGCGCGCGCAAGTCCGTCGTCGGCCTGGTGGTGCCCACAGGCTACTCGTTCAACCTGGACGGCACCTCGATCTACCTGACGATGGCCGCTGTCTTCATCGCCCAGGCCACCGACACGCCGATGACGCTGGTGCAGCAGCTCACCTTGCTGGCGGTGTTGCTGCTCACCAGCAAGGGCGCGGCCGGCGTCACCGGCTCGGGCTTCATCGTGCTGGCGGCCACCTTGTCGGCGGTAGGCAACGTGCCGGTGGCCGGGCTGGCGCTGATCCTCGGCATCGACCGCTTCATGTCCGAAGCGCGCGCGCTGACCAACCTGGTGGGCAACGGCGTCGCCACGCTGGTGGTGGCCAAGTGGTGCGGCGAGCTCGACGAGGCCCGGCTGCAGGCCACCCTATCGAACCAGGCCCCGGCCGAAGCCGAGGAGCCCGAGGAAGTGCTCGACCGCCACGACGACAGGTTGGCGGCATGAAGGCCGCGCGGGCCTGACGCACACTGGCCCGCATGGTCCTGTGCCGCGCTGTTGCCCTGCTCGCCTGGCTGGCCGCCGCCGCCGGGCTCGGCGCCGTCGCGCAGGCCGCCACGCCGGAGACGGTCTACCTGCCATCCGCCGACGGGCAGACCGAGCTGGTGGGCTACCTGTTCGTGCCGCCGCACGCATCGGGCGGCGGCGCCAGACACCCGGCCGTGGTGCTGCTGCACGGCCGCGCCGGGCCCTACTCGAGCCGGGTCAATGCCGGCTGCACGATGGTGGCGCGCGGCACGGCTTCGCCATGCGGCGCCGGCAGCCTGACGCAGCGGCACATGAGCTGGGCCGCGTTCTGGTCCGAGCGCGGCTACGTCACGCTGCTGGTCGACAGCTTCGGCCCGCGCGGCCGCGGCCACGGCTTCGGCCGGGGCACGCACGACGACCCCGAGCGCGAGGCGGTGAACGAGAAGACCGTGCGCCCCCTCGATGCCGAGGGCGGCCTGGCCTGGCTGGCCGCGCGGCCCGACGTCGACCCGCAGCGCATCCTGCTGCAGGGTTGGTCCAACGGCGGCAGCACGGTGCTGAACACCCTGCAACGCCAGGCCACGGGCCGGCATGCCGGCCCGCGCATTGCCGCCGCGCTGGCCTTCTACCCTGGCTGCGGCCCGCAGGCGCTGCTGGCCCGCAAGCTGACACTCGATGCGCCCCTGCTGCTGCTGCTGGCCAGCGAGGACGAAGAGGTCTCGCCGAAGATCTGCCAGGACGTCGCGGCGCGCACCCCGGGCAATCCGAGGGTCATCGTCTACGAAGGCGCGACGCACGACTTCGACGATCCCGGCAAGTCGCGCCAGTCGGTGGCCGGCAACCGCCGCGCGCGCGACGATGCGTTCAGCCAGGCCGCCGCGGCCTTCGGCACCACGCGCTGAAAGCCCGGGCCGGCCAGCGGCAAGCAGGGCTTGCCCTCGGGAGGGCACCGCAGGCCCCCCCGTATAATCGCGCTTTACCACCAGAGCATTCGTGTGGCCCGGTCGAGGCCGATACCGAATGCGGCATGACATGACCAAGTACGTCTTCGTCACCGGCGGTGTGGTGTCTTCCCTCGGCAAGGGCATCGCGTCGGCGTCGCTGGCCGCGATCCTCGAATCGCGCGGCCTCAAAGTCACCCTCATCAA
>NZ_JBGAGA010000015.1:0-104302 GCF_044226965.1 Aquabacterium sp. | reverse complement strand
GTCGATGGCGTGCTCATCGATTACTACCGGCCCGGCGACTCGGGCTCCAGGACCTATGGGCTGGGCGGCGCCGGTGTCCACCAAGTCAGCCTGAGCATGACCCGAAACATCGCGCAACTGTCGGCCTTCGAGGACAAGCACTTCGGGCAGCAGGCCTTCTTCGCGTGGCAGATCGAGGACGCCGGCGGGGGCCCGACCGCCACGGTGCCGGAGCCTGGCACGGTGGCGCTGATCGCCACCGCCTTGCTCGCGGCCGGCATCAGCCGGCGGCGCACGCGTTGCCAGCCGGGCGTCAGCGGCCCGGCAGCGCGCGCCTGAACTGCAGCGCCTCGGCCAGGTGCGGCACGCCGATGGCGTCCGCGCCGGCCAGGTCGGCCACCGTGCGCGCAACCTTCAGCACGCGGTGCAGCGCGCGGCCGGACCAGCCCAGGCGCTGCGCGGTCTGCTGCAGGAAGCCGGCGCTGCGCGCGTCCAGGGCGCAGACGCTGTCGAGCTGCGCCGCCTGCAGCGCGGCATTGGCGCAGCCCTGGCGCTGCAGCTGGCGCGCGTGGGCCGCGGCCACGCGCTCGGCCACGGCGGCGGACGACTCGCCATCGGGCTGCGCCAGCATCTCGGCGGGCGGCAGCAGCGACACTTCCACCTGCAGGTCGATGCGGTCGAGCAGCGGGCCCGACAGCTTGGCCTGGTAACGCGCAATCTGCTCGTCCGTGCAGCGGCAGCCGCGCGCGCTGCCGCTGGGCGCGCCAAGGTAGCCGCAGGGGCAGGGGTTCATCGCGGCCACCAGCTGGAACGCCGCCGGGTAGCTGGCCTGGCGCGCCGCGCGCGAGATCGTGATGTGGCCGCTTTCCAGCGGCTCGCGCAGCGCTTCCAGGGCTGAGCGCGGGAACTCCGGCAATTCATCGAGGAACAGCACGCCACCGTGGGCGAGCGAGATCTCGCCGGGCCGTGGCGGCGTGCCGCCGCCGACCAGCGCCACCGCGCTGGCCGAGTGGTGCGGCGCGCGCACCGGGCGCTGCGCCCAGCGCGTGGCATCGAAGCCGCCGGGTGACAGGCCCTGCAGCGCGGCACTGGCCAGCGCCTCGGCCTCGTCCATCGGCGGCAGCAGGCCGGGCAGGCGCTGCGCCAGCATCGACTTGCCGGTGCCGGGCGGGCCCACCATCAACAGGCTGTGGCGGCCGGCCGCGGCGATTTCCAGCGCGCGCTTGGCGCCGGCCTGTCCGCGCACCTCGGCCAGGTCGGGGCCACCGGCCGGCGCCACCGGATCGGGCGGCCGCACGCAGGGCAGCGGCACCGCGGCGTCGCCGGGCAGCAGCGCCTGCACCACCGCCAGCAGGTGGCCGGCACCGTGCACGCGCACGCCGCCGGCGCGCGCGGCCTCTTCGGCGCTGGCCTGCGGCAGCACCAGTGCGCGTGGGGCCCCGGCGCGACGCAGCCCGAGGGCCAGCGCCAGCGCGCCGCGCACCGGGCGCAGTTCGCCGGCCAGCGAGAGTTCGCCGGCGAATTCGTGCGCGTCCAGCCGCGCCACGTCGAGCTGGCCGTCCGCGGCCAGGATGCCCAGCGCGATGGGCAGGTCGAAGCGGCCCGATTCCTTGGGCAGGTCGGCCGGGGCCAGGTTCACCGTCACCCGCTTGTTGTGCGGGAACTGGAAGCCTGAGTTGGCCAGCGCGGCACGCACCCGCTCGCGCGCCTCCTTCACCTCGGTGTCGGCCAGGCCGACGAGCGTGAAGCTCGGCAGGCCGTTGGCCAGGTGCACCTCCACCTGCACCGCCGGCGCATCGAGGCCATCGAGCGCGCGGCTGTGGATCACGGCCAAGGACATCTTGTTCTCTCCCTCTTGCTGGCGCCGGATTGTGGGGCGTGAAGGGCCGCACGCCCGAATGCACCGATGCGGTGCTTTGGCGGCGAATGCGCCAAGTTCGTGCGTCCACATGCTGCAACTCGGGTCGCGCTCACCGGCTTGGGGCGGTGACAAGCCGTGAGCGAGGTGGCATGGAAGCTGCAAAACACCGGCGGAGCTTTCCCACCCATCTCTGTCGACATCCCATTACCTGGAGCCCTGCCCCATGAAGAAATCGCTGCTCGCCCTCTCGGTCGCCCTGGCCGCCGGCGCGATCCCGACCGCCTCGTTCGCCGACCTGGCCTTCAACGTCGGCGGTGTCACCGAATACCGCTACCGCGGCATTTCCCAATCGCGGCTGAAGCCCGCGCTGCAGGGCGGCATCGACTATTCGAACGGTGGCTTCTACCTCGGCGCCTGGGCCTCGACGATCAAGTGGATCAAGGATGCCGGCGGCGACGGCAATGTCGAGATCGACGTCTATGGCGGGTACAAGGGCGACATCGTCAAGGACTCGCTCAGCTACGACGTCGGCGTGCTGACCTACAACTACCCGAGCAACAAGCTCAAGGCCATCACCGGTGCCAAGGCCGACACGGTCGAGCTCTACGGCGCGCTGACCTTCGGTCCGGCCACGGTGAAGTACTCCCATGCGGTGACCGACACCTTCGGCAACCCCGACAGCAAGAACAGCTTCTACCTCGAGGCCGGCGCGAGCTTCGACGTCTACGACGGCTGGTCGCTGGCGCCGCACATCGGCTACCAGAAGATCAAGGGCCCGTTCGAGGATCCGGCCACCTACACCGACTACTCGCTGACGCTGTCGAAGGACTTCAAGGGCCTGGTGCCCAGCATCGCGATCATCGGCACCGACGCGGACAAGAGCTTCTACGTCTCGCCGGTCAACGGCAAGAAGCTGGGCACCACCAAGCTGGTGCTGGGCATCAAGTACAACTTCTGATCGATCGGAGACAGCCATGAAGATGGTGACGGCGATCGTCAAGCCCTTCAAGCTTGACGAAGTGCGCGAGGCACTGAGCGCGATCGGCGTTCAGGGCATCACGGTGACCGAGGTGAAGGGCTTCGGCCGCCAGAAGGGCCACACCGAGCTGTACCGCGGCGCGGAGTACGTGGTGGACTTCCTGCCCAAGGTGAAGATCGAGGCTGCGGTGGACGACGGCATCGTCGACCGCGTGATCGAGGCCATCGAGGCCTCGGCCCGCACCGGCAAGATCGGCGACGGGAAGATCTTCGTGTCAGCGCTCGAACAGGTGGTGCGCATCCGCACCGGCGAGACCGGCAAGGACGCGCTCTGAGGCGCGCCCCGAACTTCAAGAGACAACCCACCATGATGAAGAAATTCATAGCTTCGCTCGCCCTGGGCCTCGCGGTCCTGGGCTTTGCCGGCGGCTCGATGGCCCAGGATGCGGCCTCCGCCCCGGCGGCCACCGCTTCGGCCGCGCCGGCGGCGGCATCGGCTGCGGCCCCCGCACCCGCCGCCGCTTCGGGCGCCGAGGCCGCGGCTTCGGCGGCCGCGCCGGCCGCTTCGACCCCGGTCGCCAACAAGGGCGACAACGCCTGGATGCTGGTCTCCACGCTGCTGGTGATCATGATGACCGTGCCCGGCCTGGCGCTGTTCTACGGCGGCCTGGTGCGCAGCAAGAACATGCTGTCGGTGCTGATGCAGGTGATGGTCACCTTCTCGCTGATCGTCGTGCTGTGGGCGCTGTACGGCTACAGCCTGGCCTTCACCGAAGGCAATGCCTACATCGGCGGCCTGGACCGGCTGTTCCTGAAGGGCATCTTCGACCCCGTGAAGGGTGAGTTCGCGATGGGCGCCACCTTCAGCAAGGGGGTCTACATCCCCGAGCTGCTGTTCGCCGCCTTCCAGGCCACCTTCGCCGGCATCACCTGCTGCCTGATCGTCGGTGCCTTCGCCGAGCGCATCAAGTTCACGGCCGTGCTGCTGTTCATGGTGCTGTGGTTCACCTTCAGCTATGCGCCGATCGCGCACATGGTCTGGTTCTGGATGGGCCCGGACGCCTACACCGCCAAGGAAGTCGTGGACGCCACCAACGCCAAGGCCGGCCTGATCTGGCAATGGGGCGCGCTGGACTTCGCCGGCGGCACCGTGGTGCACATCAATGCCGCCATCGCCGGCCTGGTCGGTGCCTTCATGATCGGCAAGCGCGTGGGCTACGGCAAGGAAGCCATGGCGCCGCACAGCCTGCCGCTGACGATGGTCGGTGCCTCGCTGCTGTGGGTGGGCTGGTTCGGCTTCAACGCCGGCTCGGCGCTGGAAGCGGGCAACTCGGCGGTGCTGGCCTTCATGAACACCTTCACCGCCACCTCGGCCGCCGTGCTGGCCTGGTGCCTGGGTGAAGCGATGCTGCGCGGCAAGGCCTCGATGCTGGGTGCGGCCTCGGGCGCGGTGGCCGGCCTGGTGGCCATCACCCCGGCGGCCGGCAATGTCGGCCTGATGGGCGCCATCATCATCGGCTTCATCGCCGGCTTCGCCTGCCTGTGGGGCGTGAACGGCCTGAAGCGCCTGATCGGCGCGGACGACTCGCTGGACGTGTTCGGCGTGCACGGCGTGGGCGGCATCATCGGCGCGCTGCTGACCGGCATCTTCAACAACCAGTCGCTGGGCGGCCCGGGCCTGGTGTCCGACTGGGTCACCGCCACCGTGTCCAGCAACGGCATGTGGGACCAGTTCGTGATCCAGGCCAAGGCGGTGGGCCTGACCATCGTCTGGTCCGGCGTGGTGGCCGCGGTGTCGTACAAGATCGTCGACCTGGTGATTGGCCTGCGTGTCACCGAAGAGGAAGAACGCGAAGGTCTGGACATCAGCTCGCACGGCGAGACGGCGTACAGCAAGTAAGCCCGGCGCGGCTGACCCACGGCCGGCGGCAGGCGCTGCCGGCCCCCCCCATGCGAAGGGCTGCCCACGGGCAGCCCTTTTTCTTGGGCGCTGCGGCACCACCTTCCTACAATCCTGCGTCCGCCCAGGCCGCGGGCAGTCCCTTCACCGCAGGCAGCCCTTTCATGGTTCCCCACCTCATCACCGCGCTCAACGGCCCGATCAACGAACTCGAGGCGCGCATCCTCGAATCGATGCCCGCCATCGAGCGCTGGTTCCGGCTCGAATGGATGGAGCACACGCCGCCGTTCTACACCGCGGTGGACGTGCGCAACGCGGGCTTCAAGCTCGCGCCGGTGGACACCAACCTGTTCCCCACCGGCTTCAACCACCTGACGCCCGAGATGCTCCCGCTGGCGGTGCAGGCGGCGATGGCGGCGATCGAGAAGATCTGCCCCGAGGCCAAGAACCTGCTGCTGGTGCCCGAGAGCCACCTGCGCAGCAACAGCTTCTACCTCACCCATGTGCAGCGCCTGGTGCAGATCTTCGGCCAGGCTGGCCTCAACGTGCGCCTGGGCACGCTGGACCCGGCGGTGAAGGAGCCGCTGACGCTGTCGTTGCACGACGGCAGCGAACTCACCATCGAACCGCTGCTGCGCACCCGCGGCCGCCTGGGGCTGAAGAACTTCGACCCCTGCACGATCCTGCTGAACAACGACCTCTCCGAAGGCGTGCCGAAGGTGCTGGAAGGCCTGCACGAGCAGTACCTGCTGCCGCCGCTGCACGCCGGGTGGTCCGTGCGCCGCAAGAGCAAGCACTTCCAGAGCTATGAGGAAGTGGCCAAGAAGTTCGCCAAGCTGCTGGGCATGGACCCCTGGCTCATCAACCCGATGTTCGGCCAGTGCGGCCAGGTCGATTTCGATGACCCGGCGGGGCTCGATTGCGTGCAGAGCAACGTCGACGCGCTGCTGACCAAGATCCGCCGCAAGCACAAGGAATACGGCATCAACGACAAGCCCTTCGTCGTGATCAAGTCCGACAAGGGCTCGGCCGGCCAGGGCCTGATGACGGTGCGCGACGCCAAGGACCTGGACGACGTGAACCGCCGCACCCGCAGCAAGCTCAGCCTGCTGCCCGCGGGCGAGGCGGTGACCGAGGTGATCATCCAGGAAGGGGTGCCCACGTACGAGCGCGTGCACGAGGCGGTGGCCGAGCCGGTGGTGACGATGATCGACCGCTACGTGGTCGGCGGCTACTACCGCGTGCACGCCGAACGCGGCATCGACGAGAACCTGAACACCCCGGGCTCCAGCTACGTGCCGCTGGCCTTTGCCGAGAGCCACCACCTGCCGCGCCTGGGCGAGAAGCCCGGTGCCAGCGCGCCGAACCGCTTCTACATGTACGGCGTGATCGGCCGGTTGGCGATGCTCGCGGCCAGCTACGAGCTGGAAGCCACCGATCCCGACGCCGAGGTCTACGAGTAGGCCAGCCCAGCGTGCCATTGGCGGGCTTTGTCAAGCCCGCCCCCCGCGGTGTGGTGGCGCGGCCGCACCCACGGTTGACGCACTGCACAAGCGCAAGCGCACAATGAGCGCCCTTTCGGTTGCCGCCGGCCCGCCCGAGGCCGGCGATTCCTCGCAGTGAGCAAGGCATCCGCCTCCAAGAGTCCGGCCGCACTGGCCGCGCTGACCCTCGGCGCCCTGGGCGTCGTCTACGGCGATATCGGCACCAGCCCGCTGTACGCGCTGAAGGAAGTGTTCCACGGCGGGCACGTGCAGGTCACCGCCGAGAACATCCTCGGCGTGCTGTCGCTGATCTTCTGGACGATGACCATCATCGTCTCGGTGAAGTACGTGCTGCTGATCCTGCGCGCGGACAACAACGGCGAAGGCGGCCTGATCGCGATGCTGGCGCTGGCCACCACCGCGGTGAAGGAGAAGCCGGCCTTGCGCTCGGTGCTGATGAGCGTGGGCCTGTTCGGCACCGCGATCTTCTATGGCGACGGCGTGATCACGCCGGCGATCTCGGTGCTCTCGGCGGTCGAGGGCCTGGAGGTCGCGGCGCCGCAGTTGCACGCCTTCGTGATTCCGCTCACCCTGGTGGTGCTGACCGCGCTGTTCGCGGTGCAGCGCCTGGGCACCGGCGGCATCGGCCGCGCGTTCGGGCCGATCACGCTGGTGTGGTTCATCGTGCTGGTGGCGCTGGGCCTGCCGCACGTGCTGCAGAACCCGGCCGTGCTGGTGGCGCTGAACCCGCTGTACGCGATCGGCTTCTTCGTGCGCGAGCCGCTGGTGGCCTTCATCGGCCTCGGTGCGGTGGTGCTGTGCGTCACCGGCGGCGAGGCGCTGTACGCCGACATGGGCCACTTCGGCAAGCTGCCGATCCGCATTGCGTGGTATGGCTTCGTGATGCCGGCGCTGGTGGTCAACTACTTCGGCCAGGGCGCGATGCTGCTGGCCGACCCGGCCACCATCGAGAACCCGTTCTACCTGATGGCGCCGGGCTGGGCCCAGCTGCCGCTGGTGATCCTGGCCACGGCGGCCACCGTGATCGCATCCCAGGCGCTGATCTCGGCGGCGTTTTCGGTCACCAAGCAGGCCATCCAGCTCGGCATCCTGCCGCGCATGGCCATCAAGCACACCTCGGTGCGCGACACCGGGCAGATCTACGTGCCCTTCGTGAACTGGGGGCTGTACGTCTTCATCGTGCTGGCGGTGGCGCTGTTCAAGACCTCGTCGAACCTGGCCACGGCCTACGGCATCGCGGTGACGATGGACATGACCATCACCACGGTGATGACCTTCTTCGTCATCCGCTACGGCTGGAAGTACCCGCTGGCGTTGTGCCTGCTGGCCACCGGCTTCTTCTTCGTCATCGACGTCACCTTCTTCCTGTCGAACATGCTGAAGCTGCTGTCCGGCGGCTGGTTCCCGCTGCTGATCGGCATCGGCATGTTCACCTTGATGGCCACCTGGCGGCAGGGGCGCGCGCTGGTGAGCCACCGACTGCGCGACGAGGCGATCGACCTGCGCAGCTTCCTCGAGGCGGTGTTCATCAGCCCGCCGACGCGCGTGCCCGGCACCGCGGTGTTCCTGGCTGCCGACGAGGGCCTGACGCCCAACGCGCTGATGCACAACCTGAAGCACAACAAGGTGCTGCACGAGCACAACCTGTTCGTCACCGTGAAGCACCACGAGGTCCCGTGGATCGGCTTCGACAAGCGCATCCAGATGGAGACGCTGGGCCACGACTGCTGGAGCGTGGTGCTGCACTTCGGCTTCAAGAACGACCCCGACGTGCCCGAGGCATTGAAGCTGCTGGAAGACCGCGGCATCCCGCTGCCCGAGATGGACACCAGCTACTTCCTCAGCCGCGACATCGTGATTCCCACGTTCGGCGACGGCATGCCGATGTGGCGCGAGAAGCTGTTCGCCGGCATGCACCGCAATGCCTCGGCGGCGGCGGACTTCCTGAACCTGCCGTCCAACCGCATCGTCGAGCTCGGCGCCAAGGTCGAGATCTGAGGCGCGCGCCGGTCGCCGCGGCCGGCATGCCGCCAAGCCAGGCTGGGCAGGGTCGGCTGCGTGTTCAGCGTGCCGACGCCACCGGGCTGCGCGCGTTGCGCCGCATGCGCAGGTGCAGGCTGTCGTGGCCGCTGACCTCGAAGCCGAAGCGGCGGTACAGCCGCTGCGCGCGGTTGTCGGGCTCGACATGCAGGTCGATGCACTGGCCGCGGTGATCGGCGCCATCGGTCAGCAGCTTCAGGATCGCGCTGCCCAGGCCCTGCCCGCGCAGGCTGGGGACCAGGCTCATGTCGATCAGGGTGGCGTGCTGGTCCTCGCAACGCCAGTACAGCCGGCCGATCGGCGTGCCGGCTTCGGCCAGCAGCAGGAACATGGCGCCGGGATGGTGGGCGCGGTAGTAGCGCTGCTGGTAGTCGAACTGCTGGTCGAGGAAGCTGCGGCAGCGCGAAGGCGACCAGCCCGTGGCGCGCATCTCGTCGTCTCGCGTCGAGGCATAGAGCTCGCGCAGGAAACCCTGGTCACCCGTTTCGGTCGCGCGCGCCTGGACGCTCGCCACCCGCGGCAACTCCGCCGACGGCGGGGCCCCCAACACTTCCCGCAGACACGCCATCCCCGTACGTCCTCACCGAGGGCCTTTCAGCGTTTCATGCTACGAAGGCCTCGCCGGGGCATCAAGGCCGGGGTGAAAAAGTGCACTCGGCGCTGGCGCGCCAGTCCGGATGCGGTAGCGCCGGGCGCGCTAGCTGTGCAACTCGGCCCCGTGCCGGCTCAGGCGCAGCCAGCTGTTGGCCGGCAGCGAGCGCCAGTCGTCGCCCTGGCTGTCCAGCGGCTCGGAGGCCACGACGCTGCCCTGGGCGCGTTCGCTGACGTACAGCGTCGGCGGCCGCCCATCGCTGGAAAAGCGGAAGGCATGCACTTCCTGGCCATCGGTCAGCGCCGCCGCGAAGCGCAGCGGTTCGGTGCAGCCGGCCTGGCGCATCAGCGCCAGGGTGTCTTCCAGCACCGTCGGCATCGCCTGGTCCGGTGTCTCGCCGGCCTCGATGCGTGCCAGCGCCAGCAGGAACAGCAATTCGGAATCGGTGGCGCCCTTGCGGGCCGCGTACAGCGCGTCGGGCAGCCGCGCCTCGAGCTGGCGTCGCACGCGGGCATAGCCGCCGATCTGGCCGTTATGCATGAACATCCAGCGGCCGTGCTTGAACGGATGGCAGTTCTGCCGCGCGATCGAGGTGCCGGTGGCGGCGCGCACATGCGCGAAGAACAGCCGCGACTGCACCGTGCCGCACAGCGCCAGCAGGTTCTCGTCCGACCACGCGGGCATCACCTCGCGGTAGATGCCGGGCTCCTCGCGCTCGCCGTACCAGCCGATGCCGAAGCCGTCGCCGTTGGTCACTGCCTTGGCTTCCTCGGCCTTCAGCGCCTGCCGCAGCAGCGAGTGGCGCGGGGCGCACACCAGCTGGTCCAGGTAGATCGGCTCACCGAGGTAGGCAATCAGTCGGCACATGGTGAAGAGGACGTGACGATGACGGATTATCGGCGGCGCACCGCTGCGGCTTGAACCGAACAGTGCTGCGGACGCCCGGCAGTTCGCCCGATATGCTCGCGGCCCATGCGCACCCTGAAGCAAGATCTGTCCCTGTCGGCGGTGGTGGCCGGCTTCGTCGCGGTGCTGGTGGGCTACACCAGCGCGGTGGCGATCGTGTTCCAGGCCGCGCAGGCCCTGGGCGCCACGCCGGCGCAGACGGCGTCGTGGATGTGGGCGCTGGGCCTGGCGATGGGGCTGTCCACGCTGGCGCTGTCCTGGGCCTATCGCCAGCCGGTGCTCACGGCCTGGTCGACGCCCGGCGCCGCGCTGCTGGCGGCCAGCCACGGCGTGACGCTGCCCGAGGCCACCGGCGCCTTCCTGCTGTGCGCGCTGCTGATCACGCTGGCCGGGGCAACTCGCCTGTTCGAGCGCCTGATGGACCGGTTGCCGATGGCGATTGCCGCGGCCCTGCTGGCCGGCGTGCTGGCGCGCTTCGGCCTGAACGCGGTGCTGGCGGTGCAGAGTGCGCCGGCGCTGGTGCTGGCAATGGCGCTCGCGTTCGTGCTGGGCCGGCGCTGGTGGCCGCGCTATGCGGTGCCGGGCGTGCTGCTGGCGGGCATCGCGGTGGCAGCGCTGCAGGGCACGCTGCACTGGCAGGCGCTGACGCTGGATTGGACGCGCCCGGTGTGGACCGCGCCGCAGTTCAGCCTGTCGGCCGCGGTGGGCGTGGCGCTGCCGCTGTTCATCGTCACGATGGCTTCGCAGAACCTGCCCGGCGTCGCGGCCCAGCGTGCCGCCGGCTACCAGACGCCGGTGTCGCCGGTGATCACCGCCACCGGGCTCACCACGCTGCTGCTGGCGCCGTTCGGCGCGTTCGCGATCAACCTCGCGGCCATCACCGCCGCGATCTGCATGGGCCGCGAGGCGCATGACGATCCGGCGCGGCGCTACACCGCGGCCCTGAGCGCCGGCGTGTTCTATCTGCTGCTGGGGCTGGCGGGCAGCGCAGTGGCCGGCCTGCTGCTGGCCTTTCCGCGCGAGCTGGTGGCGGCGGTGGCCGGGCTGGCCTTGCTGGGCACCATCGCCGGCGGCCTGGCCACGGCGCTGCGGGACGAACGCCACCGCGACGCCGCTGCGCTGACCTTCCTGGTCACGCTGTCGGGCGTCTCGATGGCCGGCATCGGCTCGGCCTTTTGGGGCATGGTGGCCGGCCTCTTCACGCTGGCTGTGCACAATTGGCGCCCCTCACGTCCGACCGCCTGAGCGCTGCCACCATGAAGCTGCTGTTCGTTGCCGACCCGCTGGAATCGTTCAAGACCTACAAGGACACCACCTTCGCGATGATGCGCGAGGCCGCGGCCCGTGGCCACCAGCTCTGGGCCTGCGAGCCGGCCGACCTGGTGTGGCACCGCGGCGCCCGCGTCGTCGCGCGGCAGGCGCGCTGCATCACCTTGACCGGCGACGAGCACGCCTGGTTCAGCACCGTCGCGCAGGCCGAACTGGCACTGGCCGATGCCGATGCGGTGCTGATGCGCAAGGACCCGCCCTTCGACAGCGAGTATTTCTACGCCACCCACCTGCTGGGCCAGGCCGAGCGCGAAGGCGCGCGCGTGTTCAACCAGCCGGCCGCGCTGCGCGACCACCCGGAGAAGCTGGCGATCCTGGAGTTCCCGCAGTTCATCGCGCCGACGCTGGTGACGCGCAGCGCCGACGCGGTGCGCGCCTTCCACGCCGAGCACCAGGACATCATCCTGAAGCCGCTGGACGGCATGGGCGGCATGGGCATCTTCCGTGTCGGGCCCGACGGCCTGAACCTGGGCTCGATCGTCGAGACGTTGAACCAGGACGGGCGGCAGACGCTGATGGTGCAGCGCTACCTGCCCGAGATCGTCAAGGGCGACAAGCGCGTGCTGGTGATTGGCGGCGAGCCGGTGCCGTATGCGCTGGCGCGCATCCCGCAGGGCAGCGAGATCCGCGGCAACCTGGCGGCCGGCGGCAAGGGCGTGGCGCAGCCGCTGACCGCCCGCGACCGCGAGATCGCCGAGGCGCTGGGCCCGACGCTGGCCGCGCGCGGGCTGCTGCTGGTGGGGCTGGACGTGATCGGCGACCACCTGACCGAGATCAACGTCACCAGCCCGACCTGCTTCCAGGAAATCACGGAGCAGACGGGTTTCAACGTGGCGACAATGTTCATCGACGCGCTCGAGCGCGCCGTTCAGAAGACATAACAGACAAGAAGGCAGGAATGACCAAGACATTCAGGAAGGCTTGGCTGGCCGGTCGGCTGGCCGCGATGGTCATCGCATCGTCGGCTGCCTGGGCGGCCGCTGCGGCGCCGGGCTATGCAGACCTGGTCGCCGCGATCCGTGCGGGCGAGACCGCGCAGGTCAGGCAGCTGCTGGCCGACGGCGTCGACGCGTCGGCCACCGACGGCAAGGGCGCCGCGCCGCTGCTGGTGGCGGCCTCGCGCGGCAAGCACGACATCGTGCGCCTGCTGCTCGCCCGGGGTGCCGCACCGGATGTGCGTTATGCCGCCTACTACGACGCCACGCCGCTGATGCTGGCGCTGAACAACCGCGACCTGGCCATGGCGCGCATGCTGCTCGAAGGCGGGGCGCAGGTGAACCTGGTCGACCGCAACGGCGACCCGGCGCTGAACTGGGCCTGCTTCTACGGCGACCTCGACGCGGTGAACCTGCTGCTCAGCCACGGCGCCGATGCCACCTTGTCCGGCCATGGCACGGCGCTGGAAGTGGCGACGCGGCGCGGCTTCCAGCCGCTGGTCGAGCGCCTGAGCGAGCACCTGGGCCGCCGCCATGCGCTGAGTGCGGCGGAACAGCAGCTGCAGCAGGCCATCGACACCGGCGCGCTCGACGCGCTGCGGGCCGCGCTCAAGGCTGGGGCTGCGGCCGACGCGCTGGACAGCACCGGCCGCTCGATGCTGGCGCGTGCCGCGCGCCAGGGCCGCGCCGACGCGGTGGCCGCGCTGCTGGACGCCGGCGCGCGCATCGATGCGCCGGACCCGATCGGTTTCACCCCGCTGTTCGAGGCCGCGCGCGACGGCCACCTGGCGGTGGCCCGCCTGCTGCTGGACCGCGGCGCGAACGCCAACCAGGTGGCGCTGCGCAACGGCCTGCTGATGACGCCGCTGCATGCCGCCGCGGGCAGCGGCCGCACCGAGCTGGTGGAACTGCTGGCTGCGCGCGGCGCCCGGCTCGATGCGCTGGACGCCGAGCGGGCCACGCCGCTGGCCTGGGCTATCAACAGCGACGAGACCACCGCGCTGAAGCTGGTGGAGCTGGGCGCCAACCCGGACCTCGTGCCGACCACCGGCCCCAGCCCGCGCCAGCTGGCCCAGGAGCGCGAGCTCAAGGGACTGCTGGCGGCCATGGCCCGGCGTCGCCCGGCCTGATTCCGCGGGCAGCCGGGCGGACACGAATGGCCCTGATCACGCTCTCCAATGCCCAGCTGGGCTTCGGCCACGTGGCCTTGCTCGACCACACCGCGATGGCGCTGGAGTCCGGCGAGCGGCTGGCGCTGATCGGGCGCAACGGCAGTGGCAAGTCCTCGCTGCTGAAGGTGCTGGCCGGCAGCGAGAAGCTCGACGACGGCGTGCTGCAGCTGCAGCAGGGCCTGCGCCGCTTCTACGTGCCGCAGGAGCCGACGTTCGAGCCGGGCCACACCGTGTTCGAGGCGGTGAGCGAGGTGGTGGCCGAGGCCAAGGCGCTGCGCGAGCGCTTCGAGCGCCACGAACCCGGCGAGGACCTGGATGCGCTGCAGACCCGCATCGAGGCGCTGGAGGGCTGGACCTGGGAGCAGCGCGTCGACGAGGCGCTGCAGCGCCTGCACCTGTCGCCCGAGGCGATGATCGACACGCTCTCCGGCGGCACCAAGAAGCGCGTGGCGCTGGCGCAGGCGCTGGTGGCGCGGCCGGACGTGCTGCTGCTCGACGAACCGACCAACCACCTCGACCTCGACGCGATCGAGTGGCTGCAGGACCTGCTCAACGGCTGGCGCGGCGCGCTGATCGTGATCTCGCATGACCGCGCCTTCATCGACGCGGTGGCCACGCGCATCCTCGAGCTCGACCGCGGCGTGCTGCGCAGCTACCCCGGCAACTTCAGCGCCTATGAAAGCGCCAAGCAGCGCGAGCTGGAAGCCGAGGCGCTGGCCAGCGCACGCGCCGACAAGCTGCTGGCGCAGGAAGAGGTGTGGGTGCGCAAGGGCGTCGAGGCCCGGCGCACGCGCAGCGTCGGCCGCGTCGCGCGGCTCAAGCGCCTGCGCGAGCAGCGTGCCGCGCGGCGCGAGCAACTCGGCCAGGTGCGGCTGGAGGTCGACGCGGGCCTGCCCAGCGGCAAGCTGGTGGCCGAACTCAAGGACGTCACGCTGCGCTACCCGCCGGCGAGCGCTGGCGAGCCCGAGCGGCTGATCGTCGACCGCTTCAGCGCCACCGTGCTGCGCGGCGACAAGATCGGCCTGGTCGGGCCCAACGGCGCCGGCAAGACCAGCCTGCTGCGCCTGATCCTTGGCGAGCAGGCGCCCACCAGCGGCAGTGTGCGCCGCGGCACGCAGCTGCAGGTGGCCTACTTCGACCAGATGCGTGCCGGCCTCGACCTCGAGGCCACGCTGGCCCACACCATCAGCCCGGGCAGCGAATGGATCGAGCTCGGTGGCACGCGCAAGCACGTGATGAGCTACCTCGGCGATTTCCTGTTCGCGCCCGAGCGCGCGAACTCGCCGGTGCGCACGCTCTCGGGCGGCGAGCGCAACCGACTGCTGCTGGCGCGGCTGTTCGCGCTACCGGCCAATGTCCTCGTCCTCGACGAGCCGACCAACGACCTGGACATCGACACGCTGGAGCTGCTGGAGGAACTGCTGCAGGCCTACAGCGGCACGGTGTTCCTGGTCAGCCACGACCGGCGCTTCCTCGACAACGTCGTCACCAGCCTGATCGCCTGGGAGGGCGACCAGAAGCTCGGGCTGTGGCGCGAGTACGAGGGCGGCATCGAGGACTGGCGGGCGCAGCGCGCCCGCACGCTGGCGGCGCAGGCGGCCGCGCGGCCCGAGCCGGCGCCGGCAGCCGCACCGGCCCCGGCACCGCGAGAGGCTGCCGCTCCCAAGCCACGCACCAAGCTCAGCTACAAGCAGCAGCGCGAGCTGGATGAACTGCCGGCGCGCATCGAGGCGCTGGAGGCCGAGCAGCGCGCCATCGGCGAGCGGCTCGCGGGCACCGAGCTGTACACGCAGGAGCCGCAGCGCGTGGGCGAGTTGCAGGCGCGCTTCGCCGAGATCGAGGAAGGGCTGATGCTGGCGCTGGAGCGCTGGGAAGCCCTGTCCGCGCCGCAAGCTCCGGCCGACTGAAGCGCTGCAGTGCCGCTGCTCTCCCGGTGGCCGCGGGCGAGTGAACTCCGTGTTCGCCCTGCGGTAGTTGTCGCCTGGGTGATCCTGCGCGGCGGCACGTCGCCGCACACTGCCGCACCCCGATGTCCAGGGGCACAGGAGACAGTCGATGCACCAGCACCCTCGCCGTCGCGCGACCCTCGCCCGCCTGGCCGCGCTGGCCGCCAGCGGCTGGCTGGGCGGGCCGGCCCGGGCCCAGTCGAGCGCGGCCGCGAACGGCAACGACATCGTGATCGGCCAGAGCGCGCACCTCAGCGGCCCGCTGGCGGCGACGATGAAGCCGGTGATCCGCGGCCAGGAACTGGCGCTGGAGGAGTTCAACCGCCGCGGCGGCGTGGCCGGCCGCAAGGTCAGGCTCATCACGCTGGACGATGCCTACGACCCGAAGCGCTGCGTGGAGAACGTGGCCAGCTTGATCGACAAGCACAACGTCACCGCGCTGTACGGCCTGGCCAGCACCGCGAACGTGGCCGCGGTGCTGCCGCTGCTGGCCGAGAAGAAAGTGCCGCTGGTGGGCGTGTACACCGGCGCGCCGGCGCTGCGCGCGAAGCAGCATCCGTACTTCTTCACGACCATGGCCAGCTACCGCGACGAGGTGGTGCAGATGCTGCGCAACCTCTCGACCGTCGGCCGCACGAAGATCGCGGTGGCCTACCACAACAGCCCCTTCGGCCAGCTGATGCTGCCGGTGGTGGAGGAGGTCTGCAGGGAGCTGGGTTCGACCCTGGTGGCCAAGGCGCCGCTGGAGATTTCCGGCAGCGACGCGGTGGCGGCGGCGCAGACCCTGGCAGCGGCCAGCCCGCAGGCCGTGCTGTTCATTGCCTTCGGGCCGGCGCTGGTGCCCTTCGTCAAGGCGGTGCGCGCGCACCTGGGCGTGCCGCTGTACGCGTTGTCGATTGCCAACGCCAAGCCGCTGGTCGAGGCGCTGGGCGATGAAGCGCGCGGCCTGGCCTTCGCACGCATCGGCCCGTATCCGCTGCGCGCCACGACACCGCTGACCAGAGACTACGCTGCGGCGATGGAACGCGCGAAGCTGCCGGTCGACTTCGACCACTTCTTCGGCTATTCGAACCTGCGCGTGCTGCTGGAGATGCTCCGGCGTGCCGGCCGGACCGTGACGCCGCAAAGCCTGGTGACGACGATCGAGGCGGCCGGCAAGATCGACCTCGGCGGCTACCCCTTGAGCTTCGGCCCGCAGAACCACCATGGCTCGTCGATGGTGGACATCCTGATCATCGGACCCGGCGGGCGCTACATCCAATAGTCCCCGCAGGGGACAGGCTGCCAGGCGGCCGGGGGCTCAACGGTACCCGGCCCAGCCCTCGTTGGTGGCGGCGGGATGGGTGCGGCTGACGATCAGGCCCGCCTGCAGGTAGATGGCGTTGAGCATGCGCTGCGCGCGCGGCCGGTCGATGCCGGGCCATTCGCAGATCTCGCGCAGGTTGCTGGTCTGGCGGCGCAGGCGGGTGATGCAGCGCTGCAGCACCACCGGCAGGGCCAGGCCGTCGAAGCTGACGCCGGGGGCCACGCGGTAGGCGGCCTGGCCGGCGATTTCGGGCAGCAGCGCCTCGCGCGAGCCGCGCATCGCCATCGCCCACAGCACCGGCGCCAGCGGCGCGTACAGCGCGGGGTCGCCGATCAGCGCCGTTTCCCGATCGCCCGGCGCGCGCAGCGTGGCCTGTTCCACCTGCAGCACCTGCAGCTTGCCCAGGTCGCTGTCCAGCACCTTGTCCATCGGCAGCGCGCAATGCGCCAGCTTGTGCACCGGGAAGACCGTCAGCGTCAGCACCTGCTGGCCGAACTGCAGGTGCACCGCCAGTGGCTGTGTGTGGCGCACGCCCGCCGCCAGCACCTCCAGCAGTTCGCTCTGCTGGCCATGCTGCTCGAAGCGCTGCAGGTCCTGCATCAGCGAGGGGCTCAGCGACGTCAGGCGCGAATTCGCGGCATCGGTGCCGTGCAGCCGATCGAGATCGTCGAGGTAGCGACGAAACTCGCTGACGCGCATCAGATCGGGGGCGCCCTGTGGCAGGGTGGAGCAGAACATCGCGGCGCAGAAATGTAAGAAACCATGGTACGACGCCCCTAGGACACATGTCGTGACGTTACGTTTCAAACCCCCGACTCGGGTGGGTGCGCCTTCAGGCCGCGCCGCGCCTGGGCAAAGGCTTGCCAGAAGCGCAGTTCGAGCGAACTGGCGAAGTTGATGCGCATCAGGCTGCTCGGGCGCGGCGCGGCATGGAACAGGCTGCCCGGCGCGGTGAGCCAGCCCTCCGCGGCCAGGCGGGTGGCCAGTCGGTCGGTGTCGACGCCGGTGTCCACCCAGCCGAACAGGCCCTGCGGCGGCGCCACGAAGCGGCAGCCCGCGTCCTCGGCCAGCCGCATCACGCGCTGGCGGGCGCCATCGAGCCGCTCGATCACGCGCTCGGCATGGCGGCGCAGCAGGCCCTGGTCAAGGCACCAGGCCACCGCGCGTTCCAGCAATGCCGGCGTGGTCAGGGTCATCAGCAGCTTGGTGTCGATCACGCGCTCGATCAGCGCCGGTGCCGCGGCGACATAGCCCACACGCCAGTTCGGGGCCAGGATCTTCGAGAAGCCCGAGACGTAGATGGTGCGCTGCAGCCCGTCCAGCGCGGCCAGCCGCGGCGCATGGTTCGGCGCCAACCAGGCGTAGGTGTCGTCCTCGACGATCGTCAGGCCATGCGCATCCGCCAGCTTCAGCACCTGGTGCGCGGTGGCCAGCGAGAGCGACTGGCCGGTCGGGTTGTGCAGCACCGAGACGGTGACGTACATCCGCGGGCGGTGCTCGGCGAGCAGCCGCTCCATCACCGCCAGGTCGGGCCCGTGTGGCCCGCGCGGCACCGGCAGCAGGCGCATGCCCAGGCGCGTGAGCCGCGCGAACTCCACCGCCCAGCCGGGTTCGTCCACCAGCACGGCATCGCCGGGGTGGAGCAGGGTGCGGGCGATGATGTCCAGCGCATGGGTGGCGCCGATGGTGGTGGCGATCTGGCTCGCGTCGCAGTGGATGCCGAGGTCGCCGCCCAGGCGCCGCGCCAGCGCCGCGCGCAGCGGCGGGTCGCCGGCCGGGTCGCCGTAACGCAAGGCATCGGCGGCCTGTGGCAGGGTGCGGCGCAGCGCCCGCTCGATCAGGCTGCTGTCGAGCCAGGGCTCGGGCAGGGTGCCAAGGCCGGGGCCGACATGGCCCAGCTGGTTCTGGAACATGCCGCGGATCAGCGCCGTGGCATCCACCGGTGCCGGCAGCCCGGTGCGGCGCGCGGCGGCGGGCGGCGCGCCGCGCGCGGCCGGTGCTTCGCGCACGAAGAAGCCGCGCTGGCGCCGCGCTTCGACCAGGCCTTGTGCCTGCAACTGGTCGTAGGCCGCGACCACGGTACTCGGGCTCAC
Organism: Aquabacterium sp.; assembly: GCF_044226965.1. Taxonomy (GTDB): domain Bacteria; phylum Pseudomonadota; class Gammaproteobacteria; order Burkholderiales; family Burkholderiaceae_C; genus Pseudaquabacterium. The sequence goes on along the minus strand of NZ_JBGAGA010000015.1, from coordinate 85,760 downwards.
CCCGTGCTGGCGCGCGCACTCGCGCACCGAGGGCAGGCGCGCGCCGGCCTGCAGCGTGCGCTGCTGGATGCGTTCGGCAAAACGCGCGGCCAGCTGCTCGCCGAGCGTGTGGTGGCGGTCGCGCGCCAGCAGGCGCGGCGGCAGGTCGTGCGGAGCGTTCATTGCGCAGCTGTACTGATGGCGTGGTCAGTACAGACGAATTGACTGTATTGCGCAGTGTACTGTTCGTGTGCTGACGTCAACCCTAGACTGGGCCGATGTCATCGAGCACCGTGATTCCCCTGCGCAGCGGCCTGTCCGACAGCACACGCGGCTGGCTGCTCGGCGCCCTGGGCGTGCTGGCCTTCGCGTTCACGATCCCGATGACGCGGCTGGCCGGCGGCGACGCGGCCGCGCCGCAGCTGTCGCCGGTGTTCGTCGCCGTGGGCCGCGCGGCGGTGGCCGGGCTGCTGGCGCTGGCCTGGCTGCTCGCCGTCCGCGCCCCCCGGCCGCGGCCCGGGCAATGGCGGGTGCTGGCGCTGGCGGTGGTCGGCGTGGTGTTCGGGTTTCCGCTGTGCATCGGGCTGGCGGTGCGCCATGTCGACGCCGCGCATGCGGCGGTCGTGACGGGCGTGCTGCCCATCGCGACGGCGGCCATGGGCGCCTGGTGGCTGCGCCAGCGCGCCAGCCTGGGCTTCTGGCTCTGTGCCGCGCTGGGCACGGCGCTGGTGCTGGGCTTCGCGGCGTGGAAGAGCGGCAGCGGCCTGCAGCCGGCCGATGCGCTGCTGATGGCGGCGGTGCTGTTCGGCGGCTTCGGCTACGTGCAGTGCGCCCGGCTCTTCACCGGGCCGCAGGCGATGCCGCCGGCGCAAGTCATCTCCTGGGTGCTGGTGCTCGCGCTGCCGCTCACTTTGCCCGTGAGTGCCTGGTTGCTGCTGGCGGCGTGGCCGGCGCATGCGGTGCACGCGCCGGCATGGCTGGGCTTCGCCTATGTCTCGCTGATCTCGATGTGGCTGGGCTTCTTTCCCTGGTACCGCGGCCTCGCGCTGGGCGGCACGTTGCGGGTCAGCCAGGTCCAGCTGCTGCAGCCCTTCCTGTCGATGTGGCTCGCCGTGCCGCTGCTGGGCGAGTCGCTCGACGGCCCCACCGTCGCGTTCTCGCTGGCGGTGATGGCCACGGTCTTCGTCTCGCGGCGGCAATCCGCCGCCCCGCGCTGAAACCCCTTTCGATCCACCCACCCCTGTTCGCCACCATCGCCAACTGGCAGTACGCTGGGCGCCTTGCACATCGAACCCGACAACCGGAGACACGTCCCATGAGCCTGTGGAACCAGGCGCGCCGCAGCGCGCGATTGAACCCGTCGATCATCCGCGAGATCCTCAAGGTGACCGAGAAGCCGGGCGTGCTGTCGATGGCCGGGGGCCTGCCGTCGCCGGACAGCTTCCCGGTCGAGGCGATGCGCCAGGCCTGCGCCAAGGTGCTGGCCGAATCGCCGCGCGAGGCCCTGCAGTATTCGGCCAGCGAAGGCTTCGGCCCGCTGCGCGACTGGGTCGCGCACAAGATGGCCGCGATGGGCCACCGCGTCAGCGCCGATCAGGTGCTGATCACCACCGGTTCGCAGCAGGGCCTGGACCTGGTCGGCAAGGTGATGGTCGACGCCGGCGCGCCGGTGGCGGTGGAGACGCCCACCTACCTGGGCGCGCTGCAGGCCTTCAACCCCTACGAGCCGATCTACACCAGCCTGGCCAGCGATGCCGACGGCCCGCTGCCGGATGCCATCGCCGCATTGCCGCACGATGCGCCGGGCACCCGCTTCGCCTACCTGCTGCCGAACTTCCAGAACCCCACCGGCCGCGTGATGCCCGAGGCGCGCCGCGCCGCGCTGGTGAAGGCCGCGCAGGCCGCGCGGGTGCCGCTGGTGGAGGACAACCCGTATGGCGACCTGTGGTTCGACGCCGAGCCGCCGGCCCCCATCGCCGCCCGCTGGCCCGAGGGCACGATCTACCTCGGCTCGTTCTCGAAGGTGCTGGCGCCCGGCTTCCGCCTGGGCTACGTGGTGGCGCCGACCGAGCTGTACCCCAAGCTGCTGCAGGCCAAGCAGGCGGCCGACCTGCACACGCCAGGCTTCAACCAGCGCGTGGTCTACGAGGTCATCCGCGACGGCTTCCTCGACCAGCATGTGCCGACCATCCGCGAGCGCTACCGCCGCCAGCGCGATGCGATGGCCGCCGGCCTGGCCGAGCACCTGCCCGAGGGCAGCGAATGGCGCGAGCCGCAGGGCGGCATGTTCTTCTGGGTGCGCCTGCCCGAAGGCTGCGATGCGATGGCGCTGCTGCCGCAGGCGGTGGAGGCCGGCATCGCCTACGTGCCGGGGGCTGCGTTCTATGCCCACGCGGCCGACCCGCGCACCTTGCGCCTGTCCTTCGTGACGCTCGCGCCGGCCGACATCGCCGACGGTGTCGCGACGCTGGGCCGCGTGCTGCGCGAGCACATCGAGGCCACGGCCGAGATCGCGCCGTGACGCTCGCGCAGGCGGCGGGCCTGGACCGGCCGGAGGCGGCCATGCTGCCGGATGCGGCCAACCTGCGGGATGCCGCGGCCCGCGTGCATGCGGTGCTGCCGCCCACGCCGCAGTACCGCTGGCCGCTGCTGGAAGCCGCCGTCGCGCCGCGGCCCGACGACGGCACCGAGCTGTGGCTCAAGCACGAGAATCACACGCCGGTCGGCGCCTTCAAGATCCGTGGTGGGCTGGTCTACTTCGAGCGGCTGATCGCTTCCGGCCAGCGGCCGGCCGGCGTGGTCAGCGCCACGCGCGGCAACCATGGCCAGTCGATCGGCTTCGCCGCGCGCCGCCACGGCCTGCCCGCGCTGGTGCTGGTGCCGCGCGGCAACAGCCGCGAGAAGAACGCCGCGATGCGTGCGCTCGGTGTCGAGCTGATCGAGTTCGGCGACGACTTCCAGGCTGCGCGCGAGGAAGCCATGCGCCTGGCCGCCGCGCGCGGCTGGCACATGGTGCCTTCGTTCCACCCGGACCTGGTGGCCGGCGTTGCGAGCTACGGCCTGGAGCTGTTCGGCCAGCTGCCGCAGCTGGACGCGGTGTATGTGCCGATCGGCCTGGGCTCCGGTGCCTGTGGCCTGATCGCCGCGCGCGAGGCGCTGGGCCTGGGCTGTGAAGTGATCGGCGTCGTCTCGAGCGGCGCGCCGGCCTATGCGCTGTCGCTGGCGCGCGGCGAGCCGGTCTCGCATACGGTCACCACCACCCTGGCCGACGGCATGGCCTGCCGCACGCCGGAGGCCGATGCGCTGGCCATCCTGCAGCGCGGCCTGTCGCGCGTGCTGCAGGTCAGCGACGACGAGGTCGCCGCCGCGATGCGCCTGCTCTATGAAACGACGCACCAGGTGGCCGAAGGCGCCGGCGCCGCCGCGCTGGCCGCCGCGTGGCAGGAGCGGCCGCGCCTGGCCGGCCGCAAGACCGCGCTGGTGCTCAGCGGCGGCAATGTCGACCGCGAGGTCTATGCGCGCGTGCTGGCCGGCGCGGCGGCCTGAATCCCTTCTCCTTCACCCTCCACGGGGCACTGCATGAGCGAACGCCGTTTCTCCCAGCTCGACGTCTTCACCGCGCAGCCGCTGCGCGGCAATCCGCTGGCCGTGGTGCACGACGCGACCGGGCTCAGCGAGTCGCAGATGGCCGACTTTGCGCGCTGGACCAACCTCTCCGAAACCACCTTCCTGCTGCCGCCCACCGACGCGCAGGCCGACTACCGGGTGCGCATCTTCACGCCCGGCGGCGAGCTGCCGTTCGCCGGCCACCCGACGCTGGGCAGCTGCCATGCCTGGCTGGCGGCCAGCGGCCGGCCGCAGCGCGAGGGCGAGGTGGTGCAGCAGTGCGCCGTCGGCCTGGTGCGCATCCGCCGCGACGGCGCCCGCCTGGCCTTCGCAGCGCCGCCGTTGCGCCGCAGCGGCCCGGTGCAGGAGCCGGCATTGCGCGCCCAGGTGCTGGCCTCGCTGAAGATCACCGACACGCAACTGCTGCGCCTGCAATGGGTCGACAACGGCCCCGGCTGGATGGCCGCGCTGCTGCCCGATGCGGCCAGCGTGCTGGCGCTGCGGCCGGACTTCCAGGCCATGGCGGGGCTGAAGCTCGGCGTGGTCGGCGCGCACCCGGCCGGCGGCGAGTGCCAGTTCGAGGTGCGGGCCTTCGTGCCCTCGCTGGGCGTGCCGGAAGACCCGGTCACCGGCAGCCTGAACGCGGGCCTCGCGCAGTGGCTGATCGGCGACGGGCTGGCATCGGCGCGCTACGTCGCGGCGCAAGGGGCGGCGCTGGGTCGCGCCGGTCGCGTGCACGTGCTGGCCGAGGGCGGCGAGGTCTGGATCGGCGGCGACGTGACGCCGGTGGTGAGCGGCACCGTCACGCTGTGAACACCGCGCTCGATCACCTCGTCGTCGTGGCCGATTCGCTGGCGCAAGGCGCCGCCTGGTGCGAACAGGCGCTGGGCGTCGTGCCCGGACCCGGTGGCCGGCATGCGCTGATGGGCACGCACAACCGGCTGCTGCGGCTGGAGGTGGCCGGCGGGCCGGCGGCCTACCTCGAGATCATCGCGATCGACCCGGAAGCCCCGCCGCCGCAGCGTGCACGCTGGTTCGGCATGGACGATCCGGCGCTGCAGGCCGCGGTGCGCGAGCAGCCGCGCCTGGTGCACATGGTGCTGCGCACGCAGCAACTGGAGATGCAGCGCTGGGGCCTGATCAACCGCGGCGTCGACCCCGGCCCGCCGATCGCCGCCGAGCGCGAGACCACGCAAGGCCGGCTGGCCTGGCGCCTGCTGGTGCGCGACGATGGCGCGATCGCCTGCGACGGCTGGCTGCCGACGCTGATCGAGTGGCGCGGCCGCCATCCCACCGATGCGATGCCGCCGAGCGGCCTGTCGGTCGCCTCGCTCGCGCTGGGCGGCCTGCCACCACCGGTGCGCGCGCTGCTGCGCATGCGTGGCGTGCAGGCGCTGGCGCAGCCCGGCCTGGCCGTGACGCTGGCCGGCCCGCACGGACCCGTCCAACTGCAAGCCTGGAGCCGATGACGATGGCGACCGAAGAACTGTTCCGCGAAGACGCCTGCCTGCGCGAGTGCGAGGCGCAGGTGCTGGCCGTCGACGAGCGCGGCATCCAGCTCGATCGCACGGTGTTCTACCCGCTGGGCGGCGGCCAGGCCGGCGACAGCGGTGTGCTGCGCCTGGCCGACGGCCGCGAGATCGCGATCGCCGACACACGCAAGGGCACGCAGCCGGGCGAGATCGTCCATGTGCCAGCGCCGGGCGCGGACGTGTCGGCTCTGCAGCCGGGCCAGCGGGTCAGCGCACGCATCGACTGGCAGCGCCGCCACCGCCACATGCGCTTCCACACCGCGACGCACCTGCTGTGCGCGCTGGTGCCGCATCCGGTGGATGGCTGCTCGATCACCGCGGACTACGCGCGGCTCGATTTCCACATGACCGATCCGCTGGACAAGCAGCAGCTGACCGAGGGCCTGGCGCGCCTGGTGGCCGAGGCGCATCCGGTGAGCCACCGCTGGATCAGCGAGGCCGAGCTGGACGCGAAGCCCGAACTCGTCCGGAGCATGAGCGTGCAGCCCCCGCGCGGGCAGGGGCGGGTGCGGGTGCTGGACATCGAGGGCGTGGACCTGCAGCCCTGCGGCGGCACGCATGTGACCAACACCGCCGACATTGGCGCGGTGGTGGTGACGAAGATCGAAAAGAAGTCCGCGAAGACCCGGCGCGTGGTGCTGGGCTTCGCGGACGCGCCGGGCGGCTAGCGCCGCGCGGTCAGTTGGCCGAGTACTTCTCGGCGCGGTAGTCGTCGTGGCAGGACTTGCAGCTGCCGCCCACTGCGCCGACCTGGGCCTTGATCGCGTCGAGGCTGCCGGTCTTGGCCGCGGCCTCGAGCTTGGCCATTTCGGTGGCCATCTTCTCGGCCAGGTCCTTGAACTTGGCTTGGTCCTTCCAGATCTCGGGCTTCGCGCGGGTCGGCAGGCCCTTGTCGGTGCCCTCGCCGAAGGCCGTGAACGGCAGGCGCGACAGCGTTGCCGCGACATGCGCGTTGTCGGCCGCGGCCTTGGCATCGAACGGGACCTTGCCCTGCGCCATGGCCGCGACGCGGCCGAAGTGGTTGGCCATCACGGTGAGCGCGCTCTGGCGGTACTTGATGGCGTCTTCGGGCTTCTGGAACTGGGCGGCGGCGGGCAGACTGGCCAGCGCACCGAGTGCGGTGGCCGAGACCACGAGCAGTCGTTTCATGCGTTTCCTCCGGGTTGGGCCGCCCTGGCGTTGGTGCTGGGCGCGAAGCAGTGTACGTGGCGGGCACCGCGGCTATTCCAGCCTAGGGTTTGTGCGCAGACAGGGGATGCACCGGGGGCGGCGCGGCGGCTCGGGCCTTCCCCGGGCCCCGCTGTGGCGCGCATCGGCTATCGTCGTGGTCCCAGCCCGCCCGTGCCCGATCACCGCATGACCGAACCTGCCGACCTGCGCCCCGTGCGCGTGTGGGACCTGCCCACGCGCTGCTTCCATTGGCTGCTGGCTGGCGCGGTGATCGCGCTGGTGGTCACGGCCAAGGTCGGCGGTGCGGCGATGGCCTGGCACATGCGCCTGGGCCTGCTGGTGCTGGCGCTGCTGGTGTTCCGGGTGCTCTGGGGCTTCGTTGGCGGGCACTGGTCGCGCTTCGGCAGCTTCCTGCGCATGCCGGGCACGGTGCTGCGCTACCTGCGCGGCGACCACCGTGCCGACGACCATTTCGAGGTCGGCCACAACCCGCTCGGCGCGTTCTCCGTGATGGCGATGATCGGCATCCTGGCGATCCAGGTGGCCACCGGCCTGGTGGCCGACGACGAGATCGCCACCACCGGGCCGCTGAACCGCTTCGTCGCCAGCGCCACCGGGCTCCAGGCCACCGCCTGGCACAAGGGCTGGGGGCAGTGGCTCATCATCGGCCTGGTCGTGCTGCACGTGGCGGCCATCGTCAGCTACCGGCTGCGCGGCAACAACCTGGTCGGGCCGATGCTCAGTGGTGACAAGCCGCTGCCGCCTGGCGTGCCCGCCTCGTCCGATTCGCCGCGCACGCGCCTGCTGGCGCTGGCCTTGGTCGCGGCCTGCGCGGGCTTGTCGATGTGGATCGCAAAGCTCGGTGGCTGACCGCATCGGTGCATGATCAGCCCCGTCGCGACCTTTCCGGACCTCCTGCCTTGATGTCCTCGCCCGCCATCCGCCTGCAGGCGCCCGATACCCCCGCGCTGCTGGACGCCACGCGCGAGATCTTTCGCGAGTACGCGCAGGGCCTGGGCGTGGACCTGTGCTTCCAGAACTTCGAGGACGAACTGGCCGCGCTGCCCGGCGACTACGCCGCGCCGCAGGGCGCGCTGCTGCTGGCCTTCGTCGACGACGAGCTCGCCGGCTGCGGCGGGCTGCGGCCGCTGCGCGAGGTGGACTACGCCAACGCCTGCGAAATGAAGCGGCTCTACGTGCGCCGTGCCTTTCGCCGCTTCGGCCTGGGCCGCCTCCTCGCGCAGGCGCTGATGGACCGCGCCACCGAGGCCGGCTATTCGGCGATGCTGCTCGACACGCTGGACGACATGGAGGCCGCGCGCGGCCTGTACGAATCATTGGGCTTCGCCGAGATCCCGCCGTACTACTTCAACCCGATTCCCGGCGCGCACTACCTGAAGGCCGACCTCGGGTGACCAGGAGGGTCGCATGAATGCTTTCCGCAGACTGCTGAAGACCGCCGGCGGCCAGCCCCCGCTGGGCACATGGATCATGTCGGCCAGCGCCCTTGTCGCCGAGGCCATCGGCCATGCCGGCTTCGACTGGGGCGTGATCGACATGGAGCACACGCCGCTGGAGATGATGGGCGTCATGCACATGCTGCAGGCGGTGGGCAACACCCGCATGCTGCCGGTGGTGCGCGTGCCGTGGAACGACGCGGTGATGGTCAAACGCGTGCTCGATGCCGGCGCGACGACGGTGCTGTTCCCCTTCGTGCAGAACGCCGACGAGGCGCGCCGCGCGGTGGCCGCCACGCGCTTCCCGCCCGAGGGCATCCGCGGCATGGCCGGCATGAGCCGCGCCTCGCGCTTCGGCACCACGCCGAACTTCCTGCAGACCGCCAACCAGCACATCGGCGTGATCCTGCAGATCGAGACCGCGCAGGCGGTCGAGCAGCTGGAGGCGATCGCCGCTGTGCCGGGCGTCGATGCGCTGTTCCTCGGGCCGGCAGACCTGGCCGGCAGCCTGGGGGGTGCCTGGGCAGTCCACGCACCCCCGCGTGCTGGCCCTGATGGCCGAGGCGGTGCGCCGGGCCCGTGCCGTCGGCATGCCGATCGGCACGCTGACGCTGACGCAGGACAGCGCCACGCGCTTCCGTGCGCTGGCCTTCGACTACATGGCGGTGGCCGCCGACCTGAGCCTGGTGATGCAAGGTGCGGCGGCTACGCTGCGGGCGCTGCGCACCCAGGAGGGCAGCGGCCATGTGCACACGCTCAGCCACGGCACCCACACCGACGGTGCCGGCTGACGATGATTCTTCAACCCCTCGAGACTGGCAGCGAGCACCGATGAGCGACCACCCCACCCCCGTCGAACTGCAGGCGGGTGACTTGACACTGGCGCTGCGCCCCGATCTTGGCGGCGCGATCGCGGGCCTCTGGCATCGCGGCGTTCCGGTGCTGCGCAGCGGCGAGGCGGGGGCGCTGGACGCGCCCGGCGCCAGTGGCGGCTTCGTGATGGCACCGTACAGCAACCGCATCGGCTTTGGCCGCTTCCGCTGGCAGGGTCAGGACCACACCCTGCGGCTGAACTATCCGGGCTCGCCCCATCCGATGCATGGCGTGGCCTGGCAGCGCCCCTGGCAGGTGACCGCGCAGCGCGAGGGCGACGTGGAACTGCACTACGCCCATGTGGCCGACGCCGACTGGCCCTTCGCGTTCACGATCGCCCAGCGCGTGGTGCTCACGCCGGGCGGGCTGGAGTTGCACCTGGCGGTCACCAACACCGATGCGCGGCCGCAGCCGATGGGCCTGGGCTGGCACCCGTATTTCCCGAGACGCTCGCGCAGCCGGCTGCATGCCGAGGTGGCGGCGCGCTGGGAGACCGACGCCAACCAGCTGCCGACGCGCCAGCAGGCCCAGCCCGGCATCGACGGCGACATCGCCCACCTGGCGTTCGACCATTGCTTCGAAGGCTGGCAGGGCGCAGCACGCATCCGCGACGAGAAGTTCTCGCTGCGGCTGAGCTCGTCGCTGCGCTACCTGATGGTCTACACGCCGGTCGACAAGGACTTCTTCTGCGTCGAACCGGTCAGCCATGTCGGCAACGCGATCCACAACGCCGAGCCGGCGAGCCAGGGCCTGCGCAGGCTCGAGCCCGGCCAGTCGCTTGATGCGTGGGTGAAACTGGAAGTCGCCACAATCTGAGATCCCTTCACGGATCTCCCGACATGTCGCTCACTTCCGGCGCTATCGAGGCCTTGCCGGTGCCTCCTTCGATCCTCGGCGAGTCGCCGTTCTGGCACCCGGACGAGCAGCGCCTGTACTGGGTCGACATTCCAGGGCGCCGCCTCAATGCCTTCGACCCGCGCAGCCAGCAGCACGACCAGTGGGGCTTCGACACCGAGCCCGGCAGCTGCGCGCCGCTGCTCGATGGCGGCCTGCTGATCGCGATGCGCGACGGGCTGTGGCGCTTCGACCCGCAGTCGGGTGTGCGCAGCCAGGTGGCGCCACCGCCCTACGACCCGGCGCGCCAGCGCTTCAACGACGGCAAGGCCGATGCGCAGGGCCGCTTCTGGGTCGGCACGCTGGACGACCGGCGCGAGCCGGAAGCGGCGCTGTACCGCTACGCGCGCGGCCGCATCGAGCGCATGGCCGAGGGCATCACGGTCAGCAACGGGCTGGGCTTCAGTCCCGACGGCCGCACGCTGTACTGGTCCGACACCAAGGCGCATGCGGTGCAGGCCTTCGATGTCGATGCGCAAGACGGCTCGCTGAGCCGGCGCCGGCTGTTCCGGCAGTTCCCGCCGCGCGCCGCGGGCGAGTCCTTGGCGAGTTATGGCGGTCGGCCCGACGGCGCGGCGGTCGACAGCGAAGGGGCTTACTGGTGCGCCATGTTCGAGGGCCAGCGCCTGCTGCGGCTGTCTCCGCAGGGCGAACTGTTGGTCGAACTGCCGCTACCGGTGCGCTGCCCGACGATGCCGTGCTTCGGCGGAGCGGACCTGAAGACGCTGTACATCACCACCGCGCGCGAGAAACGGCCCGCCGACGAACTCGCGCAGCAGCCGCTGGCGGGCTGCGTGCTGCAGCTGCGGGTGGCGGTGCCGGGCCTACCGGTTCAATTTGCCAGGCTGTAGCCGGGGCCACGCCGGGGGCTGGAGAGCCGCACGGGTTTCCACGTATACTCCTGCGGTTTGCCGAAACCGAGCGTAACCACGATGTCCCCCCGGCCCATGACAGTAACGGGCCAAGCGCCACAGGCGGCAGGGCAAGACCCGTGGCAGACAGAAGATGAGGCGGCAGACGCGTCCTTCAAGAGGCTGAGCCGAGAAGAAGCAGCCGCTTTGAGGGCGAAGGAACCGCCGGTTTCACCCTGGCGGGTCGTCATGGCGCAAGCCGTGGTCGGTGTGGTGGCTGCCCTGTTGGGTGGTCTGCTCACCGGGAGGAACGAGGTGGCGTGGTCGCTGCTGTACGGCGCGGCCACGGTGGTGGTGCCGGGGGCCTTGATGGCGCGCGGCATGACCAGTCGACTTTCCAGCACCGCACCGGCCGTGTCAGCCGTCAGCGTGTTGTTATGGGAGTCGGTGAAGATAGTCTTTTCCATCGCGATGCTGGTCATCGCGAACCGGGTCGTACAGCCCCTGGTCTGGCCGGCATTGCTGGTGGGTCTGGTGCTGTGCATCAAGGTGTATGCGGTGGCGCTGCTGTGGCGCGGCCGGCGAACGAACTGAACTGATCGAGACGAAACAAGATGGCAGCAGAAGCCCACGCCGCGGCGGCGCACGGACCCACCGCCGGTGAGTACATCGTTCACCACCTGACCCACTTGCGCAACAAGGAACTCCACGGTCCGGTCGACTTTTCCGTGGTCGCCTGGGACTCGATGTTCTTCGCGATCCTGGTGGGCGTGCTCGGCTGCTTCCTGCTGTGGCGCGCCGCACGCAAGGCCACCTCGGGCGTGCCCGGCCGCTTTCAGGCGGCGGTCGAACTCCTGGTCGAGATGGTCGACAGCCAGGCCAAGGGCATCGTTCACAACGCCAAGAGCCGCAAGCTGGTGTCCCCGCTGGCGCTCACCGTGTTCGTCTGGATCTTCCTGATGAATGCGATGGACCTGCTGCCGGTCGACCTGCTGCCCTTCATCTGGGAAAAGATCGTCGGCGCCACCGGCGGTGACCCGCACCACGCCTACCTGCGTGTCGTGCCCACCGCCGACCTGTCGGTGACGATGGGCCTGTCGGTCTCGGTGCTGATCGTCTGCCTGGTCTACAACGTCAAGATCAAGGGCATCGGCGGCTGGGTGCATGAGCTGTTCGCCGCCCCCTTTGGCGATCACTGGGCGCTGTACCCGTTCAACTTCGCGATGCAGATCGTCGAGTTCGTCGCCAAGACCATTTCGCATGGCATGCGGCTGTTCGGCAACATGTATGCGGGCGAGCTGATCTTCCTGCTGATCGCGCTGCTGGGCGGTGCCTGGTCGGCGTCGGCGCTTGGCGTGGCCCTCGCGTTGGGTCACGTCATCCTGGGATCGGTGTGGGCCATCTTCCACATCCTGATCATCACGCTGCAGGCTTTCGTGTTCATGATGCTGACGCTGGTGTATGTCGGCCAGGCGCATGACGCGCATTGACGCGGGCTGCTCTCCCTCGCGGTTTTCGTTTTTCCTTTCCCTTCACACAACCTCAATCTGACTAGGAGTCATCATGGAAGTCATCAGCTTTGTCGCTCTCGCCGCTGGCCTGATCATCGGTCTGGGCGCGCTGGGCGCTTGCGTCGGCATCGGCATCATGGGTAGCAAGTACCTCGAGTCCGCCGCCCGCCAGCCCGAACTGATGGGCGAACTGCAGACCAAGATGTTCCTGCTGGTCGGCCTGATCGACGCGTCGTTCATCATCGGTACCGGTGTCGCGCTGTGGTTCGCCACCGCCAACCCGTTCCTGGGCCAGTTGGCCGCCGTTGCCGCCAAGTAAATCCGGCTCGTTGTGTGAGGTCAGGGGCGCTGCGAAGCGCCCCTCGCCATCCATCCCCGTCACCGTGATTGAGGCAATAACGTGAGCATCACCGGTACCCTCATCGTCCAGATGATCGTGTTCCTGATCCTGGTCTGGTTCACGATGAAGTTTGTCTGGCCGCCGATCACCGCAGCGCTCGACGAGCGCGCGAAGAAGATCGCCGACGGCCTGTCCGCCGCCGACAAGGCCAAGGCCGATTCGGCCGCCGCCGAGAAGCGCATTCAAAGCGAGCTGTCGGCCGCCAAGGACGACGCCGCCAAGCGCCTGGCCGATGCCGAGCGTCTGGCGCAGTCGATGGTCGAAGAGGCCAAGACGCGCGCCGCCGAAGAGGGCGCGAAGATCATCGCCGCCGCCAAGGCAGAAGCCGAGCAGGAATCCGTCAAGGCCCGCGAAGCGCTGCGCGAGCAGGTGGCCGGCCTTGCCGTCAAGGGCGCCGAACAGATTCTCCGCCGCGAGGTCAATGCCGGCGTGCATGCCGAGCTGCTGGGCCGCCTGAAGGCGGAACTCTGATCATGGCCGAGCTCGCCACCATCGCCCGCCCGTACGCCGAGGCCTTGTTCAAGGCCGCCGGCAGCCAGGCCGCCGCGCTGACCGGCCAGACCGATGCGCTGGCCGCCGTGGCTGCCAACGCCGAGCTGCGCCAGTTCGCCGACAACCCGAAGATTGCGCCCGCCGACATCGTGGCGGTGGTGACGCAGGCCGCCAAGACCCCGCTCGACGCCAAGGTGTCGAACCTGGTCGGTACGGTGGTCGAGAACGGCCGGCTCGCCGCGCTGCCGGAGATTGCCGCGCAGTTCAAGGCCCTGGTCAACGCACAGTCGGGCAGCTCGGACGCCACCGTCTACAGCGCCTTCCCGATCGACGCCGCGGCGCTGGCCGACGTGGTGGCGACGCTGGAGAAGCGCTTCGGGCGCAAGCTCAACGCCACCGTCGAGGTCGACCCCGAACTGATCGGCGGCATCCGCGTGGTGGTAGGCGACGAAGTGCTGGACACCTCGGTCAAGGCCCGTCTCGAACAAATGAAGGTCGCCCTGACGGCTTGAGGCCTTGTCGCTCACTTGCCGTCTTAGGAGAAAGCTATGCAACTGAATCCCGCTGAGATTTCCGAACTGATCAAGAGCCGCATCGAGGGTCTTGGCGCTTCGGCCGACATCAAGAACCAGGGCACCGTGGTGTCCGTCACCGACGGCATCGTGCGCGTGCACGGCCTGTCCGAGGTGATGGCCGGCGAAATGCTGGAATTCCCGGCCAACGCCGCCGGCCAGCCGACCTACGGCCTGGCGTTGAACCTCGAGCGCGACTCGGTCGGCGCGGTGATTCTGGGCGAGTACGAGCACATCTCCGAAGGCGACACCGTCAAGTGCACGGGCCGCATCCTGGAAGTGCCGGTGGGCCCCGAGCTGATCGGCCGCGTGGTCAACGCACTGGGCCAGCCGATCGACGGCAAGGGTCCGATCAACGCGAAGATGACCGACGTGATCGAGAAGGTCGCGCCGGGCGTGATCGCGCGCAAGAGCGTGGACCAGCCGGTGCAGACGGGCCTGAAGTGTATCGACACGATGGTGCCGATCGGCCGCGGCCAGCGCGAACTGATCATCGGCGACCGCCAGACCGGCAAGACCGCGGTGGCGATCGACACGATCATCAACCAGAAGGGTCAGAACATGACCTGCGTCTACGTCGCGATCGGCCAGAAGGCTTCGTCGATCAAGAACGTGGTGCGCGCGCTGGAGCAGGCCGGTGCGATGGACTACACCATCGTCGTCGCCGCCAGCGCTTCGGAATCGGCCGCGATGCAGTACGTGTCGGCCTACTCCGGCTGCACGATGGGCGAGTACTTCCGCGACCGCGGCCAGGATGCGCTGATCATCTATGACGACCTGTCCAAGCAGGCCGTCGCGTACCGCCAGGTTTCGCTGCTGCTGCGTCGCCCGCCGGGCCGCGAAGCCTTCCCTGGCGACGTGTTCTATCTCCACAGCCGTCTGCTCGAGCGCGCCGCGCGCGTGAACGCCGAGTATGTCGAGGCCTTCACCAAGGGTGAGGTCAAGGGCAAGACCGGTTCGCTGACCGCGCTGCCGATCATCGAGACGCAGGCCGGCGACGTGTCCGCGTTCGTGCCGACCAACGTGATCTCGATCACCGATGGCCAGATCTTCCTGGAGACCTCGCTGTTCAACAGCGGCATCCGCCCCGCCATCAACGCCGGTATCTCGGTGTCGCGCGTGGGTTCTGCGGCGCAGACCAAGCTGGTCAAGAGCCTGTCCGGCGGTATCCGTACCGACCTGGCGCAGTACCGCGAGCTGGCGGCCTTCGCGCAGTTCGCGTCCGACCTGGACGATGCCACCCGCAAGCAGCTCGACCGCGGTGCCCGCGTCACCGAACTGCTGAAGCAGGCGCAGTACCTGCCGCTGCCGATCAGCCTGATGGCGGCCTCGGTGTTCGCGGTGAACAAGGGCTTCCTGGACAACGTCGACGTCAAGAAGGTGCTGGCCTTCGAGCATGGCCTGCACCAGCACCTGAAGTCCAGCCACGCCGCGCTGCTGGCCAAGCTGGAGAACGACAAGGCGATGGACAAGGCGGCCGAGGAAGAACTGACCAACGCCATCGCCGCGTTCAAGAAGTCCTTCGCCTGATCCCGCACGCCTAGACAAGGAGCACCGTCATGGCGGTCGGTAAAGAGATCCGCGGCAAGATCAAGAGCTTCGAGAACACGAAGAAGATCACCAAGGCCATGGAGATGGTCTCGGCCTCGAAGATGCGCAAGGCGCAGGACCGCATGCGCCATGCGCGGCCGTACGCGGACAAGATCCGCAACATCACGGCCAACCTGTCGCAGGCCAACCCCGAGTACAAGTCGGCCTACATGCGCGCCGGCGGCAATGCCAAGGTCAGTGGCTTCATCGTCGTCACCACCGACAAGGGCCTGTGCGGCGGCTTGAACACCAACGTGCTGCGCGCGGTCACCAACAAGATCCGCGACCTGCAGGTCGCGGGTTCGCAGTCGCAGGCGGTGGCCATTGGCAACAAGGGCTTCACCTTCCTGAACCGCATCGGTGCGAAGGTGGTGAGCCATGTGACGCAGCTCGGCGACGCGCCGGTGCTCGAAAAGCTGATCGGCCCGGTCAAGGTGATGCTGGACGCCTTCGTCGAAGGCAAGGTCGACGCGGTCTACCTGTGCTACACGAAGTTCATCAACACGATGAAGCAGGAGCCGGTGATCGAGCAGCTGCTGCCGCTGTCGGCCGAACGCCTGCAGCAGACGGCCGCCGAGAAGGCCCAGTACGGCTGGGACTACCTGTACGAGCCGGATGCGCCCACCGTCATCAACGATCTGCTCACGCGCTACATCGAGGCGCTGGTCTACCAGGCGGTGGCCGAGAACATGGCCTCCGAGCAGTCGGCCCGCATGGTGGCGATGAAGGCGGCGACCGACAACGCCGGCAACCTGATCGCGGAACTGAAGCTGGTCTACAACAAGACCCGCCAGGCGGCGATCACGAAGGAACTGTCCGAGATCGTCGGCGGCGCGGCCGCCATCAGCGGCTGATCCCGGTCCGCGCAACGAATACTGTTTGAAGGATTTGAAAATGGCACAAGGCAAGATCGTTCAGTGCATTGGCGCGGTCGTGGACGTCGAGTTCCCGCGCAATGAAATGCCCAAGGTCTATGACGCGCTGAAGCTCGAGGGCTCGCCGCTGACGCTGGAAGTGCAGCAGCAGCTGGGCGACGGCGTGGTGCGCACCATCGCGCTGGGTTCGTCGGACGGCCTGCGCCGCGGCCTGATGGTCACCAACACCGGCCACCCGATCACGGTGCCCGTGGGCAAGGCCACGCTGGGCCGCATCATGGACGTGCTGGGCAACCCGATCGACGAGCGCGGCCCGGTCGACCAGACGCTCACCGCTTCCATCCACCGCAAGGCGCCGACCTACGACGAGCTGAGCCCGTCGCAGGAACTGCTCGAAACCGGCATCAAGGTGATCGACCTGATCTGCCCGTTCGCCAAGGGCGGCAAGGTGGGTCTGTTCGGCGGCGCCGGCGTCGGCAAGACCGTGAACATGATGGAGCTGATCAACAACATCGCGAAGGCGCACTCGGGCCTGTCGGTGTTCGCGGGCGTCGGCGAGCGCACCCGCGAGGGCAACGACTTCTACCACGAGATGTCCGACTCCAAGGTCGTGGTCCAGGAGAACCTGGCCGAGTCCAAGGTCGCGATGGTGTACGGCCAGATGAACGAGCCCCCGGGCAACCGCCTACGCGTGGCGCTGACCGGCCTGACGATCGCCGAGTCGTTCCGCGATGAAGGCCGCGACGTGCTGTTCTTCGTCGACAACATCTACCGCTACACGCTGGCCGGTACCGAAGTGTCCGCGCTGCTGGGCCGCATGCCCTCCGCTGTGGGCTACCAGCCGACGCTGGCCGAGGAGATGGGCCGGCTGCAGGAACGCATCACGTCCACCAAGGTCGGCTCGATCACCTCGATCCAGGCCGTGTACGTGCCGGCGGATGACCTGACCGACCCGTCGCCCGCCACGACCTTCGCCCACCTGGACGCCACCGTCGTGCTGTCGCGTGACATCGCCGCGCTGGGCATCTACCCCGCGGTGGATCCGCTGGACTCGACCTCGCGCCAGATCGACCCGAACGTGGTCGGCGAAGAGCACTACAACACCACCCGCTCGGTGCAGGGCACGCTGCAGCGCTACAAGGAACTGCGCGACATCATCGCGATCCTGGGCATGGACGAGCTGTCGCCGGAAGACAAGCTGGCCGTGGCCCGCGCGCGCAAGATCCAGCGCTTCCTGTCGCAGCCCTTCCACGTGGCCGAAGTGTTCACCGGCACGCCCGGCAAGTACGTGCCGCTGAAGGAAACCATCCGCGGCTTCAAGATGATCGTCAACGGCGAGTGCGATCACCTGCCCGAGCAGGCCTTCTACATGGTGGGCACGATCGACGAAGCCTTCGAAAAGGCGAAGAAGATCCAATAACCGGAGCCGACGATGGCAACCATTCACGTCGACGTGGTCAGCGCGGAAGAGCAGATCTTCTCGGGCGAGGCCAAGTTCGTCGCGCTGCCGGGCGAAAACGGCGAGCTCGGCATCCTGCCGCGCCACACGCCGCTGATCACCCGCATCCGCCCCGGTGCGGTGCGCATCGAGCGGGCTGACAACGGTGAGGAAGAGTTCGTCTTCGTCGCCGGCGGCATCCTCGAGGTCCAGCCCGGCACGGTCACCGTGCTGGCCGACACCGCGATCCGCGGCCATGACCTGGACGAGGCCAAGGCCAACGAGGCGAAGAAGCTGGCCGAGGAAGCGATGAAGAACGCCAAGAGCGACATCGACTTCGCCAAGGCGCAGAGCGAGTTCGCGATGATGGCTGCGCAGATCGCGGCGATCGCCAAGCTGCGCAAGAAGTAAGCCGCCGCCCGGCTGCTGCCGCCCATGGAACGCCCGCCGCGCGCGGGCGTTCGCCTTTCTGCGCGACACTCGATGTCGATCGACCGACGCGAGGTGCACGACGATGGGAAAGGCCAAGGGCAAGGATGCGAAGGAGCACAAGGCCAGCCGGATGGGCAAGGCCGAGTACTACGAGAAGCTTGCCATCCTCGAGCTCGAGCTCAACAACCTCGCGCGCTGGCTGCAGCACACCGGCAAGCGCGTGGTCGTGCTGATCGAAGGCCGCGACACTGCCGGCAAAGGCGGCGTGATCGCGGCCATCGCGCAGACACTGAACCCGCGGCAGTGCCGCTCTGTCGCGCTGCCCAAGCCCAGCGACCGCGAGAAGAGCCAGTGGTACTTCCAGCGCTACGTGCAGCACCTGCCGGCCGCTGGGGAGATCGTGCTGTTCGACCGCAGCTGGTACAACCGCGCCGGCGTCGAGGCGGTGATGGGCTTCTGCAGCGAGCGGGAGGTCGATGCCTTCCTGAAGCAGGTCCCGGTGTTCGAGCGCCTGCTCGTCGAAGACGGCGTGCTGCTGTTCAAGTACTGGCTGACGGTCGACCAGGACAAGCAGGAGGAGCGCTTCGCCGAGCGCCGCAACGACCCGCTCAAGCGCTGGAAGCTGTCACCGATCGACCTGCTGGCCCGCGAGAAGTATGCCGAGTACGGCCAGGCGCGCGACCGCATGCTGGAGGCCACCCACACCCGGCATGCGCCCTGGGCCCTGGTCGACTTCAACGACCAGCGGCGTGGCCGGCTCACCCTGATCCGCCACCTGCTCGACCAGCTGCCCGACACCGGCATGCCCGAGGAGCTGCTGGACCTGCCGCCGCTGCGACAGCCGCCGCAGCGCGAGCACTTCAGCAAGAAGGCGTTCCGGCCGATCTGATGCCGCGCTGGCCGGCCCGACCCCCGTCGCCACGATGTCCCTGCTCAACGATGCACTGCGCGCCGGGCTGGACCGCCCTCACAGGCCCGATGGGACGTTCGCGGGCCATCTGGTCGTCGCGGGTGCGGCCGGACCGCTGGGCGCCGCCGTGCTGGAGCAGTCGCTGGCGCTGACGCACTGGCCACGTGTCTCGGCCCTGGTCACCCAGCCGCTGGAAGTGGCTCTGCGCGGCCTGGCCGCGGTGCAGGTGGACCCGGCGCACCTGGACGACACGCCGGCGCTGCGGCCCGCGCCGGACACGGCCATCGTCGTCTTCGACCGCGAGGGATCACGCCATGGCCGCGAGGCGGCCTTCCTGCGCCCGCGCCCGGGCGAACTGCCGGCCTTCGCCGGCTGGCTGCCGCGCCAGGGCGTGCGTCGGCTGCTGCTGGTGATGCCCCATGCGCCGTCGCTGCTGCCGCAGGCGCTCAAGGCGGGCCTGGCCAGCCTCGATGAACAGGCGGTGGCGGCACTGGGCTTCGAGCAGTTCGTGATCGTGCGACCGACCCGTAGCGGACCCGATGGACGCGACCGCGCAGCCGCGGGCGCTAACAGTCGAATGACGCGGTGGTTGTCGGGTCTCGCGAACGGGCTGCTGTCCCAGCTGCAGTGGATGGTGCCGCAGCGCGAACAACCCCTTCGTGCCGGCAAGGTGGCGCAGTTCGTGATGGCCCTGGCGCGTGCCATGCCCGAAGCGGGGGCCGGCACGCGCGTCGCCCCGCCGGAGCTCGTGTGGGACTGGGCACAGCCCGCCGGGGGCGACAGGCTGCTGCAGTGCTGGCTGCGCGAAGGCCGCTGGGACCCGCCGTTGGTGGCGCCGCGGCGCTGGTAGCGGCGCCGCGCGCAATCTCAGGCGTCGAACGCGCCCACCACGGTGCGCCGGATCGCCGGCCGCGACTGCTCGTGCACCTCGTCCAGCAGCGCCGCGTAGTAGTCCAGTGAAGGCGTCTGCTTGCCGGGTTCCTTGGCGGCATCGTCCCAGCGACGCAGCATCACCGCCTGCGGTGCATGCGACTCGGCCTCGAAGTGCTCGCACTCGGCGTCGCTCATCGCACCGCCCTGCAGTTCCAGCGACAGCAGCGAGGCCGGTGACAGCGTGTCCCGGTAGCCCGGCTCGGTGGCCACCAGGTAGCGCTTGGCCGCCACATGCAGCCGGATCGGCTCCAGCACGTCGGGCCCGAAGGCGCGTCGCAGCCAGGGCAGGGCACGCGTCTCGTGGCCGTTGTCGCTGCTGTCGTTGCCCACGGCGCCGCGCTCGTCGAAATCGCCGATGTCGTGCAGCAGCGCGGCAGCCACCAGCGCGGGCTCGGCGCCGGCCCATTCGGCCAGTTGCGCGCATTGCAGCGCGTGGGCCAGGGCGCTGACCGATTCGCGCCGGCCGCCATCGTAGGGCTGGCTGCCGAAGGACTCGAACAAGTGCAGGATGCGCGCGATGACCTCGGCGCCGCTGTGCTGGGGTTCCATGCCGTGCTCCCTCCCTGCCGTGATCCAGGGGTCGAGCGACCATAGCATGGGGTCGTGACCGCAGCGTTGACCGCGGTCATCGAAGCCCGGGCGTGATAATCCACGGATGTTTGCGCCGCTCCAGAACGACTGCTTCCTGCGCGCCTGCCTGCGCCAGCCGACCGACTACACGCCGCTGTGGCTGATGCGCCAGGCAGGTCGCTACCTGCCGGAGTACAACGCCACCCGCGCGCGGGCGGGCAGCTTCATGGGCCTGGCGACGAACCCCGACTTCGCCACCGAGGTGACGCTGCAGCCGCTGGAGCGCTATGCGCTGGACGCCGCGATCCTGTTCTCCGACATCCTCACGGTCCCCGATGCGATGGGCCTGGGCCTGTCCTTCGCTGCCGGCGAGGGTCCGCGCTTCGCGCATCCCCTGCGTGACGAGGCCGCGGTGCTGTCGCTGCAGGCGCCGGACCTGGACAAGCTGCGCTATGTGTTCGACGCGGTCACCTCGATCCGCCGGGCGCTGAACGGCCGCGTGCCGCTGATCGGCTTCTCCGGCAGCCCGTGGACCCTGGCCTGCTACATGGTCGAAGGCGCCGGCTCCGACGACTACCGGCTGGTCAAGCAGATGCTGTATGGCCGGCCCGACCTGATGCACCGCATCCTGGCGATCAATGCCGATGCGGTGGCGGCCTACCTGAACGCCCAGATCGACGCCGGCGCGCAGGCGGTGATGGTGTTCGACTCCTGGGGCGGCGTGCTCGAACACCGCGCCTTCCAGCAGTTCAGCCTGGCCTACACCCAGCGCGTGCTGGCGCAGCTGAAGCGCGAACACGAGGGCCAGCGCGTGCCCTGCATCGTGTTCACCAAGGGCGGCGGCCTGTGGCTCGAGCAGATTGCGGCCATCGGCGCCGACGTGGTTGGCTTGGACTGGACCTGCGACCTGGGGCAGGCGCGCCGACGCGTCGACGACGCCGTCGCGCTGCAGGGCAATCTCGATCCGATGGTGCTGTTCGCCAATGCCGATGCGGTGGCGGCCGAAGCGCGTGCGGTGCTGGACAGCTTCGGTACGCCGCAGCGGGCCGACGGACGCTGGGGCGGGCACGTCTTCAACCTCGGCCACGGCATCAACCAGCACACCCCGCCGGACCATGTGCAGGCCCTGGTCGAGGCCGTGCATGCCCACTCGCGCGTGCTGCGGCAAGCGGGTTCACCCGCATAGCGTCCTGCCCACATCGGAGAGGGTAAGTGAGCGCTCAGGGCTTGACTTATCCCCAAAATCCGATCCACGACGAATCTGTCGCGGCCACTGTGCGATGCACCATGAGAAATTGCGCAAACTCGTGGCAAGTGCTTGATTCATAACGATATTCGGCTGCTGCCTCAGGAATGGGCAAACCAGCGCGAACGTTGCTGGATCAAGCACTTAGCGCGTCCGCTGCCAGCTTTCCCACAAAGTTATCCACAGAAGCTGGGGATGAATCGAAAACTCTTTTCCAATCATGAACTTACACGGACTTCTTGATGTGGATGCGAGTTTTCGGCGGCAAGTGAGCGAGGGTCGCGCTTGACAAGCCCGCTGCGCGTGCCCGTGGTGGTGGAGGCGCCGCAGCACAGTGGCCTGACCACGCCGCTGGACTACCTCAGCGAGCACCCGCTCAAGCCCGGCACCTTGCTGCGTGTGCCGCTGGGGCGGCGCGAGGTGCTGGGCATTGCCTGGCGCCCCGGCGCGCAGCTGGACGGGCAGGCCCTCGACGCCGGCGCCCTGCGTCCGGTGGCGGCCGTGTTCGAGGCCCTGCCGCCGCTGCCACCGGCGTGGCTGGCGCTCGCCGAATTTGCAGCTGCTTACTACCAGCGCAGCGTCGGCGAACTGGCGCTGTCGGTCCTGCCGCCTGAATTGCGCAAGCTCGACGCCACGGCCCTGGCGAACCGCCAGGCGCGCTTGCTGAAGCGGCTGCAGCGGGATGCACCGGCAAGCGAGGGGCCCATGCCCGAGCGCCCGACCCTGGCCGACGAGCAGCAGCACGCGCTCGCCGCCTTCGAGGCCGCGCTGGCCGAGCCCCGTCCGCAGCCGCTGTTGCTGCATGGCGTCACCGGCAGCGGCAAGACCGAGGTCTACCTGCGCGCCACCGAGCAGGTGCTGGCAGCCGGCCGGCAGGCACTGGTGCTGGTGCCCGAGATCAACCTCACCCCGCAGCTCGAGTCGCGCTTCGCCGCACGGTTTCCCGGCCGACGGCTGGTGGCGATGCACAGCGGCCTGACGCCGGCGCAGCGCCTGTCGCACTGGCTCACCGCGCTGCTGGGTCACGCCGACATCGTGCTGGGCACGCGCCTGTCGGTGTTCGCGCCGCTGCCGCGGCTGGGCCTGATCGTCGTCGACGAGGAGCACGACCCGTCCTACAAGCAGCAGGAAGGCGCACGCTATTCGGCGCGCGACCTGGCGGTGTACCGCGGCCACCTGGAGCGTGTGCCGGTGCTGCTGGGCTCGGCCACGCCCTCGCTCGAAAGCTGGCAGCGCGCGCTGCAGGGCCGCTACCGGCGGCTGGAGATGGCGCAGCGCGTCGGCGGCGGCGTGCTGCCGCAGGTGCGCCTGTTCGACATGGGGGTGCTACCGCGCGAAAAGAGCGGCCACGGCCCGCTCTTCGCGCCGCCGGTGTTGCAGAGCCTGCGCGAGCGCATCGCGCGTGGCGAGCAGAGCCTGGTGTTCCTGAACCGCCGCGGCTACGCCCCGGTGCTGCACTGCGCCGACTGCGGCTGGAAGAGCGGCTGCCCGCACTGCAGCGCCTGGCGTGTGTTCCACAAGGGCGAGCGCACGCTGCGCTGCCACCACTGCGGCTTCACCGAACGCGTGCCGCGCGCCTGCCCCGAGTGCGGCAACCTCGACATCGCACCCATCGGCCGCGGCACCGAGAAGCTCGAGGAGCAGCTCGCCGAGCTGCTGCCCGAGGCGCGCATCGCGCGGCTGGACGCGGACACCGCGCGTGGCAAGGGCCAGCTCGAAAGCCGGCTGGCCGAGGTGCATGCCGGCGCGGTGGACGTGCTGGTGGGCACGCAGATGGTGACCAAGGGCCACGACTTCCGCCGCATCACGCTGGTGGTGGCGGTGAACCCGGACAGTGCGCTGTTCGCCAGCGACTTCCGCGCGCCGGAGCGCCTGTTCGCGCTGCTGATGCAGGCCGCCGGCCGCGCCGGGCGCGATGCCGAGGCCGCCGCGCGCAGCGAGATGTGGGTGCAGACCTGGCATCCCCAACACGCGTTGTACGCGGCCCTGAAGGCGCACGACTTCGCCGCCTTTGCCAGCGGCCAGCTGGCCGAGCGCCGCAGCGCCGGCCTGCCGCCGTTCAGCCACCTGGCGCTGCTGCGCGCCGAGGCACGCGACGCGGCGGTGGCCACGGCCTTCCTGCGTGCCGCGGCCGAGTGCGCGACGCAGCTCGATGGCGCCGGCGACGTGATGGTCTACCCGCCGGTGCCGCCTTCGGTGTCCAAGGTGGCCAACATCGAACGCATGCAGATGCTGATCGAGTCCGGCTCACGGGCGCGGCTGCAGCGCTGGCTGGCCGACTGGCTGCCCCGGCTGCACCAGCTGCGCGCGCAGCACAAAGGCCTGGCGCGCTGGGCGATCGACGTCGATCCGCTGTCGATCTGAAGCTTGTCGGGGGTCAGGCTTTGACCTTGAACGCCGGCAAGGACTGCGCGAGTCGCGCGCCCATCTCGGCGCCCAGCGCCTGCAGCCCGCTCATCGGCCGCACCATCACCTCGAACTCGACGATCAGGCCCTGCTCGTCGAAGCGGATCAGGTCGATGCCCTTGAGCTGCTTGTCGCCCACACGCGCGCTGAACTCGAGCACCACATTGAGCCCGTCTTCGCTGACCAGCTCGCGGTGGTAGGCGAAGTCCTCGAACACCGTCATCACCGTGCGCAGCACCATCAGCACCGCCGGCGCCGGGCCATAGGGGTTGTAGGCCATCGGCGAGCGGAACACCGCGTCGGGATGGACGATGGTGTCGAGCGCACGCATGTCGCGCTGCGCCACCATCTCGTGCCAGGAGGCCAGCGAACGGGCCGCCGGGGCTTGCAGGTGGGTCAGGGTCGAGGCCATGGGATCTCCGGTGAAAAGGGTGTCGTGAAGGGCAGGCGCAGGGTCACAGCTGCGCCGCGAGCGTGGTGCCCTGGTGAATCGCGCGCTTGGCGTCGAGTTCGGCGGCCACGTCGGCGCCACCGATCAGGTGCACCGAGCAGCCGGCCGCCTGCAGCGCGGGCAGCAGTTCGCGCTGCGGCTCCTGGCCGGCGCAGATCACCACCTGGTCGGCCGCGATGGTCTGGGGCACGCCGTCGACGGTGACATGCAGGCCGGCATCGTCGATGCGTTCGTAGTGGACGCCCGAGACCATCGCCACCCGGCGCGCCTTCAGTGCGGTGCGGTGGATCCAGCCGGTGGTCTTGCCGAGCTGGTCGCCGACCTTGCTGGTCTTGCGCTGCAGCAGGTGCACGCGGCGCGGCGAAGGCTCGATCTTCGGCGGGCGCAGGCCGCCGGCCTGGGCATAGCCGGGGTCGATGCCCCACTCGGCATAGAACTTCTCGGGCGTGACGCTGGCACTGGCGCCGCTGTGCGTCAGGTACTCGGCCACGTCGAAGCCGATGCCGCCGGCGCCTACGATGGCCGCCTGGGTGCCCACCGGCTTCTCGTCGCGCAGCACGTCCAGGTAGCCCAGCACCTTCGGGTGATCGATGCCCTCGATCGCTGGTGTGCGCGGCGTCACGCCGGTGGCCAGCACGATCTCGTCGAAGCCGCCGGCGGCCAGCGTGTCGGCGTCGACGTGATGGCCGAGCTCTACTTCGACCTGCAGCCGGTCGAGCTGGCGGCGGAAGTAGCGCAAGGTCTCGTGGAACTCTTCCTTGCCGGGAATCTTCTTCGCGATGTTGAACTGGCCACCGATCTCGTCGGCCGCGTCGAACAGCGTCACCGCATGGCCGCGTTCGGCCGCGGTCACGGCGCAGCTCAGGCCCGCCGGGCCGGCGCCGACGATCGCGATGCGCTTGCGCGCGGCGGCCGGCGCGATCACCAGCTCGGTCTCGTGGCAGGCGCGCGGGTTCACCAGGCAGGAGGTGATCTTGCCGGCGAAGGTGTGGTCCAGGCAGGCCTGGTTGCAGCCGATGCAGGTGTTGATCTCGTCGGCGCAGCCCTCACGGGCCTTGCGCACGAAGTGAGCGTCCGCCAGCAGCGGCCGTGCCATCGACACCATGTCGCACACGCCGTCGGCCAGCAGCTGCTCGGCCAGCTCGGGCGTGTTGATGCGGTTGGTGGCCACCAGCGGGATCTTCACCTGGCCCATCAGCTTCTGCGTGACCCAGGCATAGGCGCCGCGCGGCACCTTGGTGGCGATGGTCGGGATGCGCGCCTCGTGCCAGCCGATGCCGGTATTGAGGATCGTCGCGCCGGCCGCTTCGATGGCCTGCGCGAGCTGGATCACCTCGGCCAGCGTCGAGCCGCCTTCCACCAGGTCCAGCATCGACAGGCGGTAGATGATGATGAAGTTCGTGCCGACGCGCTCGCGCACGCGGCGCACGATCTCGACCGGGAAGCGCATGCGGCGCTCGTAGGGGCCGCCCCACTCGTCGTCGCGCTGGTTGGTGCGCGCGGCGATGAACTCGTTGATCAGGTAGCCCTCGGAGCCCATGATCTCGACCCCGTCGTAGCCGGCGTGCTGCGCCAGCGCGGCGCAGTTCACGAAGTCTTCGATCGTCTGCTCGACCTCTTCACCGCTCAGCGCATGCGGCGTGAACGGGTTGATCGGCGCCTGCAGCGCGCTGGGGGCCACCAGCGAGGGCTGGTACGAGTAGCGGCCGAAGTGCAGTATCTGCATCGCGATGCGGCCGCCTTCGGCATGCACCGCCCGGGTCACCACACGGTGGTGCTCGGCCTCGGCTTCGGTGGTGAGCATCGCGCCGGCGCCGAAGGGCCGGCCGCGCAGGTTCG
Source organism: Aquabacterium sp. (assembly GCF_044226965.1). Classification (GTDB taxonomy): domain Bacteria; phylum Pseudomonadota; class Gammaproteobacteria; order Burkholderiales; family Burkholderiaceae_C; genus Pseudaquabacterium. The sequence continues at coordinate 59,733 of NZ_JBGAGA010000015.1, read as the reverse complement.
GCGCGATGCCGCCGGTGACGATCAGCCCCACCTCGCCACGGGCGCGCTCGGCATAGAAGGCCGCCATGCGCTCGAAGCCGTGGGGCACTTCTTCGAGGCCGACGTGCATCGAACCCATCAGCACCCGGTTCTTCAGCGAGGTGAAGCCCAGCTCGAGCGGGCGCAGCAGGTGGGGGTAGGGCGTGGTCATGGTGGTTTTATGCAACTGGTTGCGCAAATCTGGGCGCAATGTAGGCGCAAAACCCCACGAATGCAACTGGTTGCATGAACAGCCGCCCGCCGCTGCGGCAAGATGCGGCCCATGTCACTGCCCCATGCCCTGCTCACCGCGCTGGTGGAGCGGCCCGGTTCGGGCTCCGAGCTTGCCGGGCGCTTCGACCGCTCGATCGGCTATTTCTGGCACGCCACGCACCAGCAGATCTACCGCGAGCTGGCGCGGCTGGAGGAGGCCGGCTGGGTGCAGTCGCTGCCGGCCGAGAGCGGGCGCGGGCGCAAGCGCACCTACCGCGTGCTGCCGGCCGGCCGCAAGGAGCTCAAGCGCTGGGTGGCGGCGCAGGAAGACCCGCGGCCGATGCGCGACGAGCTGATGCTGCGCCTGCGCGCCGAGGCAGCCGTCGGACCGGCCGGGCTGGCCAGGGACATCGAGCGCCGGTTGCAACTGCACCAGGCCAAGCTCGCGCTGTTCCGCGCCATCGAGTCACGCGACTTCCCCGGCCGACTGACGACGCGGGAACAGCAGCTGCAGCACCTGGTGCTGAAGGCCGGCATCGAGACCGAGCGGCTGTGGATCGACCTGTCGAAGGAAGCCCTGAAGATCCTGGCGCTGCCGGCGTCCGGCTGAAGGGTGGGGCCTCAGCCCGGCTTGACACCGAAGGCCCAGGCCAGTGCGGTGAAGCTGACGAAGGCCAGTGCGGTCGAGCTCATGATGATGCGCGCGATGCGGCCGTTGTCGGCACCATAGCGCTCGGCCAGCAGCGACACGCTGCTGGCACTGGGCAGCGCCGCGGCCAGCGTGATCACCATCAGCTGGAACGGGCTCAGCGGCAGGCCCAGCTGGCGTGCGCCGGCGCCCAGCGCCAGCACCAGCAGCGGGTGCACGAAGAGCTTGATCAGCGCCACCGGCAGGAAGCGGCCGATCGGCGTGCGCGAGTGCACATGCTGGCCGGCCCGGTGCAGCACCGCGCCAATCGCGAACAGCGCCACCGGGCTGGCCGCATCGGCCAGCATGCGGACCACCACGTCCACCGGCCCGCTGGTCTTGAAGCCGGTGGCCGAACACAGGGCGCCGAGCGCGATGGACCAGGGCAGCGGGTTTGACAACGCGCCCCGCAGCGCCCGCAGCGCCGCGGTGCGCGCGCCGTGCTCGGCCGCGCCATGGGCCTGGGCCAGGGCGATGCACAGCGAGCTGGTGACGAACAGGTCGGTCAGCACGGTGCAGATCACCGGGCCGGCGGCGGGCTGCCCCAGCAGCGCCACCAGCAGTGGCACGCCCATGAAGCCGGTGTTGGGAAACGCGGCGACCAGGGCGCCGAACGAGGCGTCCTTCAGGCCCACGGGGTCGCGCAGCGTCACCGCGATGGTGAAGAACACGATGATCAGCGCGCACACCAGGTACAGCAGCAGCACCGAGGGGTTCAGCAGCAGCAGCACCGGCGTGTTCATGCCGAAGCGGAACAGCAGGCAGGGCAGCGCGAAGTACAGCACGAAGGCGTTGAGCCCGGGGATCGCCGACTCGGGCAGCACATGCCGGTGCGCGGCCAGGTAGCCGGCCAGCACCAGCGCGAAGAACGGGATCGTGACGGCGAGGATGGCTTGCATGGCGGGCCGCGCAGTATCGCAAGCGCAGGCCCGACTTTGAACCTGCACGAACGCAGGCCCGGACTGCAGCCGGCCCCGGATGGCTCAGGCGCTCTGCGGCCCGGGCCTGCCGGCCTCGACCACGAAGCGTGCGCCCACGCCCACGGCGCTGGCCGGATCGTCGGGCTGCGCGACGACCATCACGTCCGCTTCGAGCCGGCGTTCGTCCAGCGTGAACTGCACGTAGCCGCGCTGGTCCGCACGGGCGTAGTGCAGGTGCGGGTTCAGGCCTCGCAGCTCCTCGGCCTTGCTCTGGGCCCAGCCGTGGCTGCTGATGGAACTGCCGCAGAACTCGCTGGCCACGACTGGTGCCTTGGCATCGTCGAAGTCGAGCTTCAGGTCGGCGACGTAGTGGGCATGCACGTCGCCGCCCAGCACGACGAGGTTGGCGGCCTTGGCCTCGACCGCGCTGGCCAGCAGGCGGCGCCGCGCGGGCGCATAGCCGTCCCAGCCATCGGTCCAGTAGCGGCCGGTGGCCGGGTCGCCGGGCGTCACGGGCAGGCTGCTGGCGCGCGCCATCAGGGTCTGCTGTGCCAGCAGGTTCCAGCGCCGCTCGCGGTCCCAGCCTTCGGCCAGCCAGGCCTCCTGCGCGCTGCCCAGCAGCGTGCGGCGCGCATCGCGCAGCTCGGCGCAGTCGGCCGCCTTCGCGGTGGTCGAGCCGCCGGTGCGGCCGGCCGGCAGGCAGGCCTCGGGGTCGCGGTACTGGCGGTCGTCGATGGCGTGGATGCGCGCGAGGCGCCCCCAGTCGTAGCGGTCGTAGATGCGCATGTCCGGCCCGCGCGGGCGCCAGGCCTTGGGGTAGGGCTGGTGCTCCCAGGCGGCCTGGTAGGCCGCGGCGCGCAGCGCCAGCATCTGCGCGCCGGCCAGCGTGGGGCTGCGGTCGTTGGCGTAGTCGTTCTCCACCTCGTGGTCGTCCCACACCAGCAGCCACGGGAACGCCGCGTGCGCGGCCTGCAGCGCGGGGTCGCTCTTGTACTGCGCATAGCGTTCGCGGTACTGCGCCAGCGTGCGGATCTTCGGGCCGACGTGGCGGCGCACCGCGTCGGGCGGCGAGGCGTACTCGTAGATGTAGTCGCCGAGGAACAGCACCAGGTCCAGCGGCTGCTGCGCCATGTGGGCCCAGGCGGCGTAATGGCCGTGGTCCCAGCGCTGGCAGCTGGCGATGCTGTAGCGCAGCGTGGTGGCCGCATCGGGCGCCGGCGCGGTGCGGGTGCGGCCCACCATGCTGCGCTGGCCCAGCGCCGTGAAGCGGTACCAGTACCCCCTTGCCGGCGCCAGCCCGGCCGGTTCGGCGTGCACGCTGTGCGCCCAGGCGGCCTCGGCCGTCTCGGTGCCGCGCGCAGCCATGCGCTGGAAGTTCTCGTCCTCGGCCAGTTCCCACTGCACCGGCACCTGCTCGGGCAGGTCGTCGCCGATCAGCCGGGTCCACAGCACCACGCGGTCGGCGCGCGGGTGGCCCGAGGCCACGCCAAGGGGGAAGCGCGGCACGTCGGCGGCGCGCGCATGGCGCACGAACAGCGGGCTGGCCAGCGGCGCGGCCAGTGCCAGCAGCTGGCGACGTGACAAGGTGGGACGATCGTTCATCGGGTTGACCGGCGGCGGCCGGAGCAGGCGGAGGCGTTGACTATCATGCCGGCCTTCGTTGACGTTTTCCGCATCCCCCGCCTCACCGCCTTGCCGGCCCACCCCGGGCCGAGCCGCTGATCTCCTCATGGCCGACGCTCCCGCCACCCTGAACCCGGCCCAGCTCGACGCCGTGCATCACCTGAGCGGCCCCTGCCTGGTGGTGGCCGGTGCCGGCTCGGGCAAGACCCGCGTCATCACGCACAAGATCGCGCGGCTGCTGCAGGCCGGGCTGACGCCGAAGCAGATTGCCGCGATCACCTTCACCAACAAGGCGGCGCAGGAAATGCGCGAGCGCGCCAAGAGCCTGGTCGGCCCGCGCGCGGCGAAGGACCTGGCGATCTCCACCTTCCACTCGCTGGGCGTGCGCATGCTGCGCGAGGACGGCACCCGCCTGGGCCTGAAGGAGCAGTTCTCGATCCTCGACAGCGACGACGTGCTGGGCGTGCTGCGCGACGCCGGCGGTGCCAGCGACAACGCGCTGGCGCGGCGCTGGCAATGGACCATCAGCCTGTGGAAGAACCAGGGCCTGAACAGCGCCAGCGCGCTGCGCGCCGCGAAGGACGACGACGAGCAGGTGGCCGCGCGCGTGATGCAGCGCTACGAGGAACGCCTGGCCGCCTACCAGGCGGTGGACTTCGACGACCTGATCAGCCTGCCCTTGAAGCTGCTGCAGACCGATGCCGAGGCGCGCGCGAAGTGGCAGAACACCTTCCGCCACGTGCTGGTCGACGAATACCAGGACACCAACGCGGTGCAGTACGAGCTGCTGAAGGCACTGGTCGACCACCCGGACGAACGCCAGCGCGGCCTCTTCACCGCGGTGGGCGACGATGACCAGAGCATCTACGGCTGGCGCGGCGCGACGATCGAGAACTTGAAGCGCCTGCCGCAGGACTGGCCCGGCCTGCGGGTGATCCCGCTGGAGCAGAACTACCGCTCCACCGGCCACATCCTGCGCGCGGCCAACAACGTGATCGCCGGCAATCCGAAGATCTTCGAGAAGAAGCTGTGGAGCGAGTTCGGCGACGGCGAGCCGGTGCGGCTGATCGAAGCCGACGGCGAGGAGCACGAGGCCGAGCGCGCGGTGGCCTTCATCCAGTCGCTGCGCGGCCAGGGCGGCGCCGAGATCAAGTTCAGCGACTTCGCGATCCTGTACCGCGCCAACCACCAGTCGCGCGTGCTGGAGCAGAAGCTGCGCTCGGCGCAGATCCCGTACAAGGTGTCCGGCGGCCAGAGCTTCTTCGACCGCGCCGAGATCAAGGACCTGTGCGCCTGGCTGCGCCTGCTGGTGAACCAGGACGACGACCCGGCCTTCCTGCGCGCGGTGACGACCCCGAAGCGCGGCATCGGCCACACCACGCTGGGCAAGCTGGGCGAGTTCTCGGCGAAGTGGAAGAAGAGCCTGTTCGAGTCCCTCTTCTCCGACACGCTGGCCGCGCAGCTGGGTGCCAAGGCCATCGGCTCGCTGCACGAGTTCGGCCGCTACATCAACGAGTTGGAACACCGTGCCCGCCACACCCAGGGCAGCGAGGACGCCAAGGCGCTGCTGCTCGAATGGCTGAAGGACATTGGCTACGAGCAGCACCTGTACGACAGCGAGGACAGCGAGAAGCTCGCCGCCTCGCGCTGGACCAACGTGCTGGACTTCGTCGACTGGATCGCGCGCCGCTGCGGCGGCGAGATCCGGCAGGAAGGCGGCACATTCGAAGGCGAGAAGCAGACCGTGCTGCAGGTGGCGCAGACCATCAGCGTGATCATCAGCCTGGCCGAACGCGGCGACGAGCAGGACGTGGTCACGCTGTCGACGCTGCATGCCGCCAAGGGCCTGGAATGGCCGCACGTGGTGCTGGCCGGCATCAACGAAGGCCTGCTGCCGTTCAAGGCCGACGCCGAGGACATGACGCCGCAGCGCCTGGAAGAGGAGCGCCGGCTGATGTACGTGGGCATCACCCGCGCGCGCCGCACGCTGGTGGTGTCCACGCTGCGCCGGCGCAAGAAGGGCCGCGACACGGTGCAGGGCATTCCCAGCCGCTTCATCGCCGAGATGAAGCTCGACGAAGCCGGCGCGAAGGAAGACCCGCGCGAGCGTCTCAAGCGCCTGCGTGCCGAGCTCGCGGCGCGCGGCGCGCCGGCGCCCAGCCCGGCCGCGTAGGCATCGCCTGACAGCGAGAGCGCCGCTTAGCCGATGCGCGGCCGCGGGCCGGACTGACGGGCGGCGCGCCGCCAATGGTCGAAGCTCGGGCCATGGACAAGCACATCCTCTCCCTCTACGACGACACCGAGCCGGCCGACGACGCCGCGCGCGACACCCTCGGGGCGCTGCACACCGAGCCCTGGCAGGCCGGCCCGCGCCGCTGGCGCGGCTGGCCGGTGCTGGGCATCGGGGCCGTCGCGCTGGGCCTCCTCGTCGCGATGAACCGCTTCCAGTCACCCGCCGCGCCGCCCGCGCCGGCCGAGGTGGTGGCCGCTGCACGGCCCGCCGCGCCGGACACCGTGCCCCCGGCGCCCTCGATCGACCGCTCGGCACCGCTCGACCCGGCGGTGGACAAGCCGGTGGACAAGGCCGTGGACAAGCCAGTGCACAAACCGGTGGGCAAGTCGGTCACGCGACCGGCGCCGGCGCCCGCGCCGCAGCCCATGCCGCGCCCGCCCGCATCGCCCGAGCCCGCGGGGCCATCGACCAGCGTGCCGGCCCCGCTGGCGCCGCCCGCCGTTCAGCCCGATCCGCCGCAGGCACTGCCGCAGCCCTTGCCGCCGGCACCGTCCGAGGGGCCTTCGCTGCCGTCCACCAGCGGCGAGTGACCGACACGGCGCCGTCAGCGGGACAGCCCGGATGGCGCGCGGGTCGCGGTGCAGCGCACACTGCGGCCCTTTTGCGCTGCGCGTTCGCGCGCCTGGGTTGCCGATGCCGCTGTTCATTGCCTTTGCCGCCTGCGCGCTGGCCGCGCTGCTGGCCTCGTCGGCCCTGCTGCCCGAGCCGCTGTACTGGGTGCTGAAGCCCTTGACCCTGGGGCTGGTGATCGCGCATGCGTGGCGCCGCGGCGTGCCGGCAGCGGGCGGCCGGGGCGCGCTGCTGGCCGGGTTGCTGCTGTCGCTGGCGGGCGACATCGCGCTGCTGTGGCCGCAGCAGGGCTTCCTGCCGGGGCTGGTGGCCTTCCTGCTGGCGCACCTGGCCTACCTGTTCGCGTTCACCCGCGGCGCGCGGCTGTTCGCCAGGGCCGCACCTTTTGTGAGCTATGCACTGGTGGCCGGCAGCGTGCTGGCCTGGCTGTGGCCTGGCGTGCCGGCGGGGCTGCGGCTGCCGGTGCTGATGTACGTCGCCTGCCTGGCGGCGATGGCGGCCCAAGCGGCCGCGGCCTGGCTGCAGCAGCGCGGCACGCCGGCCGAGGCGCTGGCGCGCCGCGCGGCCACCGGCGGGCTGCTCTTCGTGCTGTCCGATTCGCTGCTGGCCACCAACCGCTTCGGCCACCCGCTGCCGGCGGCGAGCTGGTGGATCCTGCTCAGCTACTGGGCCGCGCAGTGGCTGATCGCCTCGTCGCTGCCGCCGCGGCGGCCGGACTGACGGCGGCCCTGGCTACATGCCCTTGAACAGGTGCGTGTAGCTGCGGCTGACTTCGAGCTTCTCGGGGTGGCCCTTGACGCTGACGATCTGGCGCCCGCGGAAATCGCGCGTGATGCCGGCAATGGCCTTCACGTTCACCAGCGTCGAGCGGTGGATCTGCCAGAAGATGTGCGGGTCGAGCTCGTCGATCAGCTCCTTGATCGGCTTGCGGATCAGGGCCTCGATGGTCGGCGTCTGCACCCGGGTGTACTTCTCGTCGCTGATGAAGAAAAGCACTTCGGCCACCGGGATCATCTGGATCGCCTGGCCGACGGTGGCCTGGATCCATTCGAGGTAGCGCGGTGCGGCCCCCGGGTTGACCTGCGCGGCCAGCTTGTGCAGCAACTGCTGCATCGGCGGCGCGCTGGGCGCTTCGGGCGTGCCGCGCGTGGCCAGGCGCTGCTGGATGCGGCTGACCGTGAGTTGCAGCCGTTCGCGTTCGGCCGGCTTCAGCACGTAGTCGCACACGCCCTGCTCGAAGGCCTCGACCGCGTACTGGTCGTAGGCGGTGATGAACACCACCTCGGGCAGCGCCTCGTCCTCGGCCAGCTCCATCTGCGCGATCTGGCGCGCGGCATCGACCCCGGTGAGACCCGGCATGCGGATGTCCAGGAACACCAGGTCCGGGTGATGCTGGTTCACCAGCTCGACCGCCTCCAGCCCGTTCTTCGCTTCGCCGACGATCTGCAGCTCGGGCCACACCTCGGCCAGCCGCGCACGCAGCTGCTCGCGCATCAGGCGCTCGTCGTCGGCAATCACGGCGCGCGGCGCACGCGCATCGGCGGTGGTGTCGGTGTCGGCGGTGCTCATCCGCGCATCGTAGCCGAGGGGGTGCGGCGGGCGCCCCGCAGCGCCAGCCAGAACAGCCCGCCGATCAGCAGCAGCGGCGAGGCCAGCACCGCCAGCACCGCGGCCACCGCCAGCAGCGGTGCGCCCAGCACGGCCACCAGCACCAGCAGCAGCACCACCGCCACCACCAGCAAGGTGACCGGCAGCACCACGGTGACGACCAGCGTGGCGATCACCAGCGCCAGCAGCACCGCGCCGACGATGGCCAGCTTGTTCGCCGGCGACAACGCGGCCAGGTCGATGCCGCTGCTGATCTCGTCGCCATCGACGATCACGTGGAACGGCAGCGCAGGCGCCAGGTCCAGGGCCACGTACAAGGCGATCGCGCCGGCCACCAGGCCCAGCAGGGTCAGCACCAGCAGCCAGCGGCCCCAGGGGCGGCGCGCGCGCGGCGGCTGGTAGGGCACCAGGGCGCGGCTCATGGACGGTGGGTTCATGCGTGGGTTCCTTCCACGGGCTTGTAGGGAACGGTGATCGTGGCCCGGGTGCCGCCGCCGGGGTTCTCGGCGATCGTCAGCGCGGCCTTGGTGCCGTACAGCAGCTGCAGGCGCTCGCGGATGTTGGCCAGGCCCACGCCGGTGCCGGCGGTGGCGGCGCGGCCGAAGCCCAGGCCGGTGTCGGTGACGCTGACCGCCAGCTTGCCGTGCACGATCTCGGCCTTCACCGACAGGTGCCCGCCCTCGGGCTTGGGCTCCAGGCCATGCTTGATGGCGTTCTCGACCAGGGTCTGCATCATCATCGGCGGGAACTCGGCCGAGACCAGGCCCTCGGGCACGTCGATGTCGGTGGTCAGCCGCTCTTCCATGCGCACCTTCAGGATCTCGAGGTAGGGCCGGATCACCGACAGCTCGCGGCCCAGGTCGCGCACGCCGCCGTCGTTGGCCTCGCGCATCGTGGGCATGCTGGCCCGCAGCAGCGCGATCAGGTTCTTCTGCATCTGGCTGGCGCGCTTGGGATCGACCTCGATCAGGTGGTCGATCGAGGCCAGCGTGTTGAACAGGAAGTGCGGCTCCACCTGCGCCTGCATCGCGGCCATGCGGGCTTCGACGACCTGGCGCTTCAGCGCCTCGGCCTCGGCCGTCTCCACTGCCTGCGCGGCCTGGGCCTCGGCCTGGATCTGGCGCTTGTAGGTGACCTTGATCACCAGCGAGGCCAGGATCCACAGCGCCGCCAGCTGCGGCAGTGCGTCACCCAGCGGCTTGACGATGCGCGTGCGGTGCTGCGGCCCGTCGAACACGACCTCGGTCTGCGCGTCGGCGGCCGCGTCCGCGGCTTCGGCGCGGGCCGCCTCGGCGGCATCGCGTGCGGCTTCGGCGGCGTCACGGGCGGCCTGGCGCGCGTCCTCGCGCGCCTGCTGGATCGATTCCCGGATCGTGCGGCGGGCCTCTTCCACCGCTTCCTTCACCGCTTCGCTGTTGTGCGCGCCGGCCGGCACCTGGATGTCCACCTGCGGGGCCTCGTCGGCGGGCCTGCCGGTCGCCGAGGCCGCGAGGCCCGCCGACGCCGCAGACGCCGCAGACGCCGCCGCCTTGGCGCGCGGGGTGATGCGCACGCCGTGCTCGTCGATCGAGATGTCCAGCCCGCCGGTTTCGCCCTTGCCCTTCTGCTTCTCGATGCGGATCGGCGACTCCTCGGGCGCCGTCGGCGCCTTCGGCGCGCGGGGCGGTTTCGGGGCGGGCACCTTCACCACGCGCGGCTGGCTGGCGACGGTCTCCTCGTATTTCCAGCGGAACGGCGGCAGGTCCTGCAGGATGCCCACCGCCACCATCAGCAGGATCGAGAACAGGATGAAGCGCCGCCACGAGATGCCGACCAGCCAGTTGGCGTAGGCATGGAAGGCGCGCACGCTGGCGGTCGAGAAGCGCTGCCAGCGCTGCGGCCAGGGAGACTCTTGGTAGGCGGCGGCCATGGGCGTTCAGGGCAGGCGACGGAACAACATGGGTCGCACTGTACGCAAGCCCCCTGGGCACCGCAGGGGAATGAGACACGCTGCGCCGGAAGGCCGACAGAGCGCATCGGCGGCGGACCGGCCGGCACCGGACCGGCCGCGCGCGGGTCAGGCCGGGCGCATCAGCCCACCAGGCTGCCCAGCGACAGCAAGGCCAGCAGCAGCGCCAGCGCGGTGATGCCGCGCAGCAGCCATTCGATGCGCCGGTCCTCGCGCTGGTCGTCCCGCAGCAGCCGTTCGGTCGTGGTGCTCGTGCTCATCCGGGTGTCCTCCTGAGTCATCTGATCGCACCGGGGCCGCAGAAGGCGGCGCCGACACGGGTTTGTAGAGCCGCACCCGTTACGGCAGCGTTAACGCCGGCGGGAACTTTTCCGCCCCCTCGCGCCAATAGGCTGGGTAGACACCGCCGACCGATGATGCTGTTCGTGCCCTGGACCCGACCCGCCGCCCCGACGCTGGCCGCGCTGCTGAAGGCGCTGGCCCGCGGCGACGCGGCGGCGCTGGAGGCGCTGTACCGCCAGGAGGCGCCGGCCGTCTACCGCTACGCGCTGGCGCTGTGCGGCGACGCCGCGACCGCCGCCGACGCGACGCAGGAGGCCTTTGTCGCGCTGGCCGAGCAGCCCGCGGGCTTCGACCCCGCGCGCGGCGCGCTGGGCGCCTACCTGGCCGGCATCGCCCGCCATGCGCTGCTGGCGCTGTGGCGGCGTGACGGCCGCGAGGCCGAGCTCGACGACGAGACGATGGCGGCGCTGCCGGACGAGTCCGGGGCCGACCCCGAGCAGCTGCTGGCGCGCGCGCAGGACCTGCATCGGCTGTGGGCCGCGCTGCGCGCCTTGCCCTGGCCGCAGCGCGAAGCGGTCGTGCTGGTGGACCTGCAGGGCCGGCCGTATGCCGAGGCCGCGCGCATTGCCGGCTGCGAACTGAACACCCTGCGCACGCGCGTGCTGCGCGGGCGCCAACGCCTGGCCGCCGCGCTGCAGCAAGCGCCGCATGTCCCGCTCGCGGCCGGGCTCGGAGATGCCACATGAATGCCCCGCACGACACCACCGGCCGCGCCGGCAGCCCGGCGCCGGCCACGCTGGCCGACGCACTGGCGCGGCTGGGCGCCGACCTGGCCGCGCAGCCGGTGCCACCGCTGTCGGCGCGGGCGCGCCACGCGCTCGGCGCTGCCGCCCGCGGTCGTGGTGCGGCCGTGCCGGGTGGCGGCGCGGCACGCTCGCGCTGGGCGGCCTGGGGTTTGTCCGGCGCGGCACTGTGCGCGCTGGCGCTGGGGGGCTCGGTGCTGCTGGTGGTCCTGTCGCCGCAGCAGGCGCCGACGACCACGCGCCAGGCGCAGCTGGCCAGCGGCTTTGTCGCCGTGGCCAGCGCCGAACGCTGGCAGCAGCTGCTGCGCGACGGCGATGCGGCGCCCGCCTGGCTGGTGCCCACCGAAATCCCGCGCGAGCGCCTGGCTGCGCTCGGGCTGCCCTTCGATCCTTCGCGCGCTGGCGACCGCGTCAGCGCCGAGTTGTTGATGCATCCGTCCGGCGAGGTGCTGGCGGTGCGCGTGCTCAACCCCTGAGCAGGAGCCGATGATGAAGATCACGATGACGAAGAACCGCCGTGCCCGCCTGCACGGGCTGGCCGCGGCCGCGCTGCTGGCGGGGGCCGGCGGCGCGCTGCAGGCCGCACCGGCCACGCCCCCCGTGCCGCCGGTGGTCGACACCCAGGCCTTCATCGCCGACGAGCTGGCCGCCGAACGCCCGGTGAAGGGCGCGCCCTACTGCGCCGACGCGGTGCACGAGACAGTGCAGCTGCTGCCCGACCCGAACGGTGCGGCGGCCAACCGCATCGTGCGCCGGCAGCAGACGCGGCTGTGCCGCGACGGCGAAGGCCGCACGCGCCAGGAGGTCGAGCGCGACGGCCAGCGTCGCATCTACCTGCGCGACCCGGTGGCACGCGAAAGCTGGGTGCTCGATCCGGTCCGGCGCACGGCACGACGCCTCGGCTCGTCGACCCTGGGCAGCTGGGAACATGCGCAGCAGATGGAGGCCCACAGCGCGGCCTGGCGCGAGTACAGCGAACGCATGCGCGAATGGGCGCGCAGCCTGGCCGAACGCATGAAGGCGACATCGGGCCGCAGCGCCAGCGGCGTGGCGGCGACCCCGCCGGCGCCCCCGGCGCCGCCCACCCCACCGACGCCACCCACGCCTCCCATGCCGCCGACACCGGTGGTGGTGATGGCCGACGAGGTCGACGGTGCGCGCGAGATGCAGGTGCGCGTGCTGCGCAGCGAGGGTGCGCCGGCCGGCGAGCTGTCGCTGCCGCCGGGCCTCTCGATGCGCATCGGCAGCCTCGCGCCGCGCGGGCCGGGCGTGCTCAGCTCGCTGGGCAGCAAGGACATCGAGGGCCTGCGCGCCAACGGCGAGCGCACCACCTGGACCATCGAGGCCGGCAGGTTCGGCAACGAGAAGCCGATCGTGATCAGCCGCGAGGTCTGGCGCTCGCCGGACCTGCTGCTGACGCTGCAGTCCAGCGACTTCGATCCGCGCAGTGGCGAGACGCGCTACCGGCTCACCAACCTGAAGCGCGGCGAACCCGAGGCCGGCCTGATGCAGGTGCCGGCCGATTACCAGCGGCGCGGCGTGCCGGGCGTGCCGGCGGCGCCGGCTTCGGGCGCCTCGCGGGCGCGCGGCTGAGCCCGGTCAGTTCAGCAGGCGCAGCGCCAGCCCGAGCAGGCCGATCGCCAGCGCGGTGGCGGTCACCAGGCGCAGCAGCGCCATCGCGGCGCGGTCTTCGGCTTCCAGCAGGGTGTCGGCGTCGCGCGTCGCGCCGGCGCTGTTGTCGGCTTCGTGGGACAGATCGACCAGTGTGGCGTGCAGCATGTTCGGGTCCTCGCCTGTGCTCGTGGGGCGCCTGGCGCCTGGGGGCTCGGCGGACTGCGCCGCCGTACGACACGGTTGTAGGCGAGGGCGCGTTACGCCGCCGTTAAAAGTCGCCGCAAGGCCTGGTTGATCGGCTGGCGGTGGAGGAATCCGTCACGGAAGGGCTCGGGCAGCTCGCGCGCAGCAATGTCCTGCACCCAGGCCCAGCCTTCGGCCGCCAGCGCGGCCGCGCGCTGCGGCTGGCCGGCGCGCGCCTCGGCCAGCGCCGGCCCCAGCCAGCGCTCGCCGGCGTACAAGCCGTTCGGCGCGATGCCGGCCGGTGCCGCCAGGGCCTGCGTGGCGGCGGCCTGGGCCAGGCCGGCATCGTCGGCACAGCCGGCCAGTCGCAGCCGGGCCGCCAGCGCAACGCCTTGCAGGCCCAGCGCATCGGCGGCGGTGGCCACGGCCTGCAGCTCGCCAGCGGCGGCCGCCGCCGGCAGGCAGGCCGCCCGTTCGATGCGCAGGGTCAGCCGCAATTCGGGCCAGCCGGTGGTGGGCGCCAGCGCCAGCGCCGTGTCCAGCGCGGCACGGCTGTCGCGGCCCAGCGCCTGCAGCAGCCGAGCGCGCAGGCCGCCGTGGCGGGCCTGCAGCCGCGGCGGCAGCGCCGCGCCTTCGCAGGCCGCCAGCGCCTGCTGCGCGCGCGCGGTCTGGCCGAGCTCCAGCAGCGCCTGCGCCCGGTGCATGTGCACCACCGGCAGCCAGCCGGGGCTGGCCGGCTGCAGCAGCGCCTCGGCCTCGTCGCACCACTGCAGCGCGGCGGCATAACGTCCGAAAGACCTGGCGCACTGGGCCTGCAGCGCGGCGATGAAGCCGGCGCTCGCGCCCTTGAGCTCGAAGCTCGTGACCAGCTGCTGCGCGAGCGCCAGCTGCTTCGCGGCGCCGGCCACGTCGCCGGCATTGAGCCGGCTCACCGCCAGGTTGGCGCGCGCGGTGGCGAGGAAGGCATGGTCGCCCTGCGCCGCGGTGCTGCGGATCACCCGCCGGTGGTAGGGCTCGGCCTCGGCCGGCCGGCCCAGGTTGTCGAGCACGGTGGCCAGGTTGCCCTGGAACTCGCTGGCCGCGTCGCTGTCGGCATGGGCCTCGACCCAGGGCTCGGCGGCGCGCAGGCGTGGCAGAGCCTCGTCGAAGCGGCCGGCCATCGCCAGCGCGGTGCCCAGCCGCTGCGAGATCGAGGCCTGCAGCGAGGCCCGCAGCGCGGCCTGTGCCGCCGGCACGTCGGCGCACAGCGCCAGCGCCCGTTCGCCGGTGGCGATGGCCGCCGTCCAGTCGCCCTGCGTGCTGCAGTACCAGGCGCGGTCGCCGGCGGCGCGGGCCCGCTGCGCGGCCGTGCCGGCCAGCCGGTCGAGCCGGTCCAGCAGCGGCAGCCCGCCGGCATCGCGCAGCGTGTTCATGTGCGCCTCGATCGCCTGGGCCACCAGCGCGAAGGCCTCGTCGCGCTGCGCCTGGGCCTCGGCGATGTCGGCCGCCTTCAGCAGGAAGCCGATGCGTTCGGCCTCGCGCAGCGCCGTGTGCGCGCGCGCCGCGGCGGCCCGCAGCGCCGGCAGCGCGCGCTCGCGCTGGCCGGCGGCCTCCCAGTGCGCGGCAATGCGTGCCGGCTCGCCGGCATGCTGCTCGAGCCACTGCGCCACCGTGCCATGGCTGTGCCGCGCCAGCACTTCCGGGATGCCGGCCAGCACCGCCTCGTGCACCAGGTCGTGCGCGAAGCCGTCGCCGCGCAGCACCTGGCGGGCCTCCAGCTCGGCCCAGGCATCGGCCAGCTGCAGCGGATGCTGACCCAGCACATGAGCGGCCAGCGCGATCGAGAAATCGATGCCGGCGACCGCGGCCACCCGCGCCAGCAGCAGCGCCGGGGGCGACAGCGCGTCCAGCGCGGCCTCGATCAGCTGGCCCAGGTGGCGCGGCCGCGGCAGCGCGCCGGCTTCCAGTGCATGGCCGTCGCGCCACGCGGCCTTCAGGGTTTCCAGCGCGAACATCGGGTTGCCGCCGCAACGCGTGCGCAGCGCGGGCGCCAGCTGCGCGCCGCTGACGCCGGGCAGCGCCAGCGAATCGACCATCTCGGCCAGTGCGGTGTCGTCCAGCGGCTGCAGCGCCAGCGGCTCCAGCGGCACGCTGGCCGACAGCGCCGCCAGCAGCCGCGCCTGTGCCGAGCCCTCGGCCGGCGGGCGCAGCGCCAGCACCCAGGCGCCGGCGCTGTCCTGGGCCATCAGCGCGGGCAGCAGCTGCAGCGTGGCCTCATCGGCGAAATGCAGGTCGTCGAGCACGATGCCGGGCAGCTGCGCGGTGGCGGCCCGCAGCACGGCCTGCACCGCCGGCACCAGGTTGGCACGCGGCGCGGCGCCGGCCGCAGCGGGCGCCTCGTCGGCCAGCTCCGGCAGCAGGGGCGCCAGCTGCTGCGGCGCGGCGGCGGCCAGCGCCTCGGGCAGGCGCTGCTGCAGCGCGCGCAGCAGCCGCGCCAGCAGGGCATAGGGCACCAGCGCATCGCCGGGCCGGCCGGCGGCCTGCAGCGGCGCGGCGGCCAGGCCTTCGCCCAGCGCCTGCAGCAGGCGCGACTTGCCGAGCCCGGCCTCGCCAACGAGCAGCAGCCGGCCGCCCGCGGCCAGCCCGCGCCGCAGCCAGGCCAGCTCGTGCGCGCGGCCGACCAGCCGCGGCGGGCGCATCAGCGCGGCCGGCAGCGTGCGGCGCTGCGGGGTGATGGTGGGCGCGCACAGGCCGTTGCGGTCCGCCGGCGCGACCGCGATGTCGGGGCTGGCGGCCTCGATCGTCGCCAGCAGCGCCAGCGTTTCCGGCGAGGGCCGGGTGCCGAGTTCGTGCTTGAGCACCTGCTCGCAGTGGTCGAAGGCCTGCAGCGCGGCGCTGCGGTCGCCGGCCAGGTAGTGCAGGCGCATCAGCTGCTGGTGGGCGTCTTCGCGGGTCGGGTCCAGCTGCAGCAAGATGGTGGCCAGCGGCAGCGCAGGGCCGGTGTCGCCCGCGGCCGCGAGGGCACCAATGCGCACCAGCAGCCGCTGGCGCTGGCGCTCGCGGCGGTGCTGGCGTTCGCGCAGCAGCCAGTGCTGCAGTTCGCCGTCGCTGTCGGGCGCCAGCGTGCCGAGCACGGTGTCGGCGTCGTCGAGGTCGTGGGTCACGGCGGCGGCCAGCGCCAGCTGCTGCGCGTTGCCGGTCACCAGCTCGCCATCGCACAGACGCCGCAGCCGGAACAGGCGCTGGCGCAGCGCGTTGCGCGCGGCATCGGCCGCGCTCTCGGGCCACAGCAGCGCGGCCAGGCGCTCGCGCGCGGTCGGCCCTTCGATCGCCAGCCAGGCCAGCAGCAGGCCGTCCGGCGTGCCCAGCAGGTGCTGATGCCCGTCGGGGGTGATGCAGCGGGGGGCGCCGGCCAGGTGCAGCGCGGCAGGGGCGGATCGGCTCACGACGACAGGCCGGCAGTGGGGTGTAGAGGGCGGGGCACGCGAAGCGGCGGCGAGCATAGCGCCCGCCCTGACGGCGCGCATCCGTCATCGGCCGGAGCCGCGCCGGCCGAGGTGTCAGCAGAGGTGTCGGCAGCGGTAAGGCGCCGGCTACGGCTGGACGATCGCCTCGACCTGCAGCTTCAGCCGCACCGCATCGGCCACGAAGGGCAGGCTGTGGGTGATGCCGTAGGCGCTGCGCTTGAACTCGCCCTCGAAGTCGCCGCCGCAGACCTCGCGCCGGAACAGCGGGCTGGTGTAGCAGCGGAAGCGCTGGGCGGTGAGGGTCAGCGGCTGGCCCTGGCCGCGCAGCGTGAACTCGCCGCGCACGGCGCTGACCTGGCCCTGTGCGTCGAACTCGAAGCGTTCGGCCACGAAGAAGGCCTGCGGGTGGGCCTGCAGGTCCAGCATGTCGGCTTCCTTGAGCCGGGCGTCGAGCACCGGCAGGCCGGTGCTCTGCTGGGCCAGCTCGATCACCGTCTGCACGCGGCCCTGCCGGGCCTCGCGGTCGACCGTGACCTGCCCGTTCAGCGGCCCGAGGCGGCCGCGGATCGTCGAGGTGCCGAAGTGCAGCACCTCCCAGGTGACGAAGCTGTGGGTGGGGTCGAGCTGGTAGGTCTGCGGCGCGGCCCGCGCGCTGCCGGTTGCCGCCGCGCTGGCGGCAACGAGGAGCAGGAAGCGCAGGGCCGCGTTCATCGGGTGTTACTGCCGGATGGCTTCGGCCTGCACCACCAGGCGCATCGTGTCGGGGAAGCCGAAGTTCAGGCCCCACACCACGCCCCATTGGCTGCGCTGGATGGTCGCCTCGAAATCGCCGCCGCAGACTTCGCGCTTGAGCATCGAGTTCTCGTAGCAGTTGAAGTTGTTGGCCTTCAGCGTCACCGGCAGGGTCTTGCCCAGCAGCGTGAGCTGGCCCGCCACCTCGGCCACCTTGTCGCCGTTGAAGCTGAACTTGTCGGCGGTGAAGCGGGCGGTGGGGTATTCGGCCACGTTCAGAAAGTCCTTGCTCTGCAGGTGCTTGTTGAACGCGTCGGTGCCGGTGTTGATCGAGGCGGTGTCGATCGTCACGTCGAGCTTGCCGGTCTTGCCGCTGCGGTCGAACTGCACCGTGCCCTGCTTCTTGTCGAAGCGGCCGCGGTTGGTCGAGGTGCCGAAGTGGCCGATCTCGAAGGCCACGAAGGTGTGGGTCGGGTCCAGCGCGTAGGTGGCGGCTTCGGCGTGGGCGGCGAGGCTGGCGGCACCGAGGACGGTGGCGAGCAGGGTGGTGCGGATCATCGTGTCACTCCCATGACAAGGTTGAAGGATGAGCAGGGCCGGACCGCGGCGGGATGGCCGCGGCCGACGGAGGGAAACGGCAGGGGGGGGCTACTGCGGCAGGCCGCTGAGCGCGAGCTTGAACTTCACCTGCACCTCGTTGGCGACCATCGAGGTGTCGGCCCATTCGCCTTCGCCGATCTTGAAATCGAGGCGCCTGATCGTGAACGCGCCGGTGGCCGTGCCGTTGCCGCCGGCGGCACTGGCCAGCGTCACGGGCACGGTCACGTCCTGCACGCTGCCCTTGATCGTCAGCTTGCCGGCGACCTCGAACTTGCCGGCGCCGGCCGGCTTGATCGCGGTGGACTGGAAGCTGGCCTGCGGAAACTTGGCGGCATTGAACCAGGCGGCCTTGGGCACTTCGGCGTCGGTTTCGGGGGCGCCGAAGCTGGCCGAACCGGTGTCGATCGAGAAGCTCACCTTGCCGGCCTCGGGCTTCTTCGGGTCGAAGCTGATCTGGGCGGTCCACTTCTTGAACCGGCCCTCGACCGGCACGCCCATCTGCTTGCTGACGAAGCCGATCTCGCTTTGCGCGGGCAGGATGGTCTGCGCGCCGGCCGGCAGCGCGGCGGCGCCGAGCAGCAGTACGGATGCCAACGTGCAAAAGGAGCGGTGGATCATGCGGATGCTTTCGAAGAGAGGAAGCGCTCAGCCGCGGCCGGGCCGCATACGGTCGAGCAGGGTGTCGCGGTCGATGAAGTGGTGCTTCAGCGCCGCGGCCAGGTGGCCCAGCACCAGCAGTGCCAGCACCCAGGCCATGCGCTCGTGCCAGGGCTTGATGGCCTGGGCCAGCGCCTTGTCCACTGGCACGAAGTCGGGCAGCGGCAGCACGCCGAACACCACGATCGGGAAGCCCGCGGCCGAGCTGTAGGCCCAGCCCACCAGCGGCACCACGAAGAACATCAGGTACAGCGCGCCATGCGTCAGGTGCGCGGCCTGCGCCTGCCAGGCCGGCATCGGCAGGTCGGCCGGCGGCCGGTGCGTCAGGCGCCACAGCAGGCGCGCGGCCGACAGCGCGAGGATCGTGACGCCGGCCCACTTGTGGTAGTTGATCAGCTTGAGCTTGCCGATCGACGTGGGCAGTCCGACCATGTACAGCCCGAAGCAGAAGGTGCCGACGATCATCAGCGCCAGCAGCCAATGGAAGGCGATGGCCACGGGCGTGTAGCGGTCGGCAGCGGTGGGGAGGGCGGTGACCATGGCGCGCAGTGTGCAGGCCGGGTCCCGGGCCGCCGTTCAGCGGCCTTGAGGCGCTACTTCAGTTTGATTGAACGGGCAGCACGGAACTCCCGACGCGCAGCGGGGTCAGCGCGGCCGCCAGCGGGCCGTGCATTTCGGCGGGCAGCAGGGCCCGGCGCAGCGCGAAGTCCAGCGTCACCAGGCCGGCATCGACCGTCATCGCGTCGGTCGCGGCCAGCGCCAGCGCCTCGGCCACCGGCAGGCAGTGCCACTCGGCGACCTCGCCGTCCTGGTTCACGGGCTGCAGGTCCGGCGGCAGCGGCAGGTCGTACACGCTCAGGTCCTCGAGCTGCAGGCCTTCGGGAATGTCGCGCTGCAGCCGCAACACATGGCCGGCGCGCAGGCCCCGCAGTTGCGGCGGCTGCAGGCCGGCTTCCTCCCAGGCTTCGCGCAGCAGCGCGTCGCCCGGGCCCTGGCCGAAGGGCACGCCGGCGCCGACCAGGTTGTCCAGCAGGCCGGGGTCGGTGGGCTTGCTGAACGAACGGCGGGCCAGCCAGAGGCGTTGCGGCCGACCGGCGGCATCCGCGATGTAGCCGTCGGCGTGGGCGCCGAAGGTCAGCGTGCCCCAGAAGCGCGAGGCCGCGCGTTCGAAGCGCGCCAGCAGGGCGCCGCTGCCGTCGAGCGCGTGCACAGGGTAGGTCTCGTCACGCCAGGCGCGGATCAGGCCGGCCTCGCGCAGCCGCTGGTTGAGCTGCCCGAAGCAGGCATCGCGCTCGGCCGCGGCCACCGTCAGCGTGACGGCACCGCCGTCGTCGTCGATGCGCAGGGCCTCGGGCCAGCGCGCCAGCGCCGCCAGGTGCTGCCGCGCGACCGAGCCGGCCAGCGCCGCCCGCCCTCCCTCGGCGATGCGGAAAGGCACGCGTGCCACGGCCTGCGCGCGGGCGGCCGGCAGCGCATGCCAGCGCGCCGGCGGGTGGGGCCGGGCAGGGGCCGACTGGCCGCTCACGGTGCGTGATAGTCCATGCCGGCCGCGGCGAAGCGCGCCCGCATGGCCGGGCGCGTCAGCAGCTCGACGAAGGCCTGGGCCAGCGTGGCATCGGCGCCGCGCGGCGTGGGTGCGGCGACATAGGCCGTCACCTGCTGCAGCTCGGCCGGCAGCGGGCCGACCAGCGTGACGCCGGCCACCGGCAGGATCTCGCTGATCTGGTGCACGCACAGCGCCGCTTCGCCGCGCGCCACCTTTTCGCAGACATAGCCGGTGCCCGGGAGGCCCTTGGCGCGCACCGCGGCGCCGATGCCGAGCTGGTCGACCAGCGCCATCAGCGCGCGGCCGCTGGTGCCGCCGGCCACGGGGTCGGAATAGGTGAGGCTGGGCGCTTCGAGCAGTGCCTGGCGGAAGGCCGCGGGCGTGTCGATCGCCGGCCGCGGCGCGCCTTCGCGCACCGCGACGCCCATGCCGACACGGGCGATCACCAGGCTGGCCTCGGCGATCGCCAGGCCCTTGCCGGCCAGGCGCTGGATGGTGGCCTGCGGCGCGATCACCAGGTCGGCGACGGCGCCCTGCTCGATCTGGGCCTGCACCTCGCCGGCGGTGGCGCTGGTCAGGCGCACGGTGTGGCCGGTTTCCTGCTGGAACACCTCGGCCAGCGCGCTGACCACCGAACGCACGGCGCCCGTGCTGTAGACCACCAGCTCGGCCGCCGGGGCGGCCAGCGGGATCGTCGCCAGCAGCGTGGCCGCAATGGCATTGCCGAGGGTCTTGCCGAGGAAGAAGGGGAGGGTCTTCATCGGATCTCCGGGCGCGGGTTGGGAATCAATTGGGCATGGATGATGCCACCGCCGCCGGCGCCAGCCAGCGCAGCAGCGCGGCATACAGGTGCTGCGGCTCGACCGGCTTGGCCACGTGGTCGTTCATGCCGGCGGCCAGGCAGTCGTCGCGGTCGGTGCTGAAGGCGTTGGCCGTCATCGCCAGGATCGGCCAGCGCGCCCGACCGGGCAGGCGGCGGATCTCGCGTGTGGCCTGCAGCCCGTCCATGCCGGGCATCTGCACGTCCATCAGCACCAGCGCATAGGTGTGCCGGGTGGCCAGCGCCAGGGCTTCGCGTCCGTCCGAGGCCACGTCCACCACCAGGCCGGTGGCCTGCAGCAGCGCGCGCGCCACTTCCTGGTTGACCAGGTTGTCCTCGGCCAGCAGCACGCGCGTGCCGGCGTGGGCCTCGCGCAGCCGTTGCTCGGCCAGCGGCGCCGGCAGCAGGGCGGCCGCGCTGGGCGACGGTGCCAGCGCCGGCCGCACCCGGGCGCTGAACCAGAAGCAGCTGCCGCGGCCCGGCTCGCTGCTGGCCCCGGCCTCGCCGCCCATCAGCTCGGCCAGGCGGCGCGTGATCACGAGGCCCAGGCCGCTGCCGCCGTAGCGCCGCGTGGTCGAGGCATCGGCCTGCTCGAAGGGCTGGAACAGCCGCGCCAGCGTTGCCGGTGCGATGCCGATGCCGGTGTCGTGCACCTCGAAGCGCAGCCACTGCGTGGCGCCGTCGGCGGCCTCGAGGCGGCAGCGCAGCGTGATGGTGCCCCGCTCGGTGAACTTCACCGCGTTGTTCAGCAGGTTCAGCAGCGCCTGGGCCAGGCGCGTGGCGTCACCGTGCAGCCGGGCGGGCAGTTCGCCGCGGTCGATGCGCAGCGTGAGGTGGCGGGCCGCCGCGCGTTCGGCCACCAGCGCCTGCGTCCGCGCGAGCAGTTCGTCGAGCTCGAAGTCGGCGGGCGCCAGCGTCAGCTTGCCGGCCTCGATCTTGGACAGGTCGAGGATGTCGTTGATGATCGCCAGCAGCAGCTGTGCCGCGTCGGCCACCTTGCCCAGCCGCTCGTGCAGCGCCGGGTCGTGGCTCTGCTGCTGCATCAGGTGGGTGAGGCCGATGATCGCGTTCATCGGCGTGCGGATCTCGTGGCTCATGTTGGCCAGGAAGGCGCTCTTCGCGCGGCTGGCCTCCTCGGCCCGTTCGACCGCGCTGCTCAAGGCCTGGTTGGCCTGGGCCAGCGCGGCGGTGCGCTCGTCGACCAGCTCTTCCAGGTGGTGGCGGTGCTGCTCGAGCTCGGCGACGAAGCGCATGCGTTCGGTGATGTCGCGCAGCACGCCGAACAGCCCGACCACCGCACCATCGGCATTGCGCAGCGGCCCCTTGGTGGCATGGAAGTACTGCGTGCGCCCGTCCGGCCCGGGCCAGGCTTCCTCGAAGCGCAGCGTGCAGCCCTCGGCCAGGATGCGGGCGTCCTGCGCCATGTAGTCGGCCGCACGCGCCGGCTCGAACAGCGCGTGGTCGTCGCGGCCCAGCACCTGCTCGGCCGCGATGCCGTAGTGCCGGCTGGCGACCGGATTGAACAGCTGGTAGCGGCCGGCCGTGTCCTTGGCAAAGATGATGTCGGCGCTGCCATCGGCGATGGCCGCGTACAACGCGAGTTGGCGCACGCGGTCGGCCTGGGCGTCGCGCTGCAGCTCGGCCGTGTGCAGGGCCTGGCGCTGCCGCAGCAGCCGCGCCAGGATCAGCAGCGCCAGCGCGGCCAGCGCGCCGGTGGCGGCGATCCACAGCGCTTCCTGGGCCAGGCCGAGCAGCACCTCGCGCTCGTCGACGCGGGCCTCCAGCAGCCAGGGCGTGCCGGCGATCGGCCGCACCGCGCCGATCACCCGCTGCCCGGACGGGCCCAGGCCCGTCAGCGGCTGGCCGGGTGCCGCGTTCGCCGCGCGGGCCAGCAGCGCGCCGGGGTCATCGTGCGGCACCTGCAGCACCGTGCCCGGCACGGCCTGGCGCAGCGGGCTCAGCGAATGCCAGCCGGACGTGTCGCGCCGCCACAGCGTGACGGCGGCGGTCTGGCTCGGCGACGGCCAGTCGCCCAGGTGGCGCAGCAGGGTCTGGCGCGGATCGGCCCGCAGCACCGCCGCCAGCGTCGGCGGCTCGCCGCTGTGGATGTAGGGAATCACCACGTCCAGCCGCCGGCCGTCGTCCAGCGGATCGGTGAGCTGGGTCTGCCGCGTGGCCAGCGCCTGCTGCAAGGCCTGGCGCGTGGCGGCGCTGATCGGCGCCGGGTCGACCGGCTCGCTGCCCAGGACCTGGCCCTCGGCCGACAGCAGCAGCAGCGCATGGGCAGCGCCGCCGCGGCGGAACTCCGACAGGCGCTCGACCAGCCGCGTCAGGCTGGCCGCATCGCCGCCCTGGTAGCGCCGGTACAGGTCCGGCATGTAGGTGCTGGTGCGGATGAAGCGCGCTTCGGACAGGCGCTCGGCGACCCAGGACTCGATCTCGCTGGCGCGCAGGCCGCTGACGAACTCGACCCGCGCCGCCGCCAGGGCCTGGTGCTGCTGGTAGCGGCTGCCGATGGCGCCCAGCGTCAGCAGCGCGATCGACGCCAGCAGCCAGCGCAGCGAGCGGCCGCCAAGCCAGCCCGCGCTGCCGCCCGGCAGGGCAGCGGGCTGGGGCGGCGCTAACGGCGGGGCGGGCGGGGCGGGCGGGGGGTGGGGGCAGGCAAGGCGGCGGGCGATGGCGGGGCCGCCGGGGGCAGCCATCAAACCAGCCTAGCGCAGTTCGGCAGTGCCCGCCATCGGGACAACAGGCCCCTGCGACAGCGGCCCGACGGTTGCGGTGAGGCGGCGCCCGTCAGGCCGGCATGGCGGCCGGCGTGCCGGCCAGGCCGGCCTGGCGCTCGAGCTTGAAGACGGCCATCAGCTGGGCCAGCCGGCCCGCCTGTTCCTGCAGGCTGGCGGCAGCGGCGGCCGACTGTTCCACCAGCGCGGCGTTCTGCTGCGTCATCTGGTCGAGCTGGCCGACCGCGATGTTGACCTGGCCGATGCCCATGGACTGCTCGCTCGCCGCGGAGGTGATTTCGCCGACGATCCCGCAGACGCGCTGCACCGACGACACGATCTCGGCCATCACCGCGCCGGCGTCCTGCACCAGGCGGGCGCCGTTGTCCACGGTCTCGACCGAACTGCCGATCAGCGACTTGATCTCCTGCGCCGCGCCGGCCGCGCGCTGGGCCAGGCTGCGCACCTCGCCGGCGACGACCGCGAAGCCGCGGCCCTGCTCACCGGCGCGCGCGGCCTCGACCGCTGCGTTCAGCGCCAGGATGTTGGTCTGGAACGCGATGGTGTCGATCAGCCCGGTGATGTCGCCGATCTGCTTGGAGCGGCTGCTGATGTCTTCCATCGCGCTGACCACCTGGGCGACGACGCTGCCGCCCTGCGTGGCGGCGCGCGAGGCCGAGGCGGCCAGCTCATTGGCCGTCTGCGCCGACTCGGCGGTGTGCTTGACCGTGGTGGAGATCTGCTCCATCGACGAGGCCGTTTCCTGCAGGCTGGACGCGGCCTGCTCGGTGCGGCTGGAGAGGTCCAGGCTGCCGTCGGCCACTTCGGTGCTGGCGGTGCGGATCGAGTCGGTGGCCAGGTGCACTTCGCCGACCAGCTGGCGCAGCGACTGCTGCATCGCCGCCAGGCTGGACAGCAGGTCACTGAGCTCGTCGCGCCCGTGCACCGGCACCGGCTGGGACAGGTCGCCGCCGGCGATGCGGCCGGTGGCGTTGACGGCCTGCCGCAACGGGTCGGTGACCGAGCGGGTGATCAGCCAGGCCGCGCCGGCCCCGACCACCAGGCAGGCACCGGCCAGCAGCGCCAGCATCCACTGTGCGCGGTGCCCGGCGGCCTCGGTGGCGGCCGTGTGCTGGTCGGCCTGGTCCTGCTGCTGCTGCTGGAAGCGGGT
Source organism: Aquabacterium sp. (assembly GCF_044226965.1). GTDB lineage: Bacteria > Pseudomonadota > Gammaproteobacteria > Burkholderiales > Burkholderiaceae_C > Pseudaquabacterium. Next base: position 35,278 of record NZ_JBGAGA010000015.1, on the reverse strand, counting down.
GATCGCGTCGACATAGGCCTTGGCCGCGGGCAGCAGCTGCTGCTCGATGGCCTGCCAGGCATTGGGGTCCTGCGCCTTCAGCTGCGCGAAGATGGTGTCGCGCAGGCCGATGTACTTCTTGCGCAGCTGGCCAATCTCTGCCATCAGCGCCTTGGCCTCGGCGGTGTCGATGCCGGCCTCGAGCTTCTGCTGCACGGTGCTGATGCGCGCCGACGTGTCCTTGATCTGCGGCTGCAGGAAGGCGTCGACCTCTTCGTTGGCGCGGGCCTTGGCGATGGCCAGCGTACGGGTGACGTTCAACTGGGTCAGCGCACGCCATTCGCCGGCGGTGGCCGCGCGTTGCTGCTGCAGGTCGCTGGCCTTGACCTCTTTCAGCGTGGTGCCCAGGCGCGACCAGCCGACGGCCGCAATCACGGCCACCAGGGCCAGCACGAGACCAAAGCCCAGCGCAAGCCGGGGGCCGAGGCGGAGTTGATCGAGCTTCATGGCGGGGAGTCCTCATCCGGCAGGAAACACCGGCAGCACTCCCACTCTAGGCGCTGATGCGGGGCGCCAATGCCTCGATGAGGCGCAGGATCGCCCCGCAATTGTGCGTGGCGGCCGTTAGGCCGCCTGGCGCTTGCCGACCTCGCGCCAGGTCGCCATCAGGCCCGCCCACTTGGTGCGCGCCGCCTTCAGGTGGCGCTCCTTCACATGGCCGTAGCCACGGATTTCTTCCGGGATGCGCGCGATCTCGGCGGCCTGCGCCAGGTTGCCGGCGTTCAGGGTCTTCAGCAGCTCCTCGATGCACTGGCGGTACTCGTCGATCAGCGCGCGCTCGGTGCGGCGCTCTTCGGTGCGGCCGAACACGTCGAGCGCACCGCCGCGCAGGCCCTTCAGCTTCGCCAGCACGCCGAAGGCCTTGCGCATCCACGGGCCGAAGGGCTGCTTCACCAGTTCGCCCTTGTCGTTGCGTTTGGCCGTCAGCGGCGGGGCCAGGTGGTGCACCAGCTTGTAGTCGCCTTCGAACATCGCGTCGAGCTTGGCCAGGAACGCCGGGTCGGTGTGCAGGCGCGCCACCTCGTACTCGTCCTTGTAGGCCATCAGCTTGAACAGGTAGCGCGCCACCGCTTCGCTCAGCGGCGTGCCCTTGCCCAGCGGTGCCTCGGCCGCGCGCACCTGGTCGACGAAGGCCTTGTACTGCTGCGCGTAGTCGGCGTCCTGGTAGCCGGTGAGGAACTCGACGCGCCTGGCCACCAGCTCGTCGACCGAGGGCTTCTTGACGAACTCGATGACGGCCGCCGCCTTGAAGAGCGCCTGCACCGCGGCCAGGTCATGCGCGCAGCGGCGGCCCCATTCGAACGCGGCCTTGTTGTTCTCGACCTGCACGCCATTGAGTTCGATCGCGCGCATCAGCGCCGCATGGCCCAGCGGGACGCGGCCCATCTGCCACGCATAGCCCAGCAGCAGCGGGTTGGTGTAGATGCTGTCGCCCAGCAGCTGCGCGGCCACCTGTTCGGCGTCGAAGCTGCGCAGCAGCGGGCGGCCCACCACCTTCTCGAGCACCGCCTCGCAGCTGCCGGCCGGGAACTGCCAGTTCGGGTTGTGCACGAAGGCGGCGGTGGGCGTGCCGTGGTTGTTCATCGCCACCGCGGTGCGGCCTTCCTGCATCACCTGCAGCGTGTACTTCTGCGCGCCGACGATCGCGTCGCAGGCGATCACCAGGTCGGCCTTCGCGGTGTCGACCTTGGTGGTGTGGATGTCCTCGGGCCGGTTGGCGATCTGGATGTGGCTCCAGGTGCTGCCGCCCTTCTGCGCCAGGCCACCGGCATCCTGCGTGACGATGCCCTTGCCTTCCAGGTGAGCGGCCATGCCCAGCAGCTGGCCGATGGTGATGACGCCGGTGCCGCCGACGCCGGCCACCACGATGCCCCAGGCGGTTTCGGCCAGCGGCAGCGTCGGCTCGGGGATCGGGCCCAGCGCGGCCGGGTCCGTCTTCGCGGCCTTCTTCGGCTTGCGCAATGTGCCGCCTTCCACCGTCACGAAGCTGGGGCAGAAGCCCTTCACGCAGGAGTAGTCCTTGTTGCAGGTGTTCTGGTTGATGCGGCGCTTGCGGCCGAACTCGGTCTCGACCGGCTCCACGCTCAGGCAGTTGCTCTGCACCGAGCAGTCGCCGCAGCCTTCGCACACCAGCTCGTTGATGACCACGCGCTTGTCGGCCTCGGCCATCGTGCCGCGCTTGCGGCGGCGGCGCTTCTCGGTGGCGCAGGTCTGGTCGTAGATCAGCGCGGTGCAGCCTTCGATCTCGCGCAGTTCGCGCTGGATGCGGTCGAGCTCGTCGCGGTGGTGCACGGTGACGCCGGGGGCCAGCGGCGCGCCGCTGTACTTCTCGGGCTGGTCGGTGACGATGACGAGCTTCTTCACGCCCTCGGAGATCACGCTGTTCATGATCTGCAGCACCGAGTGGCCCTCGGGGCGCTCGCCCACGCGCTGGCCGCCGGTCATCGCGACCGCGTCGTTGTAGAGGATCTTGTAGGTGATGTTGACGCCCGCGGCGATGCTCTGGCGGATGGCCAGCAGCCCGCTGTGGAAATAGGTGCCGTCGCCGAGGTTGGCGAAGACGTGACTGTCTTTCGTGAACGGGGCCTGGCCGACCCAGGTCACGCCTTCGCCGCCCATCTGCGTGAAGGTGCTGGTGCTGCGGTCCATCCACACCGTCATGTAGTGGCAGCCGATGCCGGCCACCGCGCGCGAGCCCTCGGGCACGCGGGTGGAGGTGTTGTGCGGGCAGCCCGAGCAGAACCAGGGCGTGCGCTCGCCGGTGTCGGACTTCAGCGCGGCGAGCGCGGCTTCCTTGGCCTCGACCACGGCCAGGCGTTCGTCCATGCGGCGCACGGTGTCGGCATCGACGCCCAGCTTCTTCAGTCGCTTGGCAATGGCCTTGGCGATGATGGCCGGCGTCAGGTCGGCCTTGGCGCGCAGCAGCCAGTTGTCGCTGGGGTTGGGCATCGACCATTCGCCGCCGGTGGCACCGTCGCCGGGCTCGTCGAACTTGCCCAGCACATGGGGCCGCACGTCGGGGCGCCAGTTGTAGAGTTCTTCCTTCAGCTGGTACTCGATGACCTGGCGCTTCTCCTCGACGACCAGGATCTCCTGCAGGCCCTGCGCGAACTCGCGCGTGATCGTCGCTTCCAGCGGCCACACCACGTTGACCTTGTGCAGGCGGATGCCCAGCCGGCGGCAGGCGGCTTCGTCCAGGCCCAGGTCGGCCAGCGCCTGGCGCGTGTCGTTGTAGGCCTTGCCGCTGGCGATGATGCCGAAGCGGTCGTTCGGGCCGGCGATGACGTTGTGGTTGAGCCGGTTGGCCCGCACGTAGGCCAGCGCCGCGTACCACTTGTAGTCCATCAGCCGCGCTTCCTGCTCCAGCGGCGGGTCGGGCCAGCGGATGTGCAGGCCGCCCGGCGGCATCTGGAAGTCTTCCGGCAGCACGATCTTGACGCGGTCGGCATCGACGATCACCGAGGACGAGGACTCGACGACTTCCTGGATCGTCTTCATGCTCGACCACACGCCGGCGAAGCGGCTCATCGCAAAGGCGTGCAGGCCCATGTCGAGGATGTCCTGCACGTTCGACGGGAAGAACACCGGCAGGCCGCAGGCCTTGAAGATGTGGTCGCTCTGGTGCGCGGCGGTGGAGCTCTTGCTGACATGGTCGTCGCCGGCAATCGCGATCACGCCGCCGTGCCTGGCGGTGCCGGCCATGTTGGCGTGCTTGAACACGTCCGAGCAGCGGTCCACGCCCGGGCCCTTGCCGTACCAGATGCCGAACACGCCGTCGAACTTCTTGCTCTGCGGGTACAGGTCGAGTTGCTGCGTGCCCCACACCGCGGTGGCGCCGAGCTCTTCATTGACGCCGGGCTGGAACACGATGTTGTTCTGCGCCAGGTGCTTCTTCGCGGCCCACAGCGCCTGGTCGTAGCCGCCCAGCGGGGAGCCGCGGTAGCCGCTGATGAAGCCACCGGTGTTCAGGCCCGCGGCCGCATCGCGCTGGCGCTGCAGCATCGGCAGGCGCACCAGCGCCTGCACGCCGCTCATGAAGGCGCGGCCATGGTCGAGCTGGTACTTGTCGTCGAGCGTGACGCTCTCCAGGGCCTTGCGGATCGACTCGGGTAGCGGGGCGTTCATCGGGGGCGTGCTCCTGGCGGCGGCGGGCAAAACACAAGGGTGCGCGCGACAGCGCGCGAATGCCAGGCAGTGTAGGGAAACGGGCCTGTGAAGTCTTTTCTTTGTTTGCTCACGCGGGCACACTCACGGCAATAAACGGGCTCGAAACATGGCTACCAAAGAAAGAAAAGCGCTCAGCAAGCCCGGTTCAGGGAAAACACGGACGGCGAATGCGGCCGAGCCCGAGGAGACGCATGGCGCCGATCTCGACCGCTACGACGTGGCCATCCTCGACGAGCTGCAGCGCGACGCGCGGCTGTCGAATGCCGAGCTGGCCTCGCGCATCGGCCTCTCGGCCGCGCCGACTTGGCGCCGCGTGAAGTGGCTGGAAGCGCAGGGCTACATCACCGGCTACCGGGCCGAGATCGACCGCCGCCGCATCGGCCTGGGCGTGCTGGCCTTCGTGCGGGTGGATGCCGAGCGCAACAACGCCTCGGCGATCGAGGCGCTGGAGCAGGCCATCCGCGCGCGGCCCGAGGTGGTGGCCTGCCACTACATCAGCGGCGCGGGCACTTTCGAGCTGCATGTGGTGGCCACCGACCTGGATGCGTATTCGCGCTGGTCGATGGACACGCTGTTCAAGCTGCCGAACGTGAAGGACATCCACACCAGCTTCTCGCTGGGCGAGGTGAAGGCGGGCGCGGCGCTGCCGTTGAAGCACCTGAAGGCCGCGCTGGTGGCCTTGGCCGCGGGCACGCTGGCGTGGACGGGCCTGGCCACCGAGGTGCGGGCGGCGGGCAGCGCGCCGCCCCCGCTGCCGGTGCGCCAGCTGCTGGTGGAACTGCGCCAGGTGCCGCTGCCGGCGGGGCCGATGCTGGGGACGGCCACCCGCACCACGCCCGCCACCGGCGCAGCGCTGCCGCCGGGCAGCGTAGTGGTGGGCACCGGCGGGCGGGTGGACGCAGGGGCGAGCGTCACCGTGCGCAGCGGCCACGCGCCGGCGGACGTGGCACCGCTGCTGCAGGTGCAGGTGGCCAATGGCGAGCGCGCGGTGTTGCGCGTACAGCGCAGCGAGGCAGGCGAGCCCGAGGTCGACGCGGTGTGGGCCAGCCTGCCCATTGCTACCGCCGGCCGCACCTCGACAGCGGCGGCCAGCGCGGCGCAGCCCCGCGCCGGCGTCGTGCTGCGCCAGGCGCAGCGCCTGTCCTGGCGCCAGATCGAGGTCTGGCCGCGCTGGCCCGGCGGCGCGCAGCCGGTGCAGCTGCGGGTGTCCGCGGCTCAGGCCGGTGCCGACAGCGAGATGAAGGTCGACACCAGCCTGGCCGTGCCGCTGGACCGCTGGACGCCGCTGGCGCGCAGCGCCGACCCGGCCGCGCCGCAGGAGTGGCAGCTGCGCATCAGGCTGAAGCCGGAGTGAGCCTGCCTACTTCGGCCACAGCGCCCACACGCGCAGGGGCTGCTTCATGCGCCCGGCCTGCTGCTCGGCCTGCGCGCCGGTGCCCCAGAAGTAGTCGATGCGCACGGCGCCGGTGATCGCGGTGCCGGTGTCCTGCGCCAGCACCAGGCGGCGCAGCGGCGTGCTCGACAGCGGCTCGGTGGTGTCCAGCCACAGGGGCGTGCCGTAGGGCACGGCGCTGGGGTCGACGGCCACCGAGCGCCCGGCCGTCAGCGGCACGCCGGCGGCACCGCGCGGGCCCGGCGGGTCGTCCGGCAGCGGCTCCTCCCGGAAGAACACCACCCGCGGGTTGCTCCACAGCATCTCGTTCAGCCGCTCGGGGCGGGCCCGCTGGCCCCAGTCGCGGATCGCCGGCCAGGACGCGGCATCGGGGCGCAGTTCGCCCTGCTCGATCAGCCAGCGGCCGACCGAGCGGTAGGGCTGCTCGTTGTGGCCGGCGAAGGCCACGCGCACGGTGTGCTCGCGGCCATCGGGCTCGGTGATGCGCAGCCGGCCCGAGCCCTGGATCTGCAGCACCAGCGCATCGAGCGGGCTCGCGACATAGGCGATCTCCTGGCCGCGCAGGCTGGCGCGGGCGGCCGGCAGCGTGTCCAGCTGCTGGCGGGTCCAGTACGGGCGGCGCGTGGCCAGGTCGGCTGGCGGACGGTACAGCGGGATCGTGAACGCGCCCTGCGGCCGGCGGCTGGCCGCCACCAGCGGCTCGAAGTAGCCGGTGGCCAGGCCGGTGGCGGCCCCGTCGCGCGCCTCGACACGGTAGGGCCGCAACTCCTGCTGCAGGAACTCGCGCGCGAAGCCGTCGTCGGCCGGGCTGAAGCGCGCCGCGCGTTCGCACAGCGCCGCCCAGGGCGCCGGCGGCTTGGTGCAGCCCTGACGCAAGGCCGGCCACAGCTCGGCCGCGCGGTCGTCGGTCCAGCCGGGCAGCTCGGTCCAGTCCACCGGCACCCAGCGGGCGCCGGCGCGTTCGATCGCCGGGCCATTGGGCCCCGACGCCGGCGTCGGGGTCGGGCCGGGATAGGCGGGCCGGTCCGGCGTTGGCGACGGGGCCAGCGTGCAGGCCGACACGGCCCCTAGAATCGCCGCCGCCGCGAGCCACCGGGGAAATGCTGTCATGTGGGTGATTTTGCTGGAGGCCCTGGGCGCCGGCCTGATCTTCGTCTTCATCGTCTGGTGGACCATGTTCCATGGCCGCCGCGGCGGCGAGCGCCGCAACGACGACGACGCGAACACCCCTGATGCACCTCCCGGGTCACGCCGGTAGCAGGAAGCTGCGCGGCTGCTGGCGCAGCCGGCGGCGCAGCGCGGCGGCCAGGCGCTGCCGGTCGCGCAGCGTGATGCCGCGCGAGCGCAGCGCCACGCGCAACGCCAGCCAGAAGCTCACGCCCAGGTTCAGCACGCCGGTCACCAGCAGCGCCACGGCACACCACCAGAACGCCGGCTGCGCCAGCGTGGCCCAGCCCAGGGTGCTGGCGGCCGCGGCCAGCTGCCCGGTGGACAGGGTGACGTGGCGCACCTCGATCGGCAAACCGACGAAGGCCAGCAGCGCAGGCACCAGGCCCAGCAGCAGCCCCAGCGAGGCATTGGCCGCCAGCCCGGAGATGTTGCGCCGCCACCAGCCGGCCCAGCGCTGCGCCCGCGCCGCCCCCAGCCGGGCCACCAGCGCCGGGTTGTAGGCCAGCGCGCTGTCCAGGCGGTGGTAGACGAACCAGTTCTCGACCCAGCCGGCCACCAGGCTGCTGCCGAACAGCAGCACGCCGGTGAAGGCGGCGAACAAGGGCGTGGGGCCCAGCAGCGAGATCGACTTCAGCACGTACTGCGCGTCGTGCTCGCTCACCAGCGGACGGCCGAACACGCCCCAGGCCAGCCACTGCACGGCCAGCACGGCCGGGATCACCAGCGCCAGGTTGCCGACGATGCCGGCGATCTGCGAGCGCACCAGGTGCGCCACCTCGTCGACGAAGCTTTCCACCGCGGCGTCGTCGCGCACGTCGGCCAGCTTCTCGGCCATGGCCGGCGCGGTCATCGCCGGCTGCTTGGTGGCCACGGTCCAGTGCAGCAGGTGGATGATCAGGAAGCTCACCGCGTAGTTCAGCCCCGCGCCGAAGCCGGCCCAGAACGGCGCGAGCCCGAGCGCGAGGATCGCGAACTTCAGGAAGGTGGTGCCGGCGATCACCAGCCCGCCACCGGCCGCGGCGCGCAGCATCGCGCGGTACTCGTCCCGGGTGCGGGTGATGTAGTGCTCGCCGGTCTCGGCATGGCGCTCGGCGACCTTGCGCGCCAGCAGCGAGTACTGCCGCGCCAGCAGCGCGCGCAGGCTGCGTCTTTCGCGTGACAGGGCCACCAGCTCGGCCAGCAGCGACTGCAGCTCGCGCTGCGGATGCTCCGACAGCAGCAGCCCGAGCACGGCCTCGACCCGGCGGATGCGGGCCAGCAGCTGCTCGAGCTCGAACACGATGTGCACCGAGACGCCGTGTTCCTCCAGGTGGGCGGTGACGCTGTCGGCCGCCCGGTGGCAGCGCTCGAGCAGCGCGAGCAGGAAGGTCGCCGGCGGCCGGATCGACTCGGGGTCACCGCTGCGCACCGCATCGGCCAGCGCCTCGCCGGCGCGCACCAGCTGCTCGAAGGGCCGGTCGGCCAGCAGCTCGGCGCTCATGCGCTGGCGCAGCGGCGGCGCGAAGGCCGCGGCGCGGATCGCGCTGACCAGCCAGGTCATGGCCACCAGCAGCGGCTGGCGCCAGTCGTCCGGCTGCGGCGCGGCCGCATCGCCGTCGCCGCGCGCGGCCGCCAGCAGCGCGGCCAGGCGGGCCAGCGTGGGCTCGTCGATCGCGCGCAGCCATGCGGCGTCGCCGTCGTCGGTGAACAGCAGCTGGAACAGCACGGCCAGGTCGTCGCTGTCGGGCGTGGCGGGCAGGAAGCGCAGCCGCAGCCGTTCGCCCAGCTCGCCCCACAGGTCGCGCCGGGCCGTGAAGCCGAAGTCGGCGAACAAGGTCGCCATGTCGGTCTCGCGCCAGAAGCGCGCCAGCAGCGCGACGATGCGCAGGCGCGGCTCCTCGTGGCGCTCCAGCACGTTCAGCAGGTGGCGCAGGCGCAGCACCGGGCGCGGGGTCTCGCCGGCCTCGCGCTCGGCCTCGCCGTGGCGCAGCCATTCCACCAGGCGCACCAGCCACAGGTGGCGCTCGGGGCGCGGTGCCTTCGGGTCCGCTGCGTTCAGCAGCGCGGTCAGGTCCCAGGCCGCTTCGGTCATCCGCGCCGGCGCGTCGCTCAGTGCAGCGCGGCCGTGTCGGCCAGCGCGAACTCGGGCACCGGCGTTTCGAACCAGTGGGCGTCTTCGGTGATGCAGAAGTAGGTGCCCTGCATCGAGCCCTGCGGCGTGGCGATCTGGGCCCAGCTGGTGTATTCGAACTGCTCGCCCGGCTTCAGCAGCGGCTGGTGGCCGACGACACCCAGGCCGCGCACCTGCTGCACCTGGCCCCGGTGGTCGGTGATCAGCCAGTGCCGCGCGACCAGCTGCGCGCTGACGTCGCCGGTGTTGCGGATGGTCACCGTGTAGGCGTAGCCATAGCGCTGTTGCGCGGGATCGGTCTGTTCCTGCAGGGTGCGCACGGCGACCGTGCAGCGGAGTTCGGGGCGCGGCATGGCCGGCATTCTAGGAAAGGCGGCGAAAATCCCGTCATCCCCAGAAACATCGCCTGCCCATGTCACGTCCCTACCGCATTGCGCCCAGCATCCTGTCCGCCGACCTGGCCGACCTCGGCCGCGAGGTGCGCGAGGTCATTGCCGCCGGCGCCGACTGGATCCATTTCGACGTGATGGACAACCACTACGTGCCCAACCTGACCTTCGGGCCGATGGTCTGCGAGGCGGTGCGCCGGCATGCGGTGAAGGCCGACGGCAGCCGCGTGCCGATCGACGTGCACCTGATGGTGCAGCCGGTCGATGCACTGGCGCAGGCCTTCGCGAAGGCGGGCGCCGACCTCATCAGCTTCCATCCGGATGCCAGCACGCACGTGGACCGCACGCTGCAGCTGATCAGGGACGCCGGCTGCCGCACCGGCCTGGTGTTCAACCCGGCCAGCCCGACCGACGTGCTCGACTGGGTGATCGACAAGGTCGACCTGGTGCTGGTGATGAGCGTGAACCCGGGCTTCGGCGGGCAGAGCTTCATTCCGAGCGCGCTGCGCAAGATCGAGCACCTGCGCCGCCAGATCGACGAGCACCAGCGTGCCACCGGCCGCGAGATCGTGCTCGAGGTCGATGGCGGCATCAAGCCCGACAACATCCGCCGCGTCGCCGAGGCCGGGGCCGACACCTTCGTGGCCGGCAGCGCGATCTTCGGCCAGCCCGACTACCGGGCGGTGATCGACGCGATGCGCGCCGCGCTGCGCTGACCCGGAGCCCCCGCGCAGGCGCAGCGGACGCCGCGGGGATGTATCAGGCGCCGGGACGCCGGCTCTGTTCGGGCAGCCTGCCCGATCCGAGAGCCCGATGTCCGTCCCGTTCGCACACACCACCCGGTCGCTGGCCCGCGACGGCGCCGGCCCGGCCCTGCTGGCCTATGTGCTGGCCGGCCTGGCCCTCGCCGGGTGGCTGGCCTGGTGCTGCCTGGGCCGCGTGGCCGTGGTCGAGGTGTCGCGCCAGGCCCGGCTGGAGGTGGTGCAGGCGGCCCATGCGGTGAACGTGCCGCTGGCGGGCCGCCTGGCGGTGGCGCCGCCGCGCCTGGGCACCACCGTGCGGGCGGGCGAGGTGCTGGCCGAGCTCGATGCCGGCGAGCTGCAGCTGCGCCGGCAGGACGAGCTGCGCCGCGCAGCCGCGCTGCGGCAGCAGGCCGGGGCGCTGCGGCAGGAGATCGCCGCCCGCGAACGCGCGGCCGCCGACGACCAGCGCGCCGCGGGGGCGGCGGCGGACGCGGCACGCCTGCGCGTCGACGAAGCACGGGCCGGCGCTGCCTTCGCGGTGGAGCGGGCCCGGCGGCTGCGCGCCGACCACGACGCCGGCGGCGCCGCGCGGATCGACGTGCTGCAGGCCGAGGCCGACGCGCAGCGGCTCGATGCCGGCGCGCAGGCGCTGGTGGCCGAGGCGCGGCGTGCCGCTGCCGAGGCCACCGCACGCACCGCGCAGCAGCAGGCCCAGCGCGACGCGCTGCTGCGGCAGCTGGCCGCGCTGCAGGCCGAGGCCGAGGCGGCCGAGGGCCTCGAGCGCCGGCTCGCCTGGGAGCTAGAGCAGCACCGGCTGCGCGCGCCCATCGACGGCCAGATCGGCGAGGTGGCGCCGGTGCATCCCGGCGAGACCCTGGCGCAGGGCCAGAAGCTGGTCACCGTGGTCCCCGCCGGCCAGCTGATGGCGGTGGCCGAATTCGAGCCGGCCGCCGTGATGGGCCGGCTGCGGCCGGGCCAGCCGGCCGAGTTGCGGCTGGATGGATTTCCGTGGACGCAGTACGGCGCGATCGCAACGGTCGTCACCCGCATCGCCGCCGAGCCGCGCGACAACCGGCTGCGCGTCGAGTTCGCCCCGGTGGCGGGCTGGCCGCCGGGCATCCCGGCGCAGCACGGCCTGCCCGGCACGCTGGAGGTCCGGCTCGAGGAAGTGACGCCGGCCGTGCTGGTGCTGCGCGCGGCCGGGCGCCGCCTGGGCGAGCCTTCGTGAGCGCGACGCGCCTGCGCCGCCGCTGGCGCATTCCCGAGGTGGTGCAGACCTCGGCGATGGACTGCGGGCCCGCCACGCTGGCGGCGCTGCTGCAGGGCCTGGGCGTGCCGGCCAGCTATGGCCGCCTGCGCGAGGCCTGCCAGACCGGCGTGGACGGCAGCAGCATCGACAGCCTCGAAGCCGCCGCGGTGCAGCTGGGCGTGCAGGCCGAGCAGGTGCTGATCCCGCTCGACCATGTCCTGCTGCCGGCGGCGCAGGCGCTGCCCTGCGTGGCCGTGGTGCGGCAGCCCGATGGCGCGCCGCACTTCGTCGTGCTGTGGCGCCGCGTGGGGGCGCGGGTGCAGGTGATGGACCCGGCGGCGGGGCGCCAGTGGTGGTCCGCGCCGCTGCTGGCCGAGCGGCTGCTGGTCCATCGGCACAGCGTGCCGGCGGAGGACTGGCGCGCCTGGGCGGCCGGCGAGGACTTCCTGGCGCCGCTGCGCGCGCGCATCACCGACCTCGGGCTGCGCCCGGCGGCCGCGGCGGCGCTGGTCGCCCGCGCCTGCGCCGACGAGGGCTGGTTTGCGCTGGGCGCGCTCGACGCGGCCGTGCGCTGGGTGTCCACGCTGTGCCGCGCCGGCGGCCTGCGCCGCGGGCGCCAGGCGGCTGCCCTGCTGCGCGCCACCGCCGAGGCAGCCTGGGCCTCCGGTGACGATCTCCATGCCGTGCTGCCGCCCCGCTGCTGGTCGGTGCTGCCCGACGCCGACAGCCTGCGGCTGGGCCGGCTGCACCTGGTGCTGCACGGGGCGGTACTGGTGCGCGCCCGCGGTCTGGCCGCCACCGTGGATGAAGCGGCCACGCCAGAACTCGCCGCGGCCCGCCGCGAGCCGGTGCCGCGGCCGCTGCGCGTGGCCTGGGCCGAGCTGCGCCGGGACGGCCTGCTGGCGCCGCTGGCGCTGGCCGGGGCGGTGTGCCTCGCCGCCGGCGCCCTGGTGGTCGAGGCGGTGCTGCTGCGCGGCTTGTTCGACCTGGCCTGGCAGATCGGCTCGGCCGCGCAGCGCCTGGGCGGGCTGCTGGCGCTGGTGGTGTTCGCCGCGCTGCTGCTGGCGCTCGAAGTGCCCATCGTGTCCGAATCGCTGCGGCTCGGGCGGCACCTGGCGAGCCGCGGGCGCATGGCCCTGCTGGCCAAGCTGCCGCGGCTGCACGACCGCTATTTCGCCAGCCGCACCGTCGGTGACATGGCCGAACGCAGCCATGCGCTGCAACAGCTGCGGCAGGTTCCGGGACTGGTGCTGTCGCTGGTGCAGCTGGCTGCCGAGCTGGCGCTGACGCTGGCAGGCCTGGCCTGGATCGTGCCGGCCGAGCTTGGCTGGGCCGCCGCCGTGGCTGGCGTGGCCGTGGCCTGGCCGCTGCTGCTGCAGCCCTGGCAGGCCGAGCGCGACCTGCGCGTGCGGCTGCAGGCCACCGGGCTGCACAGCCTGCTGCTGGACGCCCTGCTCGGCGCGGTGCCGTTGCGTGCCCACGGGGCCGGCGCGGCGATGCGCCGCGAGCACGAGCGCCGCCTGGCCGACTGGCTGCGGGCCTGCCGGGCGCAGCTCCATGGCGGCCTGGTGGCCGATGCGCTGCAGGCCCTGCTGTGCACCGGCCTCACGCTGGGCTGGCTCTGGCGCCACTTCCAGGGGGCGGGGCAGGTGGCCGGTGCCGATCTGCTGCTGGTGTACTGGGCCCTCAAGCTGCCGGTGCTGGCCGGGCGGCTCGCGGCCGCGTGGCGCCAGCTGCCGGCCCAGCGCAACGTGCTGGCGCGCTGGCTCGAGCCGCTCGCCGCGCCGGACGAGGTCACGGCCGCCGCGGCCGGCGCCGGGTCCCCTCCTGCCGGACCGATGGCCGGACCCGACGCCGTCCGCCCGGCGGCGCTGGCGCTGCACGGGGCGCGTGTGCTGGCGGGTGGCCACCCGGTGCTGTCGGACCTGACGCTGCAGATCGGCGCCGGCGAGCATGTGGCCATCGTCGGGGCCTCGGGCGCCGGCAAGTCCTCTTTGCTCGGGGCGCTGCTCGGCTGGCACCGGCTGGCCGAAGGCGAATGCCGCCTCGACGGCCGGCCGCTGGATGCCGCGGGGCTCGCCGCGCTGCGCCGGGCCACGGCCTGGGTCGAGCCCGGCGTGCAGCTGTGGAACCGCTCGCTGCTCGACAACCTGCTCTACGCGTCCGATGACACCGCCGTCGTGCGCCTGGCGCCCGCGCTCGAAGCCGCCGGCCTGCACGACCTGCTGCGCCAGCTGCCGCAGGGCCTGCGCACGCCGCTCGGCGACGGCGGTGCGCGGCTGTCCGGCGGCCAGGGCCAGCGCGTGCGCCTGGCCCGGGCGCTGCTGCAGACAGGCGTGCGCTTCGTCGCGCTGGACGAGGCCTTCCGCGGGCTGGACCGTGCGCAGCGCAGCGCCCTGCTGGCAGCGGCGCGGCAGTGGTGGGCCGGCTGCACGCTGGCCTGCGTCACCCACGACGTGGTGGACACGCTGGACTTCGACCGCGTCCTCGTGATGGCGGGCGGCCGCGTGGTGGAAGACGGCGCGCCGCGGGCCCTGCTCGCCGGTGCCGGACGCTACGCCGCGCTGCTGGCGGCCGAGGACGGGCTGCGCCGCCAGGCCTGGGCGGCGCCGAGTTGGCGCCACCTGCGCCTGGTCGACGGCCAGCTGTGGGACGCCGTCGGGGGCGACACGGTCGCGCCGCCGGCGCCGGTGCGCTGGCCCGAACCGGAACGCAGGGCCGTCTGATGCATGCGCCGGTGCCCACGGCCGCTTCCGTGCCGAGCGTGTTCGAGGCCAGCCGCTGGCCGCAGGCCGCCCTGGGCGATGCCCTCCAGTGCCTGACCGAAGACGCTGGTGTGCCGACCGGCCCGTACGCCACGGCGCCGGCGACCGGCGATCCGTCGGCCTGGCTGGCCGAGGCCACGGCACCGCTGGGGCTGGAAGCCGAACCAGTCAGCCTGCCCTGGCGTGGGCTGGACGCGCAGTGGTGCCGGGTGGCGCCGGCGCTGCTGCGGGCGCCCGCCGACGCCGGCCAGCCGGCCGGCTGCTGGCTGCTGTGCCGCGCCAACCGCCGCTGGGCCTGGCTGCAGGGCCCCGACGGCCGGCGCCGGCGCGTGCCGGTGGCCGCGCTGAGCCGCGCCTGGGCGGGCGATCCGGCCGCGGCATCCACACCGGCCTGGGCCGGCCTGCTCGCCCGGGCGGGCCTTGATGCGCGGCACCAGGCCCGGGTGCTGCGGGCGCTGCGCGAGGACGCGCTGGCCGATCGCGGCCTCGACGGGGTGTGGCTGCTGCGGCCGGCCGCGTCGCAGGCGTTCCTGCCCCAGCTGCGCCGCGAAGGCGTGCCGCGCCGCGCGCTGGCGATGCTCGCCTGCCTGGCGCTCGGCTACGGGCTCGAGATCCAGGCCTGGGCGCTGATCGGCGCCGCGGCGCTGGAAGGGCGGCTCGACCTGGGCTGGCTGGCCGCCTGGGTGCTGCTGATGCTGTCGCTGATTCCGCTGCGATCGCTGGGTGCCTGGCTGGAGGGCTGCTTCGCGCTCGACGCCGCACGCCTGTTCAAGCAGCGCTTGCTGGTGGGTGCGCTGCGGGCCGATCCCGACCGCACCCGGGCCGACGGCATCGGCGCCACGCTGAGCCGCGTGATGGAAGCCCAGGCCCTGGAAGGCCTGGCGCTGGGCAGTGGCCTGGCCCTGGTGGTGGCGTTGCTGGAGCTGGGCTTCGCGGCCGGCGTGCTGGCGCTCGGCGCGGCGCCGGCGGCCCACCTGCTGCTGCTTGGCGGCCTGCTGGCGCTGGCGCTGGCGTGGTGGTGGCGCCATGCGGCGCGCCTGACCACCTGGACCGACGGCCGGCTGGCGCTGACGCACGACCTGCTCGAACGCATGATCGGTCACCGCACCCGCCTGCTGCAGGAGCAGGCGGCGCGCCGGGATGCGCAGGAGGACGCCCAGTGCGCCGGCGAACTGGCCGCGGCGCGGCAGGTGGACCGCAGCCTGGTGCCGCTGGTCGGCTGGCTGCCGGGGCTGTGGCTGCTGGGCGCGCTGGCGCTGCTGGCGGGCCCGCTGCTGGCCGGCCGCGCCGCGATGGGGCCGCTGGCCATCAGCCTGGGCGGGGTGCTGCTGGCGCACCGCGCCCTGCACGGGCTGGCCGGCGGTGGCGCCGCCGCGGCCCGGGCGCTGGTGGCCTGGCGCCAGGTGGCGGCGCTGTTCCGCGCCGGCGGCGCAGCGGCGCCCGCCGCGGACGGCGCCGCGGTCGCCCTGCCGGCCCCGCCGGCGGTGGGCCCGCTGCTGCAGGCCGACGCGCTGGGCTTTCGCCATGCCGGGCAGCACGCCGAGGTGCTGCGGGGCGTGGACCTGCAGCTGAAGGCCGGTGACCGGGTGCTGCTGCAAGGCGCCAGCGGCAGCGGCAAGAGCAGCCTCGTGGCCCTGCTGACCGGCTGGCGCCAGCCCACGCAGGGCAGCCTGCTGCTGGCCGGCCTGGACCGCGGCAGCTGGGGGCCGCGCTGGCACCGGCTGGCCACCGCGGCCCCGCAGTTCCACGACAACCACGTCCTTGCCGGCACGCTGGCCTTCAACCTGCTGCTGGGCCGCGAGGAAGGCGCCACCGAAGCCGCGCTGGCAGAGGCCGAAGCCGTCTGCCGCGAGCTGGGGCTGGGCCCGCTGATCGAGCGCATGCCCGCCGGCCTGCAGCAGCGCGTTGGCGAGACGGGCTGGCAGCTGTCCCATGGCGAGAAAAGCCGCATCTTCCTGGCGCGGGCGCTGCTGCAGCAGGCCCCGCTGACCCTGCTCGACGAATCCTTCGCCGCGCTCGACCCGCCCACCTTGCGCCAGTGCCTGGATACCGCCGTGCGGCGCAGCCGGACGCTGGTCGTCGTGGCCCATCCCTGAGCGCCGCGAGGCGCTGCAGCCCTTCCCTCGACCCGCCGTCGCACCATGCCCACGCCCCTCGATCGATCGCCCCGCCTGCGGCCCTCGCCCGCGTTCGTCCAGCAGTTCACGATGGACGGGCGCCCCTTCGTCGCGCAGGACACCGAGCCCTACATCCAGTACTGGCTGAGCGAGCGCTACCGCCTGCTGCTGGCCCTGTTCGGCACGCGCCAGGGCCTGCGGGCCGAGGACGCCGTGGCCGCCTGGCACCGCCTGCACGGCAGCACGCCCGGCGGGCCAGAGGACCTGCGGCTGCGCCGGGCCATCGACGACCTGCACGGCGCCGGCGTGCTCGTCGGCCGGGACGAGGACACCTCGCGTTATGACCGCCGCATCGCGGCGGACTACGTGGCGCACCGGCCGTTCCCGGCCGAGATCGCCCGCCACCTGGTGCAGGCGGCCGGCATCGGCCCGGCGACGCGCGTGCTCGACCTCGCCGGCGGCCCCGGCGACCTGGCCTTGCAGCTGGCGGCGCATTCGCGCGCGGTGACGTTGCTGGAGCTCTCGCGCGGGTTCACCCGCTTCGCCGCCGCCCGGGCGCGGGCGCAGGGCCTGGCGCTGAGGACCGAGCACGAGTCCGCCAACCGCCTGCCGCAGCGCGACGAGCCATGGGACGTGGTGACGGTGTCGCAGGCGCTGCACTGGCTCGACGACGTGCAGGTCTGCCGCGGGGTCTGCCGCGGTCTGGCCGACGACGGCAGCTTCTTCGTCGTGCACAGCGCCATCGAGCTGCCCGATGGCCATCCGCTGGGCTACCTGCTGGGCCACGATTCGGTGCTGGGGGCCAAGCCGCGCCAGCCCTTTGCCGACGAGGTCCAGCCCCTGCTGCAGCGGCTGGCGCTGCTGCTGCAGGCCCTGCATGTGGGCCCGGTGCAGCGGGTGGATCTGCGCGAGTCGGGCCAGGGCGGCCGCGCGCCGATCGGCGTGGCCGGCGTCGCGCTGTTCCGCCAGCGCCGCCCGTTCGGCCCCGGCTTCGCGCGCGGCTTCCTGACGCCGCGCCACATCGAGCTGACCGGCCAGGCCCCGGCTGCCTTCTGGCAGGACCTGCAGGCGCGCTGCGCAGGCCTGCCGGACACCGCCTTCGAAGGCTGTCACCGCTGGGCCGTGCTGCACTTCCGGCGCGGCGCGCCGGTGCAGGCGCTGCCGGCGCTGGCCAGCGCGCCGGAGCAGGCCATCGGCCTCCAGCCCTGGGCCGCCGCCGCGGGCTGAGATCTGACGCGGTCTATCGCTGCGCCAGGGCGGCTTCCGCCGCCGTCCAGCCGCCCCCCAGCGCGCGGCGCAGGCCGACCAGGGCCAGGCCCAGTTCGGTGTCGGCGCGCACGCGGCGGCGCTGCAGGTCACCCGCCGCCTGGCGCGCCTCCAGCCACTCCAGCTGGCTGGCCAGTCCGAGCTGCCAGCGCTGGTCGGCACGCGCCTGCGCCGCCACCGCGCGCGCGGCGGCGGCCGCCAGCAGCTCGCGCTCGGCGCGCCGCGTGCTGACGGCCACCAGCTGGTCTTCGGCATCCTGGAAGGCCAGCAGCACCTGCTGGCGATAACGCGCCAACTGATCGGCCGCGGCGGCGTCGGCCTGCCGCTCCCGCGCCGCCTGGCGCCCGCCGTCGAACAGCGGGGCGGTGAGCAGCGCGCCCAGGCTCCAGGTCCGCAGGCTGGCCTGCAGCAGCGTGGCGAGGCTGGCGGAGGCCTGGCCGGCGCCGGCCGTGAGCGTCAGCGTGGGCCACGCGGCGGCGCGGACCTCCCGCCGGCCGGCCTCGGTGGCGGCGAGCGCCCGCGCGGCGGCTTGCACGTCGGGCCGGCGCGCCAGCATCGCGGCCGGCAGGCCGGCGGGCACTTCGGGCCAGCGCGGCGACCCCTCGGCCTGCGCGGGCCAGTCGACCGTGCCGGCACTGCGCCCCAGCAGCACGGCCAGCGCATGCAGGGTCTGCTGGCGCTGGCGTTGCAGCGCCGGCATCTCGGCTTCGGCGGCACGCGCCGCGGCTTCGAGGCGGTCGGTATCGGCCTGGCCGATCGTGCCGGCCGCCAGGCGACGGCGGGCGACGTCGGCCGCCCGCGCGTGGGCGTCGGCCACGTCGCGCGCGACGGTGAGTTCGGCGTCCAGGCCGCGCAGCCGGATGCCGGCGGCCGCCACGGCGGTCGCCACCTGCCAGCGGGCGGCCGCGAGCTGGGCGGCGCGTTCCTCGCGGCGCCAGCCGGCTGCGTCGGCGGCGCGGGCGAGCGCGCCGGCCGCGTCGGCGTCCAGGCGCAGGCTGGCGCCGGCCTGCAGCAGGCTGCCCTGGCTGCCGGCATCGTTCAGCAACGGTCCGCCCTGGCGCGCGGCCGAGAGGCCGCCGGCCAGCGAAGGCTGCCGCTGGGCGCGCGCCAGGTCCAGCAGGGCGCCGGCCTCTGCCAGCCGGGCGGTGGCGGCTTCGACCTCGGCATTGGCCGACAGGGCCTGTTGCACCAGGCGGTCGATCTCGGCATCACCCCAGTCCACGTCGTCGCTCGGCGCTGGCGGTGTCTCGCGATCCGGCGCCGGGGCGGCGCGGAAGCGAGCCTGTTCGGGCCACGCGCCCGCCGACACCAGCGGTTGCGGGGCCTGCGCGCAGCCGGCAAGGGCCGCGGCGACCAGCACGGCGCTGCAGCGGCGCCGCACGGGTGGGCTCGGGTGATGCGGTGGGTGCTTCACGGGACTGACGCACCTCGGGTGCGTCCAGCGGCGCCGCCCCGGTGACCGCCGGCGGTCACCGAGGTCAGCGCGGCCCGATCAGATGCCGGCGCAGCGGCTGACCGGCGGCACGTACACCGGCGTGTCCGGGCTCTGGTGGCTCGTGTCGTCCGCACCCTTCTTGCCTGCGCGGATGTTGGTCTTGACTTGCATGGTTTTCTCCTGGTTGGTTGTGCCTTCAGGCACGGTGGGCGGCCGGCACCGTGCCGGCCGATTCGAAGGGCCGCGACGGGGTGGATCCCGGCGGCGGCGATGTGGCGGGGCCGATGTGCACGCCATGCGCATCCACGACCAGGCGGCAGTCCAGTTCTCGCGCCAGTTCGGCCACCAGGTCCGGCAGCCGGCGCGCGGCAGCGCCCTGCAGCTGGTTGTGCAGGTCGATGTCGGCCGAATCGAAGGGGCGTTGCGGCTGGGTCCGGCCGAGGTGCGCGTTGATGCGGTGCTGCGCCTCGGTGGCCAGGGCCAGCAGGTCCTGTTCCTCGGCCAGGTAGCGCGCGAGCCGGCGCGCCACGGCCCGCAACGCGAGGTCGGCGGCGCCTGCGGCCGGGCCGAAGCGCTGCCGCAGCACCGGGACCAGGGCCTGCTGCAGGGCCTGGAGGCGCTGCGCAGAAGGAGGCCCGAGGCGCTGCGCGAGCGGCTGCGGGCACTGCCCGAGCCCGCGGGCGCACTGCGCATGCATGTCGCCGTAGACCCGTTCGCGATCGGCTCGCCAGTGTTCGTTCGCCAGGTAGGTGGCCTGCCGCACGGCGTCGACGTGCGTCCGCAGGCGTGCGTGCCAGGGCCCCACCGTGGTCGGCGCGAGGGCGGCCCAGTCCGCCAGCAGCGGCAGCAGCTCGGCATAGGCGCGCGCCATGCGAGGCCACAGCGAGAAGACCACCGCATAGGCCTGCAGGCCGAGCAGCGCATAGTCCAGCGCGGGTTCCACGGCGGCCAGGGCCTGCGCGACGGCGGGCTCGACGGCCGTGCCGGCCAGTCCGCTGGGCACGGCGCCGTCGACCAGCACCGCGAGGAATTCGTCGATCATCGCCTGCGGGCCGGCACAGACGCCGTGCTCCGAGTGGAACGCGTAGTTGCGCTCGGCGTAGGCCAGGATCTCGGCCCGGCTCATCGCGGCCTGGGGCGGCAGCGTGGGCTCGCCGATCGGCACGAACAGCATCTGGTGCATCACCATGCGCAGGCCGTCCGTGACGCGGAACAGGCACGACAGCGCGGGATGCAGCGCGGCATTGGGCACCGGCGCCGCCGCGCGCTGCAGCAGGTAGGTGGGCAAGGCCAGCACCGCGGTGGCCAGCCGTTCGAGGTGGCCGACGGTCCAGCCGGTGCGCGCCTCGGGAAAGCGGCGCAGATAGGCCTCGCGCACCGCCCGCAGCGCCAGCATCATCTGCGGCCAGTGGGTGCGCATCGCCTTCAGCGCCGTGACGTTCATCGGGCGCGGCGACTGGTGCCGCGTGCCGGGATAGATGCAGGTGCGCCAGCGGGTGGGGACGTCCATGCGCAGCGCGGGCGGGAACACGTTGGCTTCGCCGACCTGGCGGCCCTCGGCATCGAGGGCCATGTGGGCGACGCGGAACACCGGCACCACCAGCTCCAGCCAGCCGGGTTCGAGGGCGCGCCCGGTGAGCTCGCGCATCAGCGCGTCACAGTCCGACCACTCGCGGGGCCGCGGATTCGGTCCCGGCGGCAGCGGCGCCGGACGGTCCAGCGCGCGCGCGGCCTCGGCGCCCAGCGCGTCGGCATGGACCAGGACACCTTCGTCCAGCAGCGTGGCCAGCAGGCTGGCCAGGCGGGGCCAGTCCTGCCCGGCGCACCAGTCCAGCGCTTCGCTGGCCCGGAAGCGTTCCTGCCGCGCCAGGGCCTCGCCAAAAGGGAACAGGTCCGGCTCGTCGAACGCGATGTCCTTGTCGTCGTAGAACAGGTGCAGCACCGGGCGCCGGTCCTCGTCGTCCAGGTACTGCACGACCATGCGCCGGTGCTGGGGCAGGGCCAGTTCGTCCTGCGGCTGCAGCGCGTGCAGCGCCCGCATCGGGCAGGGGGTGGGGAGGGTGTCGGTGGTCGCCATGATCGTCGTCTCGACCGACAGAGCGGCCATCACGGCGCCAGATACGCGCGCATCGCAACGAAATGAAAACGGGCCGCATTGGCGCGGCCCGTGTCGTGCGTGTGCGTCGCATGGACGCTCTTGATGCGCGTTACTTGCAGCCTGCCAGCGGCGCCGCCGAAGGGTTCACGGCGGTCAGTGCGTCGACCTGCCGGATGTTGCTGCCGCACAGCGGCGCACTGCCGTCGCGCAGGCGCTTGAGCACCTCCCGCGGACGCAGCTGCAGGTCCTGGCTGCGCACCAGCGCGGCCGTGCCGGCCACCAGCGGCGTGGCCATCGAGGTGCCGCTCCAGGTGGCCCAGCCGCCCGGGATGCTGCTGGTGATGCCGTCGCCCGGGCCGGCCAGGTCGATCCAGGTGCCGCTGTTGCTGAACTTGGCCAGGCGCTGGCTGCTGTCGCTGGCGGCCACCGAGAACAGGCCGTAGGCCGACTCGGCCGCCGGGTATTCCTTGACGCTGCCGCTGCTGTCGTTGCCGGCGGCGGCGATGATCACCGTCCCGACGCTGCCGTTCGCGCAGCGCCGTTCGTCGTCGGCATAGCCGGGGTCGCTGCGATCGCCGATCGGGTCGTCCGGCGTGGCCGGCGCGCAGGACGCAATCTGCGCGATGGTGTCGAGGATCTTGGTGCGCGTGAGGCTGCCCAGGCTGAGGTTGATGACATGGGCGCCGTCATCGGTGGCCGGATTGCCGTCCGGATCGATCGCGTACAGCAGCGCCTCGCCCAGCACCCACATGTTGCCGACCCCGTCGGCATCCAGCACCCGCAGCGGCAGGATGCGGGCGCCCGGCGCGGCCAGCGCCACCAGGCCGGCCACGTGGGTGCCGTGGCCGTAGGCGCCGGTGGCGCCACCGGGCACCTCGGACGGGTCGGCATCGCCGTCGACGAAATCCCGGCCGGGCAGCAGCCGGCCGGCGAAAAGCGGATGGTTCAGGTCGATGCCGGTGTCCAGCACCGCGACGCGGACGCCGGCGCCGGTGGCCTGCTGCTGGGCGTCGGCCAGGCGCATGGCCGAGGGCGCCCACTGCGCGGTGTAGGCCGCCTGCGTGCCGATGGCCCAGGGAATGGTGCGTCGGGCCTCCGGGCTGCGATGCGTGACGTTGGACTCGGCGATCAGCACATCGGGCTCCAGCGCCAGTGCCGCGACCACGTCCTTGACCCGTGCGCTGCCGACCACGCGCAGGCGGTAGATCGGCCGCGCGCCGAACTGGCCGATCAGCGTGACGGGCTGGTGCGCGAGCAGCGGCTGCAGCGCGCCGGTGCTGCGCAGCTTCACCAGGATCTCGCCCGGCACTTCGGCATCGCCGGTCGCGCCGCCACCGCCGCCGCTGCCCCCACTGCCACTCCCGCCGGAGCCACCGGAGGCGGTCGCAGCGACGCTCAGGACCAGGCAGGTGGCCAGGGTCAGGGCGGATCGGGTCAGCAGAGGGTGTCTCATGGGCGGGTGCTCAGGCAGCGGCAGGTGGGCGTTCCGGCAGGACAGAGCACCGAAGCGTCCGTTGGATACCGGTTGACCGTTCGTGTACGCGCGGACAGCGCGTTTGCGTCCGCCCGAAATGGAAAGCGCGTGCTACCAGCCGCCGAACAGCGTGAAGGCGGCCCAGTGGCAGGGCTGCGGGTGGCTGCGGGCCAGCGCGACCTGCGCGGCACGCAAGGCCTCGCCGGCCGTCTGGCCGCACTGCAGCGCCGCATGGAAGTGCGCCATGAAGGCAGCGGTCACGTCGTCGCGCACCGGCCACAGGGCGGCCAGCACGCGGGCAGCGCCGGCCACGAGGAAGGCGCGCACGAGCCCGACCTGCTCGTCGCCGGCGGCCTCGTCGGCCAGGGCGGTGTCGCAGGCGCTCAGCACCACCAGGCCGGCCGCCAGCGGCAGGCGCTCGGCGCGCTCCACGGTCATCGGCCCGTCGGCCAGGTGCAGGGCCGAGAAGCGCGGGCTGTCGGCGCGGAACTGGGCGTGGCAGGCCAGGTGCAGCACGTCGGCCGCGGGCGCCGCGGCCTCGAGGGCGGCGCAGCTGGCTGCGGCGCCCACCAGCAGGTCGGCGCTCGGATAGCAGGCGGCGACGGTGCGCGCCTCGGCATCCGCCCACGGCAGGGCCGAGGACTCGCCGATCACCACCGCGTGCCGCGGCACGCGGTGGGCATGCCGCAGGCCGTGCAGCGCGGCCTGGGCGCTGGCCGCCTGTGCCAGGACCAGCCGATGGCCGAGGGCTTCCGGCGCATCGCCAGGCTGCGCATCGCCCGGCCGCGCATCGGCTGGCAGCGCGGCGAACGGCAGGCTGGCCAGCGGTCCGTGCGGCACGATGAGCACCTGCGTCGCGCCGGCCAGGCTCGCCGCCAGCGGTGCCCACAGTTGCTGGTGCAGCTGGCGCAGCCGCTGCTGCATCCGCCCGGCGATCTGCGCCTGGTGCGCGGCCAGGCGGACGTCGGCCTGCTGCTGGGCGTCGAGCTGCAGGCGGGCGGACTGCACGCTGCGCACGACATCCGCCTCGGTTGCCAGCGCCCGCTGCAGCACCAGGCGATCTGCCCGGACCACGACGGCGAACAGCTCGCCGTCCAGGGCGCCGTATTCCACCAAGGCCTCGCCAGGGGCCAGCCCGGCCTGCAGCGCCGCCGGGTCGAACCGGGCGTCGGCAGCGCTGGCGGCCGCGGCGCCGCCGGCCAGCCGTGCGCGCCGCGCCGATTCCAGCAGCTGGTGCTCGGCCGCCCGCAGGTCCGCCTCCAGCGCAGCCGACGGCTCGCCGTCCTCCTGCAGGCGGCGCACGCGTCGCGCCAGCCAGTTCACACGCTCGCGCAAGGCCGGGTCCGCGTCCGCCAGCGGCGTGTCGGCGCCGGCCAGCCGGTCGGCCAGCGAGCGGGCGCGGTAGCGCTCCAGTTGGGTCAGCACGTCCGCGGCGTCGCCGTCGGCCAGGGCCAGCCGCAGGCGCGCGCGGTAGGGCAGCAGCTGGTCGGTCAGGAAGGCACTGCGGAATTCGTCGCCGGGCAGGGCACGGCGCTGGTCTTCGAGCAGGTCGATCGCCGCTTCGAACGCGGCTGCGGCTTCGCCGGCACGGCTTTCGGCCCAGGTCAGCAGGCCCAGGCCGCTCAGGCAGCGCACCTGGGCGGGCAGCTGTCCGCGCAAGCGGGCATCGGCCAGCGCGGCTTCGTACGCACCGCGGGCAACGGACCGGGCGGCGCTCGCCTCGGGTCCGTCGGGCGGGGCGGCCGCTGCCAGCGCCTCGGCGCGCAGCACCGCGGCGCGCGTGGCGCCCTCCGCATGGCCGCTGCGGGCCAGTGCCGCGGCGGCGGCCTGGGCCTGCTGCAGTGCGCCGGCCGCATCGCCTTGCGCCAGCGCCAGCTCGGCCAGCGCGAGCTGCACGCTGGCCTGGCCGACCTCGTGGGCCTGGACCGCAAAGCGCTCGGCTGCGGCCTGGAACGAGTCGCGGCTGGCCTCCCGGCGGCCCCTCAGCGCGAGTGCACGGCCACGCTGCGCGAGCGCGAAGGCTTCGTCTTCCGGCAAGGCCAGCGTGCGGAAGCGCTGGATCGCCGCGTCGAACAATGCCAGCGCCTCCGGCAGCAGGCGCAGCTCGAGGTAGGTGTCGGCCAGCTGCTTCTCGGCCACCGCCGTCCAGTGCGGCAGGCCCAGGGCTTCGAAACCGCGCCGGGCCGATTCCATGCCCTGCAGCGCGGTGTCGTACTGGCCCCGCGCCAGCTGCACCAGGGCCACCGATTCGTCGATCATGGCCAGCGACTGGCGCAGGTCGTGGCGCTGCGCGCGCACGCGCGCCCGGGCGTAGATGCGCAGGGCCTCGTCGAAGTCGCCCATCGAGCTGAGGGCGGCGGCGAGTCCCAGGTCGGCGAGGACCGAGTGCTGGTGGTCGGACCGGCGCGCGAACAGCACGGCCGCCTCGCGGTAGTGGCGCGCGGCCTGGGCATAGGCATCGCGGCGCAGCAGCAGCCCGCCCAGGTTGAGGCTGACGCGTCCCGCGGCGGCCAGGTTGCCCAGGGCCCGCAGCGCCTGCTGGGCGGCCTGCGCACAGGCGGCGGCGGCCTCGTGCTGGCCGAGCATCGACAGCGCCATGATCTTCGGCACCTGGGTCTGCGCGGCGGCGTCGGCCTCGCCGGCCTCGCCGAGCGCGCGCTGCGCGTCATCGAATGCGGCGACCGCCTCCGCCATCTGCCCCTGGGTGACGTCGGCAATGCCCGCGGTCCAGCGGCCGAGTCCGCGCACGAGGGCGGCTTCGCGCGCCGGCAGGTCGTCGCAGCGCAGCTCGGCCAGTTCGCGGGCGGCCGCGGCGGCCTGGGTCGGATCGCGCGACCAGGCCTCGTAGCAGGCCTCCTTCAGGGCCCAGGCCCGGGCCACCCGCGCGTCGGCCGGTGGATTCAAGCGGCCGGCGCCCCGACGTCGAGCGGTTCCACCATCACCGGCGCATCGCCCACATGCAGCAGCAGACGGTAGCGGCCGGCGCGGACGCCGTCGATGCGGAACTCGCCCAGGTCGTCGAGTTCGGCGCTGTGGCGCTGGCCGGCGTCCATCGAATCCAGTTCGATGCGGCCGCTGTCGTCCGGCCCCAGCACCTGGCCGCTGAGCACGAAGTGCTCGGGGCCGGGCGCGATGCGCAGGTCGAGGTCGCGACCCTGCGCGCTGTACAGCAGGTGGCGGGTCGGCTGGCGAGACGAGCGCAGGCCTTCGGCGGTGGCGTGCTGGGCCCAGCTGTCGAAGGTGAGCACCGCGCGCACCAGGCGGCCCAGCGCCGCGCCGGCCGCGGCCAGCGGCGAGGGCATCAGGGCCACGGCGGCCTCGCGCCACGCGGCCGGGGCGGCCGGCAGCTCGCGCTGCGCCCGTGCCAGGGCCGCGCCCAGCTCTTCATCGCTCATGTCGTGCAAAGGTTTCATGTCGCTTCTGCCAGGGGCCTGGCACGACAGAGCTGCCAGGCGGGGCCCAGATACCTGCTGGCCAAGGGATGGCGTGTCATTCCAGCACCAGCTTGCGCAGCTTGTCCAGGCAGCGGCTGCGGGTGGGGCCGATGCTCCCCACCGGCAGGCCCAGGCGCTCGCCCACCTCGGTGTAGGGCAGCGCCTCGTCATCGTCGCGGAAGACCAGCGCGAGCAGCGCGCGGCAACGGTCGTCGAGCCGCTGCAGGCCCTGCTGCAGGCGGTGCAGCTGCTGCAGGTCGGACAGCGCCTCCTCCGCCAGCGGGGCCTCGTCGGCCAGGGCCTCGGCCAGCGAGGGGGCCTCGTCGTCCTCGGGCGTCAGGGAGACATTGCGCCGGGCGAGTTCGCGCGTCCGCAGGGCTTCCCGCTTGGCGGTGGTCACGATCCAGGCCTGCAGGCGCTCGGGCTGGGTCAGCCGCGGCAGATGCTCGAGCAGCCGCGAGAACACGGTCTGGAAGACGTCGGCCGCATGGTGCTCGTCGAGCCCGGTGCGCCGCACGATGGCGTGCACCAGGCGCTGGTAGCGTTCGACCAGCAGGCGCCATGCCGCGGTATCGCCGGCGCGGCAGCGGGCCACCAGGTCGGCATCGGCGATGTCCGGGTCAGGCATGGTGCGGCGCATGTTAGCCGCGATGCCGGCGGTCGCCGTGGACAATGCGGGCCATGGAAAACGGCATCCGGAACCAGGGCTTGGCGTGGCAGGCTGCCATCGTCGACCTCGACGGCACGATGGTCGACACCGTCGGCGATTTCGAGGCTGCGCTCAATCGCATGCTGGACGAGCTGTGCCTGCCGCACGTCGATCGCGGGTTCATCGAACGCACGGTGGGCAAGGGCTCCGAGCACCTGATCCGCACGACGCTGGCGCACGTGGGCGCCGCCGTCGCGCTGTACGACCCGGCCTGGACGGCCTATCAGCGCCACTACCTGTCGATCAACGGCGAGCATTCGGCGGTCTACCCGGGCGTGGTCGAAGGGTTGCGCCGCCTGCGCGCGTGCGGACTGCCGCTGGCCTGCCTGACGAACAAGCCCACCGCCTTCGCCCGGCCGCTGCTGGCCCGCAAGGGCCTGGACGGGTTCTTCGCCGAAGTGTTCGGTGGCGATGCCTTCGAGCGCAAGAAGCCCGATCCGCTGCCGCTGCAGATGACCTGCCGCGCGCTGGGCAGCGAGCCGTCGCGCACGCTGATCATCGGCGACTCGAGCAACGATGCCCGTGCCGCCCGGGCGGCCGGCTGCCCGGTGGTGCTGGTCAGCTACGGCTACAACCACGGCGAGCCCGTGGCCGCCGCGGGGGCCGATGCGGTGATCGACCGGCTCGACGCGCTGCCGCTGGCGTCAGTTCTCGCCTGAGCGCTGCGGCGGGCGGCCGAGCAGCGACTCCTTCAGCGTGCGATCGGCCGGCTGCTTGCCGAGCCAGATCATCAGCAGGCTGCTGAAGAATTCCGGCTCCTTGATGGATTCGCCGGCCGGCTTGCCGTTCACCAGCACGGTGGTGCCGACGCCGGGCACGTACTCGACGCTGAAGTTCTCGCCGGCGGTCAGCTTCTTGCGCGTCGAGAAGATCTCGCCCATGCGGATGGTGCCGGGGATGGACTTCGCGAACATCTCGCGCGGCGCGTTGTCTTCCATGCCGCGGGTGAACAGCTTGCCGAGTTCGTTGCCGTCGATCTCGCGCAGCATCACGATGTGGAGGCGCTTCGGCCCGGTGTTGGCCAGCACCGCCTCGGGCGTGGAGGCCTTGGCATTGAGGTACAGGCCCGCGGTGTAGACCTTGAAGAAGGCCTTGTAGCGGATGCCGGCGCCGTTGAGCTGCAGCGTCGCGCCACCCACCTGCGCGCTGGGTTCGTACTTGACGTTGGCGGTGTCGAAGTGCTGGGCCGAGGCGGGCAGTGCGGCCAGCAGACACAGGCTGACGACGAAGGTCAGCAGCGAGCGGATGGTCTTCACGATGATGTCCTGATGGGGGAGGCGCGGCCTGCGAAGCGCTGGTACCGGCCAGAACCAATAAGTATGCGGATGTTTCCGTCCCGGCGGAAGGTCGGAAAGCGCGCAAACCCGGGCCTCGCGTGCTGCAGGCCACGCGGCCGCTGCTAAACTGCGCGCCCATCATGTCCATCTCGTGCCATCAGACCGTCCTCGCGACGATCAGGTCCATCGACCGGGGAGCCTGGCCCTGGCGACCCTGCAGTCCTGTCTGATGTGCCGCCGGCCGCCGGGCCGCTTCTCTTCCCCCGTTGTCTGTTGAATCCGCCCGGTTCGCGCCTCACGGCCTCGCGGGGTGTGCGCTGCCGCCGCCCCAGCCGCTGAACATCCAAGCCCCGTCGACAGGCGCGCGTGCCACAGCCGCCGCCGCACCGGGCCGAGAAGGAAAACGAACCCGTGATCACCGAACTTGAATTCAAGAGCCTCGCCGCCCAGGGCTTCAACCGCATTCCGCTGCTCAGCGAGGCCTTTGCCGACCTGGAAACCCCGCTGTCGCTGTACCTGAAGCTGGCCGGCGGGCAGAAGCACAGCTTCCTGCTCGAGTCCGTGGTGGGCGGCGAGCGCTTCGGCCGCTATTCGTTCATCGGCCTGCCGGCGCGCACGCTGTTGCGCGCCACCGGCCGGACCACCGAGATCGTCACCGACGACCGGGTGGTCGAAACGCACGAGGGTAATCCGCTGGACGTGATCGCCGACTACCAGCAGCGCTTCCGCGTGGCGCTGCGGCCGGGACTGCCGCGCTTCTGCGGCGGTCTGGCTGGCTATTTCGGCTACGACGCGGTGCGCTACATCGAGCCCAAGCTGGCCAAGACGCACAAGCCCGGCGGCCTGGACACGCCCGACATCCTGCTGCTGCAGACCGAGGAGCTGGCGGTCATCGACAACCTCTCGGGTCGGCTGTACCTGATCGTCTACGCCGACCCCGGCCAGCCCGAGGCCTACTTCAAGGCCAAGCGCCGGCTCGGCGAACTGGCGGACAAACTGCGCTACTCGGTCACCGCGCCGCCGGTCAAGCGCGGGCCTTCGTACGCGGTGGAGCGCGAGTTCTCGAAAGAGGCCTACCTGGCCGCGGTCGAGCGCAGCAAGGAATACATTGCCGCCGGCGACATGATGCAGGTGCAGATCGGCCAGCGCCTGAAGAAGCGCTACACCGAAAGCCCGCTGTCGCTGTACCGCGCGCTGCGCTCGCTGAACCCCAGCCCGTACATGTACTTCTACGACATGGGCGGCTTCCAGATCGTTGGCGCCTCGCCGGAGATCCTGGTGCGGCACGAGCACACCGAGCAGGGCGACAAGATCACGATCCGCCCGCTGGCCGGCACCCGCCCGCGCGGCGCCTCGCCCGAACTGGACAAGCAGACCGAAGCCGAGCTGCTCGCCGACCCCAAGGAACGCGCCGAGCACCTGATGCTGATCGACCTGGCGCGCAATGACATCGGCCGCATCGCGAAGACCGGGTCGGTCAAGGTGACCGAGGCCTTCGTCGTCGAGCGCTACTCCCACGTGATGCACATCGTCAGCAACGTCGAGGGCCTGCTGAAGGACGGCATGAGCAACATGGACGTGCTGCGCGCCACCTTCCCGGCCGGCACGCTGACCGGCGCGCCGAAGATCCGCGCGATGGAGATCATCGACGAGCTGGAACCGATCAAGCGCGGCATCTACGGCGGTGCCTGCGGTTACTTGAGCTATGCCGGCGACATGGACGTGGCCATTGCCATCCGCACCGGCATCGTCCAGAACAACACGCTGTACGTGCAGGCCGCGGCCGGCGTGGTCGCCGATTCGGTACCCGAGCTCGAATGGAGGGAGACCGAGCACAAGGCGCGGGCCTTGATCCGCGCGGCCGAGCTGGTCGAAGAAGGCTTCTGAAGGGGAACGACCATGCTGCTGATGATCGACAACTACGACTCCTTCACCTTCAACCTGGTGCAGTACTTCGGCGAGCTGGGCCAGGACGTGGCCGTGCATCGCAACGACGAGATCACGCTCGAAGGCATCGCGGCGCTGAAGCCGCAGTACCTGGTGCTGTCGCCGGGGCCGTGCTCGCCGGCCGAGGCCGGCATCTGCGTGCCGGCGATCCGCGAATTCATCGGCAAGCTGCCGATCCTGGGCGTGTGCCTGGGCCACCAGGCCATCGGCGCGGCACTGGGCGGCAGGATCGTGCGCGCCCAGCGCCAGATGCATGGCAAGGCCAGCACGCTGACGACCGATCAGCAAGGCGTGTACGCCGGCCTGCCGAAGGACTTCAGCGTGATCCGCTACCACTCGCTGGTGATCGAGCGCGAGAGCTGCCCGGCCGATCTGGTGGTGACGTCCACCTCGGAAGACGGCGAGATCATGGGCGTGCGCCACCGTGGCCTGGCCGGCACGCCGACGCCGCTGGAAGGCGTGCAGTTCCATCCGGAATCCATCCTGTCCGAGCACGGCCATGCGATGCTGCGCAACTTCCTCGACATGGGAGCGACCCGATGAAGACGATCGACCTGCGCAGCGACACCGTCACGCGGCCGACGCCGGCCATGAAGGCGGCGATGATGGACGCGCCACTGGGCGACGACGTGTTCGGCGACGACCCCAGCGTCAATGCGCTGGAGGCGCATGTCGCCGCGCTGCTGGGCAAGGAAGCGGCGCTGTTCATGCCCACCGGCACGCAGAGCAACCTGTGCGCGCTGATGAGCCATTGCCAGCGCGGCGAGGAATACATCGTCAGCCAGATGGCCCACACCTACCGCTGGGAAGCCGGCGGCGCCGCGGTGATGGGCAGCATCCAGCCGCAGCCGATCGCGCCGCGGGCCGATGGCACGATGGCCCTGGCCGACATCGAGGCGGCGATCAAGCCCGACGATCCGCACTTCGCGATCTCGCGCCTGCTGTGCCTGGAAAACACCACCGGCGGCCAGGTGCTGCCGATGGACTACCAGCGCGATGCGGGGGCCCTGGCGCGGCGGCGGGGCTTGAACTTCCACCTCGACGGTGCGCGGCTGTTCAATGCCGCGGTGGCCGGCAGCCAGCGCGAAGGCGGCTCGCCCTACGAGCATGCGCGCCGCATCGCTGACCTGTACGACAGCGTCTCCGTCTGCTTCAGCAAGGGGCTGGGCGCGCCGGTCGGCTCGGCACTGGTGGGCTCGTCCGGCCTGATCGCCCGCGCGCGCCGGGTACGCAAGATGGCCGGTGGTGGCATGCGGCAGGCAGGCCTGCTGGCCGCGGCCGCGCGCCATGCGCTGGACCACCATGTCGAGCGTCTGGCCGACGATCACGCCAATGCCCGGCGCCTGGCCGAGGGCCTGGCCGGGCTCGAGGGCGTGACGGTGGTGCCGCCGCACACCAACATCGTGTTCGTCGACCTGGCGCCGGGCCGCGACGGCAAGGCCGTCGTCGACGCTGCGCGCGAGCAGGGCGTGCTGTTCACCGGGCTGTACCGGCTGCGACTGGTCACGCACCTGGACGTGGACGCCGACGACATCGACCGCGCAGTCAGCGTGCTGCGCCGCCTCTTCTGACACCGAGACACCTGCCATGGCCATCACCAACACCGACGCGCTGACCCGCGTCATCGAGCATCGCGAGATCTTCCACGACGAGATGCTGGCGCTGATGCGCCGCATCATGAGCGGCGAGATGTCGCCGGTGATGATCGCGGCCTTCGCGATCGGGCTGCGCGTCAAGAAGGAGACGGTGGGCGAGATCGCCGCCGCCGCGCAGGTGATGCGCGAGTTCGCCACGCCGGTGGTGCTGGCCGACCGCAGCAAGCTGGTCGACATGGCCGGCACCGGCGGCGACGGCTCGCACACCTTCAACATCTCCACCGCGTCGGTGTTCGTCGCTGCTGCCGCGGGCGCGCGCGTGGCCAAGCACGGTGGGCGCAGCGTGTCGTCGACCTCGGGCTCGGCCGATGTGCTGGAAGCGCTGGGCGCCTGCATCACGCTGACGCCCGAGCAGGTGGCGAGCTGCCTGGCCGAGACCGGCATCGGATTCATGTTCGCACCGAACCACCATCCGTCAATGAAGCATGCCGCGCCGGTGCGCAAGGAGCTCGGCGTGCGCACGATCTTCAACATCCTCGGGCCGCTGACCAATCCGGCCAATGCGCCGAACCAGCTGATGGGGGTGTTCCATCCCGATCTCGTCGGCATCCAGGTGCGGGTGCTGCAGCGCCTGGGGTCCGAGCATGTGCTGGTGGTCTACGGCATGAATGGCATGGACGAGATCTCGCTGTCCGGCGAGACCATGGTTGGCGAACTCAAGAACGGCGAAGTGCGCGAGTACGTGGTGCACCCCAGCGACTTCGGCCTGCCGGTGTACGACTCGCGCGTGCTGCGCGCCGCGAACAAGGAAGAGTCGGTGCAGTGCATCCAGCGCGCGCTGGCCAACGAGGATGGGCCGGTGCGGGACATCGTGCTGCTGAACGCCGGCGGCGCGCTGTATGCGGCCGGCGTGGCCGGCTCCATTGCCGAGGGCGTCAAGCGCGCCCGCGAGGTGGTGGCCTCGGGCGCGGCGCTGGCCAAGCTGAGCCAGTTCGTCGCGGCGACGCAAGCCCTGCGTTCGGCCTGAGCGTCGGAGTCGAGGAGCATCCGATGTCCGACATCCTGCAGCGCATCGTCGCGGTCAAGCGCGAGGAGGTGGCCGCGGCGCGGCGGCTGCGCGATCTGCACTCGCTGCGTGCCGAAGCCGCAGCGCGGCATGACACCCGTGGTTTCGCGGCAGCGCTGCGCGCCCGGTTGGCTGCCGGCCAGGCCGCGGTGATCGCGGAGATCAAGAAGGCCAGCCCGAGCAAGGGTGTCATCCGCGAGCATTTCGTGCCGGCCGAGATTGCCGCCAGCTACGCGCGCCACGGCGCGACCTGCCTCAGCGTGCTGACCGACGCGCCTTTCTTCCAGGGCAGTGCGGCCTATCTGCAGCAGGCCCGTGCGGCCTGCGCGCTGCCGGTGCTGCGCAAGGACTTCATGATCGATCCGTACCAGGTGTACGAGGCGCGGGCGATGGGCGCCGATTGCATCCTGCTGATCGCCGCCTGCCTGGACGATGCCGAGATGGCCGATCTCGAAGCCTGCGCGCTGGACCTCGGACTGGACGTGCTGGTCGAGGTGCATGACGGCGACGAACTCGAGCGTGCCTTGAAGCTGCGCACGCCGCTGGTGGGCATCAACAACCGCAACCTGAAGACCTTCGAGGTGTCGCTGGACACCACGCTGGGCCTGCTGCCGCAGGTGCCGGCAGACCGGCTGCTGGTCACCGAATCCGGCATCCTGGCTGCGGCCGATGTGCAGCGCATGCGCGCGCGAAATGTCCATGCCTTCCTGGTCGGCGAGGCCTTCATGCGCGCCGAAGAGCCGGGCGAGGCGCTGGCCGCGCTGTTGGCCTGATGCCGGTGGACAACCGGCTGGTCGAGCCGCTGGATGCGGTGCTGGGTCGCGCGCCGGCCGACTGGCGGCCGATCGTCGAGCGTTGGCGCGCGAGTCCTGCCGGCCAGGCCCTGGTCGCCTTCGTCGAGGCGCGGCGGCAGGCTGGCGCGGCGATCTACCCGGCGAATGTGCTGCGCGCGCTGGAGCTGACGCCACTGGCCGCGGTGCGTGTCGTCATCCTCGGCCAGGACCCGTACCACGGCCCGGGTCAGGCGGAAGGACTGGCGTTCTCGGTGCCGGATGGCGTCAGGCCGCCCCCAAGCCTGCGCAACATGATGGTCGAACTGGCGCGCGATCTGGGCATCGAGCGTGGCGTCAACGGCCACCTGGGCGGCTGGGCGACGCAGGGGGTTCTCCTGCTGAATGCTTCGCTGACGGTCGAGGACGGCCAGCCCGCGGTCCATGCCCGACGTGGCTGGGAAGCCTTGACCGACGCCTTGATCTCGGCCACCGCGGCAGAGCCGCGGCCCAAGGCCTACCTGCTGTGGGGCGCTCATGCCCAGGCCAAGGCCGGCTTGATCGCATCGGCTGGCGGCGGCCGGCATCGGGTGCTGTGCGCCAATCACCCCTCGCCCTTGTCGGCGCGACGGCCGCCGCAGCCTTTCATCGGTTGCGGGCATTTCGGCCAGGCCCGCGCGTTCGTGGAGGCGCAGGGCGCACGGCTCGATTGGTCACGCTGATGACGATCCACAGCGTGGCGCGGGGCCTTGGGGGTTTGATTGCCCGGGCAGCGAAACCTGCTATAGTCGCGGGCTCGCTGCGGAGGGGTGCCCGAGTGGCTAAAGGGGGCAGACTGTAAATCTGTTGGCTTACGCCTACGCTGGTTCGAATCCAGCCTCCTCCACCACAGCGAAGCTCTTTTGAAACCCGCGGCAGGCGTAGGCACTGGCCGGCGGCGGGTTGGCAAGGCGGGAGTAGTTCAATGGTAGAACCTTAGCCTTCCAAGCTAATGACACGGGTTCGATTCCCGTTTCCCGCTCCAGCGCCTGCGGTCGCTACAGGTCTGGGTTCCGGCTGGAATCCATCGCAGTCCAGACCTGTGTCGATGCCCATGTGGCTCAGTGGTAGAGCACTCCCTTGGTAAGGGAGAGGTCGCGCGTTCGATCCGCGCCATGGGCACCAACTCTTCTTCATTGTCATTCGGGTTTGATCGCGAGGAGCGCGAAACATGGCAAAAGGCAAATTCGAACGTACCAAGCCGCACGTGAACGTGGGGACGATTGGTCACGTGGACCATGGCAAGACGACGCTGACGGCGGCGATCACGACGGTGCTGTCGAGCAAGTTCGGTGGTGAAGCCAAGGCGTACGACCAGATCGACGCGGCGCCGGAAGAGAAGGCGCGCGGCATCACGATCAACACCGCGCACGTCGAGTACGAGACGGCCAACCGGCACTACGCACACGTGGACTGCCCGGGACACGCCGACTACGTGAAGAACATGATCACGGGCGCAGCGCAGATGGACGGCGCGATCCTGGTGTGCTCGGCCGCTGACGGCCCGATGCCCCAGACGCGCGAGCACATCCTGCTGGCGCGCCAGGTGGGTGTGAAGTACATCATCGTCTTCCTGAACAAGTGCGACATGGTCGACGATGCCGAGCTGCTCGAGCTCGTCGAGATGGAAGTGCGCGAGCTGCTCAGCAAGTACGACTTCCCCGGCGACGACACCCCGATCATCAAGGGCTCGGCCAAGCTGGCGATGGAAGGCGACAAGGGCGACCTGGGCGAGCAGGCCATCATGCGCCTGGCCGATGCGCTGGACTCGTACATCCCGACGCCCGAGCGCGCGATCGACGGTGCGTTCCTGATGCCGGTGGAAGACGTGTTCTCGATCTCGGGCCGCGGCACCGTGGTGACCGGTCGTGTCGAGCGCGGCATCGTCAAGGTCGGCGACGAAATCGAAATCGTGGGCATCAAGGCCACGCAGAAGACCATCTGCACGGGCGTGGAGATGTTCCGCAAGCTGCTGGACCAGGGTCAGGCGGGCGACAACGTGGGCATCCTGCTGCGCGGCACCAAG
>NZ_JBGAGA010000014.1:0-104727 GCF_044226965.1 Aquabacterium sp. | reverse complement strand
CGAGCCCTTCGGGCGCGGCCACCTGCGGCAGGCAGCACATCAGCGCGCTCAGGCAGCCGGCCTGCGATTCCGGCGAGTGGTTGGTCGAGAACAGCTTGAAGACCTGCTGCCTCAGGCTCTCGTCGCGCTCGAAGACGATGGTGTTGCGGCTGCCTTCGACCAGCGTGCGCGGGTCGAGGTAGCGCGTCAGCGGCTGCAGTCCGGACGCTGATTTCAGCGCATAGGCCATCGCCAGGCTGTCGGGGTTGCAGGGCACCGGCACCACGTCCTCGGGCTGGAAGAGCTGCGTCTGCTCGACGATGCGGCGGCGCAGCTCGCTCACCGTCAGCCGGTGCCGGCGCGGGTCGTAGCCCTCGACACGGCCGGCGTCCTGCACCGGCTGCAGCGTGACCCCGCGCACGCAGGGCTGGGCCGCGGCATGGCGGATCACGTCGCCGATCTCGTGGTCGTTCAGCCCGCGCTTGACGGTCATCACCAGCGTGGTCGAGATGTCCAGCGCGTTCAGCCGTTCCAGCGCCTGTTCGCGGATGCGCCGCAGGTCGGCGCCGCGCAGGTCCATTAGCGGCGCGCGCTCGAGTGAGTCGAACTGCAGGTAGACCTCGAAGCCGCGCGTGCCGGCTGCCTCGGCCAGCCGTTCGGCAAAGCCCGGCTCCTGTGCGATGCGGATGCCGTTGGTGTTGAGCATCAGGTGGCGGATCGGCCGCGCGCGCGCCTCGGCCAGGATCTCGAAGAACTGCGGGTGCAGCGTCGGCTCGCCGCCGGAGAGCTGCACCACGTCGGCCTCGCCCTCGCTGCGGATCACTGCGTCGAGCATGGCGCGCACCTCGTCGAGCGTGCGGTGCGTCAGCCGCTCCGGCCCGCTGGCCGCGTAACACGTGGGGCAGCGCAAGTTGCAGTGGTCGGTGATCTCGACGATGGCCAGGCAGGCATGCTGCATGTGGTCGGGGCACAGGCCGCAGTCGTAGGGGCAGCCATGGCGCATCGGGGTCGCGAAGTGGCCGGGCAGTTCCGGCGGCTTGACGAAAACCTCGCGGCCCAGCCGGTAGTAGGCCTCGTCGTCGCTGACCAGCACCCGTTCGGCGCCATGCACCGGGCACCACTTGTCCATGAACACCTGGCCGTCCTTGAACAGGATCTTGGCCTCGACCTGGCGCAGGCAGGTGGTGCAGACCGATTGCGTGGTGTCGTAGAAGAGATAGGGGCGGGTCCTGCGCTCGGCCATCGTCACGCTCCCACAGGGCGAACCGCCGCCTCGACGCGGCGCCAGGCGCGGTGCACGAACGGCAGGTAGGCCAGCAGCGCCAGGCCGCACACCCACTGGATGCCGCTGAGGCCGCCGGCATAGGGCACGCGCACCGGCTTCAGGCCGTCGATCAGCAGGCGCCAGGCCAGGTAGGCGGCGAGGAACAGCTTGAAGCGCAAGCCCGGCACCGCGTCCAGCCGCGGCCGCGCCCGATGCAGGACCCAGGCCAGCGCGATGGCGAAGACCATCTCATACAAGGGTGTCGGATGGCGGCGCAGCCCGTCGCCTAAGTCCAGGCCCCAGGGCAGCGTCGTCGGGTTGCCATAGGTGTCGTCGTGCAGGCCGGCCAGGAAGCACCCGATGCGGCCGATCACCAGGCCGGTGGCCAGCGGCCAGACCATCGCGTCGCCGGTCGACCGGGTCTGCCCGGTCAGCCACTTCGCCAGTTCGACGCCCAGCAGGCCGCCGATCAGGCCGCCGACGATCGACTGCCCGGGCCATGCCGCCTCGCCGGCCAGCAGGCGCTGCCAGACATCGGGGCGCTCGATCAGGAAGACCAGCTTGTTGCCGATGGCCGCCCCCGCGAGCAGCCCGACGATGACCGCGAAGTTGCCCGGCTGCGTCAGCCCGCCCTCGCCGCTGCGGGCGCGGCCATGCCGGTAGGCTGCGGCACCGAGGGCGATGCCGGCGTACTCGAACAGCGCGTGCACCGGCGCTGCGAGCGCAGGATCGGCGATCATGCGGCGGACGGCGGCGCTGGTGGGGGCGGCGGCGGGAGCGCCGAAGGCTTGTCGGCCGTCGGCTTCACCATCCGCCGGTGCACCTTGCGCAGGCCCACCCAGCACAGCACGGTGAGCATGGCCGTCAACAGCGAGAGCCCGAGGAATTCGCGGGCGCTCTTGCTCGACAGGCCGTAGATCCCGCTGCACAGCGAGCACAGGCCGAAGCCCGCCACGCCAAGGCCGAGCACGATGAGGAGCAGGGCTCGCCAGACCATGGCCCGGCCTAGGCCTGCAGCAGCGCGGCCACGCGGCTGCGCAGGTGCTCGGGGTTCACCTGCGCCGCGGGCACCGCTTCACCGGCCACCAGGCCCACCGGGCTGAACAGACCGCGGCGGAACGGCCGAACCATCGCGGTGCCGTTCTCGATGCGCGAGAAGTACGAGCCCCACAGGTTCTGCAGCGCCACCGGCACCACCGGCACCGGGCGGCGTTCGAGGATCTTCATGATGCCGCCCTTGAATTCCTGCAACTGCCCGTCGCGCGTGATGCCGCCTTCGGGGAAGATGCACAGCAGGTCGCCTTCGGCCAGCACCTGGTCGGCCGCGGCGAAGGCGCGCGCATAGGCCTGCGGGTCTTCCTTCTGCGAGGCGATCGGGATCGCCTTGGCCAGCCTGAACAGCGTGCCCAGCACCGGCAGCTTGAAGATGCGGTGGTCCATGATGAAGCGGATCGGCCGCGGGCTGGCCGCCATCAGCACGATGGCGTCGACGAAGCTTACGTGGTTGCACACCAGGATCGCTGCGCCCTCGGCCGGGATGTTGTCGTCGCCGCGCACGCGGAAGCGGTAGATGCAGCGCGTGGTGACGAACGCGATGAAGCGCAGCAGGTACTCCGGCACCAGCAGGAAGATGTAGCCGGCGACGATGGCATTGGCCACGCCGGTGGCCAGGAACACCTCGGGCACGCTGAAGCCGGTGCTCAGCATCGCGCCGGCGGCCACCGAGCTGACGATCATGAACAGCGCATTGAGGATGTTGTTGGCGGCGATCACCCGGGCGCGGTGCGTCGGCTCGCTGCGCAGCTGGATCAGCGCGTACATCGGCACGCTGTACAGGCCCGCGAACAGGCTCAGCAGGCCCAGGTCGGCCATCACCCGCCACTGCGCGGCCACGCCCATGAACTGTCCCACCGTCTGCGCCGCCACCGGCGGCAGCGCACGCGAGGCGAAGTACAGGTCGATCGCGAAGACGCTCATGCCGATGGCGCCGGCGGGCACCAGGCCGATTTCGACATGGCGCTTGGACAGCACCTCGCACAGCAGCGAGCCGATGCCGATGCCGATCGAGAACACCACCAGCAGCAGCGAGGCGACATGCTCGTCGCCGTGCAGCACGTCCTTCGCGAACACCGGGAAGTTGCTGAGGAACACCGCGCCGAAGAACCACATCCAGCTGATGCCCAGCAGCGAGCGGAACACCACGACGTTGCCGTGCGCCAGCTTCAGGTTGCGCCAGGTCTCGCTGACCGGATTCCAGTTGATCTTCAGGTTCGGGTCGGTGGCCGGCGTGGCCGGGATGAACTGCGCGCTGATGCGGCCCAGGATCGCCGCGCCGACACAACCGATCGCGACGAAGCGCGAGCCGACCTCGGGCAGTGCGATCAGCAGCCCGCCGGCCACGTTGCCGAGCAGGATGGCGACGAAGGTGCCCATCTCGACCATGCCGTTGCCGCCGGTGAGCTCGCGCTCGTTCAGGTGCTGCGGCAGGTAGGCGAACTTCACCGGGCCGAACAGCGTGGAGTGCAGGCCCATCAGGAACACGCAACCCAAAAGCACGCCCACATTGTGCGTTATGAACCCGAGTGCGGCGAGCAGCATGATGCCGATCTCGAGGTTCTTGACGAAGCGGATCACCGCGGTCTTGTCGTGCTTGTCGGTCAGCTGGCCGCTGGTGGCCGAGAAGAGCAGGAAGGGCAGGATGAACACCGCGCCGATCACCAGCCCGGCCTTCGCCGGCGGAAGCCAGTCGACACTGAGCTGGAAGGTCACCAGCACGGTGAACGCGAACTTGAACAGGTTGTCGTTGCCCGCACCGAGGAACTGGGTCCAGAAGAACGGCGCGAAGCGGCGCTGGCTCAGCAGCGCGAACTGGTTCGGATGCTCGTGGTTGGCGCTCAAGAACGACTCCCTCCGGGAACGGCCCGGTTCAGCCCGGGCCCGACTGTAGCGACAGATTCCGGCCGCGGCGCGACGGGGTTCAGCGCACCGTGACCGGTGTGGCGCCGAAGCCCGCGCGCGGCAGCCAGTCGAAGATCGAATCGACGGTCGCAGTCTCGATGCGATCGGAAAAGCGCTTCTCGTTCGGATGGTCGTCGAAGGCGACGTTCGCGGCCGTGACGCGCGCCCCCAGGCGGGTGAAGGCACCCAGCTTCAGCGTCGTCGGCACGTAGCCCTGGCGCTGCAGCCAGGCCTGGGCCTGGCGGCGGTCCTGGGCATCGCCGGCGGCCATCGCCAGCGTTTCCAGCGCCCACTGGTTGCTCTGCTGGTAGGTCGTCGACCAGGGGTAGGCCACCATGCTGTAGTGGCGCTCGTTCATGCGGGCGACGCGCTGGTTGTCGCGCAGGATGGGCAGCAGCCTGGCCTGCAATGCGGGCTCGAGCACGACGAAAGCGGCTTCATAGCGGTAGGGCCGGTCGAGGAAGAATTCGCCGACGCCCTGGCGGTACAGCGCGGATTCGGCGGTGCCGCAGTGGTTGAGCTTGTGCATCACGCGCCACACCGGCTTGCCGTTCGGTCCGCTGTCGCGGTAGACGAAGCCCAGGTGCGAGTAGCGCAGCCCGTACTTGCCCAGGTCCTGGCCGGCGCGCGCCAGCATCAGCACCTGCGCACCGCTGGCGTCGAGCTGCTTCACCGTGGCCACCGCGAGGGCCATGCCCTGCTCGACGGCCGCGGGCTCGGCCGGCTTCTCCTCGCAGGAGCGCCCGGCCTGAGCGGCAGCCGCGGCCAGGGCCAACGCCGTGGCGGCCAGCCAGCGCATCAGCGGTCTCATCGCGTCACCCGTTCGTTGTACAGCAGCGAGGCGCCGATCTCGTTCGGGATGAAGGCGATCGCCTGGCCCGCGGCCGACAGCACCCAGCCCGCGGCCATCGACGTGACGACCACGCCGGTGCCGATCGACAGCGCGGCATTGCCGGCCAGGCGCAGCGAGGCGCGGGCCCCATCGGACGCACGCTCGAGCACCCACACCGTGCCCTCTGCCGAGGCCTCGACGGCCACCACGGTCAACATCGCGCCGCCGGACAGGATCATCACCGGCGCGGCGACGAGCGAGGCCACCGGCAGCATCGACATCGCGCTGAGCTCGGAAGCCGCGTCGCGATGCGCGGCGGCGGGCAACGGTGCGCTCGCCAGCACGCAGGCGGCGGCCAGTGCGGCGCCCAGCGTGCGCCAGGTCGGACGGAAGGTCTTGTGGTTCATGGTCTTCGCTCCTTCGGATGACAGCGGATTCATTCGGTGGCGGCTTCGGCGCGTTCGCGGCGGCCGTTCAGGCGGGCTTCGAGCAGGTCGGCCTCATGGGCATCGCGCAGCGTCTTGGCCAGCGTGAACACGCTCGAGATCAGGAACAGCCAGCTCACCAGCAGGTAGGACTTCCACACCGGTTGCACGCCCAGGTCCCACAGGCCCCAGCCGGTGAGTGCCATGGCGGTGAAGAAGCCGCCCCAGACGACCATCTTCCACATCGGCGT
Source organism: Aquabacterium sp. (assembly GCF_044226965.1). Lineage (GTDB taxonomy): Bacteria > Pseudomonadota > Gammaproteobacteria > Burkholderiales > Burkholderiaceae_C > Pseudaquabacterium. The sequence continues at coordinate 99,018 of NZ_JBGAGA010000014.1, read as the reverse complement.
GTCGACCGGGCGCTGTTCGTTGTCCCGCACGAACTTGGCCAGCGCGAAGGCCGTCGAGAGGCAGAACACATAGCCCATCACCATGAACGCGCGGTGGATGTCCTCGCCCGGCAGGTAGGCCAGGCCGATGCCGCACAGCGAGATGGCGACGATGAAGGAGACCCACACCTGCAGGCGCCAGGCCGAGGTGTCGCGGCGGATGATGGGCATGTTGGAAGGGATCATGGTCGGGCCGCCGCTTTTCGGTTCAGAGGACGGGCCGGTGGTTGAACATGGCGCGCATGGTGGCGAGTGGGGCGCGCCAGTGCAATCGAAAGCGCCGCGGTTGCAGCCAATGAATCAAACGGTAGCGCTGGGCGATACCGTTGATACGCCGGGACGGGCGAGCTGGGCCCGCGTGTCGAACACGCTGGCGGACAGCCGCGCGCCACCGTCGCTGACGCGCCGCTTCAGCGCGAGATCGAACAGCAGCGGGTTGCCGAGGGCGTCGCGTTCGGCACCGGGCACGGCCTTCTCCTCGCCGCCGTGCACGATCAAGGGCAGGTTGGCCGCGGCCAGCCGGTCGTAGAACGGCCGCAGCCGCGGTGCCTGCAGGTCGATGTTCATGGCGCTGGGCAGCCACTTGATCGCCAAGGCACCACCGGCGATGGCGGCATCCAGCTGGGCCAGCGCGTCTTCGCCGTACGGATGGATCGAGGCCACCCAGGCGAAGCGCTGCGGGTCGGCCGCGGCCACCTGCGCCGCGTAGGCGTTCGGCACATGGAAAGTGCTCCAGCCCGGCCGCACGTTGCCACGCTCATCATGAGCGCTATCGAACGCATACAGCAGCCAGCGCGCGCCGGTCGGGAAATCGCCGGCCAACGCCTGCAGCCGCGCGACGTAGGCGCGGTCGACCGAGGGCGCATCGGCCGGTACGCCCGCCGCGCCCATGATCACGCGGCGACGCAGCGACTCGACCGGATGCCACCATTGCTGCAGGTGCGGGTGCACGCGGCAGCCGCTGCCCGCGTCACCGGTGCCCAGCAGGTGGGCATGGGCGTCCCACAACGCTTCGGGGTCCAGGCCCTGCCAGGTGGCGCCCAGCAGCGCAGCAGCTTCGGCGGGCAGAGGTGCTGCGGAAGCGACAGGCGACTCGGCGGCCTCGGCCTGGCCGGCGAGCCAACCGCCAAGCGCGGCGGCGCAGCACATCATCACCACGCGACGGCGAGCGATCCGCCATGGCCAGCGCTGCTTGCAGACGGCGCAACCAATGCAACCGAAAGGTGCGCCCGCCGATACCGAGCCAGGACGGTCGCGGTGCCACACTCCGCGAGGAGGAGCCTGAGCCGATGTCCACCACGCAGTCGCTGATCACCATCCTGAAGGCCGAATTGAAGGCTGCCGGCCTGACCTACGCCAGCCTGGCGCGCGAGTTGAAACTGGCCGAGTCCAGCGTCAAGCGGATGTTCGCCAAGGGCGAGATGCCGTTGTCGCGCATCGACGAGATCTGCCGCGTGCTGAAGACCGACTTCGCCGAGCTCTCGCGCCAGGTGGCCGACACGCAGGCGCTGCGCCGCGAGCTGACGCTGGAGCAGGAGGCCGCGGTGGTTGCGGACCCCAAGCTGCTGCTGTGCGCGATCTGCGCGATGAGCCAGTGGACCTTCGACCAGATCATCGCCACCTACACGATCAGCGAGCCCGAATGCATCGCCCGCTTCGTGCAGCTGGACCGGCTGGGCATCCTGGAGCTGCGGCCGATGAACCGCTACCGCCTGCGGCTGGCCAAGACCTTCCGCTGGCACCCGGACGGGCCGGTGATGCAGTACTTCCGCGGCAAGGTGGTGGGTGACTATTTCGACGGCGGCTTCGACGGCGAAGGCGAGATGCTGATGCTGGTGCACGGCCAGATCGGCCGCAGCCTGGCCAACCTGTTCAACGAGCGGCTGCAGCGCGTGGCCGCTGACTTTGCACAGCAGCACCTGGCCGACCAGAAGCTGCCCCCCGAGCAGAAGCGCCAGTACACGCTGATCATCGGCATGCGCTCGTGGCTGTTCGGCGCGTTCCGCGCACTCAAGCGCGACCCGGACTCGCCGGTGCCCTCGATCGCCAGCCGCGCCGGCGGGCGCTGAAGGCCCCCGCGCGTCTCAGGCTGAAGGTGCGGGCCGGCCCAGCACCTCGGCGGTGTGCTCGCCCAGCGCAGGCGCCAGCGTGCGGATCGCACCGGGCGTGGCCGAGAGTTTCGGGCAGATGCCCGGCACCTCGAGCGCCAGGCCGTCCTGCGTGGTGATGCGTTCGATCATCTGCCGAGCGCGGTAGTGCGGGTCGGCCGCAATGTCGGCCACCGTGTAGATGCGCCCGGCCGGCACGCTGACGGCTTGCAACACGCGCACGACTTCATCCACCGGCCGCTGCACGGTCCAGGCGGTGATCGCAGCATCGAGCTCGTCGGCCCGCGCGGCGCGCCGGCTGTTGTCGGCCAGGCCCGGGTCCTGGCCGAGGTCGTCGCGGCCGATGGCCTGCATCAGGCGCTTGAAGATCGAATCGCCATTGCCGCCGATCACCACCTGCCCGTCGGCGCAACGGTAGGCGTTGCTCGGCGCGATGCCGGGCAAGGCCGAGCCCGCTGGCTGGCGCACCGCGCCGAACGCGCTGTACTCGGGCAGCAGGCTTTCCATGCAGTTGAACACCGCCTCGTACAGCGCGACATCGATCACCTGGCCGCGTCCTTTCGGCGCTAGCGGCGAGACGCTCTGCTGGCGCGCCTGCAGCGCCAGCAGCACGCCGATCACGCCATGCAGGGCGGCCAGCGTGTCGCCCAGGCTCACGCCGGCGCGCACCGGCGGCCGGCCGGGCTCGCCCATCAGGTGGCGCAGCCCGCCCATCGCTTCGGCCACCACCGCGAAGCCGGGCAGGTCGCGGTAGGGGCCGCTCTGGCCGTAGCCGCTGATGCGCAGCATGATCAGCCCGGGGTTGTCGGCGGCCAGCGCGTCGTAGCCGAGGCCCCATTTCTCCAGCGTGCCGGGCTTGAAGTTCTCGATCAGCACGTCGGCCTCGGCGGCCAGCCGGCGCACATCGGCCCGGCCCTCGTCGGTGCGCAGGTCCAGCACCACGCTGCGCTTGTTGCGGCTCTGCACCTGCCACCAGACGCTGGTGCCGTTGTGCAGCATCCGCCACTTGCGCAGCGGATCGCCGTCGCCGGGTGGCTCGACCTTGATGACGTCGGCGCCGAAGTCGGCCAGGGTCTTGCCGGCGAAGGGGCCGGCGATCAGCTGGCCGAGCTCGATCACTTTCAGGCCGGCCAGCGGACCGGGCGGGGCGTTGGGCGCATCCATGGGGGCGCACTGTAGCGCCGGCTCGTTATCACAGAACGGGTTGCGCCACGGCAAGTCAGGCCATCGAGGACCCGGCTTACGCTTCGCGCCATGAGCACCCTTTTCGACCCCCTTCTCGTCGGCGACATTCCGCTCGCCAACCGCATCGTGATGGCCCCGCTGACGCGCAACCGCGCGCCGGGCCAGCTGCCCAACGCGCTGATGACCGAGTACTACCGCCAGCGCGCGTCGGCAGGTCTGATCATCACCGAGGCCAGCCAGGTCTGTCCGCAGGGCCAGGGCTACCTGGACACGCCCGGCATCCACTCGGCCGAGCAGGTGGCCGCCTGGCGCCACGTGACGGAAGCGGTGCATGAAGCTGGCGGGCGCGTCGTGATCCAGCTGTGGCACGTGGGACGTATCTCGCATGTCAGCCTGCAGCCGGGCGGCGCCGCGCCGGTGTCGTCGACCTCGCGTGCAGCAAAGGCCAAGACCTTCACGCGCGAGGGCTTCGTGCCCACCTCGACACCGCGCGCGCTGCGCACCGACGAAATCCCCGGCGTGATCGACGCCTACCGGGTGGCAGCCCGAAATGCGCTCGCCGCCGGCTTCGACGGCGTCGAACTGCATGGGGCGAATGGCTACCTGCTCGAGCAGTTCCTGCGCGACAGCATCAACGATCGCGACGATGCCTACGGCGGGTCGATCGCCAACCGCACCCGGCTGCTGCGCGAGGTGGCCGCGGCGGTCACGGGCGAGATCGGCGGCGGCCGCACCGGTTTGCGCCTGAGTCCGATCACGCCTGTCAACGATGCGGACCAGGACAGCGATGCGCAGGCGCTGTTCGAGCACGCCGTGGAATCCCTGGCACCGCTGCGGCTGGCTTACCTGCACCTGATCGAAGGCCAGACCGGTGGCCCGCGCGACCTGCGCGAGCAGGGCGTGGCGCCATTCGACTATGCCGCCTTGCGACGCCACTTCAACGGCGCCTGGATGGTGAACAACGGCTACAGCCGGGCGATGGCGCTGGACGCGGTGGCCTCGGGAGCGGCCGACCTGGTGGCCTTTGGCAAGGCCTTCATCAGCAACCCGGACCTGGTGCGCCGGCTGCGCGAGGACGCGCCGCTGAACGCGCTGGATGCGGGCAGGCTCTACGGCGGCGGCGCCGAGGGCTACACCGACTACCCGGCGCTCGCGGTCGCCTGACCCGCCGTTCGCTCAGGCCGAGGCCTTGCGGCCCATCCGCGCACGGAACAGCTCGCGGATGTTGACCTCGCGCGGGCCCGGGATCAGCTCGATCTCGTCGCCCGCCTGCACCTGGCCAGGCTGCATCACCGCCAGGTAGCTGCCGCAGTAGCCCGACTGGGTCATCAGCTTGGCCGCCTGGTTGAAGCCCATCACGGCGTTGAACTTGAAGCAGGGAAAGCGGGGTTCGCTCACCGCCAGCTCGCAGCCTGGCAGGCGCAGGCGGTCGCCGATCCACAGCTGGTCTTCGAGCAGGCCGGCAATGGTCAGGTTCTCGCCCATGGCGCCGGGTGGCAGCACCGCATCGGGCGCCGCCACGCGGGCCTGGGCGCGCACCGTCTGCCAGAACGGGTAATGCGCCAGCGGATAGGCGTACACCGCCTTGGTGAGCCCCCCATGCACGCTGAGGTCGGCCTGCTCGTCGCCGGCCAACCCCATCGGCTGCACCGCCACCGGCATCGCCACGGGTTGTTTGCGGATGCCGGTCAGCACCGACTGGCCGTCGATCAGCAGGGGGCTGGCCAGCGCGACATTGACGCTGACGACATGGGGAACGGCACGCATGGCTGGGGCCGGCGGCAGCGCCGGCAACGGGTCGGGGTCACGATGCTACGCGACCCCGAAACGCGGCCGAATATGTGCATCAAGTCATGCGAAATGCGCATGACCCCCCATCTCCCGGTGGTTACGACCCCATTACACTGATTCGACAATGCGCTTCCCGCTGGCAAGGAGACCCCGCCCACCGGCTGCGCCGTAACCCGCCGAAACCGTACGACGGTTGCTCCGGCCCGCGCCGCACCCCGGCCACCCCCGTTTCACGCCCACCCGATCCATCCCCGTGGCGGCATTGGTCCAGCCCCTCCTCTTGCGCCGGCGCAATGCGCGCGACCCGCGAGGCTGAACCAATCCCGTTTCTTGGCATCCCTTGATGATTGGAGTTGCGATGAACCAGCCCGTGATGGAAGGCCTGCGCCTGAATGTGCCGGCCTATGTCAAACATGCCCGCCTGGTGGCCTGGGTGGCCGAAATGGCCGCGCTGACCGAAGCCAGTGACATCTACTGGTGCGACGGCTCCGAAGCCGAGTACGACCGCCTGTGCCAGCGCCTGGTGGACGCCGGCTCGATGAAGCGGCTGAATCCGGCGCTGCGGCCCAACAGCTACCTGGCGCTGAGCGACCCCAGCGACGTGGCGCGGGTCGAAGACCGTACCTTCATCTGCAGTGAAAAGCGTGACGACGCCGGCCCGACCAACAACTGGATGGCCCCCGCCGAGATGCGTGCGCTGCTGCAGACCGGCGAGCAGGCGTTGTTCCGCGGTTGCATGCGCGGCCGCACGATGTACGTGGTGCCGTTCTCGATGGGGCCGCTGGGTTCGCACATCTCGCACCTGGGCGTGGAGCTGAGCGACAGCCCCTACGTCGCCGTCAACATGCGCATCATGACCCGCATGGGCCGCGCGGTCTTCGACCTGCTGGGCGAAGACGGTCACTTCGTGCCCTGCGTGCACAGCGTCGGCGCGCCGCTGCAGCCGGGCCAGAAGGACGTGGCCTGGCCGTGCAATCAGACCAAGTACATCGTCCACTACCCCGAGACCCAGGAAATCTGGAGCTACGGCTCGGGCTACGGCGGCAATGCACTGTTGGGCAAGAAGTGCTTCGCGCTGCGCATCGCCTCGATCATGGGCCGCGACCAGGGCTGGCTGGCCGAGCACATGCTGATCCTCGGCGTCACCTCGCCGGCCGGCAAGAAGTACCACGTGGCGGCTGCCTTCCCCAGCGCCTGTGGCAAGACCAACTTCTCGATGCTGGTGCCGCCCAAGGCGCTGGCGGACTGGAAGGTCACCACCATCGGCGATGACATTGCCTGGATCAAGCCCGGCAAGGACGGACGACTGCACGCCATCAACCCGGAGGCCGGCTACTTCGGCGTGGCCCCCGGCACCAATTACAAGACCAACCCCAACTGCATGGAGTCGCTCAAGCGCGACACCATCTTCACGAACGTGGCGCTCACCGACGATGGCGATGTCTGGTGGGAAGGCATGACCGACGAGCCGCCGGCGCACCTGATCGACTGGCAGGGCAAGGACTGGACGCCCGAGATCGCCAAGCAGACCGGCGCCAAGGCCGCGCACCCGAACTCGCGCTTCACGGTCGCCTCGACCAACAACCCGGCGCTCGACGTGGACTGGGATTCGACGACCGGCGTGGCGCTGGACGCGCTGGTCTTCGGCGGCCGCCGCTCCACCACCGTGCCGCTGGTGACCGAGGCGCGCAGCTGGGCCGAAGGCGTCTACATGGCCGCGACCATGGGATCGGAAACCACCGCCGCGATGGCCGGCGGCAATGGTGCGGTGCGCCGCGACCCGTTCGCGATGCTGCCCTTCATGGGCTACCACATGGGCGACCACTTCGCCCATTGGCTTGGCCTGGGTGACAAGCTGGCCGCCGCTGGCACGCCGCTGCCGCGCATCTACTGCGTCAACTGGTTCCGCAAGGGCGCTGACGGCAAGTTCGTCTGGCCGGGCTACGGCGAAAACATGCGCGTGCTCAAGTGGATCGTCGAGCGCGCCGAAGGTCAGGCCAACGGCACGGACACGCTGTTCGGCATCAGCCCTCGCTACGAAGACCTGAGCTGGGCCGGACTGGACTTCAGCCGCGAGCAATTCGCGACGGTGACCCACCTGTCCCATGCCGACTGGCAGCAGGAGCTGAAGCTGCACGAGGAGCTGTTCGCGCTGATCGGCGACCGCCTGCCGGCGACCCTGCGCGGCATCAAGGCGCGGCTGGCGCAGCAGCTCACTGCCTGAGGACTGGGGGCCACCCGGCCCTGCCGTAGACTGCAGCCGCTGATGCGGCTGCAACTGATTTCCGACGTCCACCTGGAGACCGAAAGCTTCGAGCCCCGGCCGGTCCCGGGCGCCGAGCTGCTGGTGCTGGCCGGCGACATCGATGCCAGCTGGCAAGGCCTGGCGCGCTTCGCCGACTGGCCCGTGCCGGTGCTGATGGTCGCCGGCAACCACGAATTCGATCGCCGCGAACTGGACGAGGCCTGGCCCGCGTTGCGCGCGCATTGCGCCGGCCTGGGCATCCACCTGCTCGAGTGTGAGGCGCGGATACTGACGTCAGCCACAGGCCGGCGCGTGCGCTTTCTCGGCACGATCCGCTGGTCGGACTTCGACCTGTTCGGACCCGCCCGGCAGGCGCAGTCGATACGTGCTGGCAGCTACTTCCAGCGCGTGATGGCCGCCACCCGGCATGGACTGCCCTTCAATGCTGACGCCGTACGCGACGAGGCCCTGGCGTGCCGCCGTTGGCTGGCCTCGGCGCTGCAGGAGGCACCCGCCGGACGCTGGGACGCCACCGTGGTGATCACGCACTTTGCGCCCAGCTTCCGCAGTGCGGATCCCCGCTTCGGGGCCCAGGCGGGGACCGCCAGCTTCTGCAATGCAGACGACGACCTGATTCCGCTGGCGGACCTCTGGCTGCATGGGCACCTGCACTGCCGCCATGATTACGAGGTTGAGCGACCCGGCCGGCCGCCTTCGCGCGTGGTGTGCCAGGCCACCGGGCTGGCCCGCAAGGGCGAGGCGCGCGGCTTCGATCCTCTGAAATTGATCGAACTGCCCGACGAACGCGCGGCCGGCTAGGCGCGCGCGGTCAAGCCGTCGAAACAGGTCGCCATCACCCAGTCGACGATCTGCTCATCGCTGTACTGGCCACCGGCCTTCAGGAAACCCAGTACCGGGTCGCAGGCGCGAGCAAACAGGGTGTACAGCACGGCTTCCGGCGGCAAGCGCGTGTCGAGGCGCTGCTCGGCCTGCGCCTGCGTGATCCACTCGCCGAGCTGGTCGCTCAGCTGCATCAGCCGGTCCATGTAGCCGCGATCGGTGATCAATGCCTGGCGCAGCGCGGAGTTCTGCGACGGCAGGGTCGGCATCTCGCCCGCCAGTTGCACCTGCAGGGTCCAGCGTGCGACGGCCTGCAAGCGCTGCAGACTGTCCAGCCCCGGTCGCTCCCGCACGTCAGCCACATGCTGCAGCGCGCGGTCGAGCGTCTCCACCATCGCCGCGGCCGCGAGCGCCTCCTTGGAGGGGAAATGCTTGTAGAGGCTGGCCTTGGCGATGCCCACCTCGGCGGCCACTTCGTCGACCGTCATCAGGTCGAAGCCCTTCGTGGCCAGCAGGCGCTTGACTGCCTCGACGATGGCCTCTTCGCGGGCTTGCAGGACTTTGGTACGGAAGCTCAGGCGTGACACCGCAGCATTCTAGGCGGCGCCAACGCGGCAATGCTCAAGTCAGTCGCCGTGCGACCGGGCAGTTGGCGGATTTCTGACGGCGGCGGTCCGGACTCAGCGCGCGGGCTTGGCCGGGAGCCAACGGCGGAACCACTCGGCGGCAGGGCTGGCATCCGATACGGGGTCACTCGACCCATCGGCGGCCGCCTCGTCCAGAATGAAATCCAGCCCGAAGGCTGTCCCCATGTCGGCGGGGTCCGGCGAGCGCGGCGCACGCCGGGCGCGCGCCAGCCGCATCAACAACAGCGGATTCCGAGCTTCCGGCATGGTCCTGCTCCTGTAACACCTCGTTATCGGCAGTGTCGAGGAAGCAGGCTATGCGCGTCTGGCGAAAAGTGGCGCTTTTGCCGATCAGTTCACCGGCAGGAGAACAGACAAAAAAGAAAGCCGGCTGACGCCGGCTTCTTCCATTTGCGCAGAGCGCTGTATCAGGCAGCGGTGCGACGGCGCCGCGCAGCCAGCGCACCGGCCAAGCCCAAGGCCACCAGCGCGATCGATGCAGGCTCCGGAGCGGAGCCGCCGCCACCCGACGACCCACCGATCTTGGCCTGAACATAGTTCAGCTTGAACGCGTCGTCGCCCTCGTCGCAGGTGGCACCGGTGGCACCCCCTACCGTCAGGCAGGAGCTCGTTCCGCCGTTGAGCGCCTTGTTGAAGGCCGTGATCAGCCACCAGCTCGAGGTGGACGTGTTCGCGGCAGCGGTCGTCAGAGCAGCCCCGCCGAAAGGCGTCGTGCTGTCGGACGACACATTGGCATAGCTGCCCACCAGCGACCAACCCGACATGGCCAAGGTCGCATTGCTGCCGGTGGTCACCGTGCTGTTCGCACTGGTCGGGCTGCCCGACCCAGTCCAGCGGAGCACCGTGATGTCGACGGGTTGCTGGCCAGAACCATCGTTGTCACCCCAGCCGATGCCGATCTTCTGCAAGACGGTATTCGCGTTGCCAAAATTCAGCAGGATGCCGTCGAACTGGCCTGTCGGGATGTTGTCCACCGCATGATTCGGCGACGAAGCGCCCAAGCCCTCGGTGCGGTTCGCGGCGCCGAAGCCGCTGTTACCCCAGTCCGACATGTAGGCATTGGCGTAGTAGCTGCCGCTGATGTTCTGCAGCGTACCGCCCGAGCCGACCTGAGACGACCAAGCGCTCGCGGTCAGCGAGGTGCCGGCATTGCCCGTACCCTTGTTGCACAGCCAGCTGTTGCCGAAGTTGCCGGAGTTGCCGGCATTCTGCGTGCAGCCATCGGTGCTGTTGTTGTACAGGTTCCAGGTCGACTGGGCCGAAGCAGCCCCCGGGACGGCGGCGCCCAGCACCGCCGCTGCGGTTGCCACCAGGCTCAGAAACGCGTTCTTCATGGGCAGATCCCTTTTTTGATCGTTCGCAGCCGACTCTGTCGACGCTCGAGAGACAGTAAGCAACCGTCGTGCCTCAAATACTTTCTTCAATTCAGACAACGGCTTACAGCGGCACTACGCGAAATCGTGGAACCAAGTGTAAGGATCTCCGACGAGCTCTTGCACCGCCTACTTGAGGGTGGCCAGCAACTTCTCGGCTTCCTTGGCGCTGGCAAAGTTGCGGCCACCCCGGAGGGCGCCCTCGAGCTCGTCGCGGGCCTCGGCCTTGCGGCCCATGCTGGCCAGCACCGCGCCGAGGAAGTACCGCGTATCCGGGTTGTTCGGGTCGCGCAGTCTCGCATCGCGCAGCAACTGCAGCGCGCGATCGGTCTGGCCGGCGCGGAAAGCCGCCCAGCCATTGGTGCCGATGATCTGCGGCGCGCCCGGGCGCTTCTGCAGCGCCTGCTCGGCCACCTTCAGCGCGCCGGGGTCCTGCTGCATCAGCATCACGTTGGCCAGGTTGTTGAGCACGTCGGCATCGTCGGGATCAGCCTTGACGATCGCCTCGTAAGCGCTGCGCGCCGCCGCCAGGTTGCCCGCCCGGGCCTGCGCATCGGCCACCGCCCGACGTACGGCCTTGTCGCGCGGATGCCCCTTGAGCCATTGCTCGGCCCACTGGATCGACGCTTGCGGGTCACTCACCGCCAGCACGCGGAAGACCCGCAACAGGCTCTCGCTGCTTTGTTCCAGCTGATGCGCCCGCCGATAGGCATCGATCGCCGCCGCCGTCTGCCCGCGGGAGGCGGCGATGTCGCCCAGCAGCGCATGGCCAGCGCCGGATTTCGGAAACTTGGCCACCATCTGGCGCGCGCGGGCTTCGGCCTTGGCCACCTCGCCCTGGCGCAACTCGACTTCCGTCATGAGGGCTTGCGCGGGCAGGAAGTCAGGCCGCTCGGACAAGGCCTTGTCCAGGCTGTAGGCGGCGCCGGGCAGGCTGCCGGCGGCCATCTGCAGGCTGGCGATCTGCAGCAGGACCGGTGCGTCGTAATTCGCCAGACGAGCCGCCCGCGTCAACGCCGTGCGCGCCGCCTCCTGGTCGCCGTTGGCCAGATTCACCCGGGCCAGCGCCAGCAGCACCAGCATCGCATCAGGCGCTTTCGAGGTGACACGACCGGTGGCCTCGCGCGCCAGTTCCGGATGGCCGTTGCGCAGATGGAAATCGATCAGGGCCAATGCCGGCGACAACTCGTTCTGACCACTGACGTCGGCCGCCTTCTCGAGTGAGCGCTGCGCATCGGCGGCTTGTCCTCGCCTTTCCTGCAAGGCCGCCAGCTCCATCAAGGCATCGATGTTCTTGCCGTCGACCGTCAGGACCTTGTTCAGCCGACCGACCGCGGCATCCAGCGCGCCAGCGCGGAAATCGAGGCGGGCCAGGTTCACCTGCGCCGGCAGGAAGGCGGCATCCAGCTTCAGCGCCGCCTCGAATGCCGTCTTGGCCGCGGCCGCGTCACCATTGCGGGCCAGCGCCGTCCCCAGCAGGTTCTGCACACCGGCATTGCCCGGGTTCTTTTGCGCCAGCTGCCTGGCAATGACCACGGCCTTGGCTGCCTGCGAACTCTGCATGTACAGCGAGGTGAGTGCCATGCCCGCCTGCAACTGGCCCGGGTCCTTGGCAAATGCCGCCTCCAGTTCCTTCGCGGCGTCGGCGAATTTGCCGCTGCCGACCAGGCTTAGGCCCAGCATCGTTCGCATCGCCGGGACATCCTGCGTCTTCAACGCGTCCTGCATCAGCTGCGCCGCACGCGTGTGACGCCCTTGCGAGAAGTGCGCCGATGCCAGCAGCAGCACGGCCTGCGCGTCGTCGGGCCGGCCCTTCAGGTAGGCGTCGAGCGATTCGATCGCCCGGTCGATGTTGTTCTCGCCCAGGTAGATCTGGGCCAGCAGCTTGGACACCGGCCCGTTGGGCTGCTGCCGCTGCACGGCTTCCAGATAGGGCTTGGCCTTCTCGCGCTCGTTCAACGCATAGTGCGCCAGTCCCCCGAGCATCAAGGCCTGCGGCCGATAGCGGAAGTGCTCCAACGGTACCGGGTCCAGCAGTGCCGTGACCCTGCCGAGCGCCTCCCGCGCCGCCGCGGCATTGCCCTCGCGTTCATCCAGCAGCGACTTGAGGTAGGCGCCACGCGGGTCGCGTGGCGAGCTCCGCAGGGCCGCCTCGACGTCGCGCCGGGCCTCGGCAGCCTTGCCCTGGTCGATCCACAGGCCCGCACGCGCGATGAGCGCCTCGATGTGGGTCGGACTGAGATCGAGCGCCTTGTTGTAGTCGGCCATCGCGCGGGCCTGGTCGCCCTGCACATGGGCGATCGTGCCGCGCTGGTACAGCACTTCGGCGGACTGCGGCTCGAGCGACAGCGCCTTGTCGGCGGCCGCCTGCGCCTCGCGGAACTGACGCGCACGGATGCGAACGGGCACCTCGGCGAGCCAGGCATCCGCCGACGAGGGGTTCAAGGCGCGCGCATCGTCGATCGCCTTCAGCGCGGAGCGCGTGTCGCCCAGGTCCGCATAGGCCGCTGCGCGCAGCAGCAGCACACTCAGCTGGGTGCCCGGTGGCAGTGCGCCCAGGCCGAAGCGCTGCTGGTCGATGAGTTGCTGTTGCTTGCCCTGCGCAATGATGGACCTGGCCAGCGGCACCACCACCTCGGCGCGGTTGACGCCCAGGCGCAGCGCCTCGGTGAAGGCCACTTCGGCCGCGCCAGCGTCGCCATCGGCGAGCAGGGCCTTGCCCAGCAGCACATGCACCGACAGCATCGAACTGTCGATCTGCAGCGCGTTCTTGAGCTGGACGATGGCACCCGCGATGTCCTTCTTCTCGTAGCGCGTGAGCGCGTCCTCGTAGAACTTGGCGGCTTTGGCGTCGCTGGCCGCCAGCGATGGGGTCACCGCGAACACCAACAGGGAGGCTGCCAGCCAGGCGCGGGGCAGCACGCTTCCAGCCCGCCGGGCGGCGGGTTTCAAGAGAGGACGGTTTTTCACGCGGGCGATACTAAGTGATGCACCTGTTGCCGGCGCCACCCGCCGCGGCCGGCGCCGTGCAATAGTGCTGCGCCGGGCCCGTGGCGTCGGGACCTCGTTGCATGCGGGGCGTTGAGCGCCAGGGTGGCCATCGACGCGGACACCCTAGAATCCCGCCCCCCGCAACCCCAGCCCCGACCTTCCGGCACCGCCCCTGCCGGGCGGTCGCCTTCGTGCCATGTCCCGCGCCCTGCCTCACGTCTGCGCCATCGATTTCGGCACCTCGAACTCCGCCATCGCGCTGCCGGCTGCGGCCGGCGTCGAACTCGTCGAGCTGGAGCCCGGCTACCGCACCATGCCCACCGCGGTGTTCTACGCGGTCGAAGGACTGGAGCCGCACGAGGACCCGCACCGCCACTACGGCCGTGCCGCGGTGGCCGCGTACATCGAGGGCCAGGAAGGCCGGCTGATGCGCTCGATGAAAAGCATCCTGGGCTCGACGCTGGCCGAGCAGGCCACCGAGGTCGGGGCCGGCCGCTCGGTGCGTTACCTCGACGTCGTCGCGGGCTACCTGCGGCACCTGAAGACGCTGGCCGAACACCAGGCCGGCCAGCGGCTGGAACGCGTGGTGCTGGGCCGGCCGGTGTTCTTCGTCGACGACGACCCGGGGCGCGACGCCGCTGCGCAGGCCGCGCTGGAGCGCGCGGCGCGCGAGGTGGGCTTCGGCGACATCAGCTTCCAGTTCGAGCCGATCGCCGCGGCGCTGGACTACGAGACGACCATCTCGCAGGAGCAGCTGGTGCTGGTGGCCGACATCGGCGGCGGCACGTCCGACTTCTCGCTGGTGCGCGTCGGGCCCGAACGGCGTCGTCACGTCGAGCGCAAGCAGGACATCCTGGCCAACCACGGCGTGCACATTGCCGGCACCGACTTCGACCGCCACATCGAGCTCGCCCGCATCCTGCCGGCCTGCGGCTACCGCGGGCTCGGCCCCACCGGGCGCGAGGTGCCGAGCAAGGTGTACTTCGACCTGGCCACCTGGCACCTGATCAACACCGTCTACGCGCCAGCCCGCGTCAGCGAGCTGCGGCGCATGAAGAGCTTCTACGCCGAACTGCGCCAGCACCAGCGGCTGATGGCGGTGATCGACGCCCGCCTGGGCCATGCACTGATCGGCCGCGCGGAGGCGGCCAAGATCGCGGTGGCCGAAGGTGGCCACAGCGAGATCGACCTCTCGCTGATCGAACCGGGCCTGAAGGCCGGCATCGACGAGAGCGCCGCGGTGCAGGCGCTGGAGGCCGACCTGGCGCGCATCGTCGACGCCGCGACGGACACGGTGACGCAGGCCGGCTTGGCGCCCGACCGTGTCGATGCGCTGTACTTCACCGGCGGCTCGACCGGCTTCAAGCCGCTGGCCGACCGCATCGCGGCCCGCTTTCCGGCGGCCCGGCCGATGCGCGGCGACCGCTTCGCCAGCGTCGCGCAAGGCCTGGGCGTGCACGCGGCGCGGGTCTTCGGCGGGGCCTGATCAGCGAACGCTCAACGCCGGGGCGGGGGCCGCCGCGGCCCCCGGGCTGCGGGCCGAGCGCCCGCCGCCCCGGCGGCACGCGGCCGCGATACGTCGGCGATCAGCAGCACGCTGCGCACCAGGTCCTCCACCGCCTCGGGCAGATCGGCCGGCAATTCCAGCGTCTCGATCTCGGCCAGCAGCGCGTCGGCGTCTTCCAGGTCGTCGGGATCGAAATGGCGGTACAGCGTGGCCAGGGGCTCGAGGATCGCGGCCTCGTGGCGGTCCATCAGCAGCGTGAACACGTCCATCGCGGTCGCGAAACCGGCCACCCAGGGCAGCACGGTCTCCGACGGGCTGGCCGCGTCGTCGAGCTGGTAGACCCAGGGATCGAACCAGTCGCGTCGCTCGATGGCACGGTTCAGCTCGGCATGCCGGCGCCGTGCCAGCGCGCGCACGCGCTCGATCGGGAAACCCGCCGGCGGCGCCTTGCCGTCCACGTCGCACACATGCGCCAGCCATTGCGCTTCCGGCACCGGCCGGGGCTGCAGCAGCACGCCGCACAGGTAACCATCGAGCATCACCACGTCCAGCGCCTCGTGGCCGGGCGGCAGGCTGTCCAGCAGGCCCTGCAGCTCGTCGAGCTCGGCTTCGCTCAGGGGCCGTGAAACAGGGCCGGGCGGCACGGGAGGGGTCATCGGGGCATTGTCGCCTGCCTATCATCGGCCCATCGCTCGCATTGCGGCCCCGATCGGCCCGAGACCTCGATGAAGATCTACGACGCCACCGCCACCGCCGAGGCGCTGCCCTGGGGCCCGTTGGTGCGGGCCATCGACCAGACCCTGACCGATCTGGCGGCCGGCCGCGTGCAGCTGCCCGAGCGCTGGGTGCTGCCGCTGGCGCCGGCGACCCACTGGTTCGTGATGCCAGCCTGGCTGAGTGCGGCCGCAGGCGACCTGGCTGCGATGAAGCTCATCACCTACGCCGCCGACAACCCCGAACGCGGTCTGCCCGCGATCCTGGGCGACGTGCTGGTGCTGCGCGCCAGCACCGGGGAACGCCTGGCGCTGCTGGATGGCCCCACGGTCACCGCCCGCCGCACCGCCGCCGTCACGCTGCATGCGGCGCGCCAGCTGGCGCCGCGCCCGGTGGGCCCGCTGCTGGTGATCGGCACCGGCGTGCAGGCCCTGACCCACGTGACCGCCTTCACCGAGGCGCTGGGCATCGACGAGGTCTGGGTCCGCGGACGGACCGCGGCCTCCGGCCTGGCCTTCGCGCAGACCCTTCACCAGCGCGGCATCTACGCCGAAGTGGCCACTGACTTGAACGAAGCCCTGCAGCGCTGCCCCTTGATCGTCACCGCCACGCCGGCGCAGGCCGTCTGCCTGCAGGGCACGGTGCGCGACGACGCCTTCGTGGCCGCGATCGGTGCGTTCACCGCGCAGATGGTGGAGCTCGACCCGGCCCTCACGCGTGACATGGCGCAGCGCGGCCAGGTGGTGATCGACAGCAGCGCCGCCCGCCACGAAGGCGGCGACCTGTTGGCCGCCGGCATCGATCTTTCCGCGGTGCAGACACTGGCCGAGCGCCCGGCCCGGCAGGATGGCGGGCCGGTGCTGTTCAAGAGCTGCGGCTCGGCGCTGTGGGACCTGGCGGCCGCGCGCTGCGTCGCAGTTGAAGCACAAGCCTGAGGCTTTGTGGACTTCTTTCTAGGGATGGCCGCTGCCGGGACGCTTCGGCACAGTCTGCCCGGTTGTCGAGACGCGGCCCTGTTCGGGCTGTTGCCCTCGGCAGGCACCGCCCCCGGTGAGCCTGGCTCCCACGGCGCTGCAGCAGTCCCAACGACGTCCTTTCATTGAGGACTTCCAGAGCCCGCCGAGCAATCGGTGGGCTTTTTTTTGACCCGGACCCGAGCCACCCCGAAACCGGGCTTGAACGCCTCGCGCACGAAGCCGATGAAGGCCTGGACCGCGCGCGGCACATACGGCGTGTAGGGCCGGATGGCATAGAGGTGCTCGCCGAAGCTGCCCACCGGCCGCCACGCCGGCAGCACGCGCTGCAGCTTGCCCGCGGCGAGCGCGGCCTGGGCGCTGAAGTCGGGCAGCAGCGCGATGCCCAGGCCGCCCAATGCCGCCTCGCGCAGCGCCTCGCTGTTGTTGGCGACGAAGCAGCCGGCCACCGGCACGGTGACCTTCGCTGCCGGCCCGCTGCGGGGCAGCAGCTGCCAGGTGGGCGTGTCGCCCGGCCGCAGGTAGTGCAGGCACTCGTGCTCCGCCAGTTCGGCCGGGGTGTGCGGCGTGCCGCGCCGGCGCAGGTAGCTGCGGCTGGCCACCAGCACCGATTCGGTGGCGCACAGGGTCCAGGCCACATGCGTCTCGGGCGGCGCCGGCGTGTGGCGGATCGCCAGGTCGAAGCCTTCCTGCGCCAGCGGCACCAGCCGGTCCGACAGGTCGAGCTCGATGCGCACCTCCGGGTGCGCGCGCAGGAACGCGGGCAGCCGCGGCACCAGCTGCTGCCGCGCCAGCGCCACCGGCGCGGTGATGCGCAGCAGCCCGCGCGGCGCCGCGGCCAGGTCCTTGATGCCGGCAAAGGCCGTGGCGATGGCCTCGAACGCGCCGCCGGTGGCATCGGCCAGCTGCTGGCCGGCCTCGGTGAGCCGCACGCTGCGGGTGGTACGGTGCACCAGCGGCACGCCAGCCGCACGCTCGAGTTCGGCAATGCGCGCACTCATCGCCGCCTTGCTGACCGACAAGCGCTGCGCCGCCGCGGTGAAGCTGCCGAGCTGGCCCAGCACGGTGAGCCAGTGCACATGGGCCCAGAGGGTTTCGACGCGGCGGCTGTCCATGGGCGCTGTTCCGTGATTCGTTGCGGGATTGTTCGCCAAACCGAACAATGAATCCACCGGCGGGTGGCTAGGCGCGGCGGGATCGCGGTCCTAGACTGCCCCTCTCGTTCCTTCCCCCGTCATTCCTCCCTCGACTTGCCAGGAGACCGCCATGGGCGCACCCGAAGCCTTCACCGCCACGCAGGACGTGGGCCACTTCATCGGCGGCCGTGTCGTTGCCGGCACCAGCGGTCGCCAGCAGGCCGTGTACAACCCCAGCACCGGCCGCGTCGCGCGCCAGCTGGCGCTGGCCTCGGTGGACGAAGTGGCGGCCGCGGTGGCCAGCGCCAAGGCTGCCTTCCCGGCCTGGGCCGAGACGCCGCCGATCCGCCGCGCCCGCGTGCTGAACAACTTCCTGCAGCTGCTGAACCAGCACCGCGACACGCTGGCCGCGATGATCAGCGCCGAGCACGGCAAGGTGTTCACCGACGCCCAGGGCGAGGTCACGCGCGGCATCGACATCGTCGAGTTCGCCTGCGGCGCGCCGCAGCTGCTGAAGGGCGACTACACCGAGCAGGTCTCCACCGCCATCGACAACTGGACCCTGCGCCAGCCGCTGGGCGTGGTGGCCGGCATCACGCCGTTCAACTTCCCGTGCATGGTGCCGCTGTGGATGTTCCCGGTGGCACTGGCCTGCGGCAATGCCTTCGTGCTCAAGCCCAGCGAGCGCGATCCCTCGCCGTCGCTCTTCATGGCCGAGCTGCTGAAGCAGGCCGGCCTGCCGGACGGCGTGTTCAACGTCGTGCAGGGCGACAAGGTGGCGGTCGACGCGCTGCTGACGCATCCGGACGTGAAGGCGCTCAGCTTCGTCGGCTCGACGCCGATCGCGCAGTACATCTACGAAACCGGCGCGCGCCATGGCAAGCGGGTGCAGGCGCTGGGCGGCGCGAAGAACCACATGGTGGTGATGCCCGATGCCGACATCGAGCAGGCGGTCGACGCGCTGATCGGCGCGGCCTACGGCTCAGCCGGCGAGCGCTGCATGGCCATCTCGGTGGCGGTGCTGGTGGGCGACATCGGCGACAAGATCGTGCCGAAGCTGGCCGAGCGCGCCCGTGCGCTGAAGATCCTGAACCCGATGGACCTGGCCGCCGAGATGGGCCCGATCGTCACCCGGGAGGCCAAGGAGCGCATCGAGGGCTACATCGGTGTCGGCGTCGAGGAAGGCGCGCAGCTGGTGGTCGATGGCCGCGGCCACACGGTGGCCGGCCTCGAGGGCGGCTTCTTCACCGGCGGCACGCTGTTCGACCACGTCAAGCCGACGATGCGCATCTACAAGGAAGAGATCTTCGGCCCGGTGCTCAGCTGCGTGCGCGCGAAGGACTTCGCCGAGGCCGTGCAGCTGGTGAACGACCACGAGTACGGCAACGGCGTGGCCTGCTTCACCAGCGACGGCGGCATCGCGCGCGAGTTCGCGCGCCGCGTGCAGGTGGGCATGGTCGGCATCAACGTGCCGATCCCGGTGCCGATGGCCTGGCACGGCTTCGGCGGCTGGAAGCGCAGCCTGTTCGGCGACATGCATGCCTACGGCGAGGAAGGCGTGCGCTTCTACACCAAGCAGAAGAGCGTGATGCAGCGCTGGCCCGAGAGCATTGCGAAGGGCGCCGAGTTCGGTTTCCCCACCTCGAAGTAAGCGGCTTCAGTCTCCGGTGAAGCCGGAGCTCTTGACGACCTGTGCCCAGCGAGCCTGCTCGGCCTTCAGCATGCGCTCGGTGTCGGCGCGGCTGGTGCCGAGCACGCTGAAGCCGGCTTCCTGCAGCTTCTGCTTCACCTCGGGCGACTTCACCGCGGCAACCACCTTCAGGTTCATCGCCTCCAGCATCGCCGGTGGCGTGGCCGCGGGCACCAGCACCGCGAACCAGGCCGAGAAGTCGGCCTTGGGGTAGCCGGCCTCGGTGAAGGTCGGCACCTCGGGCAGCAGCGGCGAACGCTGTGGCGCGGTGATGGCCAGCGCGCGCAGCTTCCCGCCCTTGACCTGCGCCATCGCCAGCGCGGTGCTGACGAAGGCCCCCTGCGCATCGCCGGCGATGATGGCCGTCACCGCATCGCCGGTGGAGCGGTAGTGCAGCGGCTCGACCTTGAAGCCGGCGAGTTCGCCGAACACCTCGGCGCCGAAGTGCCCCGGCGTGCCGGCGCCGAAGGTCACGAAGTTCAGCTTGTCCTTCTGCGCACGCGCATGGGCGACGAATTCGGCCACCGTCCTGTGCGGCGAAGTGAGCGGCACCACCAGCACGAAGTCCGAGCGCACGACTTCGCTGACGCCGGCAAATTCCTTGGCCGGGTCGTAGGGCAGCTTGCGGTAGGCGGCCGGCGCGATGCTGATCGAGCCGACCTCGGCCAGCAGCAGCGTCGTGCCATCGGCCGCGCCCTTGGCCACCGACTGTGCGGCAATCTGCCCGCCGGCCCCGGCCTTGTTGTCGACGACCAGCGGCTGGCCGGCCAGCTCGCCGAGCTTCTGCCCCAGCGTGCGCGCCACCACGTCCGGCCCGCTGCCGGGCGGGAAGCCGACCACCAGCTTCACCGGCTTGTCGGGCCAGGCCTGGGCTTGGGCCGCGAGCGGTGCCAGCGCCAGCAGCGCGGTGGCAAGGGCAAGAACGACGGGACGACGTGAGCGCATGGCAGGCAGCGGGCAGACGCGGGGCCTGCAGTGTGGGGCGCCCACGCTGCGGCGCCTGTCATCCCAGAGGTGGACAGCGGCGCTTCAGTGCGCGGCGGCCGCCGGCATGAAGGCAGCGAACAGCTCGCTCTTGAAATGCAGGCCCAGGCGCTCGAAGGCCCGCGCACGGTAGGTCTTGACCGTCGCGACCGACAGGCCCATGTCGGCGGCGATGCCGTCGTAGCTCCAGCCGCGCAGCAGCCGCTCGCACACGTCGAGCTCCCGCGCGGTGAGCGCCGGGCAGCGGGCCTGCAGGGCCCCGCGCAGGTCGGCCGGCGCGGCCGGCGCCTGCAGCGCGACATGCCGCTGCACCGCCGCCAGCAGCAGCGGCGCCAGCGCGGCAAAGCCGGCCACCTCGGCATCGCCGAACGGGCCCTGGTGCTCGTGGTGATAGAGGTTCACCGCGAACAGCCCGTCGTCTTCGGTGCGCTGCGCGACCGACAGCCGCTCCAGCACCTGGTGGCGTCGGTAGATGGCCTCGCGGTGGGCAGCGTTCGGCGCCTCGTCGGCATGCATGCGCAGCAGGCCGCAGCGGCCGGGCGTGATGGCGTCGAAGCTGCAGTCGCGCCGGTACAGGCCCTGGTGGTAGGCGCGGAAGCACTCGCCGGTGCGATCGGCCACGCCAAGGCTGGCCGAGAGGTGCAGCACGGGCGCGCAGCCCGGTCGCAGCTGGTAGACCGACCACGAGGCGGCCCGCAGCCCGCCCGCGTTGAGCCCGCGCAGGGCGGCGTCGGCAAAGCCGGCCGCGCCGATCGCCCCGATGGCCGGCAGCAGGCCGCCGGCGGCTGGTCCGCAGGGGCTGGTGTCTGAAGTGAGCGGCCAGTGTTTCATCGACGGCGAGGCCGGCGCGCTGCGCTGTCGTCTTCTGGGATGACAGCACGGCGCAGCCGATGCGGGGTCTGCGCCGGCATGATGTCGATGCGCGCCACCGCCGTCCATCCCGACTGACCCCAGCCCCTTGCCCGCCGCCCGATGCACCCCCCGCCCCCGTCCCTGCTGCCGATGATGCAGATCCGCTGCACGGTGGCCCCGCTGGTAAGCCTGGGCCCGGCGCCGCAGGGCGAGCGGCGCTATGTGCCGCTGGGCGGAGGCACCGTGAGCGGGCCGGAGCTCAGCGGCACGCTGGTCGAGGGCGGCATCGACTGGCAGCTGCAGCGTGCCGATGGCGTGCTGGAGATTGCCGCGCACTACGTGATCCGCGCCGACGACGGCGGGCTGATCGAGGTGCGCAGCGACGGCCTGCGGCACGGCCCGCCCGAGGTGATGGCGCGGCTGGCGCGCGGCGAGCCGGTGCCGCGCGAGCTGTATTTCTTCCGCACCGTGATGCGCTTCACCACCGGCGCGGCCCACTGGCTGCACCTGAACAAGGTGCTGGCGCTGGCCGTCGGCGAGCGCGAGGCGGCGCTGGTGAAGCTGGACGTCTATCGCCTAACCTGAACGGCCATCGAGCCAGCGCAGCAGGCAGTCGTAGAGCGCATCGGGATCCACCGGCTTGGCCAGGTGGTCGTTCATGCCGGCGCGCAGGCAGGCGGCGCGGTCCTCGCCGAAGGCGTTGGCGGTCATCGCGATGATCGGCAGCTCGGCCCGCTGCGGCAGCGCGCGGATCGCCCGGGTGGCGGCCAGTCCGTCCAGCTGCGGCATCTGCATGTCCATCAGCACCAGCGCGTAGTCCGTGCGGCTGGCCATGGCCAGCGCCTCGCGCCCATCGGCGGCCACGTCCACCGCGAGGCCGGCTTCGCACAGCAGCGCGCGGGCAACCTCCTGGTTCACCGGGTTGTCCTCGGCCAGCAGCACCCGCCGGCCGGCATGGCGCTGGCGCAGCAGCTGCTCGGCCCGCCCCTGGGGCACGCCCGCAGGCACCGTGGCCACGCCGGGTTCCGGCCCTTCGGCCAGCACCGACGGCACCGTGAACCAGAAGCGGCTGCCGAGGCCCGGCCGGCTCTCGACGCCGACCTCGCCGCCCATCAGCTGCACCAGCCGCCGCGTGATGGCCAGACCGAGCCCGGTGCCGCCGTAGCGCCGCGTGGTCGTGCTGTCGGCCTGCTCGAAGGCACCGAACAGGCTGCCGATGCGTTCGGGCGCGATGCCGATGCCGCTGTCCTGCACCTCCAGGCGCAGGCGTTGCAGCGCCTCGCCGGGGCCCGGCGCCAGCCAGTGGGCCAGCAGCCGGACCTCGCCCTGCTCGGTGAACTTCACCGCGTTCGACAGCAGGTTCACCAGCGCCTGCTGCAGCCGCGTGGGGTCGCCGCGCAAGCGACCGGGCAGCGCTTCGGCCTGCACCTGCAGGCGAAGCCCCTTGTCGCGCGCCCGATCGGCCACCAGCGCGACGCTGCGCGCGATCATCGCCTGCGGCTCGAAGCTCACCGCTTCGAGTTCTAGCTTGCCGGCCTCGATCTTCGACAGGTCGAGCACGTCGTTGATCAGCGCCAGCAGGTGCCGCGCGGCATCGGACACCTTGTGCAGCCGCTCCTGCTGGTCGGGCCGCGGCTGCTCGCGCTGCAGAAGGTGCGTGAGCCCGATGATCGCGTTCATCGGCGTGCGGATCTCGTGGCTCATGTTGGCGACGAAGGCGCTCTTGGCGCGGCTGGCCTGCTCGGCACGGTCGCGCGCCTGCGTCAGCTCTTCGTTCAGCCGCTGCAGGCGCCGGCCGGCGCGGCGCACCTCGGTGATGTCGGTGGCCAGCAGCAGGTAGCCGCGCACGTGGCCGTCCTGCAGGTCGGGCACGCAGTCGATGCGCGTGGCCACGGGTTCCTGGCTGTGCGGCCGCAGGCCTTCGCGTTCGGTGCGGGTGGCCTCGCCGGCCAGCGCCGCCGCCACCTGGGCCGCGAGCGCCGCGTCGGCATCGGGCCCCAGCAGGTCCGCGTGCCGGCGGCCGATCACCTGCTCGGGCTGCTGGTCGAACCACTCGAAGAAGGCCTTGTTGGCGAAGCGGCAGTGCTGGCCGGCATCCCAGTACGAGAGGCGGCCGGGCACGATGTCGGCGATCGTGCGCTGCAGCAGCTCGGCCTGCTGCAGCGCCTGGGTGCGCTGCGCCACCAGGTCTTCCAGCCGATCGCGATAACTGGCCAGTTCCTCGTCCAGGCGCTTGCGTTCGGTGATGTCGGTGAACGAGATCACCGCGCCGGCCAGCCCGCGGCCCTGCGGCGCGGGCACGGGGTCGACGTTCAGCAGCAGCCAGACGATACGGCCGTCGCGCTGGCGCAGGCCCATCACCACCCCCCGCTGTGCCTGGCCGGTGCTGAGTGTGCGCTGCAGCGGCCGCTCGTCGGCGCTGAAGGGGCTGCCGTCGGCCTTCAGCCGCTCGCCGATCACAGCGTCGCGCACGCGGCCGAGCTGCGCCAGGTCCACGCCCAGGATGCGCTCGGCGGCACGGTTGCCGCCCTGCAGCCAGCCCTCGGCGTCGAACAGCAGCACGCCTTCGCCCAGGGCGTCGAGCGTGCTGCGCATCTGCGCATCGGCCGCGGCGCGCTGGCGGTCGGCCTGGTAGACGCCACCGGCCACGGCCAGCAGCAGCAGCAGCGCCAGGCCCACGCCCCAGGCAAAAGCGCGGCCCTGGCGCTGCTGCAGGCGCTCCATCTCGTCGCGCAGGGCGCGGTCCATCTGCACGGCGCTGTCGGTCAGGCGGCGCATCGCCAGCCGCAGGGCCAGGGCCTGCCCGGGCGCAGGCGCCGGCCCCGCGGCGATCGACTGGCCCAGCAGCACATGGAAGCTGTCGAGCTGCTGGCGCAGGTCCGGCGTCTCCAGGCCTGCCGGACCCAGGGCTTCGGCGCTGCGGCGATAGCTTTGCAACGCCTGCTGCAGCAGCGCCAGGCCCTGCTCGCGTTGCCAGGCCGAGTCCGGCTGCTGGCCCAGGGTCAGGTGCAGGAAGCCGCTGGACAGGTCGTCGCCGGCGCGGCCCAGCTCGCGCGCCAGCGCAGTGGCCTCGTTGAAGCGTTGCTGCTGGTAGAGGCTCAGGCCCGCGACCCACGCGCAGACCAGCAGCGCCGAGCCCAGCGTCACCCACCGCCAGCGCTGCCGGCGGGCGGGCGCGAACCAGGTGGGCGAAGGGCTCACGGCGCCAGCACGTCCTCGAGCCGCACGCCGGCCGCCAGCTCAGCCGGGCCAAAGCCGAACGGCGCCACCGTGCGGGCGTGCTCGGCACTGCCGATCCAGCCGACCTGCGCCGCGTTCCAGGCCTGCTGCAGCTGCGCGTCGTCGCGGTGGAAGGCGAAGGCGACGAAGTCGAGCTCGCGCGACGCACCCGGCGCCACCTCGTCGGCCAGCGCCTCGAAGCGCTCGGGCGCCGCGCCGGCCACGCCGCGCACCGTCGGCAGCGACAGCGCCAGCGCATCGGCGGCACCGGTGGCCACGGCCGCCCGGCCGGCCTGCAGGTCGGGCACCGCCAGCAAGGCCTCGGGCGCCACGCCGAAACCGCGCAGGCGCTGCTGCTCGACCGAGCCCTCGAGCACCGCCACCCGTGCATCGGCGCGGCCGGCCAGCGCGCGGTAGCCGCCCAGGTGCTTCGGGTTGCCGCGGCGCACCAGCAGCCCGGGCAGCACGCGCACGGTGGGATCGGAAAACCGCACCTGCCGGGCACGCGGGCCGGTGACGAACAGGCCGGCCGCGACAAGGTCGAAGCGCCGCTCCAGCAGGCTGGGGATCAGCTCGGCGAACGGCACCTGCACCCACTCGATCGGCGGCAGCGCCAGCCGCGCCGCGATCCGACGCGCGGTCTCGGGCGATTCGCCGGTGACCTGGCCACGGGCATCGAGCATCGCGTAGGGCGCTTCGACCGCGTAGCCGATCCGCAGCCGACCGGCCGCACGCACGCGTTCGAGCGAACCATCACCGCGCTGCACCCACCAGCGCTGGCCGGCCACGCCGCCCAGCAGCACAACGCCGGCGACGCCGGCCAGCACCAGCATCCGACGGCAACGCGTGTGGGTCACGTCGGAGATCGTAATGCGATTCGCCCGATCTGCCATCGGCCAGGGACCCGGGTTTGTCGCGCTTCGCGGCGCCCGGCACTGCCGCACAATGTCCTCGTCCCTGCCGCCCTGCCCGCCCGACCCCTTCCCATGACCCTTTCCGACCCGGCCGTTGCGCAGCGCACGCGCACCGACGGCCTCGACACGCTGCGCGCGCTCGCCATCGTGCTGGTGTTCGTCTACCACTACCGCATCTTCGTCAGCCGCGCGCCCGACCTGGGCTGGCTGGCGGTGATCGGCTGGACCGGCGTGGACCTGTTCTTCGTGCTCAGCGGCTACCTGATCGCCAACCAGCTGCTGACCGGCCTGGTGCGCGGCCGAACGCTCTCGCTGCGATCGTTCTTTGCCCGACGGGCGCTGCGCACGCTGCCGGTGTACTGGGTGGTGCTGGCGGCCTACTTCTGCTGGCCCGGCGAGATGGGCGGGCGCACGCCGCCGCCGCTGTGGCGCTTCCTCAGCTTCACGCAGAACATCGGGCTGCAGCCGGGCACCGCGTTCTCGCATGCCTGGTCGCTGTGCATCGAGGAGCAGTTCTACCTGGTGCTCCCGCTGCTGCTGGTGGCCGGCCAGCGCTGGCGCCTGGGCGCGCGCGCCGGCTGGGCGCTGATGGCCGCGTTGCTGCTGCTGGGCATCGCCACGCGCTGCTGGCTGTGGCTGCGCTTCGGCCGCGAGGCCGACGACCAGCTCGATCGCTACTACGCCTGGGTCTACTACGGCACGCCGACCCGCTTCGACGAATTTTTGCCCGGCGTGGCGCTGGCCGTGCTGAAGAACGCCCACCCCGCGGCCTGGGCGAGGCTGATGCGGCATGGCCAGGCGCTGCTGCTGGCCGGCCTCGTCGCCACCGGGCTGATGTTCTGGGGCCTGCACGAGCGCTACTACATCGACGGCTACGGCTATGGCTTCGCGATGAGCGCCTTCGGCTATTCGCTGATGGCGATGGCCTTCGGCCTGCTGGTGGCCGCGGCGCTCAGTCCGCAGAGCTGGCTGCACCGGCTGCGCGTGCCGGGCGCTTATCAATTGGCGCTCTGGTCGTATGCGATCTACCTGTCGCACAAGCCGCTGGGCGTGGTGCTGAAGGCCCAGCTCGCGCCGCTGGCGCCGCCGGCCTGGGCGCAGTTCGCGCTGATCGCGCTGGCCAGCATCGCGCTGAGCGCGCTGCTGCAGCGCCTGGTGGAGGCGCCGTTCATGGCCTGGCGCAACCGGCGCTGGCCCAGCCTGTTCGCCGGGCCCCAGCCGGCTACAGCTTCTCGGTCTCTCCCGCCTTCGGCTGCCAGGTCAGCAGACGCCGTTCGATGAAGCCGACCGCGGCATCGAGGGCCAGCGCGAAGGCGGTGAGCACGACGATACCGGCCATCACGGTGTTGATGTCGAACACGCCTTCGGCCTGGTGGATCAGGTAGCCCACGCCGCTGGCCGAGCCCAGGTATTCGCCCACCACCGCGCCGACGAAGGCCAGGCCCACGCTGGTGTGCAGCGAGCTGAAGACCCAGCTGGTGGCCGAGGGCAGGTACACCCGGCGCAGCAGCTGGCGCTGGCTGGCGCCCAGCATGCGCGCATTGGCCAGCACCACCGGGCTGACCTCGCGCACGCCTTGGTAGACGTTGAAGAACACGATGAAGAACACCAGCGTGACGCCCAGCGCCACCTTGCTGCCGATGCCCAGCCCGAACCACACCGAGAAGATGGGCGCGAGGATGATGCGTGGCATCGCGTTCAGCGCCTTGATGTAGGGCTCCAGCAGCGCCGAGGCCATCGGCTGCAGAGCCAGCCAGAGCCCGGCGCCCAGGCCGCTGAGCGCGCCAAAGGCAAAGGCCAGCACCGTCTCGATCAAGGTCACGCCCAGGTGCTGGTAGATGTCCGCATCGGCCACGAACCAGCGCCAGATGCGCGCCAGCACCTTCAGCGGCTCGCCGAAGAAGAAGGCCGCCTGGCGGTCGTCGGCGAAGAAGATCGGCGGCAGCAGGCCCGGCTCGGTCAGCAGGTACCACAGGCCGAACACGCCGAGCAGCAGCACCAGCTGCCAGACGCGCAGATTGCGGGCGTTGGGCTTGAGCTTGTCCAGCATCGCCATCAGCCCGCCTTCACCTGCAGCTGCTGCTGGTAGCCCTTGAGCACCTCGTCGCGCAGCACCTGCCAGATGGCGTTGTGCAGCTCGATGAAGCGCGGCGTGGTGCGCACCTCGGCCACGTCGCGCGGGCGCTCGAGGTCGATCGTGAATTCGCCGATCGGCCGCGACGCGGGGCCTGCGCTCATCACCACCACGCGGTCGCTCATCGCGATGGCCTCGTCGAGGTCGTGGGTGATGAACAACACTGCCTTCTTCTTCGACTGCCACAAGGCCAGCACCTCGTTCTCCATCAGCTGCCGGGTCTGGATGTCCAGCGCCGAGAACGGTTCGTCCATCAGGATGATGTCGGGGTCCAGCACCAGCACCTGGGCCAGGCTGGCGCGCTTGCGCATGCCGCCGGACATCTGGTGCGGGTAGCGGTCGCCGAAGGCGCCCAGGCCCACGCGGCGCAGCCAGTCTTCGGCCTGGGCACGGGCCTGCGCGGCCGGCACGCCGCGGAACTCCAGCCCGGCCATCACGTTGGCCAACGCGCTGCGCCAGGGCATCAGGCTCTCGGCCTGGAACATGTAGCCGGCGCGGCGGTTGATGCCCGCCAGCGGCTCGCCGAACACCGTGACCGTACCGGTGCTGGGCGCCAGCAGCCCGGCGCCGACGTTCAGCAAGGTGCTCTTGCCACAGCCGGTGGGACCGACCACCGAGACGAATTCGCCCGCCGCCACGCGCAGGCTGACGTCGGCCACCGCGGTGTAGCGGCGGCCCGGCTGGTCGCGCGCGGCGAAGGTGCAGCTGACGTCGTCGAGCGCCAGCGCGGAAGGGGCAGCAGCGGAAGGGGCAGCAGCGGAATCGTGATGCATTGCACACAGTGTGCCAGCGGGGGCGCGGGTGCCGGCAGGCCGGCTCAAGTCTGCCCCGGGGGCGCCGAGTTGAACACACAGCAGGCGCCGCCCGCGCCCGAGAAGACCCTCGCATGCCCGCCCGCTGTTTTCGTTCCCCGAACTGCCCCGCGCCCCGCCGCGCGCTGCCGGCCCTGGCCCTCAGCCTTGCCGCCAGCCTGATGCTGGCCGCCTGCGGTGGCGGCAGCACCGATGAGCCGGCGCCGGCCAGTACCACGCTCAGCCCGGCCCCGGTCCTGTCCGTCAGCGCCGCAGCCCCTCGCATGACGATCCAGGCCGCTGCCGCGACGACGAGCACCATCGACACCAGCGGCATCGACACCCTGTTCAAGCAGATCAGCAGCGCCTTCGCGAGCGCCGCCGCGTGCGCCGGCCCCGGCGGCATGGCCGCTGCCATGGCCACCCAAGCCCACCTCGACACGCCGAGCACCAGCTTCAACGGCGCCGCCCCGGTGGCCGCCGCGTTGTGCGCCTGGGCCGCCGACGACAGGCTCTGGGGAGTGACGCTGAACCCCGCGACGCCCACCCGCTGCAGCCAGCGCGAAGGCGTGGCCAGCTGCCGCGTCAACGTCGACCTGCTGGCCAGCGACGGCACGACGCGCCGCCTGGGCCGCCAGCTCGCGGTCACGCGTGAGAGCAGCGGCTGGAAGCTGCTGGGCCACGTCGACCCCCTGAACATCAATGCCTTTGCCAGCGCGCAGCGCGAGCGCCGGCTCGACAGCGGCATCACCGTCGACCGCTACCAGCGCGGCCTGGTGCTGGCGATTCCCGCGGCCAGGGGTCTGGCCTGCGCCCGCGTGACGCAGACCGATGCCGCCGGCCAGCGCAGCACGCTGGCGATCTTCAAGCCCTACGACGGCCTGGGCGTGCAGCGCCTGTCGCTGTGGCGCACCAGCGCCAGCGCCGACGCGCCGCGTTCGATGACTGCATCGAACGGCGACCTGCGCATCGTCGACGATGTCTACCTCGCGCTGCCCGACGGCAGCGCCGGCGACGCCATCGTCAACAACCTGGTGCGCGACAGCGGCAGCGTGCGTGTCGCGCTGTTCGCCGATGCGGGCTGCAGCACGCCCTGGGCCGGCGCGGCCGGCGGCGCGACGAGCAACGAGTTCGATGTCACGGTCGACGGCCTGCCGCCGCTCACCGCCACGCTGGCCGCGCAACCCTGGCCCCAGCTGACCGGCGCGGCCGCACTCGACCTGCGCCGCCTGGGCCTGAACAGCCTGGCCAGCGCGACGCTGAAGAGCGCCTGGACCGGCACCGCCGCCGGCTTCCGCCCCGAATCGGCGATGCTGTGCGTGGACGACGCGCATTGCGCCGAGGGTGACAACGGTCGCATCGGCGAACGCGCGCTAGCGCGCAATGCCAGCGTCACCACCCTGACGCTGAAGAACCGCCGCGACCCGGTGGTGCCGGCCGACTTCAAGCTGATGTCGCTGACCGGGCGCAACAGCGCCGGGCTGGTGATGCTGGCCGATTTCCACACCTGCGCCAGCACGACCGCCGGGCAACCCTGCCCGAAAGGGCTGTAGCGCTCAGGGTTTCGCGTACTTGGCGTTGGCGACCTTGACGAAGTCGTTGGTGTAGACGGCCTTGAGGTCGATCGACGCCTTGGCGATCTCGGCATCGATGCTGGCCAGTGCGCGGCGCGCGGTCTCGGCGCCGGCCTCGGGGAACATGCCGTCGGGCGACAGCGCGCCCTTGGCGGCCAGGAAGGCATCGATGTACACGGCGCGGTCGCCGAGCAGGTAGCTCTCCGGCACTGTCTTGATGATGTCGCCCGGGCCGGCCGCCTGGATCCACTTGTCGGCCCGCACGATCGCATTGACCAGCGCCTGCACCGTCTTCGGATGCTTGTCGATGAAGGCCTGCGGCAGGTACAGGCAGGCGGCCGGCATGGGGCCGCCGAACACCTTGTCGGCTTCGGCGACGACGCGCGTGTCCGACACGATCTTCAGGTCGTTCGAGCGCAGCAGCAGCGAGATCACCGGGTCCAGGTTCGAGATCGCGTCGATCTGCCCGGCCCGCATCGCCGCCACCGCGCCATTGCCGGCGCCCACGCCGATGATGCTGACGTCGCTGGGCTTCAGGCCCGCCTTCGCGAGCACGAAGTTCGTCATCACGTTGGTCGAGCTGCCCGGCGCGGTAACGCCGATCTTCTTGCCCTTCAGGTCGGCCACCGACTTGAAATTGGGCATCGTCTTCGGGTTGACGCCCAGCACGATCTGCGGCGCGCGGCCCATCAGCACGACGGCGCGCAGGCGCTGCCCCTTGACCTGCATGTTGACGGTGTGCTCGAAGGCGCCGGACACCACGTCGGCACTGCCGCCGACCAGCGCGCGCAGCGCCTGCGAGCCGCCGGCGAAGTCGACGATCGAGAGATCGAGCCCTTCGGCCTTGAAGTAGCCCAGCTGCTCGGCAATCGTCAGTGGCAGGTAGTACAGCAGGTTCTTGCCGCCGACCGCCAGCGTGAGCTTGGGCTTCTCGAGCGCAGGCGCCTGCGCGAACGTGGGCGCCGCGAGCAGCGACGAGGCGGTGGCGATGAAGGTGCGGCGGCGAAGGCTCATGGTGGTGCAGCTCAGGCGGACAGGGAGCGCAGACTGTACCCAAGCGGCAGAATGCCCGCATGAGCAAATCCACCGTGCTGATCACTGGCGCCAGCCGTGGCATCGGCGCCGCCACCGCGCTGCTGCTGGCCGGGCGCGGCCACGACCTGGCGCTGAACTACCGGCGCGACGCAGCGGCGGCCGAGGCGCTGGCCGCGCGCGTGCGCGCCCTGGGCCGCCGCGCGGTGACGATCGCCGCCGACGTGGCCGACGAGGCCGCCGTGCGCGCGATGTTCGACCGCGTCGACGCCGAGCTCGGGCCGCTGGCGGGCCTGGTCAACAACGCCGGCATCGTCGCGATGAAGGCGCGGCTGGACGAGATGGACGTGGCGCGCTGGCGCCGCGTGCTCGACACCAATGTCATCGGCACGCTGTTGTGTTCGCAGCTGGCGCTGCGGCGCATGAGCACGCGCCATGGCGGCCGCGGCGGCGCCATCGTCAACCTCTCCAGCGTGGCCGCCACGCTGGGCTCGCCCGGCATGTACGTCGACTACGCGGCCAGCAAGGGCGCGATCGATTCGTTCACGATCGGCCTGGCGCGCGAGCTGGCGGCCGAAGGCGTGCGCGTGAACGCGGTGCGGCCCGGCATCATCGAGACCGACATCCATGCCGACAGCGGCGAGCCCGATCGCGCCCGCCAGTCGGCCGGCGTGATCCCGATGCAGCGACCCGGCCGGGCAGAGGAAGTCGCGGCCGCCATCGCGTGGCTGCTGTCCGACGACGCCAGCTACACCACCGGCGCGATCCTGGACGTCAGTGGGGGTCGCTGATCAAGCGCTGCCCCAGGCCGTCAGCTCGTCGGCCAGGAAGTCGAACACCAGGCGCAGCCGGCGGCTCGCGCGCAGCTCGCGGTGCGCGGTGAGCCACACCGGCAACAGCGGCAACGGCAGCTCGGGCACCAGGCGCTGCAGGTCGGGCTGCTGTTCGGCCAGCGCGACGATCGCGATGCCGGTGCCCAGCCCGGCGCGCAACGACTCGAAGTGCACGATCTGGTTGTCGCAGCGGAAGGCGAAGAAGCGGCGGTCGATGTCGAAGCCCGCGGCGCGAAAGCCCTCGATCATCTGCATCGACTGGTCATAGCCCAGCCAGCGCATCTGCATCGCCTGCGCCAGTGACGGCAGGCGCTTGCGCGGCAGCAGGCGCCGGTGCGCGAAGACGCCCAGCGGCCAGTCGGCGATGTGCCGCGCGATCAGCGTGCCCTGCGTCGGCCGCAGCATGCGCACCGCGATGTCGGCCTCGCGCTCCAGCAGGTTGTCCAGCCGGTTGCTGGCCACCAGTTCCACCTGGATCTCGGGGTGGCGCGTGGCCAGGCGCGCCAGCATCGGCGGCAGCACGTAGGCCGAGACCACCTCGCTGGCGGTGAGCCGCACGCTGCCGGCGAGCTGGCCCGAGGCCTGCTGCGCGGCATGCGACATGGCCTGCGCGGCGGCCAGCATGCGCTGCGCCGGCTCGGCCAGCGCCTGGGCCTGCGGCGTGGGCTTGAGCCGGCGCGCGGCGCGCTCGAACAGCGGCGCGCCAACCTGCTGCTCCAGCGCGGCGATCTGCCGGCTCAGCGTGGGCTGGCTGGTGCCCAGCCGCTCGGCCGCGCGCGTCAGCGAGCCGTGCTCGAGCACCGCGACCAGCGCGCGCAGCAGGTTCCAGTCAATGGTGTGGGGGTCGAAGGCGGCGGCCATGGTCATTCATATTTGAATGTCAACCATGCTCGCATGCACCTTCTCATGATGGCAAGGGCCGGGCACGATGGGTCACCCCTGAGCCACGCGTACCGCCATGACCATCACCCCCGACTCCCCGAACAACACGCCCGCCACCGTGCTGGTGCTCGGCGCCAACGGCCGCCTGGGCGCGGCCGCGGTGCAGGCCTTCGCCCGCGCCGGCTGGCAGGTGGTGGCGCAGGCGCGCCAGCCAGCGCGCGAACCCCTGCCGGCCGGCGTGCAGTGGCTGCAGGCCGACGTGCTGGACCACGCGGCCATCGTGCGCGCCGTGCCGCGCGCCGCGCTGATCGTGCACGCCGTGAACCCGCACTACGCGCGCTGGGCCACGCTGCTGCCGCCGATCACCGATTCCGTGATCGCCATCGCCCGCGCCACCGGGGCCACGGTGATGCTGCCGGGCAACGTCTACAACTTCGGCCGAGCGTTGCCGCCGGTGCTGACGGAGTCGACCCCTTTCGTCGCCAACACCGAGAAAGCCGCGCAGCGCATCGCGCTCGAAGAAGCGCTGGCCGGCAGCGGCGTGCGCAGCATCGTGATCCGCGCCGGCGATTTCCTCGGCGAGCGCGGCACGTGGATGGACCTGGCGATCGCCAGGTCGGTGCCGCGCGGCCGCGTCAGCTATCCGGGCCCGGTGGACCTGCCGCACGCCTGGGCCTGGCTGCCGGACCTGGCGGAGGTGTTCGTGCGCGTGGCCGCGCAGCGCGCGCAGCTGCCACCGCACGCGTCGCTGCACTACGCCGGGCTCACGCTGACCGGCACCGAGCTGATGGACGCGATCGACGCCGCGGTCGGCCGCCGGCTGCAACGCCGGCCCTTCGCCTGGTGGCAGTGGCAGCTGGTGGCGCCGGTCATGCCGATCGTGCGCGCGGTGCTGGGCATGCGCTACCTGTGGCAGCGGCCGCACCGTTTGGACGATAGCCGTCTTCGCGCGCTGATCGGGCCGCCGCCGCAGACACCACTGGCCGAGGTGGTGGCCGGCAGCCTGGCCGCCGCCGGGGTTCAGAACCTCAGCTCGCAGCGCAGGTTGGCCACGGTGTAGCTGCGCGTCAGCGTGTCCTGCGTCTGGCTGCTGCCGTCGGCCAGGAAGGTGGTGCTGGCCGAGTCGAAGTCGCGCGCCGAGAGGTTGGTGATCGACAGCCGCAGGCTGGCCATGGTGCCGAAGCGCCACAAGGCATAGGCATCGAGCTGGCGCTTGACGCCCTGGCGGTAGACCTGCGAATCGATCTGCTGGATCACGAACGAGGGGGTGAAATTGAGGTTGCCGCCGATCGTCAGCGGCGTGCCCCGGACGGGCCAGTCCGCACCCAGGTTCAGCGTGTAGCGCGGCTGCTGGTCGAGCCGGTTGTTCGGGCCTGGCACGCCGTCCACGCGGGACCACAGCAGGCTGGCATTGGTACGCAAAGTGAGCGGCAAGTCGGTGGTCCAGAGGTCGGCCGCGCGCAGCTTGGCCTCCAGCTCCAGGCCGGCCGCGGTGGCGCCGCCGATGTTCTGCGGCCGTGCCACCCAGCGCGGCGCCGTGGCATAGCCCACCGTCTCCAGCGCGCGCACGGTGCGGATCAGGTTGTCGATGCGCCGTGCGAACAGGTTGGCGCTGAGCAGGCCACCGGCTTCGAGGTAGTGCTCGAACGCCAGGTCGGTGCCCCAGGCCAGCTCGGGCTTCAGGTCGGGATTGCCGGCGCGGTCGGGGCTGGTGGGCTGGTTGCCCTTGGCCAGGTCGGGGTACAGCGTCGAGATCGAAGGCCGCGCGATCAGCTGCGAGGTGTTGGGTGCGCGGTAGCTGCGCGTCAGGCTGAAGCGCAGCTGGTCGCGCGGCGCATCGGGCAGGCGCCACACCGCGTGCAGCAGCGGCGTGAGTACGCTGCTCTTGTTGCGCACCGGCTCGTCCATCGAGTCGCTGCGGGTCTGGATGCCTTCCCAGCGCAGGCCGGCATAGAACGAGAAGCGCTTGCTCCACTCCCACTCGTCCTGCGCATAGGCGGCCACGCGCAGGGTGGTGGCTTCGAGGTTGTCGCCGAAGTCGGTGAGGATGGGCACGCCGTTTGTCAGGCTGCGGCGCTGGTCGTTGCGCTGGCCGCGCTGCAGCTCCCAGCCAGCCGAGACGCTGTGCGATTCCCCCAGCAGCTGCGAGAACTTGCCGCTGGTGTCGATGGACAGGTCACGCTGCGAGCCATCGTCGTGCCGCGTGCGGATCACCTCGTCGGCCTGGTTGAATTCGAGCCGGCGCGTCACGCTGTCGTTGAAGGCCAGCATGCTGCCGAAGCGCAGCTGGAAGCGGCCACCGCTGCCGGTGGGCACGATCCAGGTGCCGTTCAAGCGCGCCATCCGCGTCTGCGTTTCGCTGCGGCTGTGCGCGTGGTCGTAGGGTGCATCGCCATCGCGGCCGAGGTTGATCGGCTGGTCGAGCGTGCTGTCACGCAGGCCGCGCACGCGGGTGCTGCTGAGGAAGGGCTGCAGGTCCAGCGTGTGGCCGGGCCCGAGGCGGAATTGCAGGCGCGAGCTGAGGAACAGGCTCTCGCGCCGGTCGTCGCCGCGGCTGCGCGTGAACTGCTCGAGCGTGGTGTTGCCCTGCGCGTCGGCGCCATGCACATGCGTGGACACCTCGTTGCCCAGGTCCTGGCGGAACACGGTGGCGGTGAGGTTGTAGCCCAGGCGCTCGGTCTGGCCGCTGTAGATCCAGTTCAGGCCCGCCTGCGGCCGGCGCGACTGTTCGAGACCGCCGCCGAACTTGAACTCGTTGGCCATGCGCTTGAAGTCCTCGCGCATGATCACGTTGATGGTGCCGGCAATCGCGCGCGCCCCGTGCTCGGCCACCGGCGCGCGCATGATCTCGATGCGCTCGATCTGCTCCGGCGCGATCGAGTCGAGCGAGAAGCCGAAGGGCATGCGCTGGCCGTCGATCAGGATCTGCGTGTAGCCGCCACCGAGGCCGCGCATGCGCGGCGCGCTGCCGCGGCCAGGCGGTCCGCCCATCGTGACGCCGGGCAGGCGCTTGAGCACTTCGCCCAGGGTGCCGTCGCCCATGCGGTCCAG
Organism: Aquabacterium sp.; assembly: GCF_044226965.1. Lineage (GTDB taxonomy): Bacteria > Pseudomonadota > Gammaproteobacteria > Burkholderiales > Burkholderiaceae_C > Pseudaquabacterium. The sequence continues at coordinate 63,512 of NZ_JBGAGA010000014.1, read as the reverse complement.
CTCTTCGCGGCCGACGATGATGCGCGAGGCGGTCGAGCGCCGGCGCTCGGCATTGCTCTCGGGCTGGGTGTTGCCGATGATCTCCACCTGCTGCGGCCTGGCCGCTGGCGCGGAGGCGGGGCGCGCCGGGGCCGCGGCGGAGGCAGCACGTACCGGCGCCGAGGCGGCGGCAGGAGGCGGTGGCGCATCGGCGGCCCGTGACGCCGGCACACAGCAGGACAGTCCCAGCAGCAGCAATGGCCGGGCAGGCAGGAGGGGCATGGTCGTCATGGCCGCGGCAGCATGCGCACGGCGGGTAAACGCCTTGTGAACGGCGTGGCGGATTGTGCCCGCCCGTCCCCGGGGGCTGCGGCCCGGTCGGGCGCTCGGTTGGACGCTCAGTCGGCCGGCGCGGCCAGCCAGTGCACGCTGAACAAGCGCTGCGCGTCGCACCACACCGCCTGCGGCGCATAGCCCGCTTCGCGCGCCAGGTGCTGGAAGCCCTCCACCGTGTACTTGCAGGAGTTCTCGGTGTGCAGCGATTCGCCTTCGTCGAACAGGAAGCGCTCGCCGAACACGCGGACCGTCTGCCGCCGCGCGCTGATCAGGTGCATCTCGATGCGCTGCGCCCGCGGGTCGTAGAACGCGTGGTGGTGGAAGGCCTCGGCATCGAAGTCGGTGCCCAGCTCGCGGTTCGCGCGCAGCAGCAGGTTCTTGTTGAAGGCCGCGGTGACGCCGGCCGCGTCGTTGTAGGCCGCATGCAGCACGGCCGGGTCCTTCACCAGGTCGACGCCGATCAGCAGCCCGCCGCCGCGCAGCCACGCCGCGCTGCGGCGCAGGAACTGCAGCGCCTCGGCCGGCGTGAAATTGCCGATCGACGACCCCGGGAAGAAGCCGACGCGGCGGCGCGCCTCGGCCGGCAGCGGCGGCAGCACGATGTCGGCACTGAAGTCGGCGGCCAGCGCCTGCACCGGCAGGCCGGGCTGTTCGGCCTGCAGCGCGCGCGCATGCTCGCGCAGGTGCTCGGTCGAGATGTCCACCGGCACATAACGCGCCGGCCGCTGCAAGGCCTGCAGCAGCAGGCGGATCTTGCGCTGCGAGCCGGCACCGAACTCGACCACGTCGGCGGCCGGGCCGATGCACTCGGCCATCTCGCGCGCATGGCGCTGCAGCAGGCCCAGCTCGGTGCGCGTCGGGTAGTACTCGGGCAGATCGCAGATCTGGTCGAACAGCGCCGAGCCGCGGGCGTCGTAGAAGAACTTCGGCGCAATCGCGCGGGGCTTGTGGCGCAGGCCTTCGAGCAGGGCCACGGCCAGCGGGTTGGCGAGCCGGTGGGCCCAGGCGTATTCGATCATCGGGCATCCCTTGCGAGTCGCAGGCCGGTGAATTGCCAGCGCGCGGCCGGCGGGAAGAAGTTGCGATAGCTGCTGCGCCAGTGGCCCGGCGGCGTGGCGCAGCTGCCGCCGCGCAGCACCAGCTGGTTGATCATGAACTTGCCGTTGTATTCGGCCGCGGGACCTGCCAGCGGCCGGAAGCCGGGGTACGGGGCATAGGACGAACTGGTCCACTGCCACACCTCGGGGGCAACTGCCGTGCCTGCGGCCTGCAGCGGCTGCATCCAGCCGAAGTCGTCGCGCACGGCGGCCGTGGGCTCGGCAGCCGCAGCATGTTCGAGCTCGAACTCGGTGGGCAGCCGCGCACCGGCCCAGGCCGCGAAAGCCGCAGCCTCGTAGGCCGACAGGTGGCACGCCGGCGCGGCCGGGTCCAGCGGCTGCGGGCCATGCAAGGTGAACAGCTCGCCGGTGGGCGTGCCATCGGCCGCCAGCGCCCAGTAGGCCGGCGCGAGCCAGCCCTGCGATTGCACCGCGGCCCAGCCGTCGCTCAACCAGAGCATCGGCTGGCGGTAGCCGCCGTCGCGGATGAAGTCGAGGTACTCGCCGCAGCTGACCGGTCGCGAGGCGAGCTCGTAGGGCGAGAGGAACACGCGATGGCGTGGCGTCTCGTTGTCGAACGCGAAGGCCTCGCCGGCATGACCGATCTCGACCAGCCCGCCTGCGTGGCCGCGCCACTGCAAGGGCAGGCGCTCGCTGCGGCACCGGTCTCCAGCCGCACGCCAGGCCGGCTGCAGCGGGTTCAGCGAGAACGCGTGCTTGATGTCGGTGAGCAGCAGTTCCTGGTGCTGCTGCTCGTGGTGCAGGCCCAGGCGCAGCAGCGGCGCCGCGGCGGCCCAGGCCGCGCTGCCGGCACCGGCGATGAAGCGCTGCACCGCACCGTCCACATGGTGGCGGTAGCGCCGCACCTCGTCCACGCCCGGGCGGCTGAGCAGCCCGCGCTGCGGCCGCGGATGGCGTGGGCCGAGCGCCTCGTAGTACGAGTTGAAGAGGTAGAAGAAGCGCTCGTCGAAAGCCTCGTAGCCGGGCTCGTGCGCACGCAGCACCAGCGCCTCGAAGAACCAGCTGGTGTGCGCCAGGTGCCACTTGGCCGGGCTGGCATCGGGCATCGACTGCAGCGCCATGTCCTCGGCGCTCAGGCCCTCGACCAGCGCTTCCGAGCGTGCCCGCACGGCCTCGAAGCCTTGGCGCACCGCCTGCCGGTTCAGATCGTCGTTGGCCGTGGACCGCATCCTCGAACACCCCTCCCGTGGCAGCCCAGCATGCATGCAAGCCGTGACATGCGCAAGCACGAGGCCGCGCGACCCTTCAGGCGCGCAGGGGCACCTGAGACGCTGAGTCGCGTGAAGCGGCAGCTTCCTTACAGTCCGGCACGCACTTCAGCGGCGCTCGACGACCATCGGCGCCGCCGACAGCAGCGCACGCAGGCGCTCGGCCGCGGCACCGGCATCGTCGCGGCTGGCGTAGGGCCCGGCCTGCAGGCGGTGCACGCTGCGTTCGTGGAAGATGGCCAGCAGCGGGCCCAGCCAGTCGGCCTCGCGCTGCAGGCGGCGCTGCAGGTCGGTGGCGCCCTCGCGCTGGCGGAAGGCGCCCAGTTGCAGCCAGAAGCCGCGCTGCGGCGACACCGGCGCCGCGGCCACGGCCCCGCGCTCGGCGGGCGGCGGGCTCGCCGCGGGGGGTGGCAGCAGCGGCGGTTCGCCGGCAACCCGGCGCGCGATCTCGCCCACCGGGTCGGCCTCGCCGCCCTCGCCCGGCAGCGGCGCGGCCGCCAGCCGCGTGTCCTCGGCCGGCCGGCGCCAGCTGCCGGTGCGGATGGCCTCGTAGGTGATGCGTTCGAGCTCGACCGGCGCGACGCCGCCCAGCAGGCCCAGCTTCAGCGCCGCGGTGTAGCTCAGGTCGATGACGCGATCGGAATGGAACGGGCCGCGGTCGTTGATGCGGACCACCACCTCGCGGCCGTTGGCCGGATTGCGCACCCGGGCATAACTCGGAATCGGCATGGTGCGGTGCGCGGCCGTCATCGCATACATGTTGTAGGTCTCGCCGCTGGCGGTAGCGCGACCGTGGAACTTGCGGCCGTACCAGGAGGCCAGTCCGCGCTCGACGATCGGCGGATCGCCCAGCACCGGTACGTAGGCCTGGCCCAGCACCTCGTAGGGCTTGTTCGGCCCGCCGCTACGCACGGGCTCCACGCGCGGCTCGGCGTCGGGCACGCGCAGCAGCTCAGGGGGCGGATTGGCCTCGGGGCCATCGCGGTCGCCGGGCACTGCCGGCGCAAGGGCGCCCGGGCGCGAAGTCTGGGGGGTGGGTGCCGGCGGGCGGGTGCCGCAGGCCGACAACAGCGCGAGCAAGGCCGCAAGGCCCGCGGCCGAACGCAGCAAACGCAGCAGGGGTGTTGGCGCGACCGGCAAGAATCGAACTTGCGACTAGGCCTTCGGAGGGCCCAATGATATCCACTTCACCACGGTCGCCTGGCGCAGGCTGAGCGGCATTCTAGTCCAAGCGCCCGTCGCGCCGGCCGTGGCTGCGAGGCCCCGCGGGTCGATCGCTATAATCGACAGGTTTTGCTTGGGGTCACCCCGGGCTTCGACCAGACCGCACGAGGTGCATAAGAGGAATCCATGAGCGACGCTCAGCACACCGAACACGAAGTCCACGAAGGTCCGATCAAGACCCCCAAGCAACTGATCACCGCGGTGGTGGCGGCGTTCGTCGTGCCGGTGGTGGTGATCATCATGCTCACCAATTTCGTCGACTTCGGCCAGAAGGCCGGTGCCGGCAGCGACGGCATGAGCGCCGAAGCCGTGGCCCGCCGCATCCAGCCGATCGGCTCGATCGAGATCAAGGACGCCAGCGATGCCTCCTCGCTGAAGACCGGCGAGCAGGTGTTCCAGGCCCAGTGCACGGCCTGCCACACCTCCGGTGCCGTGGGCGCGCCCAAGCTGGGTGACGAAGCCGCCTGGGCCCCCCGCATCAAGACCGGCTACGAGGCCTTGCTGACCTCGGCCCTGAAGGGCAAGGGCAACATGAGCCCGCAGGGCGGCGGCGACTTCAGCGACCTGGAGATCGGCCGCGCCGTGGTGTACATGGCCAACAAGGGCGGCGGCAAGCTCGAAGAGCCGAAGGCCCCCGCCGCGGCCGCCAGCGCCGCCAGCGCGGCGAACTGAGCCGCCGCGGAGCCGTCCGCTCCCGCATCCAGCCGGCCCGCGAGGCCGGCTTTTTCATGCCTGCATCCGAAGTCCGCCGCGGCGCGTAGACGAAGACAGGGGCCCGCTGCCCCGTCTAGGAGCCGGGTTGCGGATTCAACTGATAGCCGAAGCGTTCGGGCGCCAGCGCCAGTGCCAGCGCGGCCGGCGACCAGAACCCGGCCTCGATGGCCTCGGCGGCCTCGCCGACATCCTGCGTGTGGACCAGGCCAAAACCCAGCGCGGTGCCGAGGTACAGCCGCCCGGTCTCGTCGAGCCAGCAATCGCACACCTCGGTCTCGACGCCGGTGTGGCTGTGCACCTGCGGCTCGGTGCCGCCGGCCCGCTGCCGCACGCGCCAGATCCACGGTGCCACTTCGAGCTGCACATACACCCGCTGCGGCCCGTTCTGGAAGAACCAGGCGCCGGCGGCATCGGCCGCGTAGTTGCGGCCGATGAAGTCGATCAGCCCGCGGTGTTCGATGCGGCTGCCCTTGATGCGCGGGAACGCACCGGCCCGCTGCGTCGATTCGTCGCGCAGGTACCAGTCGCCGCGGGCATCGAGTGCCAGCCAGCCATGGCAATGCGGCACGTTCGGCCATTTCTTCAGCGCCGCCAGCACGATGTCGTCCATGCCGGGCACCTTAGCGCATCGGCCGCCGCGACGGGCTCAAGCCACTGCGCGCATCCAGCCCAGCACGGCCTCGGGCATCGCCAGCACCTGGCCGGGAAAGCGCCCGGCCGGAAAGCCGACATGCCCGCCATGCGGCGGCTGCCACAACGTGACATGCCGGCCGACGCTGCCCTCGCGCGGCAGACTGGCCGCCGGCACGAAGGGGTCGTTGCGGGCATTGAGCACCAGCGCTGGGATGCGGATGTCGGCCAGCGCCGGCTTGGCCGAGGCGCGCGACCAGTAGTCGTCGACACCGCGAAAGCCATGCAGCGGCGCGGTGAAGGCATCGTCGAACGCGCGGATCGTGCGCGCGGCCAGCACCTTGTCGCGGTCGAACAGGCCCGGGTGCTGCGCCAGCTTGGCCATCGCCTTGGGCTTCATCGTGCGCAGGAACATGCGGGCATAGACCAGGCGGTTGAAGCCGCTGTCGATCGCCGCGCCGCCGGCGGCCAGGTCGACCGGCGAGCACACCGCGGCCACCGCAGCGGCCGTGGCGGCGGCCGAGGCGCCGGCCTCCTCGGCCCAGCGCAGCAGCGCGTTGCCGCCCAGCGAGACACCGGCCGCGCGCAGCGCCTGCGGGCTGCGCTCGCGCAGGCGGCCCAGCACCCAGCCGATCTCTTCGAAATCACCCGAGTGGTAGGCCCGCGGCGCGCGGTTCAGCTCGCCCGAGCAGCCGCGGAAATGCGGCAGCGCGAAGCCCCAGCCCTGCTCGCGCGCGAGATGCGCGAAGGCCTGCGAATAGTGGCTGGCCGACGAGCCTTCGAGCCCATGGAACAGCACCAGCAGCGGCGCGCCGGGCCGCGCCTCGGCACCGAAGTCGACATCGACGAAGTCGCCGTCCGGCGTGGTCCAGCGCTCGCGGCGCAAGGGCGCGGGCGCGGTGGGGAAGCGCCGTGAGAACAGCGCCGGCCAGATCGTCTGCGTGTTGCCGCCGGGCAGCCACCACGGCGCCGAGAAGCGGTCCATCAGTGCAGGGTGCCGGGCGCCTCGGCCACTTCGGGCAGCTCGTTGCCGCTGGTGCCGGGGCTGGCATGGTGCGCCACCAGGCGCCAGCCGAGCGCGGTCTTGTGATAGACGTTGGTTGCGACGACGTACGCGGTACGCGGTCCTTCGGTGGTGCTGACGTCGATGCGTTCCAGCACGTTGTGCATCGCCGCGTCGATCAGTTGCACGCGCTTCACGTGCTGCGGCTGGGCATGGATGCGGCCGGCCGCGAACAACGCCTCGAAGGCCGCGCGCACCGCCCGCGGCCCGACGATGCGCGGACCACCCGGGTGCACGCAGACGATGTCGTCCTCGTCGGACCACAGCGCCATCAGCTTGTCGATGTCGCCCTCGCGCAGCGCGTCGTAGAACTGGGCCTCGACATCGTCGGGCGAGGCCAGCAGGTGGGCGGGCGGCGGCTTGCTGCGCGGCATCGGTCGGGCCTAGCGGAACACCACGGTCTTGTGGCCGTTCATCAGCACACGGTGCTCGACATGCCAGCGCACCGCGCGCGCCAGCACCACGCATTCGACATCGCGGCCCACTGCGGTCATCGCCTCGGCCGACAGCGAGTGGTCCACCCGCTCGACGTCCTGCTCGATGATCGGCCCTTCGTCGAGGTCGGCGGTGACGTAGTGGGCGGTCGCGCCGATCAGCTTCACGCCGCGTGCGTGGGCCTGGTAGTAGGGCTTCGCACCCTTGAAGCTGGGCAGGAAGCTGTGGTGGATGTTGATCGCGCGGCCCTTCAGCGCGGCGCAGAACTCGGGGCTCAGGATCTGCATGTAGCGCGCCAGCACCACCAGGTCGATGCGCTCGCGCTCGACCAGCGCCTCGACCTGCTGCTCCTGCGCGCGCTTGGTCGCCGCGTCGCTGCCGGCGGGCAGCGGCAGGTGATGGAAGTCGATGCCGTAGCTCTGCGCCAGCGACGCGTAGGTGGCGTGGTTCGAGACGATAGCGCGCACGTCGACGTCGAGCTGGCCGCTCTTGACGCGGAACAGCAGGTCGTTCAGGCAGTGGCCATGCTGGCTGACCATCATCAGCAGCCGCGGCCGCTGCGCCAGCGCGTGGATGTGCGCTTCCATCCGGAACTGGCCGCGCACATGGGCGAACAGGTTCTCCAGCATCGCCACCTCGGCCAGGTTGGGCGGCGCCGCGAAATGCACCCGCATGAAGAACAGCCCGGTGGCATGCTCGCCGTCGACATCGCCGAACTGCTGCGAATCGATGATGTTGCAGCCGGCCTGGTACAGCAGGCCCGAGACGGCGTAGACGATGCCGGTCTGGTCGCGGCAGGACAGCGTGAGGATGAATTCTTGTTCGCGCGGCATAAGCCGGTGATTGTAGGGACGGCCCCTGGAGCCGGTATCGACCGAGAATGAGCGCCCGATGAAGACCGTGCCCGAAGACTGGAGCCAGCGCAGCCGCGACCTGGCGCAGCTGCTGTCGCGCAGCGCCCTGGGCGACCGCCAGGCCTTCAAGCAGCTGTACGAGCTGACCAGCGGCCACCTGTTCGCGGTGCTGCTGCGCATCCAGCGCGACCGTGCGATCGCCGAAGACCTGCTGCAGGAGGTGTACGTCAGCGCCTGGAAGGCCGCCGGCAACTTCGACGCGCACCAGGCCCAGCCGCTGACCTGGCTGACGCACATCGCCCGCAACAAGGCCATCGACAGCCTGCGCCGTGCCCAGGCGCAGCCGCGGCTGGAGAGCGTGCATGCCGCCGACGAGGACGACGAGCGCCCCGACCTCGACCAGCGCATGGCCGATGAAGGCCCCGGCCCGGCCGAGCTGCTGGAGCGCGCCAGCGATGCGCGCCAGCTCTCGCACTGCATGCAGGGCCTGTCGGCGCAGCAGCGGCAGAGCGTGGCGCTGGCCTTCTTCGACGGCCTGTCGCATGCCGAAGTGGCCGAGCAGCTGCGCGAGCCGCTGGGCACGGTGAAGAGCTGGGTGCGGCGTGCGCTGATGTCGCTGAAGACCTGCCTCGAACGCGCCGCGCAGCGCGACGAGACGACGATGGCGGGCGCGGCCTGATCACGCGATGGACTACAGCCGCCCCGACCTCGCCGACGCGCTGGCCTCGCAATACGTGGCCGGCACCTTGCGCGGCGGCGCCCGCCGCCGCTTCGAAGCGCTGCTGCCGGCCCACCCGGCGCTGCGCCGCGCCACCGCTGCCTGGCAGGCGCGGCTGATGCCGCTGACCGGCGCGGTGACGCCGGTGCCACCGCCACCGCAGGCCTGGGCCGGCATCGAGCAGCGGCTGTGGCCGGCCGCGGCCGCGCCGGCCCACGCGGCCGCGGCCCAGCCCTGGTGGCGCGGCCTCGCGTTCTGGCGCGGCGCGTCGGCCTTCGCCACGGTCGCGGCCGTCAGCCTCGGCCTGCTGCTGGCCAACCCGCAGCCACAGCAGCCGCCGGTGGTGGTGGTGCTGCAGGCGGCCGATGGCGCGCCGGCCGGCGCCAGCAGCTTCGTCGCCAGCTTCTCCGGCGATGGCCGTGCGCTGGTGACGCGGCCGGTGCAGCCGGTGTCGCTGCAGGTCGACCGCGCGCTCGAACTGTGGGCCGTGCCGCCGCAGGGCGCCCCGCGCTCGCTGGGCCTGATCTCGGCCAGCGGCCTGACCGTGATCCGCCGCGACAAGCTGCCGCAGGCGCTGCTCGATCAGCGCAACACCGCGGCGCTGGCCGTCAGCGTCGAGCCGCCGGGGGGCTCACCGACCGGCGCCCCGACCGGCCCGGTGGTCTTCGCCGGCAAGCTGCAACTCTGATCAAGCCGCCGCCGGCTCCACGCCGGCCGGCAGCACCACCGTGAAGGTGGAGCCGCGGCCCAGCGCGCTCTGCACCTCGATGCGGCCGCCCATCAACTGCACCAGGGCCTGCGTCACCGCCAGCCCGATGCCCGAGCCTTCGATGCCGCTGCGCGCCTGCGACAGGCGGTTGAAGGGCTGGAACAGCTGTCCGACCTCGGCCTCGCTCAGGCCCACGCCGGTGTCGGCCACCTGCAGGCGCAGGCCGCCATCAGCTTCGCGCTCGACGCCCACGCGCACCTGGCCACCGCGGCGGTTGTACTTGATGGCGTTGCTCAGCAGGTTCAGCAGCACCTGGCGCAGGCGCTTGCGGTCAATGTGAGCGGCCAAACCGGACAGCGGCGCATGCAGCAAGCTCACGTCGTCGCGCTGCGCGCCGGCGCGCACCATCGCCAAGCAGTCCTCGATCAGCGGATCCAGCGCCACCGCCTCGGGCGCCAGCGTCACGCGGCCGGCCTCGATGCTGGTCAGGTCCAGCAGGTCGTTGATCATCGCCAGCAGGTGCTCGCCCGATTCGCGGATCAGCGCGACGCGGCGGCGCTGGTCGTCGCTCAGGGGTTGCGTGGCGTCCACCTCCATCAGCTGCGCGAAGCCCAGCACCGCGTTCAGCGGCGTGCGCAGCTCGTGGCTCATGCGCGAGAGGAAATCGGTCTTGGCGCGGTTCGCGGCCTCGGCGGCAGCGCGTTCCTGCTGCGCCTGCTCGATCGTCAACGCCTCGGTGGCGTCCTCGAAATAGCCGTGCCAGATGCAGCTGCCGTCGGGCCCGAGGCGCGGCGTGGCGCTGCCGCGGATCCAGCGCAGCGCATGGTCGCGCCGGTGGACGCGGAACTTCAGCTGCCAGGGCGCCATCGTGCGCATCGAGTCCTGGATGCTGTCCATCATCGGACCGCGGTCGGCGAAGTCGATGCGCCGCAGCATCGCCGCGGCGTCGGCCATCAGCGCGGTCGACGGCACCCCCAGCAGCGCCTCGCAGCGCTCGCTGACGTAGGGGAAGCGGGCCGTGCCGTCGGCGCGGCGCTCGAACTGGAACAGCATGCCCGGCACGTGCGCGGCGATGTTGACCAGGCGCGACACCGCCGCGGCCGCTGCGGCCTCGACCTGGCGCCGCTCGGTGACATCGGTCTGGATCCCGACCAGCCGCGTCGGCCGGCCTTCGACATCGCGCTCGACGATGCGCCCGCGCTCGTGCAGCCAGCGCCACTGGCCATCGGCCGCCCGTGCACGGTAGGTGGCCTCGTAGACCGAGCTGTCACCGCGCGCATGGCGGAAGTAGGCGCGGTGCTTGACCGAGCGGTCCTCGGGGTGCACCAACGCGTCCCACACCAGCGCGCCGCGGCTGGGCGGCGGCTGCGAGTAGCCCAGCAGCTTGAAGCCCTGCTCCAGCTCGGCCAGCTCGTCGGCGACGATGTCCCATTCCCAGACATAGGTGTCGGCGCCGCTGAGCGCCGCGCGCAGCAGTTCGCCGGCGCGGGCGGCCAAGCGCAACTGCGCCGCCTGCGACAGGGCCTGCAGGTCGGCGTCCATGCGCTCGGCGTGGGTGGGCCGGCCTTCAGTGGCCGGCGTGCAGCTTCTCGCCGGCCTTCAGCTTGTAGACCGTGCCGCAATACGGGCAGCGGCCCTCGCCGGTGGTGGCGACATCGATGAACACCTTCGGATGCGCGCTCCACAGCGTCATCTTCGGGTTCGGGCAGGCGATCACGCCGGGGCCCTGCAGTTCCTTCGCGGTGAGCTCCACCGCGGCCGGGGGGGTCGTCGTGCTCATCGCATCACACCTTGGTCAGCCACTCGGCGTATTTCGCGTTGCGGCCGTTGACGATGTCGAAGAAGGCGGTCTGGATCTTCTCGGTGATCGGCCCGCGCGAGCCGCTGCCGATCTCGATGCGGTCGAGCTCGCGGATCGGCGTCACTTCGGCGGCGGTGCCGGTGAAGAAGGCCTCGTCGGCGATGTAGACCTCGTCGCGCGTGATGCGCTTTTCCACCAGCTTCAGGCCCAGGTCCTGGCAGATCGCGAACACGGTGTTGCGGGTGATGCCGTTGAGCGCGCCGGCCGACAGGTCGGGCGTGTAGACCACGCCGTTCTTGATGACGAACAGGTTCTCGCCCGCGCCTTCGGAGACGAAGCCCGAGGCATCGAGCAGCATCGCCTCGTCGTAGCCGTCCTCGGTGGCTTCCATGTTGGCCAGGATCGAGTTGGTGTAGTTGCTCACCGCCTTGGCCTGCGTCATCGTGATGTTGACGTGGTGGCGGGTGTAGCTGGAGGTCTTGACGCGGATGCCGCGCTTCATGCCCTCCTCGCCGAGGTAGGCGCCCCAGGCCCAGGCCGCGACCATCAGGTGGATGGTGTTGCCCTTGGGGCTGACGCCCAGCTTCTGGTCGCCGATCCACACCAGCGGGCGCAGGTAGCAGCTCTCGAGCTTGTTGGCGCGCACCACCTCGCACTGCGCGGCCATCACCTGCTCCGGCGTGAAGGGGATCTTCATGCGCAGGATCTTGGCCGAGTTGAACAGGCGCTCGGTGTGTTCCTGCAGCCGGAAGATGGCGGTGCCATTGACGGTGTTGTAGGCGCGCACGCCCTCGAAAGCGCCGCAGCCGTAGTGCAGCGTGTGGGACAGCACGTGGATCTTGGCGTCGCGCCAGTCGACCAGCGCCCCGTCCATCCAGATCTTGCCGTCGCGGTCGGACATCGACATCGCTCGCCTCGTGAAGTGAAAAATCGAAGCCCCGATTCTAGGAGCCGGCTTCAGGCCGGGGGCGCGTCGCCCTCGGCCGGGCGCTCGAACTGCCAGCTGGTGACGCGCCCACCGACCAGCACCACGGTGACCGAAGCGCCTGAAGCGTCGGTCCAGCGGTAGGTCTCCGGCGCTTCGGCGCGCTTCTCGCCCAGGCTGCGGGTGAGCTGGATCAGCTCCATCAGCCGCAGCCCCTTGCGCAGCTTGGCCTGCAACATCACCGCGCTGGCGACCGAGCCCACCGGCGCCTCGCTGGCCGCGCGCATCGCCCGCAGCGCGCGGCTGAACTGCAGCAGCAGCCAGAACACCATCGCCGACACCGCCAGCGCCACGCCGCGCCAGCCGTAGAAGAGGTAGCCCAGTGCGGTGCCGAGGACGGCCAGGGCCCAGCCGATGGTGGAATTCATGAGGATGCTGTCACTGATGCTTCAAAGCGGCCGACGAAACCGGTGCGCAGCGCATCGGCCCAGTCGCCGCGGTGGTGGCGGTCTGCCTGTGCGGCAGCGGCGTCCCAGTCGTAGGGCGTGAGCCGGTGCTGGACATGCCATTGTCCGCGCGCATCGCGCTCGGCCAGCGCCCAGCGGGCATGCGGGCTGCCGGTCTCGACGCGGTGGACGAAGGGATGCGCGTCGTCGTAAGCCTGCAGCCCGACGCTGCCGGGGTTGACGATCACGGTTTCGCCGCAGCGCATGGTGCGCGGCACATGGGTGTGGCCGCACAGCAGCAGCCGTGGGCGTAGCTTGCCCAGCCGTTCGGCCAGCTCGGCGGCGCTGGCCATGCGCAGGCCCGAGGCACCGCCGGCCTGCTGGTCGGGCGTGACGGTCTCCATCAGGTAGACCAGGTCGCTGCCCGGCGTGCCGTGGCAGCAGAACACCTCGTCGTCGAGCCAGCGCGTGGCCGGCAGCGCGGCCAGCCAGGCCCGGTGCGCGTCGCCCAGGCAGCCGGCGGCATGCGCATCGCTGGGGCCCATGCGCTCGCGCGGCAGCGTCAGCAGCTGGCGCTCGTGGTTGCCGGCAATCGTCGGCAGGTTCAGCGGCATCAGGCGCTCGATGGTCTCGGCCGGCCACAGCGGGCCGCTGGCGATATCACCCAAATTGAGCGTCACATCGACGCCGAGCCCGGCCACCTCGGCCAGCACCGCGTCGAGCGCCGGCAGGTTGCCGTGGATGTCGGACAGGATCGCGATGCGCATGGACAAGCTCCTGGGCCGCTACAGCCCGCGCACGATGTCGATGGCTTCCTCGATGCGCTCGACCGGATGCACCTGCAGGCCCTCGATCGCCTTCTTCGGCGCATTGGCCTTGGGCACCACCGCGATCGAGAAGCCGAGTTTCGCCGCTTCCTTCAGCCGCTCCTGGCCGCGCGGCGCGGGCCGCACCTCGCCGGCCAGGCCCACTTCGCCGAAGGCGATGAAGCCCTGCGGCAAGGCCTTGCCGCGCAGGCTGCCCTGGATGGCCAGCAGCACCGCCAGGTCGGCCGCCGGCTCGCTGATGCGCACGCCGCCCACCGCGTTGACGAACACGTCCTGGTCCAGGCAGTCGACGCCGGCATGGCGGTGCAGCACCGCCAGCAGCATCGCCAGCCGGTCGCGCTCCAGGCCGACCGACAGCCGCCGCGGCGCGGCGCCGCCACTGTCGACCAGCGCCTGGATCTCCACCAGCAGCGGCCGCGTGCCTTCCAGCGTCACCAGCACGCAGGAGCCCGGCACCGGCTGGCCATGCGTGGACAGGAAGATCGCGCTCGGGTTGCTGACGCCCTTCAGGCCGCGCTCGGTCATCGCGAACACGCCGATCTCGTTGACCGCGCCGAAGCGGTTCTTGATCGCGCGCACCAGTCGATAGCTCGAATGCGTGTCGCCCTCGAAGTACAGCACCGTGTCGACGATGTGCTCCAGCACCCGCGGCCCGGCCAGCGCACCTTCCTTCGTGACATGGCCGACCAGCACGATGGCGCAGCCGCTGGCCTTGGCCGTGCGGGTGAGCTGCGCGGCGCATTCGCGCACCTGCGCCACCGAGCCCGGCGCCGAGCTGAGCTGGTCGGAATACAGCGTCTGGATCGAGTCGATGACGCAGAAGGCTGGCTGTTCGCTGGCCAGCGCGGCCTGGATCTTCTCGAGCTGGATCTCGGCCAGCACGCGCAGCCGCGTGCCGGCCAGGCCGAGCCGGCGCGCGCGCAGCGCGACCTGCGCGCCCGATTCCTCGCCGGTGACGTAGAGCACCTTGATCTGCTCGCTCAGGGTCTCGGCCGCCTGCAGCAGCAAGGTGGACTTGCCGATGCCGGGATCGCCGCCGATCAGCACCACGCCGCCTTCGACGATGCCGCCGCCGAGCACGCGGTCCAGCTCGGGCTGGCCGGTGGGCGTGCGGTCGACCTCGGCGGCCTCGATCTCCGACAGGGTGGCCACCGGCTGCGCCGCGGCCAGCGACTGGTAGCGGTTGCGGCCGCTGCCGGCGGCTTCGACGAGGGTCTCTTCCAGCGTGTTCCATTCGCTGCAGTGCGGGCAGCGGCCCAGCCATTTCGGGCTGGTGCCGCCACAGGCGGAACAGGTGTACTGCGTCTTGGGCTTGGTGCTCACGCGCCGGACTGTAGCCGGCTGCCTGCGAGACTCATGATGCCGCCGTGAAGTTGCCGTGGAAGCCCAGCGGCAGCGCGTAGGGCAGCGCGGCCTGGGCGACGGGTCCGTCGGCCACGGCCCGCGCGTCGAGCACATTGACCAGCGTCTGCTGGCGCTTCGCGTCGAAGCTGGTGCCCACCAGCCAGGCGTCGCGCTCGTCCTCGCCGCGGCCGGGCTTGGGCACGACGATGTGCTCTTCCACCACCATGTCGACGCCGTAGTCGTAGCGCTCGACGCGGCCGGTCTCGAGGTCGCGCCACTCGATGCCGTGGAACAGCGCGCCCTTGCCCGCCGGCTGCGGCCGCCACTCGGCGGCACTCACCGCGAAGCGCGACGCCAGCCCGGTGCGGCGCGGGTCGATACGCGGGAACTCCACCGCGTCGTCGAGGCCTTGCACCGTGGCGCGGCCGCTGGCCATGTCCAGCACCGCCAGTTGCGTGCTCGACACCCGCTTCGGCCCGGGCTGCCCGGCCACCACGGCCACCGCGCCCTGCACCAGCGTCCGGTGGTCGCTGGCGCCGACGTAGCTCAGCACGATGCGGCCGTCGCCGCGCTCCCAGGCATTGCCGACGTGGAACACCATCTGCGCCGGCAGCTCGAAGATGCGGCGCTTCGTGATGTCGTTCTTGTCCAGCACCAGGATGCGCAGCGGCTGCGTGCGCTCGAAGTCGTAGGCCGCCTCGGGCGACGCGCCGGCGGCGATGCGGTCGAAGTGCAGCTTCACCGGCGGCAGCGGGATCACCAGGTACTGCGGCGTGATCGCCATGTCGTGCACCATGCCGCCGGGGTACGGCGACTCGCCGACCTGCGCCTTGACCAGCCGGCCCTGCGGGTCGACATGCCAGGCCACGATCCGGGCGCCGAAGGTGCCGATGTTCCAGAGGTGGCCGCTGGCGTCCACTTTCGGATGCGCCGAGAACGGCACCTGCTGCAGTCCCTCGCCCCAGGTGACGGGACCGCGCGTGACCAGACCGTCCGGGTCCAGCGCATAGGCCGAGCCGCCTTCCCACATCGCCAGCACGCGACCGGCATGCTCCAGCGCATTGGTGTTCGCGGTGTTCAGCGAGTCCGGCCCCAGCACCGGCGCGTCGCTCTGGATGCCGGTGCCGAAGGCGCTGTACAGGAACCGGCCGGCCTGCTGCTCGGCGCGCAGCTTGGCGGTGCGCACCAGGCGACCGACATGGCGCACCTGCGTGCCGCTGAAGCTGAACTGCTGCACCATGCCATCGCCGTCGAACCAGTGGTGGTAGCGCTGGCCGTTGCGCTCGAACAGCGCCGGGCCGTTGCGGTAGAAGCGGCCACGTAATTCAGGCGGCAGGCGGCCGGTGATCGCGAGCGACTCGCAGCGCAGGTCGCCGCCCGCATCGCTGACGCCCTTGAACGGGCGCAGCCAGGGCTTGTCGGCGACCGCGCGGTCGAAGGCCTCGGCTTCGCTGATCGCGGAGTCTGCGGCGGCGGCCGGCGTGAGCCATGCGGCGGCGCTGCCCGCGCCGACAGCACCGAGCGCGCGCAGGAATTCGCGGCGTTGCATCGTCATGGCCGCGCTCACTTGGCCAGCTTGACGACGACCGGCTTGCCGGCTTCCAGCGTCACCTGGGTGGTGTCCCAGGTCGGCGCGCTGAAGGCCGGCGGCTTGCCCGAAGCGCCCCAGGGCTCGGCCGGAATGCCCATCGCATTGGTGTCGAGCTTGCCGTTGCCGTTCAGGTCCTGGAAGGCCGACAGCGCCACCACCGGCCCGCGCAGGCCGCAGACCTGCAGGCTCATGGTCTCGCCCTCGGCCCGCAGCTGCACCGCGATGCTGACCTGCCTGGCGGCATAGGCCTCGGCGCTGTCGTAGCCGGCGATCATCAGCCGGCCCTCGCCGGCGCGCACGTTCTGCACTTCCACCGGGATGCAGGCCTGCGCCTGCGCGACGGTGGCGCCGCACAGCAGCATCAGCGGGGTGATCAGCGAACGCAGGACCAAGGGGGTTTTCATGGCGGCTCCCGGGGGGTGGTGGTTGGATGCCGCCACTCTAGGAAGCGCAGGCCGCGCGCTCCACGGCCGCGCGATGAAGCGCCGCCCGATGCCGCGAAATGCGGGCGCCGCGGCGCCAAACGAAGCCGGCCCGAAAGCCCGCGCGTCAGCCCGCCGCGGCCACCTGCACCGGTACCCGCTGGGCCAGCGCGCACATCAGCTCGTAGCCGATGGTGCCGGCGGCCTGCGCCACCTCGTCGATCGGCAGCAGGCTGCCCTGCGGGCCGCGGCCCCACAGCGTGACCTCGCTGCCGACCTGCGCCGCCGGCACCGGCGTCAGGTCGACCGCCAGCATGTCCATCGACACGCGGCCGACCGTGGCGCAGCGCTGGCCTGCCACCAGCACCGGCGTGCCGCTGCCGCAGTGGCGCGGGTAGCCGTCGGCATAGCCGCAGGCCACGATGCCGATGCGCATCGCCCGTTCGGCCACGAAGCGGCTGCCGTAGCCCACGCTGTCGCCGGGCTGCAGCTGCTGGGTGCCGATCAGCCGCGAGCGCAGCGTCATCGCCGGCTGCAGGCCCCAGTGCGCGATGTCGTGCTCGGGGAAGTCCGGCGCGCTGCCGTAGCTCAGGATGCCCGCGCGCACCCAGTCGGTCTTCAGGCCTTGGTGACGCAGGATCGCCGCGCTGTTGCTGAGCGATCGCTCGCCGGGCAGGTCGCGCGTGGTGGCCTCGAACAGCGCCACCTGGTGCGCGATGCCGCGCGGCCCGTCGGCGTCCGAGAAATGCGTCATCAGCGAGATCTCGTCGACCTGCGGCAGCGCATTCAGCCGCGCCCAGGCGCTGCGGTAGGCGGCGGGCGCGAAGCCGAGCCGGTTCATGCCGCTGTTCATCTTGAGGAACACGCGGTGCGGCTGGTGCGTCTTGTGCGCGCCCAGCCAGTCGATCTGCTGCTCGCAGTGCACCGCATGCCACAGGTTCAGCCGCGAACACAGCTCCAGGTCGCGCGGCTCGAACACGCCTTCGAGCAGCAGCACGGGCCCGCGCCAGCCGCAGGCGCGGATGCGCTGGGCTTCAGCCAGGTCGAGCAGCGCGAAGCCGTCGGCGCCGCGCAAGGCCTCGTAGACGCGCTCGATGCCATGGCCGTAGGCATTGGCCTTGACCACCGCCCAGACCCGGGCATCGGGCGCGCCGGCGCGGGCCCGGGCCAGGTTGTGCGCCAGCGCATCGGGGTGGATCAGGGCTTCGATCGGGCGGGGCATCGGGGCGGACCTTGTTGCAGAAGTCGTCGCGGAACGGGCGGCTGTTCATTCTGGCCCCGCACGGCGGCTGCAGGTTTTGCCGGACAGCCATGCTATAACCGCCGGCCGGCCAGACAGGGCAGACCGATCGTTGCTGCCCCGGCCGAGCACAAGCGAGAAGCTGCCACGGCAGCCGTTGGAGACGAAGGCGCCCTGGGGTTGTTGAAAGCTGATTGCGGATGAAGAGAGGCTTTCACACCATCATGGCGGCGCAGTTCGCCAGCTCGCTGGCGGACAACGCGCTGACGGTTGCGGCCATCGAGCTGCTGCGCAGCAACCAGGCCCCGGCCTGGCAGGTGCCGGCCCTGGCCGTGATGTTCGCGCTGTTCTACGTGCTGCTGGCGCCCTTCGTCGGCGCCTTCGCCGACGCGGTGCCCAAGGGCAAGGTGATGTTCGTCTCGAACAGCATCAAGGTGGTCGGCTGCCTGATGATGCTGTTCGGCACCCACCCGCTGATGTCATACGCGGTGGTGGGCCTCGGCGCCGCGGCCTATTCGCCGGCCAAGTACGGCATCCTCACCGAGCTGCTGCCGCCCTCGCAGCTGGTCAAGGCCAATGGCTGGATCGAGGGGCTGACCATCGTCTCGATCATCCTCGGCACCGTGCTCGGCGGCCAGCTGGTGGGCCCGCGCATCGCGCCGATGCTGCTGGGCTTCGACTTCCCGATGATCGACACCGGCATCGACACGCCGCCCGAGGCCGCCATCAGTGCGCTGCTGGGGCTGTACGTGATCGCCGCGCTGTTCAACCTGTACATCCCGCGCACCGAGGCGCCGCTGCAGCCGCTGGCGCACAGCCCGATGACGATGGTCAACGACTTCTCGCAGTGCAATGCGCGGCTGTGGGCGGACAAGCTGGGCCAGATCTCGCTGGCCACGACGACGATGTTCTGGGGCGTCGGCGGCAACATGCGCATCATCGTCTTCCCCTGGGCCGCGGCGGCGCTGGGCTACAGCACGACGCAGGCCTCCTCGCTGGCCGGGGTGGTGTCGATCGGCGTGGCCGCCGGCGCGGTGATCGCGTCGATGCGCATGCGGCTCGATCGCGCCACCGGCGTCATCCCGCTCGGCGTGCTGATGGGCATCCTGCTGATCGGGCTGAACCTGATCCGCGACATCTGGGTCGCGGTGCCCTTCCTGATCCTGCTGGGCCTGGCCGGTGGCTACCTGGTGGTGCCGATGAACGCGCTGCTGCAGCACCGTGGCCACAACCTGATGGGCGCTGGCCGTTCGATCGCGGTGCAGAACTTCAACGAGCAGGCCTGCATCCTGGGCCTGGCGGCCTTCTACACCGGCATGACCAAGTTCGGCCTGTCGGCCTTCACCGCCATCGCCGTGTTCGGCCTGCTGGTGGCCGGCACGATGACGCTGATCTGGCGCTGGCATGCCCGCAACTGCGTGGTCGACCGCGACGAGGTCGAGCGCCTGCTGGCCATTGCGAGAACCGACAAACACTGAGACCCGCCCTCCGCGGGCCGCTGACGTGAATTCCCGTGCCCTGCCAGCCCTCGCGCTGGTCTTCAACGCCTTCACCTGGGGCGTCTCGTGGTGGCCGTTCCGGGCCATGCAATCGGCCGGGCTGCACCCGCTGTGGCTGACGACGCTGACCTTCGCGGTGGCGGTGCTGGTGCTGCTGCTGGCCCGGCCCGGCGCCTGGCGCGAAGTGCTGCGCACGCCGACGCTGTGGGTGCTGATGGCCGCCGCGGGCACCACCAACGCCTGCTTCAACTGGGCGGTGACGATCGGCGACGTGGTGCGCGTGGTGCTGCTGTTCTACGTGATGCCGCTGTGGGCCGTGCTGCTGGCGCGGCCGCTGCTGGGCGAGCGCATCGGCGTGGGCGCCATCCTGCGGGTGCTGCTGGCGCTGACCGGCGCCGCGGTGGTGCTGTGGCCGCCCGACGGCGCCACGCACACGCCCTTCAGCCTGGCCGACGGGCTGGCCCTGGCCGGCGGCTTCTGCTTCGCGCTGAACAACGTGATGCTGCGGCGCGAAGCACAGCGCAGCGAGCCGGCGCGCGCGCTGGCGATGTTCTTCGGCGGCATGCTGATCTCGCTGCTGCTGGCCGCGCTGCAGACCCGCAGCGGCCACGTGCCACCGCCGCCGGCCCCGGCGGTGGGATGGCTGCTGTTCACCACGGTGCTGGCGCTGTGGTTCATCGGCTCGAACCTGGCACTGCAGTACGGCGCGGCGCGGCTGCCGGCGCAGGTGACCTCGGTGATCATGATCACCGAGGTGCTGTTCGCCAGCCTGTCGGCGGTGCTGCTGGGCGGCGGCGTGCTGGACGCGCGCACCGCGCTGGGCGGCGCGCTGATCATGGCCGCGGCCGGACTGGCGGCGCTGCACAAGGGCCACCACTAGCCGCAGCGGCGGGACGGGGCTCGGGGCCGCCGCCTACTCGGCCACCGGCACCGGCAGCTCGGGCCCGCGGGTCAGCCCGTGCTGGCTGAGCCAGCGGTCGAGCGCAGCGAAATCGAGCGGCTTGCCCAGGTGCACGTCGGCCCCGGCCAGCGTGCTGCGCACCCGGTCCACCGGATCGTGGAAGGCCGAGACGATGGCCACCAGCGGCACGCGCCCGCTCGGGTGCACGTGGCGGTGCTTGATGTGCTGGCACAGCGCCAGCCCGTCGAGGTCGGACTGCGGCCCCAGGTCGACATCGAGGAACACGAAGCCGAAGGGCTGGTGCGACAGCAGCTCGAGCGCCTTGCCGCTGTGCTGCGCCCACTCGGTGGCCAGGCCGTAGCGCTGCAGCTGCCGGTCCAGGAAGTGCAAGGCCAGCTCGCTGTCGTCGACCAGCAGCGCGCGCTTCAACGGCACCGGCCGCAGGGCGGCCTCGCGCTGGCGGCGCTGCGCGTCGGCCGCGGCGCGGCGCTCGTCCAGCGAAGGCAGCGGGCGGGTCGCCTCGCTGTCCATCACAGGCGCCATGGGCGGCACCGGCACGTCCGCCGCACGCCGCGCCGGCACGCCCTTGCCGATGGTGATCGGCCGCGAGATCGTCGGCGACGGGGCCAGCAGCGGCAGCGGTCCGGTGCCGGGGTTGTCGCGCATCGCGACCAGCGCATCCAGTTCGCGCAGCACGTGCACCGGGTCGATCGGCCGCATCATCCAGCTGGCCGCGCCTTCGGGGCCCTGCGCGCCGACGAACACCGCATCGGTGATGCGGCCCAGCGCCTGCAGCAGCTCGGGCACGCCGGCCTGGTCGGCGTCGGCCACGACGAAGCGTGCCTCGTCCACGTCCAGCACGTGGCAGTACGCCGGCTGGCGCCGCGCGGCCAGGCGGAAGTACGACGCCAGTGCATTGCGCTCGAAGGCACTGAAGCCGAGCAGTGCCACGGGAATCGGAACAGACATCGGCGAGCGAAGGGAAGTGACAGGCAAAACGGTCGGCCACGCGGTCAGCCACGCGGTTGGCACAAGGGCGGCAACACAGGGGTTTAACATGCGCCACCGCCAGCCGGCCCAGCATGGAGTGTCTCAGCAATGTCGCATCAGAACATAGGGGAATTCGACGCTGTGTCCATCGACGGCAAGAAGGTCAAGCTCTCGCGCTACCAGGGCCAGGTGATGCTGATCGTCAACACCGCCAGTGCGTGCGGCTTCACCCCGCAGTTCGGCGGCCTCGAGAAGCTGTGGAAGGCCTACCAGGACAAGGGCCTGGTGGTGCTGGGCTTCCCGAGCAACGAGTTCGGCGGCCAGGACCCCGGCAGCAACGAGGAGATCGCCTCGTTCTGCCAGATGAACTACGGCGTGAGCTTCCCGATGATGGCCAAGATCCAGGTCAACGGCAGCGGCGCGCATCCGCTGTACCAGTGGCTGACCGCCGAGGCGCCGGGGCTGCTGGGCACCAAGGCGATCAAGTGGAACTTCACCAAGTTCCTGATCGGCCGCGACGGCCAGGTCATCAAGCGCTACGCGCCCCAGGACGCGCCGGAGAAACTGGCCGCCGACATCGAGGCCGCGCTCGCGGCCTGAAGCCGCACGCCGCCGTACACCGGCTGCAGGTGGCCGGCACGCGCCATGCGCTGCAGCCATTCGTTCACCGTCTGGCGCGACAGCCCCGCCAGCGTGGCCAGCTCGGCCTGCGTGGTGCGCAGCAGCACCCGGCCCTGCGCGTCGGGCGCCTGGGCCCGGCCGGCGCGCTGCAGGTGCGTGAGCGCCAGCGACAGCCGCTCGGCCGCGCCCTGCAGCCGCGAGGCCTGCAGCAGCCGCAGCGTGCCGTCGTGGCGCAGCGCGAACTCGCGCATCAGCGCGCGGCCGAAGCCGGGCAGGCCGTCCATCAGCGCGACGTAGGCCGGCGCGCCGATCACCAGCACCCGCGCCGCGCGGTGCGCCACCGCCTCGTAGCTGCTGGGCTGGCCGCCGGCCAGCGCGGCCAGGCCGAACAGCCGCAGCGGCGGCGCCAGCTCGATCAGCGAGACCTCGCCGTCCACCGAGCAGAAGCGCAGCGCCATCTCGCCCTCCACCACGCCGTACAGCGCGCTGCGGCTGCCCTGCGCGAACAGCGTGGCGCCGGCCGCCAGGCGGCGCAGCCGGCAATGCGGCAGCGCCGCCGCCAGTGCGGCGTTGCCGGCACGCAGCTCGAGCGCGGGAAAGTTGGCGGCCAGCAGCGAGCGCAGCGCCGTTGCAGCGTCGGACATCGCCACGATTGTCGGGTGGCCGACATTGTTTGGCCAGCCTGCCGCCTACGCTGCCCGCCATGAACACCGCCCCCCGCACCGATGCCACCGCGCCCGGCCCCACGGCACCCACGCTGGCGCAGCGCCAGCGCCAGTTCGAACGCTTTGCCGCCACCGAGTGCGGCGAGGATCCGCTGTACGTCGCGCTGTGCCGGCTGCTGGCGCAACGCCCGGCGGCGCTGGCGCTGCTGGACGCCGCACCGCGGCCGCAGCAACGCCCTAACCTGCTGCTGGCGGCAATCCACGAGCGCGTGCTCGCCGGCGCCGGCGCTGCGCTGGCCGCTTACTATCCAAGCCAGGGCGGCGAGCGCCTGCCCGACGGAGGCCTCGCGCCGGCGCTGGATGACTTCCTGGCCGCGCAGTCCGCCGCCCTGGCGGCGCACTGCGCGACGCGCAGCACGCAGACCAACGAGATCGGCCGCTGCGCCGTGCTGTGGCCGGCGCTGGCCGAGCTGGCCGCGCGCTGCGGCGGCCGGCCGCTGGCGCTGCTGGACTTCGGCTGCAGCGCCGGCCTGAACCTGGGCGTGGACGCCTACGCGTACACCCATGGCGCGCAGCAGCTCGGTGCGCCGGCAGGCGACGGCGTCCCCCGGATCGACTGCCACCCGGTGCACGGCAGCGGACCGCGCGCGCTGGCGCCGGCGCGCCTGCACAGCCGCATCGGCCTCGACCCCGCGCCGGTGGACCTGCACGACGCCACCGCCACGCGCTGGCTGCGCGCCTGCCTGTGGCCGCACGACCGGTCGCGCGCGCAGCGCTTCGACCAGGCCGCGGCCATCGTGCGCCGCGCCGGCTGGCCGGTGCAGCAGGCCGACGACTGCTTCGCCCGCATCGAACCCTGGCTCGACAGCCTGCCGGCCGGCGTGCAGCCGGTGGTCTTCAACAGCTGGGTGCTGGCCTACTTCGAACGCGAGGCGCTGGCCGCTCACATCGCACGCATGCGTTCGCTGGTGCAGCGGCGTGGCCTGGCCTGGCTCAGCGCCGAAGGCCCGGGCCTGGTGCTGGGCGATGCGCCGCCCGCCGCGCTGCCCGGCGACGGGCGCGTCAGTGCCGAGGAACTGGCCAATGCCTCGCTGTGGTACCTGAGCTGGCGCGACGAGACCGGCGCCGCACGCACCGAGCTGCTGGCGCGCAGCCATGCCCATGGCCGCTGGGCGCACTGGACCGGCACAGGCACGTGATGCCGGGGGCCGTGCCGGCACAGCGCTCGCGATAATCCGCGCTTCCCACCGGAGATCCATCCACCATGTTCGAGCACGTCAAGCCCTATGCGGGCGACCCGATCTTTGCGCTGGTCGACGCCTACAACGCCGATCCGCGGCCGCAGAAGGTGAACCTGTCGATCGGCATCTATTTCGACGAGCAGGGCCGCCTGCCCGTGCTGGACAGCGTGCGCGGCGCCGAGGCGATGATCCTGGCCGCCGGCGGACCGAAGCCCTACCTGCCGATGGAAGGCGAGGCGACGATGCGCAGCGAAGTGCAGAAGCTGCTGCTGGGTGCCGACCATCCCGCCATTGCCGCAGGCCGTGTCGCGACGATCCAGAGCGTCGGCTCCTCGGGCGGCCTGAAGGTCGGCGCCGATTTCCTCAAGACCTGGCTGCCCGACAGCGGCGTGTGGGTCAGCGACCCGACCTGGGACAACCACCGCTCGATGTTCGAGGGCTCGGGCTTCACGGTGCAGAGCTACCCCTACTACGACGCGCAGACCGGCGGCGTGCGCTTCGACGACATGCTCGCCGCGCTGCGCGGCCTGCCCGCGCGCAGCATCGTGCTGCTGCATGCGTGCTGCCACAACCCCACCGGCGTGGACCTGAGCCACGCACAGTGGAATGCGCTGATCCCGGTGCTGCGCGAGCGCGAACTGCTGCCCTACCTGGACCTGGCCTACCAGGGCTATGGCGACGGCATCGCCGAGGACGGCTACGCGGTGCGTGCGATGGCCGATGCCGGCATCACCTTCTTCGTCGCCAACTCGTTCTCCAAGAGCATGAGCGTGTACGGCGAGCGTTGCGGCGCTTTGAGCGCGGTGTGCGCCACGCGGGCCGAGGCCGAGCTGGTGATGGGCCAGCTGCGCTTCACGGTGCGGCGCATCTACTCGAGCCCCGCGATCCACAGCGCGCTGATCGTCGCCCATGTGCTGGGCGACAAGGACCTGCGACCGATGTGGGAAGGCGAGGTCGCCGCGATGCGCCAGCGCATTGCCGGCATGCGCCGCGCGCTGCACGACCGGCTGGTGGCGCTGCGCCCGGACCGCGACTTCAGCTACTTCCTCACGCAGCGCGGCATGTTCAGCTATACCGGATTGAGCGCGACCCAGGTCGACCGGCTGCGCGAGGAACATGCGGTGTACCTGATCCGCTCGGGCCGCATCTGCGTGGCCGGCCTGAACCAGGGCAATGTCGGCCGCACGGCCGACGCCATCGCCGCGGTGCTGGGCGACTGAGCCGCGGGTTTCCCCGCATGCATCCGTTGAACGTGGCGCGGCGTATCTGAGCCAGGTCGCCGCGCGTTCGAAGCCGATGTAAGGAAAGCGCGGTCCGCGGCGACAGACGCCTGCGCCCCGACACCTCCGGCCAATCCACCGGGTCGGACGCTTTCGAATCGAACCCTCGTTCAACGCTACGGAAGGAAACCCCATGAAGATCAAGTCCGGTGTGGCCATCGCCACCGCTGCCGCCGCCCTGCTGTCGACCGGCCTGCTGGCCACCACCTCGGTGCAGGCCGCCGACGCAGGCGTGAAGTGCACGGGCAGCAACAGCTGCAAGGGCACCAGCGAATGCAAGACCGCCAACAACTCCTGCAAGGGCCAGAACAGCTGCAAGGGCCAGGGCTGGGTGCACGAGAAGTCGGCCAAGGAATGCACCGACAAGGGCGGCAAGGTCGTCAAGTAAGTCGGCGCTGCCAGGTCAGGCGCCCTGCGTGGCGTCTGGCGCGTGTGCCGCGGGTTGGGCGACCCCCGGGTTGGCTGTCGGCACACGCGCCAGGGAACTGACTTGCACCTTGGTGCCTTTCTTTGCACCCGGCAGCCCTGAACCGGCGGCCGGGTGTTTTTTGCGTTAGGTTCGCCGCGTGAGGACACGCCATGATCCAGGGCTTCGGCCTCGGCCTGCGCACCGACCACTACGCTGACTTCACATCCGGCCGCCCGGCGGTGGACTGGCTGGAGGTCATCAGCGAGAACTACCTGGTGCCCGGCGGCAGGCCGCTGCACCACCTGGACCGCATCCGCGCCGACTGGCCGATGGTGATGCACGGCGTGTCGATGTCGCTGGGCGGCACCGATCCGCTGGACCTGGACTACCTGCGCGACCTGAAGGCACTGGCCCGGCGCGTGCAGCCGGCCTGGCTGTCCGACCACCTGTGCTGGACCGGCGTGAACGGCCGCAACCTGCACGACCTGCTGCCGCTGCCGATGACCGAGGCCGCGCTGCGCCACCTGACCGACCGCATCGCCCGCGTGCAGGACCTGCTGGGCCAGCGCATCGCGGTGGAAAACCTCTCGAGCTACGTGCGCTTCGCGGCCGACGAGATGAACGAGTACGAATTCGTCGCCGAGCTGCTGCAGCGCAGCGACTGCCTGCTGCTGCTGGACGTCAACAACGTCTACGTCAGCAGCGTGAACCACGGCTTCGATGCGCAGGCCTACATCGACGCGATGCCCGCCGAGCGCGTGGTGCAGATCCACCTCGCCGGTCATTCCCGGCAGGGCGAATTCCTGATCGACACCCACGACGCGCCGGTGTGCGACGCGGTGTGGGCGCTGTACCGGCACACGCTGCGCCGCCTCGGGCCGCGGCCGACGATGATCGAGCGCGACGACAACATCCCGCCGCTGGCCGAGCTGCTGGACGAGCTGGCGCTGGCCCGCCGCATCGCCGCCGAGGTCCTGGCCGACAGCACCGCGGTGGCGGCATGACGACGGCGTCGATGCAGGCCCTGCGCGGCCAGCAGCTGGCCTTCGCCGCCGCGGTGGCCGACGGTGCGCCCTGCGATGCCTTGCTAATGCTCCATGCGGGCGGCCAGGCGCCTCTGATCAGCGCCTACCGCCACGCCTACGTCGCGCGGCTGACCGAGGCGCTGGGCGACAACTTCGAGATCCTGCTGCGCGCGATGGGCGACGAGGCCTTCGCCGCGCTGGCGGCGGCCTACATCGCCGCACACCCGTCCACCGTGCCGTCGATCCGCTGGTTCGGCCACCGCCTGGCCGACTTCATGGCCACGCAGGTGGAAACCGACAGCGGCCTGGTGCCTCACCCCGCGTTCGTCGACCTGGCCCGCATGGACTGGGCGCTGCGGGGCGCCTTCGACGCGGCCGACGCGCCCGCGATCGGCCGCGAGGCGCTGGCCGGCGTGGCCCCCGAAGACTTCGCGACGCTGCGCTTCACGCCCCACCCCAGCCTGCGCCTGCAGCCGCTCGATTGGGCGATCGAGGCCGCCTGGCGCACGCTGCGCGAACACGACCCGGCAGCCGGTGGCGACGAACCCGAACTGCCGGCGCCCGAGGCCGCCGCGCACACCCTGCTGGTGTGGCGACGCGAGCTGCAGACGCTGTGGCGTTCGCTCGAAGCGGACGAGGCCGCGCTGCTGCAGGCGCTGGTCCAGGGCGCCAGCTTCGGCGACCTGTGCGAGCAGGCCGCCGCGTTCAGCGATGATCCCGCCGCGCGGGCCGCCGGCCTGCTGGCGCGCTGGCTCGACGAAGGCCTGCTGGCAGGGCGGCGCGCCTAGCGTTCATGGTCCCCGTCATCAGCCGGCGCCGGTGCCGCGCGTCCGGCAGGGCCGGACCGCCAGGCCGCCAGCGCGGCGTGGGCCTCGGCCCGCCAGGGGCTGCCCGGCACATCGATGCGGTCGCGCAACGCCACGGCCCGCGCCAGCAGCACCCGGGCCTGCTCGGCGTGCCCCACGGCCGCCTGCAGCCGGCCCAGGCCCAAGGCCTCGGCGGCCTGGCGCTCGACGTCGGCCGCCAACCAGCGCTGGCGATCGCCCAGCGCCTCGTAGGCGCGCAGCACGCTCGCGGCGTCCGCTGCGCCGGGCGCCACCCGGCTCCACGCCGCCAGCAGGGCCAGGGCGCCCTCGAAGTCGCCACCCGGCGCGCTGATCGAGGGCAGCGCCGCGCGCAGCCCGGCGCGTGCGGCGTCACGCCGGCCCTCGGCCCAGGCCAGTTCGGCGGCACGGGCCTGGGCCTGCTGGCGCGCCACCTGCGCGCGCGGTGCCTCCGGCGGCAGCTGGTCGAGGCTGGCCTGCACTTCGCCGAGCAACGCCCGCGCGGCCGCCAGTTCATGGCGCTGGATCAGCAACCGGCTGTACGGCAGGCCGACGAAGCGGATCAGGCGCGCGCGCGCGGCGCTGCCGGCGGGCCAGTGGTCGAGCCACTGCGCGTACAGCGCCCGCGCCGCGTCGAGCCGGCCGCCGTGCAGCAGCGCCTGCGCGCGCACCGCCACGAAGTAGCTGCCGTAGTTCGGGTGGTAGGGACCGGCCACCTGGTCCGACAACGCGACGGCCTGCGCGAACTGCGCGTCGGCCGCGGCGCGCTCACCCGTCGCCGCCAGCACCTGGCCCAGGTTGTACTGGGCACCGGCCACGCTCAGGTGCTGCGGACCGAGCAGCGCGCGGTAGACGGCCTGCGCCGCCTGCAGGTGCTGGCGCGCCTCGTCGAAGCGGGCCATCTGACGCAGCAGGTCGCCGTAGTTGTCCTCGCCGAAGGCCACGATGTAGCTGTGCGCGCCGAAGTGCCGGCGCGCGCTGCGCAGGCCTTCGAGGTACAGCGCTTCGGCGCCGGCCAGGTCGTTGCGGGCCTCGTGGGCACGGGCCAGGTAGAAGGCCGCGCGCGGCAGCGTCTCGGTGCGGGCGTCGGCGCGGCGCAGGGCCTGCAGCGCGGTGCGCAGGTGCGCGGCCGACGCATCGGGCCGGCCCAGCTGGTCGAGCGCGTTGCCCAGCAGCACATGGGCCTGGGCCAAGGGCTCGGGGGCAGGATCGCGCAGGGCCTGCAGCGCGGCCAGCGCCTGCTCCCCCTGCTGCTGCGCGGCCTGGAAATCGCCGCGGCGCAGTGTGGTGTCGGCCCGCGCCAGCAGCGCCTGGGCGTGGCGCGGGCTGCCGGGCCCGTCCAGCTCGGCCGCCAGCGCCAGTGCCTCGTCGTCCAGGGCCGCCGCCTGGTCCAGCAGGTCGAGGTCGCGGCTCAGGCCACCCAGCAGCACCAGCAGGTCCAGCCGCTGCGCGTCATGGGCGCGGTGCCCGGTCAGCAGCTGCTTCGCGCCCTGCTCCACCAGTTCCTTGCCGGTCACCTGGTGCGGCGGCCGCGCGCCGGAGCCGGCCCGCGCGCTGTTGTCGAACAGGCTCAGCAGGAAGCGCTGCGTGGCCTGCGCGCGTTCGGCCTCGCGCTGGGCCTGGCGCGCCTGCCAGACCACCAGCGCGCCACCGGTCAGCGTGGCGGCCAGCGCCAGCGTCGACAGGCCCACCGCCATCCGGTGGCGCCAGGCCAGGCGCCGCAGCACGTAGCCCGGGCTGTCCGGCCGCGCCAGGATGGGCCGCCGCTGCGCATGACGTTCAATGTCCTCGGCCATCGCGGCGACGGTGGCATAGCGCTCGGCCGGCTGCTTGCGCAGCGCCTTCTGCACGATGACATCGAGATCGCCGCGCAGCTGCCGCGCCAGCAGCCGCGGCGCGATGCCCGGCAGCCCAGCCTCGGCATCGGTCAGCGCCAGGCGGCTCGGCCGCGGCACCTCGGCCTGCAGGATGGCCTCTTCCAGCGCCGCGGCGGTGTCCCGCGCGGGCCGGTGCACGCGCCGGCCGAGCAGCAGCTCGAACAGCATCGCCCCCAGCGCGTGGATGTCGGTGGCCGTGCCCACCGGGCCGCCGGCAATCTGCTCGGGCGCGGCGTAGTCGGGCGTCATCGCGCGGCCGCCCCACAGCGTGGACGGCTGTGCGCCCGGGCCGGCCTCCGCGCTGCCGGCCAGCAGCTTGGCAATGCCGAAGTCCAGCAGCTTGACCCGGCCTTCGCGGTCGACCAGCACGTTGCCGGGCTTCAGGTCGCGGTGGATCACGCCCAGCGCATGCGCATGCTGCACCGCGCGCAGCACCTGCAGGAACAGCGCCAGCCGGGCCGGCACATCCAGCCGCCGCTCGCGGCAATGCAGGCCGATCGGCTGGCCGTCGACGTACTCCAGCGCCAGCCAGGGCTGCCCGTCGTGCTGCCCGGCGTCCAGCACCGACGCGATGTTCGGGTGCTCCAGACCCGACAGGATGCGGCACTCCTGCGCAAAACCCTGCGCCAGCCGCGCCCGCGCCGGGCCGTCGAGCTGCGGCAGCTTCAGCGCCACCGGCCGCTGGTGCGCGCCATCGGCGCGCTGCGCGAGCCAGACGCTGGCCATGCCGCCGCGGCCCAGGCAGCGCTGCAGGCGGTAGGGGCCGATGCACTGGCCGCTGGCCGGGCCCGGCGCGCCTCCGGCGTCCGATGCAGGCGGCCAGCGGGCGGGCGCCTCCAGGAAGCCGGCTGCCTCCAGCGCGGGCCGTTGCGCCAGCAGTTGCTGCAGCAGCGGGCGCACCGCGGCCTCGTGCGCCGGCAGCTGCGCCAGCCAATCGGCACGCGCGGCCGGCGGCTGGGCCAGCGCCTGGTCGAGCAGCGCGAGCGCGCGCGCCCAGTCCTCACGCGCCGGCATCATGGCCGCCCAGGGCGTGGTAGAGGTAGGAGCGTGCGCGCTCCCAGTCGCGCTCGACGGTGCGCAGGCCCAGGCCCAGCGCCTCGGCGATCTCGGCCTGGCTCAGGCCGCCGAAGAAGCGCATCTCGACCACGCTCGCCAGGCGCGGCTCGATCGTCGCCAGGTCTTCCAGCGCCTCGTGCACGCGCAGCAGCTCGGGGTCGCGCAGCGGGTCGGGCTGCGGCAGCTGCTCGGCCAGGCCTTCGGTCAGCGACAGCACCGCCTGGCCGCCGCCGCGCCGCTGCGCCGCCCGCTCGCGCGCCGCGTCGATCACGATCGAACGCATCGCCCGCGCCACGTAGGCCAGGAAATGGCCGCGGTCCTGCAGCTGCAGCGCCTGCATGCGGACCAGGCGCTCGTAGACCTCGTGCACCAGCGCCTGCGTGTCCAGCAGCGTGATGGGCGCGCGGCCGCGCAGGCGCCGGCGCGCCATGCGGCGCAGCTCGTCGTACAGCTCGGCGAAGGCCGTCGGCAGGCGCAGCGTGGGCGGCAGGCCATCGGCCGCCGCGGCGCTGGCCGGGGCATCACCCCCCGGAATCGGGGGCGGCTGGCATGGCGGGTTCTCGGTGTGCATTGCGTGTTGTCGTGCGAGACCTCCTCAACCTTTCGCCTGCAAGGACTTCCCGATGCACCGCTTTGCCTTCCTGTCGCGCCGGACCGGCGCCGCCCTCCTCGGCCTGGCCGGCCTGTTCGCCGCCCCGGCCTTTGCCGGCCCGGTGTCGACGCTGTACCTCGCCTCGTACACCACCGCCCGGCTCTACGCCATCCAGGGCGACACGGTGAGCGCCGGCGCGCCGACCTACTGCAACCACTGCGAGGTGCCGATCGCGGTGGACGGCGACATCCGCACCCTCAGCCTCAGCGGCACCAGTGGCGGCCAGTACGCGCTGGACCGGACGCAGACCGGCGTGACCTACGCGGCAGCCTTCGCGCCGGATGCCGGCGTGCGGCTGGTCGACGGCAGCACCGATGGCCAGCGCAACTACGCCGTCACCACCCACGCCGGCGACAGCCACGGCCTGAGCAGCGTGTACGGCTTCGGCCGCGACTGGAGCAACACCGAGAAGCTGTTCGACATCGACTTCCGCATCGATGCCGGCGGCATCACCTACGACCCGGGCAACCAGTCGCTGTGGATCAGCGGCACCTATTCCAACGACGGCGTCGTCTACGGCCTGATCCGCGACTACGCGCTCGACGGCACGCTGCTGTCGCAGTTCAACGCCGGCGAGTTCGGCGGCGCCGGGCTGGCGATGGACTATGCCGACGGCACGCTGTGGACCACGCGCGGCCCGACCCAGTTCTTCGACCAGTATTCGCGCGACGGCACGCTGCTGCAGACCGTCAGCTACGACGCCCTGTCCGGCCAAGGCGGCTACCACGGCATCGAGTTCAACCTGGCCGGCGATGCGCGCACCCTGCCCGAGCCCGGCAGCTGGGCCCTGGCCGGGCTGGCCCTGTTGATCGGGGCAGGCGTGCGGCGCCGGCAGCGCGTCAGCCTGCCACCCACGCCCGCCGCAGCGGCGCATGCGTGACGCACAGCGCGCACGCCGGCGGCGCCGGCTCGCGCAGCCAGTCGCCGATCAGCGCGGTCTGGTGGCGGTCGCTCAGCACCGGCGTGTGGCCGGTGTCGGGCACGTGCACCAGGGTCAGCGCGTGGCCGCGCTGCATGCGCGATAGCGTCGATGGCGTCAGCGCGTCGGATTCCAGCCCGTGCATCAGCAGCACCGGGCCCTGCAGCGCGCGCCAGGCATCCCACAGGTCGACGCTGCGCGCGGCGTCGCGCTGGTAGGCCAGCAGCGCGCGCGGGTCGTGGCGGTAGACGCGGCCGCCGTCCTCGTCGGACCAGCGTGTCTGGTGGTAGGCGATGAACAGGCGCACGTCGTCGCCCACCGGCCCGTCATGCTTCTGCGCGGCGCCGGCGCGGCGCATGATGTCGGCCGGCGTGCGGAACACGTAGTGGCGCGCCAGCGTCTGCGCGCGGCGCGCGCGCCGGGCCTGCGGGATGTGCGGGCCGACGTCGTTGAGCAGCACGCGCGAGACGAGCTCCGGATGGCGCGCGGCCAGCACCATCGCGGCGCTGCCGCCCATCGACGAGCCGAGCAGCGCGACCGGGCCGCCACCCAGGTGCACGATCAGCTGGCGCAGCTGCTCGACATAGGTCGGCAGGCCGTACTCGCTGCCGTCGGCCAGCCAGCCCGACTGGCCGCGGCCCAGCCAGTCCATGCACACCACGCGCCAGCCTTCGCGGCGCAGGTCGGCAGCCAGGAAGGCGAAGCGCATCGCGGTGTTGGCCACGCCGCCGCAGCACACCAGCGTCGGCCAGCCGGGCAGGCCCCAGTCGGTGTAGCCTACTTTCACGGCATAGGGTCGGCGCAGGCGGGGCGGCACGGCGCGCTGCAGGCTGACCGGCTGCTGGTAGTCGAAGCTCGCGCGCACGAAATGGCCTTCGAAGCGGCGGTCCAGGCGCCGGGCCACGGCCAGCCACGCGGGCCAGGCATCGACGTCGGGCGGGGCCGCGCTCATCGGCCGCCGCCGGCTTCGCGCTCGCGTTCGCGCTGGCGCAGCACGTCGATCATCACGTTGAAGGTGCGGGCGAGCTGGCCCACCTCGTCGCGGCTGCGCACGGTGATCGCGGCGCGGTCGAACTCGCCAGCCTTCAGCGCATCGGCCGCGCTGGTGAGCGCGCGGATCGGCCGGACGATGCTGCGCGCGAAGCGCAGCGCCAGGCCGGTGAACAGCAGGCCGACCAGCGCCACGCTCAGGCCCAGGTCGCGGTACAGCTGGCGGAAGGGCTGCTCGAAGACCGCGCGCGGCTGGCTGACGCCCACCACCCAGTCATGCCCCGGCACCGGCGCATAGCCGGCGATCTCGTCGACACCGCTGATCGTCGAATGGAAGCGCGTGTGGCCCGACTGCCGCGCGCCGACCATCACCCGTGCCAGCGCCGGCATCTCCAGGCTCTGGATGGTGTCGCGCCGGAAGCGCTGATCGGCCTGGATGGCGGCCAGCTGCGGGGCGGTCAGCGGCGCCAGGCTGCGGTACAGCAGGTTCTCGCGCGGGTGATAGACCAGCACGCCGTCGCCGTCGACCAGGAAGGGATCGAGCGCCGAGGACTGCTTCACCTCGTCGAGGATCGCGGCAAACGACGACGCATGGATGCGCAGCACCACCGCGCCGATCACCGCCTGCCCGTCGGCGGCCAGCACCGGCATCGAGAAGAACACGCCGGCCTGGCCGGCCACCGCGCCAACCACCACGCCGGTGACGAACGGGCGCCCCGCCATCGCCTCCTGGAAGTAGCGGCGGAACTTGAAGTTGCGGCCCATCACCTCGGGGTCGTTGCACAGCAGCGCGGTGCCGCCCGGGTCCATCACCATCACCAGGTGCACGTCGCGGTTGGCGCGTGCCACCGCCACCAGCCGGTCGCGCAGCGCGTCGCGCACGGCCGGATCGGGCTTGGCGAGATAACGCGCGAATTCAGCGTCCGTGCCGAGCACGCGGGCGAAGTTCTGGCTGTCGTTGATCAGCTGCGCCAGGCGGCCGGCCGTGTTGCTGGCCAGGTGCTCGGCCTGGTCGAACTGGCTGGCCTCCAGCACCTGCAGGCTGCGCGTCAGGTTGTAGCCGGCGGTCAGCAGCATCGGCAGCAGCGCGGTGGCCAGCATCGCCAGCGCCATCTTCACCGCCAGCGGCCAGGCCGAGGGCGACAGCAGCTGGCGCAGCGCATGCGCGACCCGGCTGCGCGCCGGCGCGGCCTGCTCGCCCCGGCTCAAGGCGTCGGTCAGGCGCATCGAGGCCACGTGCTCGGCCAGCAAGGCCTCGCGCCACTGCGCGACGCTGCGCGGGCGCTGCGCGGGGTCGGGCTGCAGCGCCCAGTCGATCGCGCGCAGGAAGGGCTCGCCGTAGCGGCCGCGGCCGGCCTCCACGGCCGGCTTCAGCGCCACGCCGGCATGGCGCGCCTCGGCATCGGGCGGCTTCTGGCCGCTCACCGCCCAGTACAGCGTGGCGCCCAGCGCATAGATGTCGGTCCACGCGCCCTGCTCGCCCCAGCCGTACTGCTCGATCGGCGCGAAGCCGGGCGTGACGATCACCGCCTGCTGCGCGGCCAGCGCGACGGTCTGCCCGGCCGAGCCGAAGTCCAGCAGCACGAAGCGGCCATCGTCCTGCCGCACCTGGATGTTGTCGGGCTTGATGTCGCGGTGCAGGAAGCCGGCCGCATGCACGGTGGCCAGGCCGTCGAGCAGCGGCTGCAGCCGCGCCACCAGGCCTTTCTCGCCGATGGCCTGGTGCTGCGGCCACCAGTCGCGCAGCGGGCTGCCGCGCTCGTACTCCAGCACCATGTAGGCGGTGTGGTGGGCCTCGAAGAAGCGCGCCACGCGCACGATGTTCGGGTGCCGGAAGCTCGCCAGCGTGCGCGCCTCGACCAGGAAGGCCTCGAGCCCGAACTGGTAGCGCTCGCGGTGCTGCGACGCGGCCGGCATCACGCTGCGGTCGCCGGCGCGGAAGGCGATCTCCTCGGGCAGGTACTCCTTGATCGCCACCGGCGCGCGCAAGTTCACGTCGGTGGCCAGGTAGGTGATGCCGAAGCCGCCCTGGCCCAGCACGCGCTCGATGCGGTACTCGTGCAGCCGGAAGCCGGGCTGCAGCGCCAGCGGCGCCTTGCGCACCAGCGCCGCCGGCAGGGCCGCGGCCGGCGCCTCGCCACGCCGCAGCACCGTGGTGTGTGGCCGCGTCAAGGGGCGGGTAGGCGGGTGGTGCGGCTGCGTCGGCTCGTGCAGGTCGGGCCGAACGCGCGTGGCATCCGGGTCGGCCGGCACCTCCGGCCGCGCCAGCGTCGCATCGGGGTCAGGTCGAACCCGCGTGGCCTCCGGGTCGGTGTCGGCAAACACCGGCGGCACGATCACGCGGGTGGCATCAGGATCGTGCGGCCGGTCGGTACTCACGCCAGCGACCCCGCGCCGATCTCAGCCCGCCAAGCGCACGCCGCGGAACCGGCTATGCCGGGCCGCTGGCGTGGCCCCCCTGGGGGGGAGGCGCCGCAGGCGCTCCGGGGGGGAGCTCATATGCAGCGTCCACCATCGACCTCCATGCACACCCCGGTGATCATCGTCGCCTCGTCACTGCACAGGAAGCAGGCCGCGTTGCCCAGGTCCTCCGGCAGCGAGAAGCGGCCGATCGGGATCGTCGACAGGAACTTCGCTCGCATCTCGGGCGTGTCCTCGCCCATGAAGGTCTTCAGCAGCGGCGTCTCGCCCGCCACCGGATTGAGCGCGACGACGCGGATGCCCGCAGGCGCCAGCTCCACCGCGCAGGCGCGGGTGGCAGTGATCACCCAGCCCTTGCTGGCGTTGTACCAGGCCAGCCGCGGCCGCGGGCTGACGCCGGCGGTGGAGGCCATGTTCAGGATCACGCCGCGCTGGCCATGCACGCCGGGCGTGTTGGCCTTCAGGCGCGGCACGATCTCGCGCATCGCCAAGTAGATGGCGCGCATGTTCACCGCGGTGATGCGGTCGAACTCGTCTTCCGGCAGGCCTTCCAGCGGCTGCGGCACATGGCCCACGCCGGCGTTGTTGACCAGGATGTCGATGCGCCCGAAGTGCAGTTCGGCCGTCTCCATCATCAAGCGCACGTCGGCGGCATCGGCCACATCGACCTTCAGCGCGCGCGCCGCTGGCCCCAGAGCAGCGGCCACGCGCAGGCCGGCGTCGAGGTCGCGGTCGGCGACCAGCACCTGCGCGCCTTCGGCGACGAACTTGCGCGCAATGCCCTCGCCAAACCCCGACCCGCCGCCGGTGACGATGGCGACCTTGTTCTTCAAGCGCATGGGTGTCTCCTCACGGGCTCACTGAGCCAGCAGATTGTGGAAAGGCTTGCGGTTCTTCCAGCGATAGGCCCCGAAATCGCGCTGGTCGGTGCTGAGGATGCGGCCGTGGCCCAGGTGCTCGGCCAGCAGCACCAGCGAGCCGTCCGCCAGGTCCATCGGCAGCTTGGCGTATTTGCGCATCAGGATGGGCAGGCCGGCGAGTTCCTGCAGTGAGGGACTCCACACCGCAATGCCGCCACCGGCCACCTCGTCGATCAGCCCGCTGGCGAACGCCGGGCCCAGCCGGCTCTGCAGCAGGTGGCAGCACTCGGCGAGCACCGGCCAGGTGGTGATCCAGCCTTGTTCGGCCGTGCCGGCCATGGCCTGGGCACGCTCGTGCCAGGCATCGTCCGCATCGGCCAGCGCAAACAGGAATCCGCTGTCGACCGCGATCACTTCGGCCGCCGCGGGTACTTGGCATCGATGGCCTCGGCCACGAATTGCTTGTAGTTCCCGGCGATGTCGCTGCGGCCACTGTGGCCCTTGCCGATCAACGGGCCAAAGTGGCGCAGCCCGGCTTGCTTGGCACGGACCTGGTGGTAGTACATCCGCACGCTTTCGCGCACCACATGGCTCACGCTCTCGCCAGTGGCGCTGACCAGGTAGTCGAGTTGTTGCTGGGCTTCCTCATCCAGCCGGGCATTCACGCGCATGACGGCGCTCCAGGGTCCTGCTTGTCATCCATTGTATGACACACCGGATCCATCTTGGTGGGTCGTGGCGCCGACCGCCCCCCTCGTGGCATGACGCAGGCGCCCCCAAGCAACCGCCGCGGAACCGGCTCTGCCGGGCCGCTGGCGGTGCCCCCTGGGGGGGAGGCGCCGAAGGCGCTCCGGGGGGGAGCCACGTCAATCATGCTTGATGGCGACGGTCTTCAGCGACGAGAAGCCGTACAGCGCCTCGAAGCCCTTCTCGCGGCCGTGGCCGGACTGCTTGACGCCGCCGAAGGGCAGCTCGATGCCGCCGCCGGCGCCGTAGTTGTTGATGAACACCTGGCCGCACTGCAGCTTGCGCGCCATGCGCAGCTGGCGGCCGCCGTCGCGCGTCCACACGCCGGCCACCAGGCCGAAGGCGGTGCCGTTGGCGATGCGCAAGGCCTCGGCTTCGCCGTCGAACGGGATCACCACCTGCACCGGGCCGAAGATCTCTTCCTGCGCCAGGCGATGGTCGGGCGCCGCGGGCGCCAGCAAGGTGGGCGCCACGTAGCAGCCGCCGGCGGGCAGGCTGGCGGGCAGCGAGGCCTGGGCCGCCACCTGCAGCCCGCTGTCGCGCGCGATGCCGAGGTAGCCCTGCACGATGTCGCGCTGGCGCGCCGAGATCAGCGGGCCGACGTCCAGGTCGTCCAGCGCGGGCCCGACGCGCAGCGCCCGGTAGCGCTCGGCCATGCGCGCGACCACGCTGTCGAAGACCGGCCGCTCGACCAGGATGCGCGAGGCCGCCGAGCAGGTCTGCCCGGCGTTCTGGATGCCGGCGTTGACGAGAAAGGGCAGCGCCGCGTCCAGGTCGGCATCGGCGAACACGATCTGCGGGCTCTTGCCGCCGAGCTCCAGGGTGACAGGGATGGTGTTGCGCGCAGCCGCGGCCTGCACCAGCCGGCCCACCGCCACCGAGCCGGTGAACGACAGGTGCGCGACGCCGGCATGCGCGCTCAGCGCCGCGCCGGCCTCTTCACCGAGCCCGGGCACGATGTTCAGCGCGCCGGCCGGCAGCCCGGCCTGCTGCGCGATGCGGCCGAAGGCCAGCGCGCTCAAGCACGCTTCCTCGGCCGGCTTCAGCACGCAGGCATTGCCCATCGCCAGCGCGGCGCCGACCGAGCGGCCGATGATCTGCATCGGGTAGTTCCAGGGCACGATGTGGCCGGTGACGCCATGCGGCTCGCGCAGCGTCAACGCGGTGTAGCCGTTGGCGAAGGGAATGGTCTCGCCATGCACCTTGTCGGCCGCGCCGCCGTAGAACTCGAGGTAGCGCGCCAGCGCCACCGCATCGGCCCGGCCCTGCTTCAGCGGCTTGCCGACGTCCAGCGCCTCCAGCCGCGCCAGTTCATCGGCCTGCTCGAGCACCAGCGCGCTCATCTTCAGCAGCAGCCGGCCGCGTTCCGCAGCGCTGAGCCGGCCCCAGTCGCCCTCGAGCGCCGCCTGTGCGGCCTGTACCGCGGCATCGATGTCGGCCGCGCCGCCGCGGCCGATCTCGGCCAGCAGGCTGCCGTCGTTCGGGTTGATCAGCGGCAGCGTCTCGCCGCTGGCGGTGGCGGTCCAGCGTCCGCCGACGAGTTGCTGGTGGGTGTCGAAGCCGATGCTGCCCTGCATGCTGATCTCCCGATGGGATCGGGCATGATAGTTCTCATGAGCGTGTTCCTCGCCAAGCGCCTGCTGACCTTCCTGGCCACCCTGGCCATCGCGTCGGCGCTGGTGTTCGCGGCGCTGGAGCTGCTGCCCGGCAACGTGGCGCAGGTGATGCTGGGCGACAGCGCCACGCCCGAATCGCTGGCTGCGCTGGAGCGCAAGCTGGGCCTGGACCGGCCGCCGCTGGCGCGCTACACGCAGTGGATCGGTGGCCTGCTGCAGGGCCGCACGGCCGAGAGCCTGTCGTACAGCACGCCCACCGCCGAGCTGATTGCCGAGCGCCTGCGCGTCACGCTGCCGCTGGCCGCGCTGTCGATGGCGCTGACCACCGTGCTGGCCTTGGTACTCGGCGTGTACGCGGCCTCGCGCCACAACCGCATCGGCGATGTCGGGGTGATGGCGGCGAGCCAGCTCGGCATCGCGATCCCGAGCTTCTGGTTCGCGATCCTCTTGATCCTGCTGTTCGCGGTGAAGCTGCAGTGGGTCAGCGCCGGCGGCTTCCCGGGCTGGACCGAAGACGAAGGCGGTGGCCTGGCCGAAGGCCTGCAGGCGCTGGCGCTGCCGGCAGTGGCGCTGGCGCTGGTGCAAGCCGCGATCCTGGCGCGGGTGACCCGCTCGTCGGTACTGGAGGTGATGCGCGAGGACTTCGTGCGCACCGCGCGCGCCAAGGGCCTGAGCCGCCGCGCGACGCTGTGGAAGCATGTGCTGCGCAACGCGATGATCCCGGTGCTGACGATCATGGGCCTGCAGTTCGCGAACCTGATCACCGGCACCATCGTGGTCGAGAACGTGTTCGTGCTGCCGGGCATCGGCCGCCTGGTGTTCCAGGCCATCGCCAACCGCGACCTGGTCGTCGTGCGCGACGTGGTGATGCTGCTGGTGGCGGTGGTGGTGGTGGTCAACTTCGTCGTCGACCTGCTGTACGCGCTGGTCGACCCGCGGCTGCGGGCCTCGGACGCATGACGCGCCGCGCCGCCGCCCCCGGCTTCGCGCAGCGCGCGCTGCGGCATCCGAGCTTCCTGCTCGGCGCCGCGCTGACGCTGCTGCTGGCGCTGACCGCGCTGGTCTCGCTGCTCTGGTCGCCGTACCCGCCGGCGGAGATCGACATCCCGCACAAGCTGCAGCCGCCGAGCGCGGCGCACTGGTTCGGCACCGACAGCCTGGGCCGCGACATCGCCTCGCAGCTGCTGGTGGGCTCGCAGAATTCCATCGTCGTCGGCGTCATCGCGGTGGGCATCGGCCTGGTCGCCGGCGTGCTGCTGGGCTGCCTGGCCTCGGCCCGGCGCGGCTGGGTCGAGGAGTTGGTGATGCGCGCGGCCGACTTCACCTTCGCGTTCCCGGCGCTGCTGTCGGCCATCATGCTCGGCGCGATCTATGGCCCCGGGCTGCTGACCGGCATCGTCGCGATCGGCATCTTCAACATCCCGGTGTTCGCGCGCATCACCCGTGGCGCGGCCAACGCGGTGTGGGCGCGCGAGTACGTGCTGGCCGCGCGCGCCGCCGGCTTCGGCGGCTGGCGCATCACCACGCGGCATGTGCTGCCCAACATCGCCAGCGTGCTGATCGTGCAGGCCACGATCTCGTTCGCCACCGCCATCCTGGCCGAGGCGGCGCTGTCCTACCTGGGCCTGGGCACGCAGCCGCCGCAGCCCAGCTGGGGCCGCATGCTCAACGAGGCGCAGACCCAGCTGTACCAGGCACCGATGCTGGCGGTGTACCCGGGCCTGGCGATCGCGCTCAGCGTGCTGGGGCTGAACCTGATGGGCGACGGCCTGCGCGACCTGCTGGACCCGAAGCTGGCGCGCAAGCGTTGATCGCCGGCGTCAAGGTCAACGCGGCCGGCCGTAGCCCTGGGCGATCCAGGCCTCCGCGCTGCCGGCATTGAGCTTGAAGTTCGCGGCCACGCGCACGCTGTCGATCGTGCCGCCCTCGGCATCGAAGGCGGCCAGCGTGGCGTAGGGGTCGTCTTCATCGGGCGTGATGTCCAGCGTCACCTTCACCCGGCCGGTGTCGGTCATCACGCTCAGTTCCTTGTGCCACAGCGCCTGCTGCGCCTGCTCGTGGCGGCGCACCACTTCATGCGCGGTCTTCACCAGCGTGTTGAAGGCGCTGGTGTCCAGCGGTTTCGGGCTCTTCTTGTCGCGGCCCATGGTCCACGGGCCGACCAGCGCCGGCTCGGGCTCGCCCTGGCGGATCATCTCCACGGCCCAGCCATCGTCGTCGTTGTTCTTGATCACGCGGGCCGTCCAGCCGTTGTCGCGCCACAGGCGCGGTTCGTGGATCGGCTCGTCGGCGGCGGTGTCGTCAGGCATCTGGCTCATGGCGTCAGGCGAATGCGGGGAAGCGCATTCTCAGCGCACGCCGCGAATCCGGTGCACCAGCCCGCCGCTGAGCAGCGTGACGGCCGCCGCCGCGAGGAACAGCGCGGGGTAGCCGCCCCAGCGGGTCACCAGCAGCGCCGCGATGGCCGGGGCCAGCACCTGCGGCGCGGAGTTCGCGATGTTGATCAGGCCCAGATCCTTGCCGCGATCGGCCGCGGCCGGCAGCACCTGCGTGATCAACGCCTGGTCCACCGCGACATAGATGCCATAGCCCAGGCCCATCAGCGCCGCGCCCGCAATGGTCACCGGCCAGCTCGGCCACAGCGCCAGCAGCGCGCTGGCCGCGGCCATCACGACACTGGCGGCCATCACAGGCACCTTGCGCCGGCCCGAGCGATCGGACAGCACGCCCGCCATGAACGCCGACAGCAGCACCCCGGCGGTGTAGACGCCCACCAGGATCAGCAGCCCATCCTCGGCCGTCTCGCCCGGGAACAAGGCCTCGTAGCGCACCCGGTCGCGCAGGAAGTACAGCAGGTACAGCGTGGCCAGCGCATTGCCCAGGTTGATCAGGCAGCGGGTGAGCCAGGCCCAGGCGAAATCCGGAAATCGCCGCGGGCTGAGCCAGAAGGCCGCGAAGAACGCGCGCCAGCGCCACGGCGGCCGGTCTTCGCGCCGCAGCGGCGTGTTGCCGACCCGCAGTACGAAGGGCAGCGCGCACAGCAGCAGCGCGCTGGCGACGGCCGCATAGCCCGCCGAAACGCCACCGGCCAGCGCGGTCACCAGCAAGGTGCCGGCCACCACGCCCAGCGGCTGGGTCACGCCGAACCAGGCGCTGCACACGGCCCGCTGCGACACCGGCACCTGGTCGGGCACTTCGGCGCTCAGCGCGGCGAGCATCGCGTTCAGCGTGAGCTGCGCCACGCACCACCACAGCGTGGCACCGGCCAGCGTGGTCTGGCGGCCCAGCATCGCCAGCGCGCCCGCGCCCAGTACCGCGCCGGCCAGCGTCCAGGGGCGGCGGCGACCGAAGCGTGAAGTGGTCCGGTCCGACAGCGCGCCGAACAGCGGATTGGCCACCAGCGACACCAGCGCGCCGACGCCGGTGACCCAGCCGAGCGCAGCCTCCTTGCCGGCCGGCGCGATCAATGCCATCTGCTGCGCCAGCAGCACCTGGATCGGCGCGAAGAACGCCATCCACAGGCCCAGGTTGGCCAGCGCGAACAGGCCCATGAAGCCCTTGCCGACCGGCCGCTGCGGTTCGGCGAAGGCATCGTTCATGGGAGCCCCGCCGGCCTCACGCCTGCGCCGCGATCAAGTCCCGGTACCAGTGGTACGAGCGCTTCGGCGTGCGCCGCTGCGTGGCGTAGTCGACATGCACCAGCCCGAAACGCGGCCGGTAGCCTTCGGCCCATTCGAAGTTGTCCAGCAGCGACCAGACGAAGTAGCCCTGCACATCGACGCCGCCGTCCATCGCCGTGCGCAGCGCCTGCAGGTGCTGCTCGAGGTAGGCGACGCGCCGCGGATCGTCGACGCCACCGGCCTCCAGCGCATCGGGCATGGCCGCACCGTTCTCGGTGATCACGAGGGGCGGCAGTGCGTCGCCATGGCGCTGCTTCAGGCCCAGCAGCAGTTCGCTCAGGCCCTGCGGGATGACCGGCCAGCCCATCTCGGTGCGCTCGTGGTGCGCCGGCGCCTCGGCCTCCCTCAGCGGCACCGGCGAACCCGGCGGCGTGGCCTGCACGTGGGTCGGGTTGTAGTAGTTGATGCCGAAGAAATCGAGCCGCTGCGCGATCGTCGCCTCGTCGCCCGCATGGATCGCCGACAGATCGATGCCCAGCGTGGCCAGTTCTTCGGGATAGCGGCCGCGCAGCAGCGGCTCGCAGTGGATGCCTTCCTGCAGCAAGTGCAGCAGGTGGGCGGCGGCGTGGTCCTCCGCGCGGCCGGTGGCCGGCCGCGCCGGCGCCATGCTCTGCGCGATGCCGACCTGCGCCGCGCCCGGCAGGTGCGCGCGCAGCGCCTGCACGGCCAGGCCATGGGACAGCAGCAGGTGGTGCGCCACCGCGAAGGAGTCCAGCCCCAGCGTCAGCCCCGGCGCATGCGTGCCCAGCGCATGGCCGAGCACCGTGTGCTCGAAGGTCTCGTTGTGGGTGATCCAGCGCGGCACGCGGTCGCCGAGCTGGCGTGCCATCCCCTGCGCGAACTCGGCGAAGCGCGCGGCCGTGTCGCGGTGCTGCCAGCCGCCGGCGTCCTGCAGGGCCTGCGGCAGGTCCCAGTGGTAGAGCGTGGGCATCGGGCTGATGCCCTGGGCGAGCAGTTCATCGACCAGCCGCGAGTAGAAGGCCAGGCCTTCGCGCTTGAACGGCCCGCGGCCCTCGGGCTGGAGGCGCGACCAGGCGATCGAGAAGCGATAGGCGCCGACGCCCAGCCCGGCCAGCAGCGCGACGTCCTGCTGATAACGCCGATAGTGATCGCATGCCACGGCCGCCGTGTCGCCATGGGCGATGCGGCCGGCCTCGGCGCAGAAGCGGTCCCAGATCGTCGGC
This sequence comes from Aquabacterium sp., assembly GCF_044226965.1. Classification (GTDB taxonomy): domain Bacteria; phylum Pseudomonadota; class Gammaproteobacteria; order Burkholderiales; family Burkholderiaceae_C; genus Pseudaquabacterium. The sequence continues at coordinate 20,471 of NZ_JBGAGA010000014.1, read as the reverse complement.
CCGCGGCCATCGGCCTGCAGCGAGCCCTCGATCTGGTAGGCCGAGGTCGAGACCCCCCACAGAAAGCCCGGCGGGAAACGCAGCACTGCACTCACAGGCTGGCGCGCAGCTCGATGCCGATGAAGCGCGGCGGCGTGATCATCGCGTAGGGCGATCCCAGCCCGGCCGCGACGTAGTTGACGCTGGTGACGTAGCGCCGGTTCATGAGGTTGTTGAGCACCAGCGCCACGCCCCAGTTGCCCGCGCTGCCCGGTGCGCTCTCCCACCCGAAGCGAGCGTCCACGCGGGTGCGCGCACCGCCGACGCGGAAGCTCGGTGTCTGCAGGCAACTGCCTTGCGCCAGCGATTCCGCATTGCAGCGGGTGGCACCGACGTAGGCGCCTTGCAGCGTCGCGGTGGCGGTGCCGCCGGCCAGCGGCCATTGGTAGTCGGTGCCCAGCGTGGCCGTCAGGCGCGGCGTGCCGACCGGCTGGCCGCTCAGGTCGCTGCCGTCGCTGGCGGTGCGGCGCTTGTAGGTCTGGTCGATGGCCTCGGCCGCGCTGTACAGCCGCCACTGGCGCGTGGCCTGCCAGCGTGCTTCGATGTCCAGGCCGGTGGCGCGCTGGTCGCTCAAGGTCACCAGGTAGGCCGGCACCCCGGCCTGGTTGGCCGAGGGCACCAGCGTCAGCGATTGCAGGTTGTCGAAGCGGTAGTGGAAGAGCGCGGCGCTGTAGCTCAGGCCCGCTTCGCGGCGGCTGCCCTTCACGCCCAGCTCGAAGCTGGTCACGGTCTCCGGCGCATAGTCGCCATTGACCTGCAGCGCATTGAAGCCGCCGGCCTGGTAGCCGCGCGTGACCGAGCCATAGACCATGGTGTCGGCGGCGACGCGGTGGTCGAGCACCACGCGCGGGCTGACATTGCGCCACGACTTCTGCACCTGCAGCGCCTGGGTCGACGCACCCTGCCCCTGGACCAGCTGGTTGGTCGAGACCAGGCCGGCCAGCTGGTCGGCATCGTTCTGCGACAGCACGCCGGCCCCCACCAGGGTCGGGAAGAAGTCCGCCGCGTTCAGCGCGCCGAGCTGCGTGTCCAGCCCCTGTGCCGTGCGTGTGGGGCTGTACCAGCTGAAGCGCTTGCGGTCGCGCGTGAAGCGCAGGCCGGTGGTCAGGTTGGTGGCCGGGCCCAGGTGCCAGATCGTGTCGCCGTACAGCGCCAGGGCCTGGTAGGCGCCGCTGTTGAACATGTTCTCCTGCCAGGGCTGGCCCAGCAGGTCGACGCCCGGCACGCCCACGGCCTGCGCCAGCTCGTTGAGCGTGGCGAAGGGCGCGATGCCCGCGACGTTGCCGAACAAGGTGTCGAGCGCGGTGGTGACCGAGCGCACCTCGCTGGTCTGCTGCGCGCGTTCGCGGAAGAAGCTGGCGCCGGCGAGCCAGTCCACCGTCTTGTTGCGGCCCGCGAGCTTGAACTCCTGCTGCCAGGTGGTGTTGGCCTCGACGTTGCCGGTCGACAGGTAGCTGGTGAGCTGGTTGGTACCGTCGTTGTCGGTGCGGTTGACCGCGTTGAAGTGCCGGTACGCGGTGATCGAACTGAAGTCGGCCCACGGCAGCGCGTGCTCGATGCGCAGGGTGGCGCCGTTGAAGCGGCGTGCCTCGCGGTTGTCCGGCACGTCGTTCTGCAGCGGTGCCTGGCGCGGGTCGCGGTAGCTGGCCGGGTCGGCGCCGTAGGCCGGCGTGGCCAGCAGGCCGATGGCCGGCACCGCGCGCTGGTCCAGGTCTTCATGCTCCCACGACAGCAGCACGCGCGTGGCGTCCGAAGGGCTCCAGGCCAGCGCCATGCGCGTGCCCCAGGCATGCTCGCCGCGCTCGGCCTGGCCGCTGGCGGCATCGCGCTGCCAGCCGTGGCTGAACTGGCCGGTGCCGCTGATGCGCAACGCCAGGGTCTCGCCCAGCGGCTGGTTGACCACGGCCTCGAGGTGCCGCGTGTTGTGGCTGCCCAGGCGCAGCAGGCCGCTGGCCGAGAAGCTGCCCGTCGGCTCGTTGCTGACCACCGAGATCGCACCGCCCGCGCTGTTGCGGCCGAACAGCGTGCCCTGCGGGCCCTTGAGCACCTCGATGCGCTTGACGTCGTTGAAGTTCAGCAGCGCGCCGCCGGTCTTGCCGGTGTAGACGCCGTCGACGTAGACGCCCACCGGCGCATCGGTGCCGATGCCGAAGTCGCCGGTGCCGATGCCACGCAGGCTGAACAGCGGCTGCGTCGGCTGGTCGGCCACGATCTGCAGCCCGGGGATGTAGCCGTTCATGTCCGCCAGGTTCGCGGCGCCGAGCTTGCGGATCTGTTCCGCCGGCACGATCTGCAGCGCGATCGGCACGCTCTGCAATTGCTGCACGCGACCGTTGCCGGTGACCGTCACGGTCTCGCTGGCGGCCGTGGAGGGCGCCGCGGAAGCCGCTGCATCGGGCGGCGTGACCGCCTGCTGCGCCCAGGCGGCGGGCGCGCCCAGCGCCATCCACACGGCCAGCGTCAGGCGCGATCGAATCGGTGTCTTGAGCATGGTGTGATCCATCACGGGTTGAAGGCAACGAGAGCGGGCCGCGCGAAGGCCCGCCAGGCAAAGGGCAGGGCCAGCAGGCTGGCCAGCGCCAGCGCCGCACCGAAGCCCGGGCCGCCGAGCGTGCCGAGCAGCGTGCCCGCGAAGGCCGTGCCGAGCGCGGCGCCGGCGAAGCACACGACGATGCTGCGCGCGACCAGCGCGCCGTCGGCATCCAGCTCCGACAGGCGCGCCGTCAGGAACGGCGTCAGCGCGTAGAAGGCCAGCGACACCAGCGCCTGCGTCGCAAAGTACGCGGCCGATCCCTGCGCGACGAAGAAGCCGACGACCGAGGCCGCCATGGTCAGCAGCGCCGCGCAGACGATGGGCGTGCGGTGGTCGTGGCTGCGCCGGTGCGCGGCCGCCAGGCAGCCGGCCAGGCCCAGCACCGAGGCCAGCGACAGCAGCAGGCCGATGCGCGCAGCCGTCAAGCCGATGCGGCTGCCGACGAGTTCCGCCACCGCCCACTGGGCCGCCAGCACGGCGTAGGCCAGCACCATCACGGCCCAGATCGGCAGCAGCGTGCGCCAGCGCCGCGGCGGGTTGCGCGTGGCCGACGCGACCGGGCGCGGCAGCGCGTGCGCGCCAGTGCGCGCCGCCGGCACCGCGATCAGCGCAAACGCGCCGGCCAGCAGCAGGAACAGCCAGCGGTCGACCCAGGGCCCGGGCAGGCTGGCCGCCACGACCAGCAGCACCGCGTCGAACACGCCGCCGACCAGCATGATCACGCCCCAGCCCCGTTCGGCCGCCGCGCGGTGCGACAGGCTGGCCGCGACGACGACGAACAGCATGCCTTCGAACAGGCCGACGATGCCGCGGGACACACCCACGCAGCCAGCGCTGGGCAGCCAGGCCCCGGCGGCCTGCGCCAGCAGCGTGCCCAGGCAGCCGACCGCGGCGAACCGCCGCGCCGCGCCTGCCACCCAGCGCGGCAACACCGCACAGGCGATCGCGATGCCGACGATCTCCAGCCCCGCCAGGCCTGTCGCCGCGTCTTCGCCAATGCCGAAGCGCCGCATCAGCGTGGCCACGATCACGGGCATCACGATGGTGCCGTTGGTCGCCACCGCATAGGCGCAGGCCAGCTGCAGCAGCGCGGCTGTCTTCAGTTCCGGACGCAGGCCTGGTGCCATGGGCAGCGCTTGAATGTGAGCGTTGATCACAATATAATGTGATCATTGATCATGTGTCAAATCATGGACGATCCACGCCGATGAGCGAAGCAGAGCCCAGGCGCAGGCCGCAGCAGGAGCGCAGCAAGACGCGGGTCGAGTCCATCCTGGACGTGGCCCTCGAGCTGGTGGTCGAGCAAGGCGCCGAAGCGCTGGCGATGCGCGAGCTCGCACGCCGCGCCGGCGTGCAGATCAGCTCGGTCTACCAGTACTTCCCATCCAAGGCGGCCATCCTGCGCGAGCTGGCCAAGCGCAACCTCGAACGCGTGCGGCTGAAGCTGGAGAACGAGGTCGGCGAGCTGTTCGCCGAGCACGACGGCCGGCCGACCCCCGCGCAGGCCGTGCACCGCGTCGTGGACGCGTACTATGCACACTATCGAGACCAGCCCGCGGCGGTGGCGGTCTGGGCCGGCGCCCAGAGCGACCACAGCCTGCGCGAGCTCGACATCGAGGACACGCAACTGACGGCGCGGTTCCTGGTCCCCTCGCTGATGGAGATCCTGTCGCTGACGGATGCGGAGGATGTGTTCGCACTGGCATTGCTGCTGGCCGAGACCACCGGCGCGGTCGCGCGGCTGGCGCTGGCGGTCGAGCCGCCGCTGCGCGACCAGCTCGTCGCCCAGCTCAAGCGCATGCTGATCGCCACGCTGGAGGCCGCGCAGGCCGGGGGCGTGGAGGCTGGGGGCGCACAGCGGTGAACACGGCCTCGCCCCAGCCGGACGACAGCGATTACGCCCACTACCGCCGCGCCCTGGCCGGCGTGCACCTGCCGGCCGCGTTCGTCGACCTCGACCGGCTGCGCGCCAACCTCGCCACGCTGGTGCAACGCGCCGGCCCGCTGCCGATCCGGCTGGTGACGAAGTCGATCCGCTCGGTCGGCATCACGCGCCGGCTGCTCGCGGCCGAGCCGCGGCTGCAGGGACTGCTGTGCTACGCCGCGGACGAGGCGGCCTGGCTGGCGAGCGAGGGCTTCGACGACCTGGTCGTGGCCTATCCCACGACCGAGCCGCAGGCACTGCGCGCGGTGGCCGCACAGCTGCGCGCCGGGCGCCGCATCACGTTGATGGTCGACAGCGCGGCCCAGCTCGATGCGCTGGCCGCGCTGGCGCAGGCCGAGGGCGTGGTGCTGCCGGTGGCGATCGACCTCGACATGTCCAGCGACTTCCCGGGCCTGCGCTTCGGCGTCTACCGCTCGCCGGTGGACGGCCCGGCCGCCGCGCTGGCACTGGCCGGCGAGATCGCGCGCCGGCCCGCCTTGCGGCTCGACGGCCTGATGGGCTACGAAAGCCAGATCGCCGGCCTGATGGACCGCGTGCCTGGCCAGGCCCTGAAGAACGCCGTCATCGCGCTGCTGAAGTGGCGGTCGGTGCGCGAGGTCAACGCGCGCCGGCGCGACACGGTCGCGGCGCTGCGCGCGGCGGGCCACCATCTGCGCTTCGTCAACGGCGGCGGCACCGGCAGCTTCGAGAGCACGCGCGCCGACCCCAGCGTCACCGAACTCGCGGCCGGCTCGGGCCTGTATGCGCCGACGCTGTTCGATCACTACGCGGCCTTTCGCGCGCGGCCCGCCGCCGGCTTCGCGCTGCCAGTCACGCGGGTGCCGCGGCCCGGCATCGTCACCTGCGCCGGCGGCGGCTACGTGGCCTCCGGCCCCGCGGGCGCGGACCGGCTGCCACAGCCCTGGCTGCCGCCGGGCTGCAGCCTGATCGGCACCGAAGGCGCCGGCGAGGTGCAGACGCCGGTGCGGCTCCCGCTCGGCGTCGCGCTGGGCCTCGGCGACGCGCTGCTGTTCCGCCATGCCAAGGCCGGCGAGGTGTGCGAGCGCTTCAACGAGCTGCTGCTGATCGAGGGCGGGCGCGTGGTCGACATCGTCACCACCTACCGCGGCGACGGCAAGAGCTTCTTCTGATTCAACCCGAGGAGGGGGCGAGGATGTGGCAGAACTGGTCGGGCTACGTGTCGTGCCCGGACACCCGGGTGCTGACACCGGGCAGCGAGGCCGAATTGGCCGACATCGTGCGGCAGGCGTCGCGCAACAACCAGCCAGTGCGCGTGGTCGGCGGCGGCCACTCCTTCAGCCCGCTGGTGGCCACCGATGGCGTGATCGTCTCGCTCGACGCGCTGCAGGGCGTGGTCGAGATCGACAAGCCCGCCGGCATCGCCCGCGTGCGGGCCGGCACCCGGCTCTTTGCCCTGGGCGCAGCGCTGGCCGCCGAGGGGCTGGCGATGGAGAACCTGGGCGACATCAACGTGCAGTCGATCGCGGGCGCCACCAGCACCGGCACGCACGGCACCGGCATCGGGCTGGGCAACATCGCCACGCAGATCGTCGGGCTGAAGTTCGTGGACGCCGAGGGCCGCGAGATCAGCGCCTCGCCCACCGACAACCCGGACCTGTTCGCCGGCGGGCGCGTGGCGCTGGGCAGCCTGGGCGTGCTGACCGAGTTGAGCCTGCGCCTGGTGCCGAGCTTCCGGCTGCGGCTCGTGCGCGGCAAGCTGAGCCTGGACGAATGCCTGGCGCGGGCCGACGAGCTGATCGCGCGCAACCGCTCGTTCGAGTTCTACTGGCTGCCGCACACCGACGCGGTGCTGACCAAGGCCTGGAACGTGACCGACGAGCCGGTCGACCAGCGCGGCTGGCAGCGCTACCTGTCCGACGTGGTGCTGGAGAACATGGCCTTCGGCGCACTGTGCCGCGTCGGCAAGGCCGTGCCGGCGCTGTGCCCGCCGATCAGCCGCTTCTGTGCGTCGCTGCTCTCGTCCAGCACCCAGGTCGACGCGAGCTGGTCGATGCTCTCGACGGTGCGCCAGGTCCGCTTCAACGAGATGGAGTGGTCGGTGCCGGCCGAGCGTGGCGCGGATGCCTTGCGCGAGATCCGCGCGCTGATCGCCCGCCGCGAATTCCCGCTGATGTTCCCGCTCGAATACCGCTGGGTGCGTGGCGACGACATCTGGCTGAGCCCGAACCACGGGCGCGACAGCGTGCACATCTCGGTGCACCAGTACGTCGGCATGCCCTGGGAGCCCTATTTCGACGCGGTGCAGGCGATCTGCCTGACCCACGGCGGCCGCCCGCACTGGGGCAAGGTGCACTCGCTGGCCGGCCCGCAGCTGGCGCGGCTGTACCCGCGCTGGGACGACTTCCTCGCGCTGCGCGAACGCATGGACCCCGCCGGTCGCTTCCTCACCCCGTACCTGCGCAAGCTCTTCGGTCTCGGTGCCACGGCCGGGTGAGCCCGGTCATGCGCGCCGGGTCATGCTGCACTGCAGCGTTAGACTCGCGCCCGCCATGGCCAGCCCCTGCCGCGAATGACCGAGCGCAAACCGATGACGCTGCACCGCCTGCGCGCGATGCATGCCCAGGGCGAGAAGATCGTCATGCTGACCTGCTACGACGCCAGCTTCGCGCGGCTGCTGGACGAGGCCGGCGTCGACGTGCTGCTGGTCGGCGATTCGCTGGGCATGGTGCTGCAGGGCCAGTCCAGCACGCTGCCGGTCACTTTGGACGATGTGGCCTATCACGTCCGCTGCACGGCCCGCGGCAACCGCCACGCCTGGCTGATCGGCGACCTGCCCTTCGGCAGCTACCAGGGCACGGTGGACCAGGCGGTGGCCAGCGCGGTGGCGCTGATGCAGGCCGGCGCACACATGGTCAAGCTCGAAGGCGGTGGTTGGACCGTGCCGCTGGTGCGCGCGATGGTCGAGCGCGGCATCCCCGTCTGCGGCCACCTCGGGCTGACGCCGCAATCAGTGCATGCGCTGGGCGGCTGGCGCGTGCAGGGCCGCGACGAGGCCGCCGCCGACACGCTGCTGCGCCAGGCGCAGGCGCTGGAACAGGCCGGCGCAACGATGCTGGTGCTGGAACTGATGCCCAGCGCCGTGGCGCGCCGCGTGACCGAGGCGCTGGGCATCCCGGTGATCGGCATTGGCGCCGGCCCCGGCTGCAGCGGCCAGGTGCTGGTGCTGCACGACATGCTGGGGCTGACGCCCGGCCGCCCGCCACGCTTCGTGCGCAACTTCATGGCCGATGGCGAGGCGGCCGAGCCCAGCGTGGCCGCTGCGATTGCACGCTACGTGCAGGCCGTGAAGCACGGCCGCTTCCCCGACGAAGCGCTGCACGGCTACTGATCCTTTCCCCTCTCTTCCGACACCCACCGGAGCCGGCGCGATGCGCACCATCCACTCGATCGCCGAGCTGCGCGCTGCGCTGGCCGGCCAGGCCCGCACGGCCTTCGTGCCGACCATGGGCAACCTGCACGAAGGCCACCTGTCGCTGGTGCGGCAGGCCCGCGCGCTGGGCGGCCCGGTGGTGGCCAGCGTGTTCGTCAACCGGCTGCAGTTCGCACCGCACGAGGACTTCGACACCTACCCGCGCACGCTGGAACGCGATGCCGAACTGTTGCAGGGCGCCGGCTGCGACATCCTGTTCGCGCCCTCGGAGCGCGAGCTGTACCCGCAGCCGCAGGGCTACAAGGTGCATCCGCCGGCCGCGCTGGCCGACATCCTGGAAGGCCACTTCCGCCCCGGCTTCTTCATCGGCGTGTGCACCGTGGTGCTCAAGCTGTTCCAGTGCGTGCAGCCGGCCATCGCGGTGTTCGGCAAGAAGGACTACCAGCAGCTGATGGTGATCCGCAACATGGTGCAGCAGCTGGCGATGCCGATCGAGATCGTCGGCGGCGAGACCTGCCGTGCCGGCGATGGGCTGGCGCTGTCGTCGCGCAACGGCTACCTGAGCGCGGCCGAGCGCGCGCAAGCCGTGGCCCTGAGCGGCCAGTTGCGCGCACTGGTGCAGGCGGTGCAGGCCGGTGGCCGCGACTTTGCCGCGCTGGAAGCCGCCGCGGTGCAGGCGCTGCAGGCCCGCGGCTGGGCAGAGGACTATGTGGCCATCCGCCGCCGCGCCGACCTGCTGGCGCCGCAGCCGGCCGACGGACCGGGCGCGCTGGTGGTGCTGGCCGCGGCCCGGTTGGGCACGACGCGGCTGATCGACAACCTCGAGATCTAGCTAGCACCGGAAAAACGCGGCCAGGAATGACAGGAAGGCCGCGCGAATCGAAGGTCCGAATCCGGCCAGCCGCGGCGGGCGGGCATGCGCACACTGCAGCGCATTCCTCACCGCAACGGACCTTCTGTGATGCAGCATCCCGCCTTCGAACACCAGCGCAGCGAACCGCCCATCCTGTACTTCGGCACGCCGGTCGTACTGCTCAGCAGCACCAACCCCGACGGCACGCCCAACATCGCGCCGATGAGCTCGGCCTTCTGGCTCGGCTGGCGCTGCATGCTGGGCCTGGGCGCCGCCTCGCAGACCGCGCGTAACCTACAAACAGCGCGGCACTGCGTGATCAACCTGCCCTCGGCCGCGCAGGTGGAGCTGGTCGACCGCCTGGCGCTGACCACCGGCGCCGACCCGGTGCCGCCGTACAAGGCCGCGCGCGGCTACCGCCACGTGCAGGACAAGTTCGCCCATGCCGGGTTGACGCCGCAGGCCAGCGAGACCGTCGCCACGCCACGCATCGGCGAATGCCCGGTGCAGATGGAAGCGGTGATCGAAGGCCAGCACCTGATGGCCGGCGAGGACGAACGCCTGCGCGGCAGCGTGCTGGTGTTCGAAGCGCGCATCCAGCGCGTGCACGTCGCGCCGCAGCTGCTGGCCGCGGGCGAGCCCAACCGCATCGACCCCGACCGCTGGCAGCCGCTGATCATGAGTTTCCAGAAGTTCTACGGCCTCGCGCCGGCGCAGCTGCAGGCTTCGCGCCTGGCCAGCATTCCCGAGGCGATGTACCGCAGCCCCGACGTCGACCGGGCCCGCGCGACACCCTTGCTCACGCCCACTGTGGCGTGAAGGCCGCTGCCGGCTGCCGTCCACGGTGGCCGGCAGCGGCCCGCAGTGGACGGCGGCCACGGCCGCGGGCAGACTCGGGCGATGGTCGGCGCGCCGCGCTGACCGCCCCTGTCGCCCGATCGCCGCCGCCTGCCTTGAACCTCGCCCTGCCGCACCCGCCCGCCGCCTGGCCGCCCAACGGCCTGCAGCCGCCCAAGCTGGTGCAGTGCCTGGTGCTGGCGCTGCTGCTGCATGTGCTGGCCATCCTGCTGATCGGCACCGTGCCGAACGGCACCGCGCAGCCCGGCGAAGGCGTGTGGGGGGCGATCAACGTCACCTTGCGCGGTCTGCGCAACGAAACCGGCGCCGGCGAGCCGCGGCCGCCGGCACCCAGCACTGGTCCCACCGGCAGTGCCCGGCAGGAACGCTTCGGCGGCGCGGTGCGGCCGCAGACGCCTGCCGCGCCGCTGCCGGACCAACCCGGCGCCGCGCAGCAAGGCCCGTGGCAGCAGATCGAGACGCCGGTCAACGAGCCGCTGGTCGGCCCGGTCGAGCGCGAGACGGGCGGCAGCACGCTGACCACACCGGTGCCGGTGCCGGTGGAGGCGCCGCCGCTGCGCATGGCCCCGGCACCGCCGATCCCCGCGCCGGCACCGGAACCGGTGCCCGAGCCGATGCCCGCGCTGCCGGCACCGGTGCCCCGGCCGCCGCGGCGCATGGACCTGCAGGCCCCGGACCTGACCCAGCCGGCCTTGAGCGCGAGCGAGCGGCTGCCGCTGCCCAACCTGGACACGCCGCGGCCCGTGCCGCCGGTGCCCAAGCCCACGGCCGTGACCCCGACCGCCGCCGCGCCCGCCCCGGCCCCCGCGCCGGTGCCCGCCACCGTGCCGGCGCCGGCGCCCACCGCGAACCCGAACCCACGGCCCGACCCGGTGCCCGAGCCCCCGGCCCTGCCCGCACTGCCGGCCGTGCCGCTGCGCGCCGCCCCCGAGCCGCAACAGGCGCTGCCCACCCCGCGCAGCAGTCCGATCGACCTGCCGCCGGTGCCCACGCTGCCGCCGGTCAGCGCGCCGGTGCCCACGCCGCCCGAGCCCGTGCCCGCGCGGGCGCCGCTGCCCACACCGCTGCCGGCGCCGACCACTTCCACGCCGGAGCCGACGCCAGCACCGACGCGTGCCCCCACCCCCACGCCAGCCCCTGCGCTGGCCACGCCGGCCACGCCCGCCACGGCCCCGGCGCCGGCCCTGTCGGCCCCGACGCTGGCCCCGACCCCCGCTCCGGCAACCAGCGTTCCCGCCACCGCTCCCCCGGCGGCCGCCCCCGCGGTGGCCACCCCCGCGGCCGTGCCGACGCCGCCCACCCGCCCGGCGCCCGGCGCCGCCCCGGGCGCGGTGGACCTGTTCGGCCGGCCCGCCGCCGGTGCGCCGGACGCCGGGGCACGGCTGGGCCACGATGCCGCCACGCCGCCCGCGGTGCCGCCCAGCGCACCGAAGCTGAACCTCGACCTGGCGCGCTCGCGCGGCGGCGAACTCAGCAGCAACCAGGGCCCGCGCCGGCTGTTCCAGATGCTGCCGGCGCCGCCCGAGACCAAGTCCAAGCTCGGCGAGAGCATCGAGAAGGCCGGCAAGGCCGATTGCCGCCAGGCCTATGGCGGCTTCGGCCTGGCCGCCGTGGTGCCGCTGGTGCTGGACGCCGTGCGCGACAAGGGTTGCAAGTGGTAGGGCCTCGGCCCGGCAGCCCCCACAATCAACGCCCAACATGCCCGCCAACGTCGAGATCAAAGCCCGCATTCCCAGCGCCGAGGCGCTGCTGCCCCGCGCCCGCGCGCTGGCAGACGAAGACGAACACCCGCAGCTGATCCACCAGGACGACACCTTCTTCCAGGTGCCGCATGGCCGGCTCAAACTGCGCGTGTTTGCCGACGGCGCCGGCGAACTCATCCACTACCACCGGCCCGACGCGCAGGGCCCGAAGTTGTCCGACTACCTGATCACCGCGGTGGCCGACCCCGACGGCCTGCGCGACGTGCTCGAACGCGCCTGCGGCGTGATCGGCCGCGTGGTCAAGCGCCGCGTGCTGGTGCTGATCGGCCAGACCCGCGTGCACCTCGACCAGGTCGAAGGCCTGGGCGACTTCCTCGAGCTCGAAGTGGTGCTGCGCGAAGGCCAGACCGAGGCCGAGGGCACCCGCATCGCGCAGGAGCTGCTGGCCGCGCTGGAAGTGCCCCCCGAGGCCCTGCTTGGCGGCGCCTACCTCGACCTGCTGAGCGAAGACGCCACGCCCGGCCCGTGACGACCGCCCCACGATGACATCGCCCGCACCGCTGCTGGCCGTGCAGGACCTGCGCGTGACGCTGAACACGCCGCGCGGTCCGGCCGACGCGCTGCGCGGCGTCTCGTTCGCGCTGGCGCGCGGCCAGACCCTGGGGCTGATCGGCGAATCGGGCTGCGGCAAGTCGATCACCGCGCTGGCGCTGATGGGCCTGCTGCCCGAGGGCGCGCGCGCCGCCGGCTCGGTGCGGCTCGAAGGCCGTGAACTGCTGGGCCTGCCCGAGGACGACTGGTGCCGCCTGCGCGGCAACCGCCTGGCCATGGTGTTCCAGGAGCCGATGACGGCGCTGAACCCGCTGCAGACCATCGGCCACCAGATCGGCGAATCGCTGCGCCTGCACCGCGGCCTGGACCGCGCCGCCGCGCGGGCCGAGGCGCTGCGCCTGCTCGAACGCGTGCAGCTGCCGCAGGCGGCGCGCCGGCTCGACGCCCACCCGCACCAGCTCTCCGGCGGGCAACGCCAGCGCGTGGTCATCGCCATCGCGCTGGCCTGCGGCCCCGACCTGCTGATCGCCGACGAGCCCACCACCGCGCTGGACGTGACGATCCAGCGCGAGGTGCTGGCGCTGATCACCCAGCTGGTCGAGGAAGACGGCATGGCGCTGATCCTGATCAGCCACGACCTGGGCGTGATGGCCGAGACGGTGCAGCGCATGCTGGTGATGTACGGCGGCACGGTGGTCGAGAGCGGCGCCACGCAGGACGTTTTTTCGCGCCTGGCCCACCCCTACACGCGCGGGCTGTTCGCCGCCCGGCCGCGGCTGGGCATGCCGCGCGGCACGCGGCTGGCCACCATTCCCGGCCGCGTGCCCGAGCTGCTGGACCTGCCGGCCGGCTGCCCGTTCAGCGACCGCTGCGCGCATGTGGTGGCCGGCTGCCACCAGTCGATGCCGCCCGCTTTGCCCGTTAGCGACGGGCACGCGGCCCGATGCATCCGCGTCGGAGAACTGGCATGACGGCCAAGGCACCGCTGCTGGCCGTGCAGGAGCTGGTCAAGCACTACCGCCTGCCGCGCGAACGGCTGCTGGCCGCGCCGCCCACGGTGCACGCGCTGCAGGGCGTGAGCTTCACGCTGCAGGCCGGGCGCAGCCTGGGCATCGTCGGCGAATCCGGCTCCGGCAAGAGCACGCTGGCGCGGCTGGTGATGGCGCTGGAGCCGCCCACCCGCGGCCAGGTGCTGCTGGCCGGCCGAGACCTGCATGCGCTGCCGGCGGCCGACCTGCGCGCGGCGCGGGCCGATTTCCAGATGGTGTTCCAGGACCCCTTCGGCTCGCTGGACCCGCGGCAGACGGTGGAACGCATCATCTGCGAACCGCTGCTGGCGCAGGGCCGGCTGTCGCCGCAACGCCAGCGCGAGCGCGCCGCCGAGATGCTGGAAGCCGTGGGCCTGCGCGCGGCCGATGCGGCCAAGTACCCGCACGAGTTTTCCGGCGGCCAGCGTCAGCGCATCGCGATCGCCCGCGCGCTGGTCACGCAGCCCAAGCTGATCGTCGCCGACGAACCGGTGAGCGCGCTCGATGTCTCGGTGCAGGCCCAGGTGCTGAACCTGATGCAGGACCTGCAGGACCAGTTCGGCGTGAGCTACCTGTTCATCAGCCACGACCTCGCGGTGGTCGACCTGGTGTGCGACGAAGTCATCGTGCTCTACCAGGGCCGCGCGGTCGAGCAGGGCGACCCGGACACGCTGTTCCATGCCGCCGCCCACCCCTACACCCGCGCGCTGCTGCAGGCGGTGCCGCGCACGCAGCCGTCCGGCGCCCGCCGCGGCGCGGCGCGCGCCGCCGCGCTGCCGCCGCTGGAGGACGCCCGCGCCAGCGGGTGCAGCTTTGCGCCCCGCTGCGGCCACCGGCAGCCCCGCTGCCTGGCCGAGGCCCCGGCGCTGCGCCCGCTGAACGCCCCTGGTCATGCCGCCGCCTGCCACTTCGCCGAGCAGGTGCTGGCCAGCCCCGTGGATTGAACCGCCCCCCGACACCCCAGGAGAAGACACCATGCCGATCACCCGCCGCCACCTCGCCGCCGCACCGCTGGCCGTCGCGCTCGCCGCTTCGCTGCTGCTGCCCGCGGCGCAGGCGCAAACGCGCAAAGACAGCGTCATCCTCGGCATGGTGCTCGAACCCACCAGCCTCGACCCGACGATGGCACCGGCCGCCGCCATCGGCGAGGTGGTGCACTACAACGTGCTGGAAGGCCTGACCAAGATCAACGTCGACGGCAAGGTCACGCCGCTGCTGGCCACCGACTGGCGCAGCGACCCCGACGGCAAGCTCTACACCTTCAAGCTGCGCCAAGGCGTCAAGTTCCAGGACGGCACGCCCTTCGACGCGGCGGCGGTGAAGTTCACGTTCGAGCGCGCCAAGGCCGAGGGCTCGACCAACAAGGCCAAGAAGGCGGTGTTCGACAACATCTCGTCGATTGCCACGCCCGATGCGCAGACGGTGATCCTGACCCTGAACAACGCCGACGCGACGCTGCCCTTCCGCCTGGGCGAGAACACCGCGGTGATCCTCAGCCCGAAGAGCGCGGCCAGCACCGCCACGCAGCCGGTGGGCACCGGCCCGTTCAAGCTGGAGAGCTGGCAGAAGGGCTCGGCCATCACGCTGGCCAGGTGGGACGGCTACCGCGACGCCGCCGCCGTGAAGTTGAAGAAGGTGACGTTCCGCTTCATCAACGACCCCGCCGCGCAGGTGGCCGCGCTGCTGGCCGGCGACATCGACGGCATGCCGCGCTTCGGCGCAGTGCAGAGCCTGAAGCAGTTCCAGGCCGACAAGCGCTTCACGGTCGAGATCGGGTCCACCGCCGGCAAGGGCCAGTTGACGATCAACAACAAGCGCAAGCCCTTCGACGACGTGCGCGTGCGCCGCGCCATCATGCATGCCATCGACCGCCAGGCCTTCATCGACGGCGTGCTCGAAGGCCTGGGCAAGCCCATCGGCAGCCATGCCGCGCCCACCGATGCCGGCTACGTCGACCTCACCGGCGTCTACCCCTACAACCCCGAGAAGGCCAAGGCGCTGCTGAAGGAAGCCGGCGTCACCACGCCGCTGAACGTGACGCTGACGCTGCCGCCGCCGCAGTACGCGCGCAAGGGCGGCGAGGTGGTGGCGGCGATGCTGGCCAAGGTGGGCATCGTCGCGAAGATCGAGAACGTCGAATGGGCGCAGTGGCTCTCGGGCACCTTCAAGGGCAACTTCGACCTGACCATCATCAACCACGTCGAGCCGCTGGACTACATTCAGTACACCAATGCCGCGTACTACTGGGGTTATGACAGCAAGGCCTTCAACGCGCTGGTGAAGCAGCGCGCCGAGGCGCCGCGCGCGCAGCAGGACAAGCTCTACGGCGACATCCAGCGCCAGCTCACCACCGATGCGGTGAACGCCTGGATCTTCAACCCCTCGCAGGTGGCAGTGGCCAGGAAGGGGCTGAAGGGCCTGTGGGCCAGCTCGCCGATCTTCGCCAACGACATGGCCACGGTCAGCTGGCAGTGAAGGCGGCACGACGATGAGCGAGCTCCATGCCCTGGGCGCCGCCGAGCTCTCGGCGGCCTACGCCGCGAAGACGCTGTCGCCGGTGGAGGTGACGCAGGCCGTGATCGCGCAGATCGCGCGGCGCGAGCCCGAACTGTGCGCGCTGTATGCCTACGACCCCGAGGCCGCGCTGGCCCAGGCCCGCGCCAGCGAGGCACGCTGGCAGCGCGGCGAACCGCTGTCGCCGATCGACGGCGTGCCCGGCACCCTGAAGGAGAACATCGCCACCGCCGGCTGCCCGGTGCCGGCCGGCACCGCCGCCACGCTGCTGACGCCGGCCGCCGAAGACGCCCCGCCCGCCGCGCGCTGGCGCGAGGGCGGCCTGGTGCTGCTGGCCAAGACCACGATGCCGGACTACGGCATGCTGTCCTCGGGACTGTCCAGCTTCCACAAACTGGCGCGCAACCCCTGGGACCCGCGCATGAACCCCGGCGGGTCGAGCGCCGGCGCCGCGGCCGCTGCAGCCGCGGGTTATGGCCCGCTGCACCTGGGCACCGACATCGGCGGCTCGATCCGCCTGCCCGCCGGCTGGTGCGGCCTGGTCGGCCTGAAGCCCAGCCTGGGCCGCATCCCGATCAAGCCGCCCTATGCCGGCCGCGTGGCCGGCCCGATGACGCGCACCGTCGAAGACGCCGCCTGGCTGATGACACTGCTGACCAAGCCCGACTGGCGCGACACCACCAGCCTGCCGTACCAGAGCATCCCCTGGCTGCAGCTGGACCGCGACGTCAAGGGCCTGAAGCTCGGCCTGCAGCTGGACCCCGGCTGGGGCCTGGCCGTCGAGCCCGAGACGCGCGCCGCCGTCGAAGCCGCGGCACGTGCCTTCGAAGCCGCCGGCGCCATCGTCGAGCCGCTGCCCGCGTTCAGCACGCGCGAGATGATCGACGGCATGGACCGCTTCTGGCGCATGCGCAGCTGGCTGGACATGCAGCGCTGCGCGAAGCCGCGGTGGCCGCCACCCACGCGTTCGACTTCGTGCTGTCACCGGTCAGCCCGGTGCCCAGCTACCCGGCCGAATGGGCCAGCCCGCTGAACGACCCCGCCCGGCCGCTGGAGCACATCGCCTTCACACTGCCGTACAACATGAGCGAGCAGCCGGCGATCTCGGTGCACTGCGGCTTCACCCGTGCCGGCTTGCCGATCGGCCTGCAGATCGCCGGCGCGCGGCATGACGACCTGGGGGTGCTGCAACTGGCGAGGGCATGGGAACGGCTGCGGCCGGCGATGCGGGCGTGGCCGATGTGAGTCGGCCAGCGCGTTGCGGGGGCTGCGCGCGAGACTCGGGAGCGCGCCCTGATGGGCTGATGCGCAGGCGATGAGCGGCGGGCACGCTCTGCGGTTCAGACAGGCTCCGGGTTCGATCAGGCCGCTTGAGACGGGCTACCCCCTCGATCTTCAGCGCGCTCATGCCAAGGCACCAGATGCAGCTGCTCATTGATCACCACCCGTCGCAACGGATGGGAGGTCTCTCATCAGCAGCCGCGCGGGCTAGGCGCTGACCGAGATGGCAACCTTGCCCACGTTCCCGGGCGAAGCCATTTGCACAAACGCTTCGTTGACCTGTGCCAGCGCAAAGCTCTGAGGTGCCAGGATCGGTCGCAGCTTGCCGTCGGCAGCCAGCTTCGCAGCCTCCTGCATGATCTCGCCGTGATGTGACCGGCCCTTTCCCGTCAGAAGCGGCAGCAGCGTGAAGACCCCGGAATAGGTCGCGCCACGGAAGGACAGCGGTGCCAAAGAGTGCGTTCCCCAACCCAGTGACGTCACAACGTGGCCGGTATAGGTCCGGGCTGCCGCAAAGGACGCGTCAATGGTCTTGCCTCCTACCGTGTCGTACACGACATCAAAACCTTCGCCACCGGTCGCACGAGCGACATAGTCCTCGACAGTCTCGGCCTCATAGTCGATGGCCTTCGCGCCCAGTTGCTCGATCACCCGGCGTTGAGCGGCAGTTCCCGTCGCCCAAACCTCGGCGCCGAAGGCTGCTGCAATCTGAATTGCCACATGGCCCACACCGCCGGCGCCGCCGTGGACGAGTACCTTGTCTCCGGCTTTGACCTTGGCGCGGTCCACCAAGCCCTCCCAGGCGGTGATGAAGACGAGGGGCAAGACGGAAGCCTCCTGCCAGCTCAGCACAGCGGGCTTGTGCGCCAGCAGACGCGCATCGGCAGCGAGATATTCGCCGATCGTGCCCTGGTTTCCGCCGACTCCGCCGACCATGCCGAAAACGTCATCCCCGACCTTGAATGCGGTCACGTCCGCGGCGACAGCGACAACAACGCCAGCCATGTCGAGGCCGATGGTTGACGGAAGAGGGTGCTTGGCGTGACCAGCCTGTGCGGCACGGATCTTTCCGTCAAGCGGATTGATGCCGGCAGCGCGTACTTGAACGAGCACATGGCCAGGTGCGAGTTGGGGCAGAGGGCGTTGTTCGAGTACCAGGTCAGCGCCGGCGCTGGGAGCAACAACGACCTTCATCGTTGCGGGAAGGGAATTGCAAGCGGTGGTCATGGGGTACATCCTTGGGTTGCGGATGTAGGCAGTGTGGTTGCCAGCCATTCAGTTGTCGATGCATGGCGGTGCATGATCGAATTGCAGGAATGAATAGCATTGAGTGGAATGACGTCCGGCTGATGCTGGCGATCCATCGGGCGGGAACTCTGACGGGGGCCGCCAGACTCACTGGCCTTAGCCAACCCACCCTCAGCCGACGGCTCAAGTCCATGGAGAGGGGACTGGGCCAGAAAGTCTTTCAGCGGACCGGAAGTGGCTTCGCGCTGACCGACGAGGGTCTGCTGCTGCTCCCCCACGCCTTGCGGGCTGAGGAAGAGTTCCTGGCGATGGAACGTCAACTCGAAGGCGCCGGCTCTGAACTCCGGGGACAGATTCGTGTTGCCTCGTCGGACTGGTTCGGCACGCGCGTCCTGTCACGTTGGATCGCTGAGTTCAGACACCTCCACCCCGGTGTGACCGTCGAGTTGCTGACTGACTCGAGGCAGATCAACTTGACTCACAGAGAAGCAGACTTCGCCTTCCGAATCGCCCCGTTCAATGAGGCGGGTGTCATACAACGCAGGTTCAACAAGTTGCTGTACGGCTTGTACTGCTCGGACACGATGCCCAGGAGCTACCCGCAGACCGGAGCAGACGTCGAACTCATCACCATGAACGGCGCCTTCGAGCACTTTCCAGACGTTCTATGGCTGAAGAGCAAGTTTCCGCAGGGAAGAGTGACGTTCATGAGCAACGCCCGCGAGGCGCAAGCCCGACATTGTGCTGAAGGCGGCGGATTGGCCGTCTTGCCGAGAGTCCTGGCCACTGGCTTCCCTGGCCTGCGTGAGGTGCCTGTATCAGAAGCTCCACCGAGCAGGGACCTTTGGCTGGGCTACCACGAGGACCTCCGCCAGGCACCCCGTATCAAGGCATTCTTGGCTTTTGCGCTGACCAAGAGACGCGAACTGCAGGTTTGATGCGGTCGCCCGGGGGCAGCGCAGACTTGTTCGACCGCAAGACAGCGCACTGCGGGAATGCAGCGCGCCGGCTGTCCCCTCAGGCGCGGTCGCAGCAATCGGCAGCGTGGCCGCCGCTCCGCGGTTCTCAGTCAGAACACATCCAGCGTCGGAAACGCCGCGGTGCCGCGGATGCAGTCCCACAGGTAGATGGCGAAACCGAGATCGCCGGTCCACAGCGAGTAGCGCCGCTGACCGTACTGCGCCGCGTGTGCCTCGGTCTGGCCGATGCCGTGCATCGCGAACGCGCGCGCCCGCTGCAGCCAGCGCACGTCGCCGGTGCGGTCGAACAGCTTCAAGAGGGCGTAGCCGTTGCCGCCGGTGCCATGGCAAAGGTTGGAGCCCTTCTTCAGCGGACCGGCCGCCCAGGTCGCTTCGCCGGCGCCCAGCAGCAGGTCATCGAGCGCATGGCCGGGAAAGCCGGCCAGGTTGATGACGAAGCCGGGCGACCCGTGGCAGTACTGCATGAACCAGCGCGGCTGGGCGTTCCAGCGTTCGCGCTGCGCGGCATCGAGCAGCAGCCAGGGGATCCAGTTGACGCGTGCGCCTTCGGTGCCGAGCTCGCCCTCGACGGTGGCCGTGCGCCGCACGCTCTGCGCGATGCAGGCCTGCCAGCGCACCCAGTCGTCCGCGGCCAGCAGGTGGCGGCCGCGGATCAACGGCAATGCAGTCCCCACGAAGCCATGCACCGCATCCATGTAGGTGGAGGCCTGGCCGTACATCTGCTGCGTCCAGTAGTGGCAGCCGTACGCGTCCGACCATTCGAGCTGCGACCCCAGCACCGCGGCCGTGCGGCGGAACAGTTCCGCGAAGCGATCGTCACCGGTGCGCTGGTGCATGAACAGCGCGGCCAGCAGGGTGCCCGGCGAGCCCCAGAACAGCTCCCGCGCCGGGTGCTGCAGGTTGCCGGCGATCAACGCGGCCAGCCGGTCGGCCGCGGCGGCGCTGCCGGTCTGCGCGTGCTCCAGGAGCCGCACCGGTGTCTCGCCCACCAGGTAGGCGGCGCGCTCGCGCTCGGCCTCGTCCTTCAACCTCTCGCGCGTGCACTGCACCAGCGCGGCAGCGTCGAAGGGCGTGTCGCGTTCGCACGGGTGCGCGCCCGTCTCGTGCAGGTAGCGCAAGGCCCACAGCACGCCACAGGTGCCGGAGTACAGCGACGGGTCGCCGACCGCCAGGTCGTCGCCCGGTTCGATGTCCAGCGGATGGACAGGCCAGCCGCGCGGCGGGCTGAACCGCGCGGCGGTGTCGCGCGCAATGGCCGCAATGCAGGCGCGCGCGCGGGCCTCGTCCCAGCCGCGTTCGTCAGCGGGATGCAGCGGCTCGTGGCGGTCCGGGTGGTGGAGCATGGGCGGGGCGGGTGACGGTGCGGCGCACGGCAGCGTGGCGCGCGCGTCTCAGGCAACTCAGGCGTAGGCGGGCGGCGGCACGAAGCCGCCGAACTCGCGCTCCAGGTGGGCCGCGAAGGCGAGCACGCTGCGGTCCTCCAGCGCGGGGCCGATGATCTGCACGCCGATCGGCAGCGGGCTGTCGCCGCGGTCGATCGGCACCA
>NZ_JBGAGA010000116.1:0-11127 GCF_044226965.1 Aquabacterium sp. | reverse complement strand
CCAACCCTGAAAACGGGGTTCCGTCGCCACCGCCGAAGCCCGAGTAGACGTTGGTGACGACCGACGCCGCGGCAAGCGTCGAGGCGGACAGGGCGAGCGTGGCGCACAAGGCGCGAGCCAGTCTTTGCATGCGGTTCTCCTTGACCCCAGGGGGTGCCTCCAGGGAACGCATCGTGCCCAGGATGCCGCGGCAGGACCACCCCACGGATCGTGGCTCCCCCCCTAATTCGTCAGCTGAGCGAACGCCGGCCGCGGTTCGGCGCCACGTGGCACGAGCGCCGCAGCCCCCTGGGATCACCCCGATGAGTTCCGTGCCGCGCAGGCGCACAGTGCGAGTCGGCAGCAATGTCCTAACACGCCATAAGGCAGGAGGACGCGATGGCAGCAGTCGCAGAGCAGGCAGCGCAGCAGCCTCCACCCGCGGCCGATGGCGCACTGATCACGCCGCTGGCCTGGCTGCTGGGCGGCAACGCGGTCGTGCTGCTGGTGCTGCTGGCGCTGCAGCAGTCGTTGCAACTGCCCGGCGGGCTGGACATCGAGGACCTGCTGGGCTGGCGCCACTGGCCCACGGTCCAGGCCGCGCTGGCGAACTGGTGCCCGCCGCTGTCCCCGCGCTGGCATGCGGCCGCCGCCTACCTGCTGCTGGACACCGCACTGTTCATGCCGCTGTACGGCGCGCTGATCCTGCAGGCGCTGCACGGCCAGATCGACCGATTGCATGTCCCTGACCCGGCGGCACGGCAGCGCCTGACCCGCAGGCTGCGGCGCCTGGGCTGGGCCGCGGTCAGCCTGCTGTGGCTGGTGGACCTGGGTGAAAACCTCGGCGGCGCGCAGCGCATCGGCCTGCCGCTGGCGGCCTTTGGTGCTGCAGTGCTGCTGGCGCTGGGGTTCTTCGCCGGGTTGTGGCGCTTCGTGCGGGCAGAGCCTTCACGGCGCGACGAATGGCTGTGCAGCCACCTCGGCGTGCTGCTGCTGGGACTGCTGGCGCTGGCCGCGCTGGTCGCCCTGCCCTCGGCGCCCGAAGCCTGCCGCGCCGTGCAGCAGGGCGCGGCGCCGGCCTGGGACCTGAGCGGGGCCCACCGCGCCAAGCCGCTGGCCATCGGGCTCGCCCTGCTGCCGCTGCTGCTGATTTCGCTGCTGTGGTGGTTCGGCATCGACCTGGCCCCCGGCAGCGCCGCGGCGCAGCAGCGCGCGGCCTGGCGTGCCGGCGTGGCCGGTGTCATCGGCCGCAGCCGCTACGTGCTGCTGTTGCTGGCGCTGCTGGTCGCCTTCACGCTGGTGCTGGACCAGAGCCGTGACGTGCTGCTGGCGCTGGCCAGCGCACCCGCCGGCTGGTCGGCCTGGCGGCTGCTGGTGCTGTGGGTGGGCGCGCTGGCGGTGGTGCTGCTGGCGCATTCGTGCTGGCTGTGGACGCGCCTGGCCGGCATGGTGCAGCGGCCCGGCGTGCTGCTGCCCGATGCCCAGGTGCATGCCGACATCGGCCGCTTCGCGCGCGGCTGGGCACGCGCGATGGCGCTGGCGCCGCTGCTGATCATCGGCATGCTGATCGGGCGCACGGTGGGCGATGCCACGGCCGCCGCGCGGCTGGCCGACCCGAGCGGCCAGTCACCCGGCGCCGGCGGGCAGGCGCTGCCCGCGGTGCTGGCCTACCTGGGCGGCTTCGGCCTGGCCATCGTGGTCGGCGGCCTGGTGTTCATGCGGGTGCGGCAGGCGTTTGCGCTAGGCCAGCCGGCCGACTACTACAACAGCGAGCCCGATGTGCTGGCGCTGCTGCGCGGCGATGCGCATCGCACCCGTGAGCCGGCCCGTGAGCCGGCCCGTGCCCAGGCCGGCGGAGAAGCCGGTGGGCCGCTCGACACCCCGGCCCGGCCGCGGCACTGCATTGCCCGCTGGCTCGCACGCCTGGCGCCGCTGAACCGACGCCTCGCCGCCTGGGCCCGTGCCAGCGCCCCGCTGCTGCGCCCCACGCGGCTGCCGCTGCTGGCCCTGGGCCTGATGTTGCCGCTGCGGCTGGCCATCGCGCTGGCGCCCGAGACCACCGCGACCTCGCCCGCCACGCTGGCGCTGCTGTGCCTGTCGCTGAGCTGGTGGTGCGGCGCGGCGGGCCTGCTGGCGCTGGTGGAGCAGCGCCAGGCCATCCCCTGGGTGCTGGCCCTGCTGGCCTGGGTGGGCCTGCTGGGCTTCGGCGGCGTGGCCGAGAACCATGTGCTGCCGCTGACGCTGGTGGTCGATGCCGCGACCCCCGCCGGGCCACCCCTCGCGACGGCGGTGCAGCAGGCGCTCGACGCGCTGGCCTTCAACGGCAGCCTCGCCATCACCCTGCTGGTGCTGGCCACGGCGGCGGGCTGGTGGTGCGCGACGCGGCCCGCCCCCGCGCTGCGGCTGCGCTGGCGCGTGCTGCCGGCGCTGTTCGGCTGGCTGCTGGCGGTGCTGGGGCTGCACTTCGTCGACCACCACAGCGCCGAACGGCTGAGGGACGCGCCAGCCCCCGGCGCCAGGCCGCTGGCGCAGGCGCTGCCCGACTGGATCGCCCAGCTGCCCGGTGCCGAGGCCCAGGCCCGCGACCCGCGCGTGTTCCTGATCGCCAGCGAAGGCGGCGGCATCCGCAGCGCCTACTGGACCGCCCAGGTGCTGGCGCGGCTGCACGAGCAGGTGCCGGACTTCGACCGGCGCAGCTTCGTGCTCAGCGGCGTCTCGGGCGGCGCGATGGGCGAGGCGGTGTACCGCGCCTGCCTGCGGCAGCGCGATGCGGACCCGACGGTGGAGCGCTGCGTGCAGCAGGGCTTTGCCCGCTTCGACGCCTTGTCGCCGCTGATCGGTGGGCTGATGTTCGACGATGCGCTGGCCCGTGGCCTGCCGCTGCAATTCGGTGATAGCCCCTTCCCCTGCCGGCTGCCCGGCTGCGGCTTCCTGAGCCGGGCGCAGGGCTTCGAGCGCGCCTGGATGCGGCCATTCCCGGCCCTGGCGCAGCCTCTGGGCACGGCGCTGGCGGGCGAGCCGCAGCTGATGCTCAACAGCAGCTGGGTCGAATCAGGCAACCGCGCGGTGCTGTCGACGCTGGCCTTCGACGCCCGCGAGCTGCCCGCCAGCCATGCGGTGGTGCAGCGCCTGCACCGCGACCCCAGCCTGATCGCCGCCGCGCACCTGGCGGCCCGCTTCCCGTTCACGAACCCGATCGCCGCGCTGCAACCCGCAGCGCCGGCCCCGGACGCCGGCCGCATCGTCGGCCACCTGGCCGACGGCGGCTACCACGAGAACAGCGGCACCGAGAGCCTGGCCGACCTCTGGCGCGCGCTGGGCAGGCAGCTGCCGGCGCCGTGGCGCGTGCAGCTGATCCTGATCCGCAACGGGCAGCGGCCCGCGGCCTGCCTGAACGTGGCACCGGGTGCAGACCCGCCGCCCGACTGTGTGCGGCCACCGGCGCAGCAGGCGCCGCAGCAGACGCAGCCGCCCGACCTGGCCGAGCCGGTGGACCGGGGCAGGCTGCGCCTCTATGCCGACCTGCTGGGCCCGCCGGTGACGCTGTTCAACGTCTCGGGCGTGGTCGCGCGTGCGCGCCAGTCCGCCGCTGCGCTGGTGCAGGACCTGGCCGGCCGCGGCATCGGCTGCGGCGACCCGCAGCGCCAGCCGCAGGTGCAGCCACTGGACCTGACGCAGGAAGGCACGCTGGTGCCGCTGGGCTGGTACCTGTCGCCCTTGGCACGCGAGGCGATCGAGGCGCAGGCCGCCCGCAGCGTGGGCGCGTTCGTCGCCAGGCCCTGCGGCTGAGCGACGGCCGACCGGTCAGTCCGCGGCGGACCCGCGCAGCAGCTGCCGCACCACGGCCGGCAATTCGTCGTAGCTGTTGGCCTTGGGCACGATGCGGCTGATGCCCGCCCGCTGCGCGTCGGCGCGCAGCTCGTCGGAGATGAAGCCCGAATACATCACGATCGGCAGGCCAGGGCGCAGCGCGCTGGCCTGGGCGGCCAGCTGCAGGCCGTCGGTCACCGGCATGTTGTAGTCGGTGACCAGCACGTCATAGCCCCTCGGCGCGAGCTTCAGCGCGGCCAGTGCCTGCTGCGGCAGGTCGAACGCGCTGACGCGGTAGCCGCCACGCTCGAGCATGCGCTGCAGCACCAGCAGCATGGTCTGGTCGTCGTCGACGCACAGCACATGCTCGCCATGGCCTCGCACCTCGTCCAGCCCGCCGGGGCCGGTGGACTCGGTGGTCGGCTCCAGCGCCGGCAGGTAGACATCGAAGCGCGTGCCCTGCCCCGGCGCGCTGGCGATGGTGATCGCGCCGGCATGCGCGGTGACGATGCCGTGCACCACCGACAGCCCGAGCCCGGTGCCCTGGTTCACTGGCTTGGTGGTGAAGAAGGGCTCGAACACGCGGGCCCGCGTGGCCTCGTCCATGCCGATGCCGTTGTCGCTGACGCTGAGCACCGCATACAGGCCCGGCGCCAGCCCCGGCAGCAGCGCGGTGGCCGGCGGCTCGAGGCGGCGCTCGGCCAGCTGCAGCGTGATACGGCCGCGCACTTTGCCTTCTATCGCGTGGCGCGCGTTGGTGCACAGGTTCATCAACAGCTGGTGCACCTGCGAGGGGTTGGCCAGGATGCGCAGCGGCCGCCCGGCGTCGCGCACGCGCACCTCGGCATCGGGCGGCAGCAGCGGGCGCAGGCTTTGCGCCACCTCGTCGACCACCGGCTTCAGCGGCAGCTTCACGAAGGGCTCCTTGCCCTGCCGGCCGAAGGTGAGCACCTGCGACACCAGGTCCTTTGCGCGCAGGCCCGACTTCAGCAGCTCGTCCAGTGCCAGCCGCGCCGGATGGTCGCTGCCCACGTCCTGCAGCGCCAGCACGATGTTGCTGAGCATCGCGCCGATGATGTTGTTGAAGTCGTGCGCGATGCCGCGCGCCAGCGTGCCGATGGCTTCGAGCTGCTGCGCCTCGCGCAGGCGCTCCTGGCTGGCGCGCAGCGTCTCCTCGGCCTGCTGGCGCTCGGTGACATCGGTCAGCCGCAGCACGCAGCCGTCGCCCAGCGGGCCCACGTGGGCCAGCAGCTGGCGCGGCCGGCCGCCCAGGCGCGCCCGCAGGTCCGCGCTGAGCCCGCCGGTCTGCGCCATCGCCGAGCGGCACAGCGCCTGCAGCCCCAGCTGCGGCCAGTCCGGAATGGCCTGCGAGACAGGCCGGCCGACGATCTCGTCGGCCTCGCTGCCGAGCAGGTCGCAGAACTGCCGGTTGGCCACCAGCACCATCCAGTCCTGCAGCCGCCCGTCGTCGTCGCGCACCGCACGCAGCGCCAGGATGCCTTCACTGGTGGCATTGAGCACCGCCTCCAGCAGCTGCTGGCGTGATTGCAGCGGCGTGTTGTAGACCACCATCCAGTCGCGGCCCTGGGCATCGCGCACCGGCAGGATCAGGCGTTCCCAGGTCACGACCGCGCGGGCGCGGTCGGAGAAGTGGACGGTGTACTGCGGCTGGCGCGTGCGTCGCACGTGGCGGTAGCGGTCGAGGAAGAAATCGCCGACGTCGCCGCCGATCGCGGACACCCGGGTGCCGGTGAAGTTCAGGCCCGAGTGGCGCTGGATGTCGGCCCCGTAATAGGTGTAGACGAAGTCGCCGTCGGCCTCGGGCGGCGTATCGGGCGGGTCGGGCCGCAGCACCATCAGCCGGCCGGCCAGCTCGGGGTGGGCCTCGGGGGCGAAGTCGTCATAACGCGGCACTTCAGCGGTGGCCGCGTACCTGGCCAGCCAGTGCCGGTACAGCGCGACGATCTCGGGGTTGTCCACCACCGAGTCGATGCCCGTCGATACCTGCTTGTGCCAGATCGCCATCGGACACGCACCCTGCCGGCCGGACGGGGCGCTGGAGTCAAGCGCGCTGCCGCCTGCGGGCCAGTGTACGCCGGGGCCGGCGCGGCCTGCAGGGCTTTCTTACATCACCGCGCCCAGCTGCCAGGGCACGAATTCGGCCTGGCCGTAGCCGTGCAGCTCGCTCTTGGTGCGGCGGCCCGAGGCCGTCTCCAGCATCAGCCGGAAGATGCGCTCGCCCATCGCGTCCACCGTGTCCACGCCCTCGACGATGCCGCCGCAGTCGATGTCGATGTCCTCCTGCTGCTTCAGCCACAGCGCGGTGTTGGTCGACAGCTTGAGCGAAGGCGACGGTGCGCAGCCATAGGCCGAACCGCGCCCGGTGGTGAAGCAGATCAGGTTCGCGCCGCCGGCCACCTGGCCGGTGGCCGACACGGGGTCGTAGCCGGGCGTGTCCATGAACAGCAGGCCGCGCGCAGCGGCGGGCTCGGCGAACTCGATCACGTCCACCAGGTTGCTGGTGCCGCTCTTGGCGATGGCGCCGAGCGACTTCTCGAGGATCGTGGTCAGCCCACCCGCCTTGTTGCCCGCCGAGGGGTTGTTGTCCATCTTCATGCCGTGGCGGGCGGTGTACTGCTCCCACCAGGCGATGCGGGCCAGCAGCTTGGCCGCCACCGCGGGCGACACGGCGCGGCGCGTCAGCAGGTGTTCGCCGCCGTAGATCTCCGGCGTTTCGCTCAGGATCGCGCTGCCGCCGTGGCGCACCAGCCGGTCCACCGCCGCGCCCAGCGCCGGATTGGCGCTGATGCCGGAATAGCCGTCGCTGCCGCCGCATTGCAGGCCCACCGTCAGGTGGCGGGCCGGCACCGGCTGGCGCTGCACGCGGTTGGCCTCGGGCAGCAGCCCGCGGATCAGTTCGATGCCGCGCGCCACCGTCTTCGCGGTGCCGCCGGTGTCCTGGATGCTGAAGGCGACGAGGCGCGCGCCTTCCTGCAGCCCTTCCTGGGCGATCAGGCCCTGGATCTGGTTGGTCTCGCAGCCCAGGCCCACGACCAGCACCGCGGCGAAGTTCGGATGCCGGGCGTAGCCGCCCAGCGTGCGGCGCAGCACCCGCAGTTCCTCGCCTTCGCTGTCGGTGGCGCAGCCGGCGCCGTGGGTCAGCGCGACCACGCCGTCGACGTTCGGATAGTCGGCCAGCGCCTCGGGATGGATGTCGCGCCGGAAATGGTCGGCAATCGCCCGCGCCGCGGTGGCCGAGCAGTTCACCGAGGTCAGCACGCCGATGTAGTTGCGCGTGGCCACGCGGCCGTCGGCGCGCACGATGCCTTCGAAGGTGGCCGCTTCAGCCACGTAGGCGGTGGGCTGTGCCGCAGCACCGGCCTGGTGCTGGCGCGAGAAATCGCTGAACGCCAGGTTGTGTGTGTGCACATGCTGGCCCGGCGCAATGGATTGCATGGCCGCGCCAATAACCTGTCCGTAGCGCAGCACCGGCTCGCCGGCAGCGATGGCGCGCACGGCCAGCTTGTGCCCCGGCGGCACCAGGCCCTGCACGACGACGCCCTCGCCTTCGACGGCGGTGCCGCCGAGCAATTGACGCCGCGCAATGACGACGTTATCCGCAGGATGGATGCGGATGACCAGATCGCTGCTCATGGGGCCACTCCTGCACCGCCCGCGACGGGCGGCGCAGCACGGCGGCCCTCGGCAGGCTTAAAGTTTCGCGACTGCCTTGCGCTTCGCAGCGGTGGCAGCCTTCTGGTATTCCTCTTCAGCTTCCTTGCGCAGCGCGATCGCCGTGGCCAGGGCCGCTTCGTAGCGTTCCTTGGTGTAGGTGTTCTTGCTGGCGATGTAGACGCTGCGGCGCAGCGGCTTGTCGCCGAAGCGCGGCAGGTTGACGCTGAAGCTGCATTCCTGCACCGTGCTGCCACGGCGCTGGCGCAGGATGGGGCCGCTGATGCCCACCGGCAGGTCGTTCTGCTTGTGGGCGCTGGCGCGGCGCTGCAGGCCGGTGGGCGCCGGCAGCTTGCGCACGCGGGCGCGCAGCTCCAGCACGGCGGCCGCCAGCGCGGCACGCGCGCCCTTGTTGTCGTGCGACTTGTCGGAGAAGAAGCGCGTCGGCATGCCATAGCGCAACTGCCAGCCGTGGGTGCTGTGCGAGTCGATGCGCTGGATGTGCTCGGGCACGCGGCACTTGGCGCCGTAAGGCAAGGTGATGGTTCGGAATTGCATGACCAGTTTTCCCCAACGGGTGTCCAGTCCCTGAGGCTGCCGATCACCATGGCCGGTAGCACGTTGTTGCCGATATCGTACAGCAACCTAACCGTCGATGAGAACGGGATTCCACGCATGCACGCTCTGTTGTTGTTCTCCCAAACCCTCGATCGAAAGCCTCATCACGTCCCCCGGACGCAGGTAGACGGGCGCCGGCTTCATGCCCATGCCCACGCCCGGCGGGGTGCCGGTGGAGATCAGGTCCCCTGGGTAGAGCGTCATGAAACGGCTGATGTAGCTGACCAGTTCGGCCACCCCGAACACCATCGTGCGGGTGCTGCCGTTCTGCATGCGCTTGCCGTTCACCTCGAGCCACATGCCCAGCTGTTGCGGATCGGCCACTTCGTCGGCCGTCACCAGCCACGGACCCACCGGCCCGAAGGTGTCGCAGCCCTTGCCCTTGTCCCAGGTGCCGCCGCGCTCGATCTGGTATTCGCGCTCGGACACGTCGTTCACCACGCAGTAGCCGGCCACATGCTGCAACGCTTCGGCTTGTGAAACATAGCGCGCCCGCCGGCCGATCACGACGCCGAGTTCCACTTCCCAATCGGTCTTCACCGAGCCCTGCGGCAGCACCACGGGGTCGTTGCAGCCGATCACGGTGCTGGTGTGCTTGGTGAACAGCACCGGTTCGGCCGGCACCGGCAGGCCGGATTCGGCCGCATGGTCGGCGTAGTTCAGGCCCACGCAGACGAACTTGCCCATGCCGGCCCACGGCGGCGCCATGCGGCCGGGGTTGGCCACCTTCGGCAGCGTGGCCGGGTCCAGCGCGCGCAGCGGCGCCAGGCCCTCGGGCGTCAGCATCTCGGCGCGCAGGTCGGGGATCACGCCGGAGAGGTCGCGCACCGCGCCCTCACGGTCCAGCATGCCGGGTTTTTCCTGGCCCTTGGGGCCGTAGCGCAGCAGCTTCATTCGGTACTTTCTTATTTGCGGTAGTTCAATTGGACCAGCCGCCGTCGATGACCTGGGCGGTGCCGGTGGTGAATGATGACTCGTCGCTGGCCAGGTAGACAGCGAGCGCGGCGATCTCCTCGACGCGCCCAATCCGGCCCATTGGCTGACGCGCAATGAACGCGGCCTCGACCTGGGCCAGGGTTTGTCCTGAGGACGCCGCCTGCGCACTGATGCGTTCGCGCAACGAAGGCGACTCCACCGTGCCCGGGCAGATGGCATTGCAGCGCACGCCCCGGGTGATGAAGTCGGCCGCCACCGCTTTCGTGAGCCCGATCACCGCGGCCTTGGTGCTGCCGTAGACGAAGCGGTTCGGCGCGCCCTTGATGCTGCCGGCCACCGAGGCCATGTTGATGATCGAAGCCTGGCGGCCCTGTGCCGCGCGCTCGAGCATGCCGGGCAGCAAGGCCTTGATGGTGCGGAACTGCGACCGCACGTTGAGGTTGAACGCGAAGTCCCACTCGGCCTCGCTGCAGTCGAGCACCGTGCCGGCGTGCACGAAGCCGGCGCCGTTGAACAGCACGTCCACCGGGCCGGCGCTGGCGGCGGCCTCGGCCACCGCTGTCGCATTGGTGACATCGAGCACCTGCACCCGGCAACCGCACTCGGCCTTCAGCGATTCGAGCACCGCGGCGTTGATGTCGGTGGCCAGCACCTGCGCGCCTTCGCGCACGAAGGCCAGCGCCACCGCGCGGCCGATGCCCTGCCCTGCGGCCGTGAGAAAGGCCGTCTTGCCGGCCAGGCGTGAACTCATGGAGGAAGGTCCTTTCAATGGATCGGGGCGTCGCTCACTCGAGCACCAGCTGCACCTTGGTGCTGCGGCTGCGGTCGAGCGCCAGTTCGAAGGCTTCCTGCGCGCGCGACAGCGGCAGTTGAGCGGTGATCAAGGGCCGCACGTCCACCCGCCGGCTGCGGATGGCCTGCACGGCCCAGTCGAATTCGAGGTGTGCGCGGAAGGCGCCGAGGTAGCTGAGCTCGCGCTGCATCACCAGATTGGCCGGAAACGGCAGCTCTGGCGGCAGGGTGCCGACCTGCACGATGCGCCCGCCACGCTTGGCCGCCCGCAGGCAGCCGGCCAGCGCGGCCGGATGGCCGGCGGCCTCGATCGCGACATCGGCGATGTCGCTCCATTCGGACGTTGGCACATCGTCGCTGCGGATCGTGCTGTCGGCGCCGGCCTGGCGTGCCATGGCCAGCGCGCGATCGCTCAGGTCAACGGCGATCACCTGCGCCGCGCCGGCCAGGCGCGCGGCCATCACGCACATGCAGCCGATGGTGCCGGCACCGGTGACCAGCACCGTCTCGCCGATCATCGGGCCGGCCCGGTTCACCGCGTGCAGGCCGATCGACAGCGGTTCGGCGCAGGCGATTTCGCCGAGCGAGATGCCCGGCTCGTCGATGGCCGTGAGCTGGCGCTCGCCCAGCACGAACTGCTCGCGGAACATGCCCTGCGCATGCGGGAACACGCTGGCGCTGCCGAGGAAGAACATGCTGCGGCACAGGTTGCCGCGGCCCGAACGGCAGTAGTCGCAGTGGCCGCAGGGGTGCGAGGGGTTGATGGCAACCTTTTGGCCGGGCCGCACGCGGCTGACCGAGGCGCCCACGGCGACCACGACGCCCGAAGCCTCGTGCCCCGGCACCAAGGGCTCGCGCACTTCGAAGGCCCCGACGCGGCCGTGCTCGTAGTAGTGCATGTCCGAGCCGCAGATGCCACCCGCGCCCAGCCGGAGCAGCACATCGTGGTCACCGAGCGGCGGCGCCTCTTCGGGCTGCAGCCGCAGGTCCAGCTTGCCGTGGATCCTGCAGGCCAGCGTCCAGCGCGAACTCATCGCTTCAGCCCCGGCCGACGTAGGGCATCTTCGTCGCCATCACCGTGGTGAACAGCACGTTGGCCGACAGCGGCAGCCGCACCATCGCCATGAAGGTCTCGGCCACGGCCGACAGGTCCATCCGCGGCTCGGGCTTGATGCTGCCGTCGGCCTGCGGCACGCCCTGCACCATGCGCGCGGTCATCTCGCTGGCGGCATTGCCGATGTCGATCTGGCCGACCGCGATGTCCCAGGGCCGGCCGTCCAGCGCGGCGGTCTTGGTGAGACCCGACACCGCATGCTTGGT
>NZ_JBGAGA010000115.1:0-11343 GCF_044226965.1 Aquabacterium sp. | reverse complement strand
ACCGGCAGGCCGTTGTCGGCCAGCAGGCGCGCGGTGCCGCCGGTGGAGAGCAGCTTCACGCCGCGCTGGTGCAGCGCGCGGGCGAGGTCGACGATGCCGGTCTTGTCGGAGACCGAGAGCAGGGCAGTGGTCATGGGCGGTACTTCAGGTGCGGGAAACGAAAATCACTTGATCAGCTTGTGATCGAGCAGCTTGCGGCGCAGCGTGTTGCGGTTGATGCCCAGCCACTCGGCAGCCTTGCTCTGGTTGCCTTCGGCGTGCTTCATCACCACCTCGAGCATCGGCTTCTCGACCACGCCGACGATCATGTCGTGCACCGAATGCGGTTCGGTGCCGCGCAGGTCCTTGAAGTACTGCTCCAGGCTGTCGCGGATGCACTCCTCGATCTTCTTCTTGCTCATGTCTCGCTCAGGCCTCGAGGGCCAGCAGGTCGTCGTTGGCGGCCAGGCCTTGCGGCAGCAGCCGGTGGGTGTCGGCCAGCGTGTCGAAGAAGGTGGCCACCGCGGCCACCTGCGCGTCGATGCTGTCGAGCGTGTTCATCACCGCGCGGAAGGCTTCGCCGCCAGGCAGCGCGCGCACGGCCCAGCCGATGTGCTTGCGCGCGGTGCGCACGCCCAGGTACTCGCCATAAAGCGCATAGTGCTCGTGCAGGTGCTCGACCAGCCACTGCTTCACTTCGCGCGTGGGCGGTGGGGGCAGCAGCTCGCCGGTGGCGAGGTAATGCGCGATCTCGCGGAAGATCCATGGCCGACCCTGCGCCGCGCGGCCGATCATCAGCGCATCGGCCTGGGTGTGGGCGAGCACGGCCTGCGCCTTGGCCGGTGAATCGATGTCGCCGTTGGCCACCACCGGCACGCGCACCGCGGCCTTCACCGCGGCGATGGTGTCGTATTCGGCCGCACCCTTGTAGCCCTGCTCGCGCGTGCGGCCGTGCACCGTGAGCATCGCGATGCCGGCGCCCTCGGCCGCGCGCGCGAGGGTCAGCGCATTGCGTTCGGTGTCGCACCAGCCGGTGCGCATCTTCAGCGTCACCGGCACGCCGCGCGGCGCGGCCTGCGCCACCACGGCCTCGACGATCGCCAGCGCCAGCGGCTCGTTGCGCATCAGCGCCGAGCCGGCGAACACGTTGCACACCTTCTTGGCCGGGCAGCCCATGTTGATGTCGATGATCTGCGCGCCGCGATCGATGTTGTAGGCGGTGGCCTCGGCCATCATCGCCGGGTCGGTGCCGGCGATCTGCACCGCGATCGGCGCCGCTTCGCCGGTGTGGTCGGCACGGCGGCTGGTCTTCAGCGTGTGCCACAGCTCCTTGCGCGAGGTCACCATCTCGCTCACCGCATAGCCCGCGCCAAGCCGCCGGCACAGCTGGCGGAACGGCCGATCCGTCACACCCGCCATCGGCGCGACGAACAGGCGATTCGGCAGCTCGTACGGGCCGATCTGGAAGCGAGACAAGGGGGGTGGGGCTGCTGAAAAAGGAGGCAGGAGTATAGCGGCCGGATGTAAGCGCGCCGGGTCGGCCACGGGGCCATCGGCGCCCTGCCTATCATGCAGGCCATGGACCACTGGATCCCCGCGATGCTCGCCGCGCTGGCGCTGCCGACCGTCGGCCTGCCGGCGGTGTTCGTGATCGCGCTGGTCTCGGCCACGCTGCTGCCGATGGGCTCGGAGCCGGCGGTGCTGGCGCTGGTCAAGCTCAACGAATCGCTGTTCTGGCCCGCGGTGCTGGTGGCCACCGCCGGCAACACCATCGGCGGCGCGATCACCTGGTGGATGGGCTACGGCGCCGAGCGCGTGTACGAGCGCGTCGCGCAGAAGCCGGCGCAGGCGCGCGCGCTGGCCTGGCTGCAGCGCTTCGGCGCCAGGGCCTGCCTGCTGTCGTGGCTGCCGATCGTCGGCGATCCGCTGTGCGCCGTCGCCGGCTGGCTGAAGCTGCCGTTCTGGCCCTGCGTGCTGTACATGGCCGTCGGCAAGCTGGCGCGCTACATCACGATGACGGCCGTCCTGTTGTGGATCTGGCCGGGCCAGCTGACGCCCTGAGCCCGAGGGCCGCGCGAGAATCGCGCGCCATGAGCACCTCCTTGAAGACGCCGGCCTACGAGGCCCTGGCGGCCACGTTCCAGCGGCTGCACCATCTGCAGCACCTGCAGTCGATCGCCTACTGGGACCAGGCCGCCAACATGCCGCCGGGTGGCAGCCAGGCCCGTGGCGCCGCGCTGGCCGAGATGGCCGCGCTGATGCACCGCATGCGCACCGACCCGAAGCTGCGCGACGAGCTTGCGCGCGCCGAGCAGGAGCCGCTCGATGCGCTGCAGCGCGCCAACCTGCGCGAGATGCAGCGCGAGTGGCGGCAGTCGAATGCGCTGCCCGAATCGCTGGTGCAGCGCGCGCAGCTGGCCACCTCGCGCTGCGAGCATGCCTGGCGCACGCAGCGGCCGGCGAACGACTGGGCCGGCTTCGTCGACACCTTTCGCGAGGTGCTGGCCACCGCGCGCGAAGAGGCCGCGCTGCTGGCCGAGCAGGCCGGCTGCGGTCGGTACGAGGCCCTGATGGACCGCTTCGAGCCGGGCATGACCTGCGCGCAGGTCGACCGCATCTTCGGCGAGGTGCGGCAGTGGCTGCCGGGCCTGATCCGCGAGGTCACCGAGCGCCAGTCGCGCGAGCCGGTGATCGCACCGGTCGGGCCCTTCCCGGTGCCGGCGCAGCGTGTGCTGTGCGAGCAGGCGATGCGCCTGCTGGGCTTCGACTTCGATGCCGGGCGGCTGGACGTGAGCAGCCACCCGTTCTCCGGCGGCGCGCCGGAGGACGTGCGCCTGACCACGCGCTACCGCGAGGACGAGTTCCTGGTCAGCCTGATGGGCACGATCCACGAGACCGGCCACGGCCGCTACGAGCAGGGCCGCCCGCGCGAGCTGCTGGGCCAGCCGGTGTCGCTGGCCCGCTCGATGGCGATCCACGAGAGCCAGTCACTGAGCTTCGAGATGCAGCTGGGCCGCCACCCGGGCTTTGCGCGGCTGCTGGCGCCGCTGGTGCGCCAGGCCTTCGGCGAGCAGCCGGCCTTCGAGGCCGGCAACCTGCACAGGCTGGTGACGCGCGTGAAGCCCGGCTTCATCCGCGTCGATGCCGACGAGGTGACCTACCCGGCGCATGTGATCCTGCGCTACGAGATCGAGCGGCCGCTCATCGAAGGCGATATCGAGCCCGAGGACATTCCGGCGCTGTGGGACGCCAAGATGATGGAACTGCTGGGCGTGGACACGCGCGGCAACTACCGCAACGGGCCGCTGCAGGACGTGCACTGGCCCGAATCGCTGTTCGGCTACTTTCCGTGTTATTCGCTGGGCGCGATGTACGCCGCGCAGTGGTTCGCGGCGATGCGGCGGGCCCTGCCGGACCTGGACGCACGCATCGCCGCGGGCGACCTGGCGCCGGTGTTCGACTGGCTGCGCCAGCACATCTGGCTGCCGGCGAGCCGCTACACCACCGACGAGCTGGCGATCCGCGCCAGCGGCGAGGCGCTGAACCCGGCGCACTTCAAGGCGCACCTCGAAGCGCGCTACCTGGGCTGAGTAGCGGCCACCTCGGCCTCCTCGGCCAACCCGGCCAGCGCGGCTTCCAGGTCGTCGAGCACCGTGTCCAGGCGCTTCAGCGGCGTGGCCAGCGCATGGCGCCGGCCGCGCCGCGGCGCGTCGGCGATCAGCTGGCGCTGGGCGTCGTTCAGCACCGCATCGTCGATCGCCAGGCCATGGCGCGCCAGCATCGCGCCCAGCGAGCTGCGGCGCGAGCGCAGGTCCTCGCGCGTCTGCTGGTAGGCATGCTCGGCCACCAGCCGACGCTGCGAGTAGCTGAGGATGTTGGCCAGGAACATCTGCGGGTCGCGCTGGTCGGGCTCGAACAGCGCGATGTCGGTGTGCGGATGCGAGGTCTCGTAGCCCTTCAGGCCGAGTTCGAGCCGCGAATGGATCAGCGTGCGGAAGGTCTGGCTCAGCACCAGCGGCAGGCCGCCCTGCACGATGCGCGGGATGCGCGCGCCGCCTTCGAGCACGCGGTGGCGCAGCGAATGCGTGGCGTCGAAGGGCACCAGCGGGTTCAGGCACAGCAGCAGGTCCAGGCCCTGGTCGAGCAGCACGCGCGCATGCAGCGTCTTCTTCAGCGCGCCGTCCACATACCAGCGCCCGCCAATGGCCTGCGGCGGAAACAGCCCCGGCAGCGCCGCACTGGCGGCCACCGCGCGCGAGATCGGCACATGGTCCCAGCCCGGCAGGCCGAAGGGCGCGGCCTCGCCGCTGTCCAGGTCGGTGGCCACGACGACGAGGCGGTGCTTCAGCCGGCGGAAGTCATTGCTGCGGCCCGGTGCCGAGAACACCTGCTGCAGGCGGGCCTGCAGCGGCTCGGTGCTGAACAGGCCGGTGGGCAGCGCGCGGCCCAGGCGCTCGATGGTGCCGATCAGCGAGCGCCGGCCCAGCACCAGCTGCCCTGCGGCCAGCACCGACAGCCAGGGCAGGCGCGCCACGCGGCCGGCCAGCTCGGCCACCGCGGGCCGCACGAACAGCGTCGGGCTGACGAGGTCGCTGCCGACGGCCGGGTCGTTCTCGATGAACGAGGCGCAGAGCTGGCGCGGCCGCATGCCGTTGGCCAGTGCCGCGGCAATGAAGCTGCCGGCCGAGACGCCGACATAGCCGTCGAGCGCGCTGAAGTCCAGGCCGGGCACGGCCTCTTCCAGCGCGCACAGCGCACCGATCTCCCAGGTCGCGCCCAGCGGCCCGCCGCCGGCCAGGGCCAAGCCGATGCGAGCGCCCTTCGGGCCGCGGGCGGTGGGCATTCAGCGCCCGACCTTCAGCGCCATCGCAGGCCTCAGGCCGCGCTGCTGCCGGCGGCCTTGCGGGCCACGCGGCGCTTGGCTGCCGGCTTGGCCACGACCTCGGGCGCAGCGGCCGGGGCGGCCTTCTTCGCCGGGGCCTTGCGGGCGGCCTTCTTCGCCGGCGCTTCCACGCTGCCGCCCAGCTTGGTCACCGCGGCGGCCAGTGCATCCACACGTTCGGTCAGGGCGGCCACGTCCTTCGCGGTGGGCACGCCCAGCTTGCTCATCGCGCGGGCGGTGCGCTCTTCGAAGATCGACTCGAGCTTGTCCCACTGCGCATTGGCCTTGTGGCCGACCTCACCGGCCATCGCCGACATCTTGCCGGCCATGTCGCCCAGCTTCTCGCCGGCGGCCGCCTGCGTCTTGCGGTGCAGGCTGGTGCCTTCCTTGATGAGGGTCTCGAAGCGCTTCATGCCTTCGCCCTGCGCCTTGGCAAACGCACCCAGGCCCGCCAGCCAGATCTGCTGGGCCGAGTCCTTCACCGTCTGCGCGAGCTGGCTGTCGAACAGGCCGGCAGGCGAGGCAGCCTTCTGCGCAGCCATCTTTTGGAGCTTCTTGACCATCTTGGTTTCCTTCGATTGGGGCCCTTCGAATGGGCGCTTGGGGACGGGGATGGGGCGGCCCGCTCGAGGAACCACCCGCTGCGGCGCAGTGTAGGCAGTGGTGGTCGAGGGCACAGCCTAATTCGCTAGGGCGCCGGCCCTAGGGACAACCCTTGAAAACGCCAGACGCTGCTACAGCAGCTCTTCAGGCACCAGCGGGCTCAGCAGCCAGGTCTTGATGCGCAGCCACAGCGAGGCATCGGGCTCGTGGTCGAGCACCTCCTCGTCGTCGTCGACGCCGGTGCCGATCCACTCGAGGCCCTGGCCGTTGGCGCGCAGCCGCACGCGGTAGGCGCTCTGCAGCCGGTCGAGGTCGATCACGCGCAGCAGCTCCTTGGCCAGCTGCGGGCTGTCGATCACCGCGCCCAGCTCGGTGTTGATGGTGGCCGAGCGCGGGTCGAGGTTCATCGAGCCGATGAAGGACATGCGCTTGTCGATCACCACTAGCTTGGCATGCAGCCGGCCGAGGCTGGAACCGAAATGGAACGGGCGCTTGTTCTTTTTCACGCGCGCGCCGCTCAGCTCGTAGAGCTCGACGCCCAGGCGCAGCATCTCCTCGCGGTAGCGGCTGTAGCCCAGGTGCACCACCGGCTCGTCGGTGGAGCCCAGCGAGTTGGTCAGCACGCTCAGGTGCACGTTGCGGGCGCGCAGCGCGCGCAGCAGCTCCATGCCGCGCGGGCCGGGCACGAAGTAGGGCGAGGAAGCCACCACCTCGGTCTTGGCCAGCTTCATCGCCTCCACCACGTTGTAGGTGACGCTGGTTTCCAGCAGCTCGCCGCCCACCGAGCCGTCGAAGGGCTTGTCCGGGTGGTCGGCGAAGACATAGCCCTCGCCCCAGATCAGGCCCAGGCGGCCGTCCTGCAGGTCGTCGGCGATCGGCCCGTAGCCGAGGATGTCGTTCGGCGGCAGCGGCGGCGGCGGCGGGGTGTTCTCGGGCCCGGTGACGCGCTCGAAGTAGGCGAGCAGCGCCTGCTTGTCCATCGCGCTGTGCGCCACCGCGCTGTACGGGTACACCGGGTCGCTGTTCCAGTAACGGTCGAACAGCGCGGCCAGCGGTTCGACCATGCGGCCGACCACCAGCGCGTCGAGGTCGATGAAGTTGTCGTTCTCGCCGCGCAGGTAGTACTCGTTGGCCACGTTGCGCCCGCCGATCACCGCGGCGATGCCGTCGGCGATGAACAGCTTGTTGTGCATGCGGTGGTTCACGCGGCCCCAGTCGCCCACCGAGGCCAGGAAGCGCGTGGCCTGGCCCGAATCGCGCGCGCAGCAGAAGGGGTTGAAGACCCGCACCTCGACGTTCTTGTGCGCCGCGAACGAGAGGAACAGGTCGTCGTCTCCGCCGGTGTAGAAGTCGTCCACCAGCAGGCGCACGCGCACGCCGCGGTTGGCCGCGTCGCGCAGCGCGCGCAGCAGCCAGCGGCCGGTCTCGTCATTGGCGAAGTGGTAGTACTGCACGTCCAGCGACACCTCGGCGCGGCGCGCCAGCTGCACCCGGGTGTCGAGCGAGAACAGGCCCAGCGGCATCAGCCGGAAGCCGCTGAGCGCGGGGTCGGGCGTCGAATTGGCGACCACGTAGGACAGCATGGTCTTGGGCGACGCGGGAATCGCCTCGCTGGCGATGGCCTCGCGGTTGATCTCGGGCAGCTTGGTGGCGCAGCCGGTGATCAGCAACAGGCTCAGCCACAGCACGCAGGGCAGGAGGCGGGACAGCAGGGTGTGGGCGGCTGGCATGGCGATCGAGGGTTCAGCCCTGGATTTTGGCGATGAACCGGGCGGCTGTGCAGGCTTTGTCGCAGCCCGGCGACGCCGGCCGCAGAATGCAGCCCATGGACACCGGGGCCGCAAGCGCGCGGCGCCGCCTGCTGCAGGCGGCGGCCGCGCTGCTGCTGCCCCCCGCGCGCGCCGCCGAGGAGGCCGACCAGCCGGTGATCGACCGGCTGGACGTTGCGGGCAGCCAGATCGAGCTGCAGTTCGCGCCCGGCTTCGATCAGCCCTTGCGCGGGCGCGCGCGCCAGTGGGTCGAGCGGTCGGCCCAGGCGGTGGTGGCCTACTTCGGCCGCTTCCCGCAGCCGCAGGTGGAACTGCTGCTGCTGCCCACCCCGGGCGCGGGGGTGCGCGGCGGCACCACCTTCGGCGAACCGTCGCCGTACGTGCGCCTGCGCCTGGGGGTGGACACCGGCGAGCCGCAGTTCCACGACGACTGGGTGCTGGTGCATGAAATGGTGCACCTGGCCATTCCGCGCGTGCCGCGCCGCCATGGCTGGCTGCAGGAAGGGCTGGCCACCTATGTGGAAGGCATTGCCCGCGCCCGCGCCGGCCTGCTGCCGGCGCCGCAGCTGTGGGGGGCCCTGGCCCACGACATGCCGCAAGGCCAGCCGAAGGACGGCGACGAAGGCCTCGACCACACGCCCACCTGGGGCCGCACCTACTGGGGCGGCGCCATCTTCTGCCTGCTGGCCGACGTGCAGGTCCGACGCCGCAGCGGCGGCGCGCTGGGCCTCGAACATGCGCTGCGCGGCGTGCTGGCCGCCGGCGGCAGCTATGCGGTGGCCTGGCCGATCGAACGCACGCTGGCGGTGGCCGATGCCGCGGTGGGCCAGACCACCTTCGGCGAGCTGTACGCCCTGCTGAAGGACTGCCCCGCGCCGGTGGACCTGCCGGCGCTGTGGCAGGACCTGGGCGTGACGCTGCAGGCCGATGGCCTGGCACGCCTGCAGGCCGACGCGCCGCTGGCGCGCCTGCGCGAGGCCATTGCGGCGTGAAGCGCCTGCGCGAGGCCATTGCGGCGTGAAGCGCCGCGGGCCGGGCCGCTTCCTGCCCACCTGCGCCGGGCCTGTTGGGCACCAGGCCCGCCTGCGCGGGCCTGTTGGGGTTACCGCGCAACGGGGACGGTTCGCACATGCCTAAGAATTGGCGCCGAACCAACCCCATTGCCCCCCCCTGGAGGAGTCCATGCACTATTTCGTCACCGGCGCCACCGGTTTCATCGGCAAGCGCCTCGTCAAGGCCTTGCTCGCCCGCCGCGGTGCCACGGTGTCCTTCCTCGTGCGCGAGGGCAGCGAAGGCAAGCTCGCCGAGCTGTACAAGTTCTGGGGCGTCACCAAGGCGCGCGCGCAGCCGGTCACCGGCGACCTCACCGCCAAGAAGCTCGGCGTCTCGGCCGAGGACATCAAGGCCCTGAAGGGCCAGGTCGACGGGGTGTACCACCTGGCCGCGGTGTACGACCTGTCGGCCGACGAGGAAAGCCAGATCCGGGTCAACATCGAAGGCACGCGCAACATGTGCGAGTTCGCCAAGGCCATCGATGCCAGGCACGTGCACCACGTGTCCTCGATCGCCGCCGCGGGCCTGTACGAGGGCGTGTTCCGCGAGGACATGTTCGACGAGGCCGAAGGCCTGGACCACCCGTACTTCATGACCAAGCACGAGAGCGAGAAGGTCGTGCGCAAGGAGTGCAAGGTGCCCTGGACGGTGTACCGCCCGGCCATGGTGGTGGGCGACTCCACCACCGGCGAGATGGACAAGATCGACGGGCCGTACTACTTCTTCAAGCTGATCCAGCGCCTGCGCCAGATGCTGCCGCCGTGGATGCCCACGGTGGGCCTGGAGGGCGGGCGCGTGAACATCGTGCCGGTGGACTTCGTCGTCGCGGCGCTGGACCACATCTCGCACGCGCGGCACGACATCAAGGGCAAGTGCTTCCATCTCGTCGACCCGGTGGGCTACCGCGTCGGCGACGTGCTGGACATCTTCAGCCGCGCCGCCCATGCGCCGAAGATGAACCTGTTCGTCAATGCCGCGCTGCTGGGCTTCATTCCGAAGAGCGTGAAGAA
Source organism: Aquabacterium sp. (assembly GCF_044226965.1). GTDB lineage: Bacteria > Pseudomonadota > Gammaproteobacteria > Burkholderiales > Burkholderiaceae_C > Pseudaquabacterium. The sequence goes on along the minus strand of NZ_JBGAGA010000115.1, from coordinate 2,047 downwards.
GGGGCTGATGGCGGTGGCGCCGGTGCGCCGCGTGTACCACGCGGTGATGAAGGACCTCGGCCTGCCCGAGGACATGATGAGCTTCGTCAACTACCCCACGCGCTTCGACTGCCGCGAGACGCTGAAGGCCCTGGAAGGCTCGGACATCCGCTGCCCGAACCTGCGCGACTACGCCTGGCGACTGTGGGACTACTGGGAACGCCACCTCGACCCCGACCTGTTCATCGACCGCAGCCTGCGGGGCTCGGTGGCCGGCAAGGTGGTGCTCGTCACCGGCGGCTCCTCCGGCATCGGCCTGGCCGCGGCCTGCAAGTTCGCCGAGGCCGGGGCGGTCACCATCATCTGCGCGCGTGGCGAGGAGAAGCTGGCCGAGGCGGTCAAGGAGATCAAGGCCTTCGCCGGCAAGGACGCCCAGGTCTACAGCTATTCGGTGGACATTGCCGACGAGGCCGGCTGCGCCGAGTTCGTCAAGACGCTCGAAACCGAGCACGGCGGCGTCGACTTCCTGGTCAACAACGCCGGCCGCTCGATCCGCCGCGCGATCGAATCGAGCTACGACCGCTTCCACGACTTCCAGCGCACGATGGACCTGAACTACTTCGGGTGCCTGCGCATCACGATGGGCCTGCTGCCCGGCATGGTGAAGAAGCGCAAGGGCCACATCGTCAACATCAGCTCCATCGGCGTGCTGACCAACGCGCCGCGCTTCTCGGCCTACGTCGCCAGCAAGGCCGCGCTGGATGCGTGGACGCGCTGCGCGGCCAGCGAGTACCAGGACCTGGGCATCACCTTCACGACCATCAACATGCCGCTGGTGCGCACGCCGATGATCGCGCCGACCAAGATCTACAACAACGTGCCCACGCTGTCGCCGGAAGAGGCGGCCAACATGATTGCCGAGGCCTGCGTGTACAAGCCGGTGCGCATCGCCACCCGCCTGGGCATCACCGGCCAGCTGCTGCACGCCTTCGCGCCGCGCGTGGCGCAGATCGTCATGAACACCAGCTTCCGCATGTTCCCGGACAGCGATGCGGCGCGTGGCGAGAAGGGCGACAAGCCCAAGCTCAGCCCCGAGGCGATGGCGCTGCAGCAGATGATGCGCGGCATCCGCGCTGATCGTCATGGAACACCAGCTTCCGCATGTTCCCGGACAGCGATGGCGCTGAAGGCGGCCCCCGTGGCGCCAGCAGATGATGCGCTCAAGTGAAGGCCGTCAGCCCGCCTCAAAGTGCGGTAGCCGGCCGTCACCGCGGCCGGCGCGGGCTCGGCATACGCTGCGTGTTCAGGCGTCTCGTCGTAGGGGCGCTGCAGCGCCGCGAGCAGCTGGTCGAAAGGCGTCAGGTTGCCGTCGTCGCTGGCGGCGGCCAGCGCTTCCTCGACACGGTGGTTGCGCGCGATCAGCCAGGGGTTGACGCGGCGCATGCGCAGGGCGCGCTCACCGCGCGGGCCCGGTCCGGCAGCCGCATCGTCACGCGCGCAGCGTTCGCGCCAGCGGGTGAGCCAGGGATCCAGTGCCTCGGGGGCGGCGAACAGCGCGCGCAGCGGCCCATCGCGGCCCTCCGCGGCGTCGGCCAGTCGACGCCAGCCAAGCGTGAAGTCCACCGCCTGCGTGTGCAGCAGGCCCAGCCAATCCTCTGCCAATGCGCCATCGGCCCCATCATCGGCTGGCGCGGCGTCGTACAGGCCCAGCTTGGCGCGCTGGCCCTGCAGCAGTTTGGCCGCGTACATCGCAGGGTAGGCATCGATCGCCTCGGTGACCTGGGCCACGGCGCGCTGCACCTCGGACTCGGCGTCGGAGCTCACCATCAGCGGCAGCAGCGCCTCGGCCAGGCGGGCCAGGTTCCAGCGCGATCAGCGGCTGGTTGGCATAGGCATAGCGGCCGCCATGGTCGATGCTGCTGAACACCGCGTCCGGGTCGTAGGCTTCCATGAACGCGCAGGGGCCGTAGTCGATCGTTTCGCCGGAGAGCGTCATGTTGTCGGTGTTCATCACGCCGTGGATAAAGCCGACGTTCATCACCGCGATCAGCGCGCCTGGCGCAGGGCC
>NZ_JBGAGA010000013.1:0-108669 GCF_044226965.1 Aquabacterium sp. | reverse complement strand
GCCGCTGGCCAAGGTGGCCTACGACCCGAAGCTGAACCTGCTGAAGAACGTGCTGGGCATGCACACGCGCGTGTCGCGGGTGCAGGGCGCGCAGCTGAAGGCCAAGCGCGAGATCCGCATCGCCACGCTGTTCAAGGACGCGCCGGCCGACTTCCTGCGCATGATCGTCGTGCACGAGCTGGCGCACCTGAAGCAGCCCGAGCACGACCGCGCGTTCTACGCGCTGTGCGAGCACATGGAGCCCGGCTACCACCAGCTGGAGTTCGACCTGCGCCTGTGGCTGACGCTGCGCGAGCTGGCGTCCGCGGGGGCCGACCCCGCCGCCTGACGCCGCGCCCCCTTTGCGCCACTGCCGCGCCACCGTCCGGTCGACGACCGCGACCCTTCCCCCCCCGGCGACGACCCCTCGTCGCAATCGCCTGTGACGCCAAGCCCGGCGCCGCGACAGTGCAGCCATCGAAGACATCCCGTCGTCGATGCAACCCGAAGGAACGCACCATGAACACCCCTCAGCCATTGCCCTGTCCCTGCACGCCATGCCCCGGCGCCGCGTGCACCTGCGGCTGCCAACGCGCCGTCGCCCCGATGGCCTGCGCCTGCGGCCCGCAGTGCGCCTGCCCGTGAACGAGTTCGTCCTCGCCTTTGCCGGCGGCATCGTCGGCGCCGTCCTGATGGACATCACCGAGACGCTGGCCGCCCGCGCCGGCCTGACCAGCGGCGTCAACGTCGCCCTCGTGGGTCGCTGGGCGCGAGGCCTGCTGCGCGGGCCCCGTGAACGAGTTCGTCCTCGCCTTGCCGGCGGCGTTCGTCCTCGCCTTTGCCGGCGGCATCGTCGGCGCCGTCCTGATGGACATCACCGAGACGCTGGCCGCCCGCGCCGGCCTGACCAGCGGCGTCAACGTCGCCCTCGTGGGTCGCTGGGCGCGAGGCCTGCTGCGCGGGCAATGGGCTCATGCCGACATTGCCCGCTCGCCGGCGCAGCCGGGCGAACGGCGCATGGGCTGGGCGTTCCACCTGCTCGTCGGCGGTGGCGGCGTGGCGCTGCTGTATGCCGGGGTGCTCCAGGCCACGGGCTGGACGCTGCCAACCCATCGCCTGCTGGGGGGCCTGGCCTTCGGCCTGGCCACCTCGCTGCTGCCCTGGCTGCTGTTGCTGCCGGCCTTCGGCTGGGGCTGGTTCGGCCGGCGCGGCCCGCGGGGTGCCAATGCGCTGCTGGCGAGCCCGCTCTCGCACATTCCCTATGGCCTCGGCGTCGGGGCCGTCATGGCGTGGGGCGGCCGCTGGCTGTAGGTCGGACGACGTCGGCGCGCCCGGCCGTGGCGACCGTTCGGTCGACCGGATCGACGGTTCGCGGACAAACCCGGCCGCCCGCCGCCGCCGCCGCTTGGCGGCAGGCCACCCCGGCCCTAGAGTCGCTTCGGTCCGGTTCCCGTCCCCCCACCGCTGCCCGCCATGTCCGCCACCAGCCCCCGCATCGCCAGCCTCTGGCCCCGCAGCCTCATCGGCTCGGCGTCGTTCGTCGGCGCCGCCGTGGTCTTCTGGGCCCTGGCGTCGACGCTGCTGTACTTCCTGGTGCCCGGCATCGAAACCTATCCGCGCCTGCTGGTGTTCCATGAATGCGTGGGCCTGACGATGATGGCCTGCGTGTTCGTCCTGCTGCGCAGCGGCCGGTTCGACCGCTTCAGGCCGGCGCTGCGCTGGCTGCTGATCGGCCTGATCGCCATTCCCGTGGGCTACTTCCTGGGTCACCAGTTCGCGTTCATTGCCCTGGGCGAGCCGATGCGCATGGTGGGCCACCAGCAGATCAGCCTGATCCCCATCCTCTTCACCGTGCTGGTGGGGGGCATTGCCTTGAACTACTTCGCGACCCGCGAAACCCTGGCCCGGGAAGCGACCGCGCGTTCCGAAGCCCAGCGCCTGGCCGTCGAGGCGCAGCTGCGGCTGCTGCGCGCGCAGCTGGACCCGCACATGCTGTTCAATTCGCTGGCCAACGTGCGCTCGCTGGTGCGCGAGGACGTCGACCGGGCCGAGTCGATGATCGATCAGCTCATCGTGTACCTGCGCAGCGCGCTGGCCGCTTCGCAGACCGATGCGGTGGCCCTGAGCCGCGAGTTCGCGCAACTGCGCGCCTACCTGGACATCATGGCCTTGCGCATGGGGCCGCGCCTGCGCTACCGGCTCGAGCTGCCCGCCGCGCTGGAGCGCAGCCTGGTGCCGCCGATGCTGCTGCAGCCGCTGGTGGAGAACGCCATCAAGCACGGGCTGGAACCGAAGGTCGGTCATGGCAGCATCGACGTGGTGGCGCGGGCGCTGCACGGCGGCATCGAGATCCGCGTCAGCGACACCGGCCTCGGCCTGCCGCCCGACGAGGGCGACGAACCCGGCGCGCGCCCGGCCGGCGCCAGCTACGGCCTGCAGCATGTGCGGGACCGCCTGCGCGTGATCTACGGCCCCGCGGCCCGGCTGGACCTCGAACGCCGCGAGCCCACCGGCGTCTGCGCCGTGGTGTTCGTCCCTGCCAATGAATCCAGGAGACTGGCATGAGCCCGAGCCACCCGCCCACCGCCGTGATCGCCGAAGACGAACCCGTGCTCGCGCGCACGCTGCACCGCCTGCTCGAACAGCTGTGGCCCGAGCTGCGCGTCGTCGGCGTGGCCGACGATGGCCTGCAGGCCACCGAGCTGGCGCTGCAGCTGCAGCCGGACGTGATGTTCCTCGACATCAAGATGCCGGGCCGCACCGGCATCGAGGTGGCCGAAGTGGTCGCCGACGACTGGCCCGACGACCGGCCCGAGCCGCTGTTCGTCTTCGTCACGGCCTACGACCACTACGCGGTGCCGGCCTTCGAGCGCGCGGCCGTCGACTACCTGCTCAAGCCCGCCACCGCCGATCGGCTCCAGCACAGCGTGGATCGCCTGAAGGCCAGGCTGGCGCAGCGCGCGGCGTCGCCGCAGGCCGGCGACATGGCCACGCTGATGCAGCGCATGCAGTCGCTGGCCGCGCCTGCTGCCACGGCGCGGCAGGACGAAGCGCCCGACGGGCCGGCGCAGGAGCGCATCAAGGTCATCCGCGCCGGCGTGGGCAACACCGTGCGGATGATCCCGGTGGCCGAGGTGGTCTGCTTCGAGGCCACCGAGAAGTACGTCAATGTCGTGACGCCCACCGGCGAGGCGCTGGTGCGCATGAGCCTGCGCGAGCTGATGGCGCGCATCGCGTCGACCGACTTCATCCAGGTCCATCGCAGCGTGATGGTCAACGCGAACGCGATCCTCAGCGCCACGCGCGACGAGAACGGGCACTACAGCCTGAACGTCCGCGGGCTGCAAAGGCCCTTGAAGGTCAGCCGGGCCTTCGGCCACCTCTTCCGCCCGATGTAAGCGGCCCACCGCTCGGTCGACCGGGCCGACCGCTGGCGGACGCCGGCGCACCGTCGATCGCAAGCGGCTGTCCTGCCGGGCGACGGTCCCCGACAGTGCGTGCACTGCTTCATCGCACCTGCGGTGAACCAGCACTTCAACCGCACACCCCACCGCACAGGACCACACCATGAACCGCCGCTTCGCGCTCACCGCCTTCGCCCTGACCCTGCTGGCCAGCACCGCCGGCTGCATGTCGCCGCCGACGAACCTCGACCTGTCGCTGACCCGGCCGACGCTCGACCAGAAATACGTCGTCACGCTGCAGCCGCCCGCCACGCCCGCGGCCCTCCATCAGTTGCACCGCTGGCAGGTGAAGCTGGCCACGCCGGCGGGCGTGCCGGTGGCGCATGCGCGCATCCTGGTCGACGGCGGCATGCCGCAGCATGGCCATGGCCTGCCGACGCGGCCCCAGGTGACGCAGGAACTGGCCGACGGCACCTACGTGATCGACGGCATGAAGTTCAGCATGACCGGCTGGTGGGAGATCAAGCTCGCCATCGACGGCGCGCAGGGCTCCGACAAGGTGACGTTCAACACCGTCGTCGTCGAGCCCGGCGCTGGCCGCTGATCTTGGGTGTCATGTCGAGCAAGGAGACGGCGATGCGCCACCCATGGAACGCAAGCTGGCTGCTGGGCAGCCTGTTCGCGGCGAGCGCCGCCGTGCTGGTGACCCTGGCGCATGCGGGCCCCCGGTCGACCGGCGCCGAAGGCTGGTCGGAGCGGGAACTGGCGGTGCTGGCCACGCTCAGCCTGCAGCGCCTGCCGCCCGCGCCCGTCGACCCCTCCAACGCGGTCGAACGACGGCCGGCCGCGGTGGAACTGGGCCGGCGCCTGTTCAGCGACGCACGCTTCAGCGCCAACGGCAAGGTGTCATGCGCGAGCTGCCACGACCCGCAGCGGCAGTTCCAGGACGGGTTGCCCGTCAGCCGTGGCGTGGGCACCGGCGCGCGGCGGGCCATGCCCATCGTCGGCGCCGGCCACAGCCCCTGGCTGTTCTGGGACGGCCGCAAGGACAGCCTGTGGTCGCAGGCCCTCGGACCGCTGGAAGACGCGGTGGAGCATGGCGGCAACCGCACGCGCTATGCGCAGCTGGTCGCCGCGCACTACCGCGCGCCGTACGAGGCGGTGTTCGGAACGATGCCGCCGCTCGATGGCCTGCCGCCCGATGCCGGACCGCACGGCGCGGTGGCCGAGCAGGCGGCCTGGGCCGCGATGAGCGAGCGCCAGCGCGCAGCGGTGTCGCGCGTGTTCGCGAACATCGGCAAGGCCATCGCCGCATACGAGAAGTCGCTGCAGCACGAACCCACGCGCCTGGACCGCTATGTCGATGCCGTGGTCGCCGGCCGCACGGCCGATGCCGGCGTGCTGCAGCCCGACGAGTTGCGCGGCCTGCGCCTGTTCATCGGCAAGGGCCAGTGCGTCAGCTGCCACAACGGGCCCCTGTTCAGCGACCGGCAGTTCCACAACACCGGCGTGCCGCCACGCGACCCGGCGCGTCCCGACCGGGGCCGGGCCGACGCGACGGCCAAGGTGCGCGCCGACGAGTTCAACTGCCTCGGCGCCTTCAGCGATGCCGCGCCGGCCCAGTGCCAGGAATTGCGCTTCATGGTGGAAGACGATCCGGCGCTGCTCGGCGCGTTCAAGACGCCGGGGCTGCGCGGCGTGGCCCAGCGCGCGCCCTACATGCACGCCGGCCAGCTGGCCACGCTGTAGCAGGTGGTGCGCCACTACGTCGCTGCACCGCACGCGGCCGTGGGGCATTCGGAGCTGACGCACCGCCATGCCGGCGATGCGTCCGCGGCCCGGCACGACGAGCGCGCACCGATCGAGCTGACCGATGCCGAAGTGGCCGACCTGGTGCGCTTCCTGGGCACGCTCGGCGGCGAAGCCGGCAGCAGACCCTAGCGCAGGGCCTGCGCCAGCGCCGGCGTCGCCGCCTCGATCGGCGCCAGCAAGCGCGGCCACACCCGCGCACCCACCTGCGCGCGGAAGGCGCCGAAGTGGCCCAGGCGCTTCAGGCCCAGCGCCTGCGGCACCAGTTCGTGGCGCTCGACCCGCGCGGCACTGAACTGCGCGGCCAGCGCGTCGACCGCGCGGGCGGGCCCGTAGGTCAGGTCGTCGCTGATGTTCCAGACATGGGCCACGCCGCGGAAGGCGCGATAACTCTCGATGTCGGCGGCCAGTGTCGGGTCGGTGAACAGGTAGCCACGGCGGCGGCCCCAGCGTGCCCATTCCAGCGCCACCTGCTTGGGCAGCCCGTCGCCGCGGCCGCCCAGCGCCCAGCCGGGCGCCTTGCCGAGCAGGTGGCTCACCAGCGGCAGCAGGCCGTGGAAGTATGCGAAGGTGATCCAGCGCTGCAGGCCGGGCCAATGGCGCCAGTCGCCGCTTTGCGCGCCCAGGGTCAGCAGCGCGTCGGCCTGCACCAGGCCGGGCGCCAGGCCGGCCGCGTTGCCGCCGAAGGAGTGGCCGATCAGCAGCAGCGGCAGGCGCTGCGCGCCGCTGCCGCGGCGGAGTTCGGCCTCGGCCAGCGCGGCGCGCATGTCCTGCAGCGCCCAGTCGCGCATGCGGCTGCCATCGCGGTGCACCGGGCCGCGGCGTGATTCGGCAATGCCGCGGTAGTCGTAGCTCAGCACCGCATAGCCGCGCTGCGCCAGCCAGGCCGCGAAGTGGCGGTAGTAGCGCTGCGGCACGCCGGTGGCTGCGCTGATCATCGCCACCGCACGCGCCGGCGCCGCCGGCTCGTACCAGCGGGCGGCGATCGGCGTGCCGTCGGCACAGTGCAGTGTCAGCAGCGGCGGCAGCGCATCGGCGGCCGGCGGATGGACCGGGGCTTCGAAGGCGGCTTCCAGCGCAGCGAGGTCGGGCGAGGCATTGGGGGGCAGGGCATCCATGCAGCCACTCTAGACAGTCAATCCGGCATTGACTAGGCGCCACAGGGTTGACATATTGCTTCCATGAGCTCACCAATCAAGCCGCGTGGCACCGCTTCGCGCGCGTCGACGGCCGCGCTGCCCAGCCAGGTGCAGCGCGGCCGCGAGGCGCTGCTGGCGCTGGACGCCAATGCGCTGGAGCTGTTCGCCCGCGTGGTGGCGGCCGGCAGTTTTGCCGAAGCCGCGCGCCGGCTGGGGCAGACGCGCGCGGCGGTGAGCCGCCGCATCGCCGCGATCGAGGCCCAGGCCGGCGTGACGCTGCTGGCGCGCACCACGCGCTCGCTCGGGCTCACCGAAGCCGGGCGGCGGCTGGCGGCGCATGCGCGCGGCGTGCAGGAAGCGGCCGACGCGGCGCGCCGCAGCGTGCGCAGCGGGCGCGCTGCGCTGGAAGGGCGGCTGCGCATCACCGCGGTGCCCACCTTCGGCCGGCTGGTGCTGGCACCGTTGCTGGCGCGCTTCCAGCACAAGCACCGTAGCCTGCGCTTCGAGCTGCTGTTCACCGACCGGCAGGTCGACCTGCTGAAGGAAGGCATCGACATCGCCTTCCGGCTCACGCGCAAGCCGCCACCGGACTGGCTGGCGCAGCCGGTGATGGCCTACCGCGTCGGCGCCTTCGCCGCGCCTGCGATGGGCGCGCAGCCGCTGGCCGGCCCGGCCGCGCTGGCCGACTGGCCCGGGCTGCTGCTGGGCGTGTCGGCCGACAGCGTGCCGCTGCTATGGCGCAAAAGAAGCGGCCACGACGACGGGTCCGACAGCGTGCGGGTCGAGGTCCAGCCCGCCATCTGGAGCGACGACATGGAAGCCCTGGTCACGCTGGCCCGCGCCGGCGCCGGCGTGGTGTTCGCGCCGGACTACTGCGTGCAGGCCGACCTGCAGGCCGGCCGCCTGGTCGACCTGCTGCCCGGCTGGCAGCTGCCGGTGGCCGAGGGCGAGCTGGTGCAGGCCCTGACGCTGCCGCCGGCCATCGCGCCGCGCAGCGCCCGCGAGCTGGTGAAGTTCGTGCGCGAGGCCTGCAGCGTCGAGCTCAGTTCAGAGGTGCGCCCGCCTCGTACCAGCGCTTGAGCACGGCACGCTCGTCGTCGGTGATCTGCGTCGCGTTGTTCAGCGGCATCAGCTTCAGCAGCACCGCCTGCTGGTACAGCTGCTGCGCATGCTGCTTCACCAGCTCCGGCGTGTGCAGCGCCACGCCCTTCTGCTGCAGCGTGGCGTTGTGGCACAGCGTGCAGCGCTGGTCGATCACCGCCTTCACGTCGGCGAACCGCACCGGCTTCGCGGCCGCGGCCCGCGCGGCGGCCGAGGGCGGCGCTGGCGCGAGCCAGACGGCCAGGCCGATCAGCACCGCGGTGCCGGCGACGGCATGCTCCCAGGGCACGCGCTTGCCCTGCACCAGCGCCTTGTGGCGGGCGACGAAGCTGTGGCGGATCAGCGCGCCGGCCAGCATCAGCAGCACCAGCACGAGCCAGTTGTGCTGGCCCTGGTACAGCCAGCCGTAGTGGTTCGACAGCATCGCCACCAGCACCGGCAGCGTGAAGTAGGTGTTGTGCACGCTGCGCTGCTTGGCGCGCTGGCCGTGCACCGGGTCCACCGCCTGGCCGGCCTTCATCTGCGCAATCACCGTGCGCTGGCCGGGGATGATCCAGAAGAACACGTTGGCGCTCATCGCGGTGGCCAGCATCGCGCCCACCAGCAGGAAGGCGGCGCGGCCGGCGAACAGCTGGCAGGCCAGCCAGGCCGCGGCGATGACGAACACCAGCACGCCGGCCGCGACGATGCGGTCGCCGCCGGCGCGCTGGCCGAAGGCGCGGCAGATCGCGTCGTAGACGAACCAGAACGCGGCCAGGAAGCCCAGCGCCGCGGCAATGGCGGTGGCCGGTGCCCAGTCGTGCACGCTCTTGTCGACCAGGAAGCTGCCGGCGTTGAACAGGTACAGCGCGGTGAACAGCCCGAAGCCGGTGAGCCAGGTGCTGTAGCTTTCCCAGTAGAACCAGTGCAGGTGCTCCGGCAGCGCCTTGGGCGCCACCATGTACTTCTGCGGGTGGTAGAAGCCGCCGCCGTGCACGGCCCAGAGTTCGCCGTCGACCCCCTTGGATTTCAGGTCCGGCGCGGTCGGCGGCGTCAGGCTGTTGTCGAGGAAGACGAAGTAGAACGAGGAGCCGATCCACGCGATCGCGACGATCACGTGCGCCCAGCGCAGCAGCAGGTTGGCCCAGTCGAGCAGGTAGGTGGTGTCCATCACGTCATTGGCATCGGGGACGATCCCTCACCACAGCGGGCTCTGTGAGGTGTGAAGGTCGCAAGCACGGGGGCCGGCAGGTGGGGGCCGGCCGCCCGGGCGCCGCGGCGACGTGGTCGGAAGTGTATACAGTCTATCGCGCCTGGGATCTCAGGGTTTGATGTCGGCGGCCTTGATGGCCGGGCCCCAGTCGGCCACCTGGCTGGCAACGAAGCTGGTGAACTCGGCCGGGCCGGCCTTGTGCGGCGTGATGCCCAGCTCCTCGAGCTTCTTGACGATGGCGGGGTCGGCCACGATCTCGCTCAGCGCCTTCGCCAGCTTGTCGGTCACCTCCTTCGGCAGGCCGGCCGGGCCGGAGACGCCGAAGTAGTTCTCGGCCACCAACTGCGGGAAGCCCAGCTCGGTGGTGGTGGGCACCTCGGGCAGCAGCGGCGAGCGCACCCGCGTGGTCACTGCCAGGCCCTTGATCTGGCCGGCCTTGACCATCGGCACGAAGGCGGTGATCACGTCGATGCCCACCGGAATGGTGCCGGCGATCAGGTCGGTGGTCATCGGCGCACCACCGCGGTACGGCACGTGCTGCATCTGGATCTTCATCGCGGCCTTGGCCATCTCGCCGACGATGTGGCCGATCGAGCCCGGCCCGCCGGAGCCGAAGGTGTAGCCCGGCGCGGCGGCGGCCTTGGGCAGGTCCTTCAGGCTGGCCGGGCCGGTCTTCGGGTTGGCCATGATCAGCACCGGCGCCACGCCGATCATCTCGACATGGGTGAACTGTTTGACCGGGTCGTAGGGTTGCTTGGGCACCGTGAACGGGCCGATCGAGGTGGGCGTGGAGTTCGACAGCATCAGCGTGTAGCCGTCGGGCGCCGCGCGCACCACTTCCAGGCCGCCGATGGTGCCGCCGGCGCCGGGCTTGTTGTCCACCACCACCACCTGGCCCAGGGCCTTGCCCAGCGGATCGGCGATCACGCGGGCGACGATGTCGCTGGCACCGCCGGGCGCGAAGGTGACGATGATGCGGATCGGCTTCTCGGGCCAGGCGGCCCAGGCCGGGCCGGCCAGCGTGGCCGCGGCGGCCAGCGCCAGCGCTGCGCGCAGCAGGGGGCGGCGCTCGGGTTGCGGGGAAGGACGCATGCGTGTCTCCATCGTCGAGGGTGAATGCGGGCGGCGATGCAACCGCCGTGCCCGCGATGCCGGAATCAGGAACCGCGGTAGGTGGAGTACGCCCAGGGGCTGACCAGCAGCGGCACGTGGTAGTGGCCGGCGGCATCGGCAATGCCGAAGTCCAGCGTCACGGTGTCGATGAAGGGCGGCTGCGGCAGCGCCACGCCGCGCGCGGCGAAGTAGGGCGCCACCTCGAACAGCAGGCGGTAGCGGCCGACGGCCATCGCCGCGGCATCGAGCAGCGGGCCGTCCGGCGCCCGGCCGTCGCCGTTCAGGCGCAGCGACTTCAGCGTGGTGGGCTGCGCGCCGTCCAGCCGCTGCAGCGTCACCTGCATGCCCGCGGCGGGGCAGCCGTTCATCGTGTCGAGCACATGGGTGCTGAGGTGTCCCATTGCGGGGGCTTTCGGTTGGTGGGATGCGGAAAAGTGTATACACTTTGTGTCGTCCGTCAACCGACCCCGACCCGCATGCCGCGCCGCGCCGCCCGCTCGTCCCCTGCCGCCAAGGCCGTGGCACCCGCCACCGCGGCGGGCAGCACGCAGCGCATCGTCGAGGCCATCACCACCGCCATCGTCGAGCGCCGGCTGATGCCCGGCACCAAGCTCGCCGAGCAGAAGATCGCCGACCTGTTCGCCGTCTCGCGCACCATCGTGCGCCAGGCGCTGAACCAGCTGGCCCGCGACCGGCTGGTCACCCTGACGCCGGCGCGCGGCGCCTACGTGGCCACGCCCAGCGTGGAGGAAGCGCGCCAGGTGTTCGAGCTGCGCGAGATGATCGAGAGCGCGATGGTGCGGCAGCTCTGCACCCGCATCGACGATGCGCAGATCCGGCAGCTGCGCGCCCACCTCGCGCAGGAACGCGAGGCCGTGGCACGCACCGACGTGCCCGGCCGCACCCGGCTGCTGGCCGACTTCCACGTGGTGCTGGCGCAGATCTTCGGCAACGAGGTGCTGGCGCAGCTGCTGGCCGACCTGCTGAACCGGTCTTCGCTGATCGCGCTGATGTACCAGTCCTCGCATTCGGCCGAGGCCTCGCAGGCCGAGCACGAGCAGATCGTCGAGGCGCTGGCGCGGCGCGACGCGCGGGCCGCGGTGAAGCTGATGGCCCAGCACCTGCACAGCGTCGAACGCAACCTGCGCCTGAACCCGCGCACGCCGGACCTGGCCGCCGCGCTGCGGCCGGTCGATTGAGCGCGCCGCCGCGAGCCACCTGTCGACGTCCTTCGCCGCCCTTCGAGAAAGCCCGATCGATGAACCTTCCGCTGCCCCGCTACCCGCGCGACCTGAAAGGCTACGGCCGCCAGCCGCCACAGGCCCGCTGGCCCGGCCAGGCCCGCGTGGCGCTGCAGTTCGTGCTGAACTACGAGGAGGGCGGCGAGAACTCGGTGCTGCACGGCGACGCCGGCAGCGAGCAGTTCCTCTCGGAGATGTTCAACCCCGCGGCCTACCCGGCGCGGCACCTGAGCATGGAGGGCATCTACGAGTACGGTGCGCGCGTCGGCGTCTGGCGCATCCTGCGCGAGTTCGAGCGCCGCGGCCTGCCGCTCACGGTGTTCGGCGTGTCGATGGCGCTGGAACGCTGCCCCGAGGTCACCGCCGCCTTCGTCGAGCTGGGCCACGAGATCGCCTGCCACGGCTGGCGCTGGATCCACTATCAGACAATGGACGCGGCCACCGAGCGCGAGCACCTGCAGCGCGGCATGGCCATCCTGCGGCGGCTGGCCGGCACAGGGGGTGACCACGGCCTGGGCTGGTACACCGGCCGCGACAGCCCGAACACGCGCCGGCTGGTGGTCGAGCACGGCGGCTTCGAATACGACAGCGACTACTACGGCGACGACCTGCCGTTCTGGCTGCAGGTGAAGACGAGCAGCGGCGAACTGGCGCCGCACCTCGTGGTGCCCTACACGCTGGACTGCAACGACATGCGCTTCGCGCTGCCGCAGGGCTACAGCCATGGCGACGAATTCTTCGAGTACCTGCGCGACGCCTTCGACGTGCACTACGACGAAGGCGACGAGCGCCCGGCGATGATGAGCATCGGCATGCACTGCCGCCTGCTCGGCCGCCCGGGCCGCCTGCGTGCGCTGCAGCGCTTCCTCGACCATGTGCAGCGCCACGACCGGGTGTGGATCACGCGCCGCATCGACATCGCGCGGCACTGGAAGGCCACGCACCCCTTCGACCCCGCCAACGCCTTCGTCTGGGAATGAGCGCCATGCTGACCCTCGACCAGCTCAACCAGGCCGCCAGCGCGGCCGCGTTCGCCGCCTTGCTGGACGGCACCTACGAACACTCGCCGTGGATCGCCGAGCGCGCCGCGGCGCAGCGGCCGTTCCGCACGCTGGCGCAGCTGAAGCTGGCGCTGGTGCAGGTGGTGCGCGAGGCCGGCGTCGACGCGCAGCTGAAGCTGATCCGCGCCCACCCGGAACTGGCCGGCAAGGCGATGGTGAGCAAGACGCTCACCGCCGAGTCGACGAACGAGCAGGGCAAGGCGGGCCTGACCGACTGCACGCCGGAGGAGTTCGCGCAGCTGCAGCAACTGAACGCCGACTACAACGCGCGTTTCGGCTTCCCGTTCATCCTGGCGGTGCGCGGCCCGCGCGGGCTGGGGCTGCACCGGCACGAGATCATCGCCACCTTCGCGCGGCGCCTGGCGCATCCGGTGGACTACGAGCGCGAGGAATGCCTGCGCAACATCCACCGCATTGCCGAGATCCGCCTGAACGACAAGTTCGGCCACGTGCCGGCCGAAGGCAACCGGGTGTGGGACTGGGCCGAGGCGCTGGCCGCGCACAGCGACCCCGGCTTCGCCGAGCAGGGCCAGCTGACCGTGACCTACCTGACCGACGCGCACCGCGCCTGCGCGCGGCAGCTGGCAGGCTGGATGCGCGACGAGTGCGGCTTCGACCGGGTGGAGATCGACGCGGTCGGCAACGTGGTCGGCGTCTACGAAGGCAGCGACCCCGCCGCGCCGCGGCTGCTCACCGGCAGCCACTACGACACCGTGCGCAACGGCGGCAAGTACGACGGGCGCCTGGGCATCCTGGTGCCGATGGCCTGCGTGCGCGCGCTGCACCAGGCCGGCCGGCGCCTGCCCTTCGGCATCGAGGTGATCGGCTTCGCGGAAGAGGAAGGCCAGCGTTACAAGGCCACCTTCCTCGGCTCCGGCGCGATCACCGGCCACTTCGACCCGCGCTGGCTCGACCAGCAGGACGCCGACGGCGTGACGATGCGCGACGCGATGGCCGCCGCCGGCCTGCGCGTGGCCGACATCGGGGCGCTGAAGCGCGACCCCGCGCGCTACCGCGGCTTCGTCGAGGTCCACATCGAGCAGGGCCCGGTGCTCAGCGAGATCGACCTGCCGCTGGGCATCGTCACCTCGATCAACGGCGGCCGGCGCTTCGTGGGCGAGATGATCGGCATGGCCAGCCATGCCGGCACCACGCCGATGGACCGCCGGCGCGATGCCGCGGCCGGCGTCGCCGAGCTGATCCTCTACCTTGAAAAGAGAGCGGCCAGCCAGCCGCACCTGGTGGGCACGGTGGGCCTGCTGGACGTGCCCGGCGGCTCGATCAACGTGGTGCCGGGCCGCTGCCGCTTCAGCCTGGACATCCGTGCCACCACCGACGCGGTGCGCGACGCCTGCGTGGCCGACGTGCTGGCCGAACTGCAGGCCCTGTGCGTCCGCCGCGGCCTGCAGCACCGGCTGGAGGAGACCATGTGCGCCGCCGCCGCGCCCAGCGACCCGCGCTGGCAGCGGCGCTGGGAAGCGGCGGTGCAATCGCTGGGCCTGGCCGTGCACCGCATGCCCAGCGGTGCCGGCCACGACGCGATGAAGCTGCACGAGGTGATGCCGCAGGCCATGCTGTTCGTGCGCGGCCTGAACGCCGGCATCAGCCACAACCCGCTGGAATCGTCGACCAACGACGACATCGAGCTCGCGGTGCGGGCCTTCCAGGCACTACTATCCGATGAAATGAGCGACATGCCATGAATGCCTACGAACAGCTGGATGCCTGGATCGACGCCCACTTCGAAGACGAGGTGAAGTTCCTGCAGGCCCTGGTGCGCGTGCCCACCGACACGCCGCCGGGCAACAACGCGCCGCATGCCGAGCGCACCGCCGAGCTGCTGCAGGACTTCGGCCTGCAGGCCGAGAAGCACCCGGTGCCGGCGCAGCAGGTCAAGGCCTACGGCCTGCAGTCGATCACCAACCTGATCGTGCGCCAGCGCTTCGGCGCCGGGCCGACCGTGGCGCTGAACGCGCATGGCGACGTGGTGCCACCGGGCGATGGCTGGCAGCACGACCCCTACGGCGCCGAGATCGAGGACGGCAAGCTCTACGGCCGCGCCGCCGCGGTGAGCAAGAGCGACTTCGCCAGCTACACCTTTGCCCTGCGTGCGCTGCAGGCGCTGGGCCTGCCGCTGAAGGGCACGGTGGAGCTGCACTTCACCTACGACGAGGAATTCGGCGGCGAGCTGGGCCCCGGCTGGCTGCTGGCCAACCAGCTGACGAAGCCGGACTACCTGCTGGCCGCCGGCTTCAGCTACCAGGTGATCACCGCGCACAACGGCTGCCTGCAGATGGAGGTGGCGGTGCACGGCCGCATGGCGCATGCGGCGATTCCCGACACCGGGCTCGACGCACTGCAGGGCGCGGTGCACATCCTGAACGCGCTGTACGAGCAGAATCGGCGTTATCGATCGGTCACCTCGCAGGTGGCGGGCATCAACCATCCGTACCTGAACGTCGGCCGCATCGAGGGCGGCACCAACACCAACGTCGTGCCCGGGCTGGTGGTGTTCAAGCTCGACCGGCGCATGATCCCCGAGGAGAACCCGGCCGAGGTGGAGGCCGACGTGCGCCGCGTGATCGCCGAGGCCGCCGCCGCGGTGCCCGGCCTGCGGGTGGAGATCCGGCGCCTGCTGCTGGCCACCTCCTGGCAGCCCGATGCGCGCAGCGCGCCGCTGGTGCAGGCGCTGCAGCGTCATGGCGAAGCGGTGTTCGGCGAGCCGATTCCCACCTCCGGCACGCCGCTGTACACCGACGTGCGGCTGTACGCCGCGGCCGGTGTGCCGGCGGCGATCTACGGCGCCGGGCCGCGCACGGTGTTCGAAAGCAATGCCAAGCGCGCCGACGAGCACCTGGTGCTGGAAGACCTGCGCCGCGCCACCAAGGTCGTCGCGCGCAGCGTGTTCGACCTGCTGCAGTAGCCAGGGCTGCGGCGCACCGATGGGCCTGGTCTATTCCACCGACAGTGGCGGGCGCATGTGCCCGCAGTGCCGGCAGCCGCTGGCCAGCTGCCGCTGCAAGCAGGCGGCCGCGGCCGCGCCGGCGGGCGACGGGGTCGTGCGCGTCGCGCGCGAGGTGGCCGGTCGGCGCGGCAAGGCGGCGACGGTGGTGCGCGGCGTGCCCTTGGCCGGGCCAGAGCTGGCTGCGCTGGCCAAGCAGCTGAAGACCGCCTGCGGCGCCGGCGGCAGCCTGAAGGACGGCGTGATCGAGGTGCAGGGTGAGCATGTCGACACCGTGATGGCGTTGCTGCGCGCGAAGGGCTGGGTGGTCAAGCGCTCGGGCGGATAGGGGCCTGGCGCAGGCCGCGCGGGGGTAGCATCCCCGCCACGATGGCGACCGATCCGCACACCTTGCACAGCCTGAACCTGGCGCTGCGCGCCGGCCTGGTGGCCGTGCTGCTGCTGGTGGCGCTGGTGTTGTGGCGCGACCACCGGCGCTCGGTGGCGGCGCGGCTGGGCACGGCCTGCGCGCTGGGTGTCGCGGCCTATGCGCTGTATCTGCTGCCGGGCTTTGCCGAACCGCCGCAGGTGTGGCAGCTGCCGATCGCGGCGCTGAGCACCGGCAACGCGGTGGTGTTCTGGCTGCTGTCGCGTGCGCTGTTCGCCGAACCCTTCCGCCTGAAGCCCTGGCATGGCGCGGCCTGGGGCCTGCTGGCCGGGGCCGGGCTGGTCAACTGCTATGCGCTGGCGCCGCAGCAGCCGCTGGCCGAGGCGCTGGGCGGCGCGATCCTGGTCATTACGCTGGGCTGCTCGCTGATGGCGGTGATGCAGTCGCTGGCCACCTGGCGCGGCGACCTGGTCGAAGGCCGGCGGCGGCTGCGCGTGTTCATCGTCGCGGCCGGCGCGGCCTACACCTTGCTGAACACCGGCACCAAGCTGGTCCTGCACGACCGGCCCGCGGCGGCCGAATGGGCCAGCCTGGTCGACGCGGTCGGCCTCGCGCTGGTGGTGCTGCCGATCGCGTGGCGCCTGCTGGGCAGCGTGCGGGCCGAACTGTTCGAGCTGCCGCCAGCGCCGGGGGTGCCGGTGCCGCTGGTGCCCAGCGCGGTCGAGCCGGCGCGAGACGACGGCACGGTCGCGCCGGCGCTCGACGCGGCCGACCTGCGCCGGGTGGCCGCGCTGCAGCGCCTGATGGAGCACGACCGCGTCTACCGCGAAGAGGGCCTGAGCATCGGCGCACTGGCCGAGCGGCTGGGCCTGGCCGAGCACAAGCTGCGGCGGCTCATCAACCAGCAGCTGGGCTGGCGCAACTTCAACCAGTACCTCAATGCCTACCGGCTGGCCGATGCCAAGGCCGCGCTGGCCGATCCGCAACGGGCCGAGGTGCCGGTGCTGACGATCGCGATGGACGCCGGCTTCCAGTCGCTCGGGCCTTTCAATCGCGCGTTCAAGGCCGACACCGGCCTCACGCCCAGCGAGTACCGGCGCCAGGCGCTGGCAGCGGCGCCTGGCGCCGCGCCGGCATCTGCGCCCGTCGAGCCACGGGCCGCCGCGCTGTCCGCGGCGCGCTGAGGCGCCTCACGATGAGCCCGTCTGCCACGTCGGCTGCCGCCAGCGCGACGGTCATGCTCGAAGGCGGCTGCGACTGCCGCCGCGTGCGCTACCGCCTGGCCTCGCGGCCGCTGTTCGTGCACTGCTGCCACTGCCGCTGGTGCCAGCGCGAGAGCGGCGCCTCGTTCGCGCTGAACGCGATGATCGAGGCCGACCGTGTGGCACTGCTGGCCGAAGCGCCCGAGCTGGTGCACACGCCGTCCGAAAGCGGCCTGGGCCAGCAGATCGCCCGCTGCCCGAGTTGCCGCATCGCCGTGTGGAGCCACTATGCCGGCGCCGGCCCGCTGCTGAGCTTCGTGCGCGTGGGCACGCTCGATGATCCCGACCAGTGCCCGCCGGACATCCACATCTTCACCGCGAGCAAGCAGCCCTGGGTCGTGCTGCCGCCCGGCACGCCGGCGGTGGCCGAGTACTACGACCGCGAGCAGCACTGGCCCGCGGAGAGCCTGGCCCGCCGGCAGGCCCTGCTGCCCCGCATCGAGGCCTACCAGGCCGCACTGAAAGCGCGTTAGGTGGGTTCCAGGCAAGGCCTGGCTTTCGTGATCCACCCCGTTCCCATCGAAGTCATTCGAACGCGGCCATCGCGCCGGGAACTCTTGCGGCAAGTCATCGGCCGCCCCACGCTTCGGGTGTAGGCTTCATAACGTGCAGGGCGTGGTGCCCGAGGTTGCGCATGCGTGCCGGCAGAGATTTTGCTTGTGCCAGGCATCTTGGCAGTTCCCGCTGGATGAGCTGAAACGCGAATCAGGAGTTGCTATGCCCCTCGCGATCCTAGTCGTCTACTTCCTCGACGAGGCCACGCTGCCGATCCTGAACCTGCATCTGGACGCGATCGCGCGCCGCACCAGAAGGCCGTATGTCATCTACGCGGCGGCTCCCCGGGTCAGTGAGCGCATTCGACAGCGGCTGATGGAACAGCCACAGCTTCGCCTGTTCGACTTTCGCGCCGATGGGCTCACCGGTTCACGAGAGCACTCGGCCCTGTTGGACCAACTGGTTCGCCAGGCCATCAGCGATGGCTGCGAGCAACTGTGCACCATGGATGTCGACGCCTTTCCGGTGGTGGATGCCTGGGACGAGGTGCTGGCTTCCGAAATCGCACGCGGGCAGTGGGCTGTGGCCGTCTTCCGGGCCGAGAACGGCGACACCGCCCTGCCGCATCCGAGTTGCTGCTGGTTCCCGGCGGAGCTGGTCCGGCGGCACGGCCTGACCTTCCTGCCAGAGCCTGCGGCGCTGTTCAGTGGCTCGCTGGGCGAGTTCCTGTCTGCCACGGGCCAGCGACCCGACTCCGGGATCGGGCTGGGCTGGCTGCTGTGGAGCGAGGGCCTGCCGTGGACCCGCCTGACGCGCACGAATGCGATCGACGACCACTACCTGATGGCCGGGGTCTACGGCGACATCGTCTTTCATCTGGGGGCCATGTCGTGGGCGGACCGCGACTTTCGGGGTGATCGGCAAGGCGTCGCGGTCTTGCGCCTGCTGGACGCCGTGGAAGCCTTGATGCGCCGTCATGGCTGGTTCGTCGGCAGGGCGGCGGCCATCTGGCACTCGCTGAGCTACCGCTTCAGCCGCTCGCTGGTGGCGCGCACCAACGCCACCTTCAGCCGCATCGCAGCCTCGCTGTCCCGCGATCCCGACGCCTACATCGCGCGGCTCAGGGGGAGGTCCGGCGGCGCGCAAGCAGCCGAACCGTGAGCCCAGCGCGACGCGCACCGGACCCCGCGTGTTGCCTACAGCGACTTCAACGCCGAGATCGACGGCGCGAAGAAATACTCGCCGCCCTTGAGCGTGACGAAGCCGTGGAAGTCGACCGCGCGGCGCGGGGTGGCCGCGCCGCCGCCCCACTGCAGCGGGCAGCGCTGGCCGCCGCCGCTGCGTGCCTGGCCGATGACGGGGTCGATGCCGGTGCGCGGCGTGGCATGCGCGAACAGCGGGTTGTTGGCCCAGCTGGCCTGCGTGAATTCGAACTGGCGCGCGATGTTGGCCTGGTAGGCCATGAACAGCAGTCCGACGCCGGCGGTGGGCAGGTCGGCGGGCTTGAGCTGGGGATCGTCGGGCGCGTGGCTGCGGCGGCCGTAGGGGATGCCGCGGCGCGGCATCAGGTGCGCGCGTTCCTGCTCGATCGTCGCGCCCAAGGCGCCGGTTTCTCCGCGTGGGTTCGCCTTGCGCACATGCGCATGGAACGGGCACTTGGCGCCCTCGGGATCGTCGAGGAAGTCGAAGTTGTTCGGCACCGGGTGGTTCATGCCGGGCGCACCCTGCAGCACCAGCGGCGTGCCGTCGCGGAAGCGGCCGACCATCATCGCGCCGGCGCGAGCGAGGCCATCGCCCTTCAAGCCCAGCGCCTGGGCCACGCGGGCCTCGGCCTGGTGGAAGGCGCGCACGTTCTGCTCGAGCTTGCGGAACACCAGGTAGCTGCCGAAGCTGTGCGGCGAGCCGCCGCCGGGGTCCTTGACCAGCGCGATGTCGAGCCCGACCGCGGGGTCCCACACCGAGCTGCCGTCGCGGCGGTCGCGCTCGCGCTCGATGTCCTCCTGCAGCATCAGCGGCTGGCTGCGGCCGTCGACATAGCCGAAATGCTCGACGCCTTCGCCGGGGCTCAGCTGCGAGGCCATGCCGCTGCCGCTCTCTTCGCCTGCCAGCACCACGCCGGCCGGCAGGCTGGCCAGCAGCGCCTTGCGGCCGCGCTGCAGCGCCGCCGGCGTGGCATCGGCCAGCAGCACCAGCGCGTGCAGCGGACCGCGCAGGTGTTCGTCCCAGGACCGGGGGGCGGGGTCGTTCAGCGCCGCGCGGCGCGCGGCCATGCCTTCGATGAAGGCCGGGTCGTGCGGGATCTTCTTGTCGGCCACGGCCAGCGCCTGGTAGCCGGCGTGCGACAGGCATAGCAAGGTCACCAGCCCGGCGGGCTTGCCGCTGCGCTGGAAGGCCTGGCTGTCCTTCAGCTGCTTCAGGGCGCTGGTCACCTGGCGCGCCGTGCGGTGCACCCAGGCGCGTGCGGCCACGGGTTCGTCGAAGCGCAGGAACAGCTGCGCCGTGTGGCGCCGGCCGTGGCCCTTCAGGATGTTGGCCTGCAGGTCCTGCAGCAGCTGGCGTTCCTCGGGCGAGGCCTGGCGCCAGGCCAGCGGTTGGCTCAGGTCGATCGGCATCGCGGGCTCCGCGCGCGTCAGGCGTGGGGTTTGCTGATCGGGCCCTCGGCGCCGTGCACCGCGTTCGAGTACAGGAACTGCACCGGCAGCTTCACCTTGCGCGGCGGGTCGCTGACTTCCTTGAACACGAGCTTCAGGTTGCCTTCGTCGCCGGCCTGGAAGATCGGCTGGTCGCCGACCTCCTGGCCGGCGCGCGAGGTCCAGCCGAGGAAGTCGTTGCTGCCATGGGTGATCGCATCGTTGACATCGGCATCGGTGCGGAACTCGTTGATCTCGTGGTACAGCGTGCCGACGACGTTCTTCCAGGGCTTGTCGAAGACGACGATGCCGTTCTCGCGCCCGTTGGCCCCGAACTGCGAGAAGACGTTGGCCGAGTAGTACAGCGTGATGCGCTTGCCGCCGCGCTGGATGTGCAGCGAGCCGTGGTAGCCGCCCAGGCCGTTGAGCGAGCTGGAATCATCCAGCTTCAGCACCGTGCCGGGCGGCAGCAGCAGGTTGAAGATGCAGCTGTCGAGGTCGCTCCTGGCGATCAGCCCGGCGTCGAACAGCGCGGTCACCTGGGCCTGCACCGCCGGCTCGTCCAGCTGCTTGGGCCGGGGCTGGTCCAGCACGAAGGAGGCGCGCATGTCGCAGCCGGGCTTGGCGCCCGGGAAGTACTGCAGCAGCACGTTGTTCAGGTGCTTGTGGCGCATCGCCCGGTTGATCGCGTTGTCGATCGAGGCGACGTCGGCGGCCTGCCACGAAGCCTGCCCGCCCAGGTAGACGTTCTGGAACTCGATCTGCGGGATGACGCGGCCGCCGTGGAAGACCAGGTCCTCCAGCGGCGCCGGGCTGATGCCGGGGGCGATGGCCTTGGGCCGTGCCCAGCCGCCGCCGGGCAGCGCCGAATACTTGCGGTACAGCGCCTCGGCCTTCGAGCCGGGGCGGGCCTGGATGCGCATCGGCATCGCATGGGCATAGGGGGTGGCCATCGTCGTCTCCCGCGCACCGGAGCGGCCGGTGCTGGCAGCGATGATCGGCCGGGCCGCCGGGCGGCGGCATCCCCAGGGCGATGGAGAGTGCTGGCCGCGTCGATCAGACGATATCGGCCACCAGCCCCTCGCACAGCGCGTGCAGCCGGGCGGCCTCGTCGGCCGGCAGCTCGCCGGCGCGCAGCAGGGTGGCGCGCTGGATCGCGCGCAGGCGGAACAGCAGCTCGTCTTCCACGGCTTCGACCTCGGCCGCGTCCTGCGCGCTGACATCGGCCTGCGCCCACAGGCCGCTGGCGTACCAGCCGGTGCGCAGCCGGCGCAGCAGGTGCTGGGCCAGGCCCAGGGCGTCGACCAGCGTCGGCGTCTGCGTGGCCTCCGCCAGCTCGTTGACGCTGTTCTCGGCCGCCTGCAGCGCGCCGTCCAGCGCGATCAGTCGGTGGTGGATGGCGGCGGGGCTCAGCGTGGCCTCGGGCAGCGGCTGCTGGCGCGCGGCCTGCGCGATGCGGCCGACCCAGCTCAGGTCGAATTCACCGGGCACCACGCGCAGCGCGACGCTGGCGCGCGCCAGCTGCGGATGGCCGCCGCGCAGCACGCCCAGCGCGGCTTCGGTCACCGCCAGCAGCTTGCCCTGCGGCGACACCTGCTCCGAGCGCAGCCCATGCGGGTAGCCGGAACCGTCCAGTCGCTCGTGGTGCTCGGCGATCGCGCGCGCCACGGTGGCCGGGTAGCTGGTGAGCTGGCTGATCAGCAGGCTGCCGACATGCGGGTGCACCACCAGCTGCTGGTAGCTCTGGAAGTCCAGCGTGCGGTCGGCGTCCAGCTCGCCGTACAGCGGGTCGATGTACATCTCGCCCAGGTCGTGCAGCAGGCCGCAGAGCATGGCCACGCGCAGCTCGGCGATGCCGCCGCCGTGGGCGATCATCAACGCGCCGTTCAGCGCCATGGCCTGCAGCGCGTGCTCGAAGCTCTCGGGCCGCGAGGCCTGGCCGGCCGTCAGCAGCAGCTGCGCCACCGGGTGCAGCGGCAGGTGGGCGGCCTCCTGCAGCAGGCGCGCGGCATGGCGGCTCAGCAGCGCGGACACCGGCGTGTCCCTGGCCAGCATCTTCTCGGTGGCCTGCACCAGCGCCATCGGCGTCACGCCGTCCTCGGCCACCAGGCAGCTCTCCAGCGGGTGGCGCAGCTTGCGGTCGAGCAGCTTGCGCTGCAGCGCGCCGGACACCGGCATGTCGCGCGCCCACAGCTTGGTGCCGGTGATGTCGAAGATGTCGCGCGACGCGATGATGCTCTTCGTCTGGCTGGCCTCGAGGATGGTGGCCAGCGCATGCGGGTTGGCGGTGCTGAAGCCGGACTTGGGGGCGGGCGCGTTCATGCGGACTCTCCTGGGGTGACGTCCGGTGTTTCGGCCGCCGCCAGCCGTGCCCTGAGCACGGAATGGTGACAGGAGGAAAGCGCCCGTAAACGGATGCGAGCGCCCCGGCGTGCTATGCTCGGTATGTCTCCAATGGAGACATTTCGGCACCGAGCAGGAGCATTCCATGGTTTTCGAGCAGATCCGGCAGCAGGCGATCGACGCCGTGCCCTTCGCGCGCCTGGCCGGCGTGGTGATCGACGAGGTGGCCCGCGGCCGCAGCCGCGCCTCGCTGCAGCAGCGCGACGAGGTGTCGAACCACGTCGGCACCTTGCACGCCGCGGCGCTGTTCGCGCTGGGCGAAGCGGCTTCCGGCGCGGCGATGGCCGGCGCGCTGGCGCCGCTGATCCTGCAGCTGCGCCCGGTGGCCAGCGAGGCGCGCATCCGCTACCTCAACGCGGCCCGCGGCCTGGTAAGGGCCGAGGCCCGGGTGCCGCAGGATCCCGACACGCTGGTGCAGCAGCTGCGTGAGCAGGGCCGCCTGCGCTTCGAGGTGCAGGTGGCCTTGAGCGACGCGGCCGGCGAGCCGGTGGCCGAAATGACCGTAGAGTGGCACGCCCGACTGATGACCCGCTGAAGCCCGCATGCCCGCACCGCCGTCGCCGCGCAGCACCTTCCACCACGGCGACCTGAAGGCGCAGGCGCTGGCGGCGGCGCGCCAACGGCTGGCCGCGCAGGGACCCGACAGCCTGGGGCTGCGCGAGCTGGCCACGGCGCTGGGGGTCAACCACCGTGCGCTGTACCGGCATTTCCCCGACCGCGGCGCGCTGATCCACCAGGTGGCCGCCGCCGAGCTGGCCGGCCTGGTCGACGCGATGGAGCAGGCGGCGCAGGCCGAGCCGCAGCCGCTGCGCCAGCGCGAGGCGATGATGGCCGCCTACATCGGCCATGCGCTCGACCAGCCGCGCCTGTACGAGCTGGTGTTCTCGCTGCCGCTGCGCGACGACCTCGATGCCGAGACCGCCGTCGGCCTGCAGGTGCGGCGCCTGATCAAGCTGGCGGCGCGGCTGTTCGCCGATGCCGGCGACAGCGCGGCGCAGACGCGCGACCGCGTGATCCGCAGCTGGGCCACCGCGCACGGCCTGCTGCTGCTGGCCCAGCGCGGCGCGCTGAAGCTCGGCAGCCGGCGCCAGGCCGAACGCTACCTGCTGGCGGCGGCCTTCGGCCGCGACCCGGCGCCCTGAGGCATGGCGGGCGCGATCCCGCGCCAGAACTTCGCTTCAGCGCTGCGCCGGTCGGTTCAGCGTGCCTTCGACGCCGGCCAGGAACGTCCGTTCCTCGCGCAGGATGAAGCGCCGCTGCTGCGCGAAGCCGAAGTTCGCCTGGCCCTCTGCGTCGGCCCTCAGCCGCGTGCGGTAGGCCTCGTAGTCGGCCAGGCTGGCGAAGCCGATCAGGCCCCAGGCGATGTCGTTGGTGCCCTCGTGCGGCAGGAAGTAGCCGAGCAGTTCGCCGCCGCAGCGCGGGATGATGCGGCCCCAGGCCTCGGCATAGGACTGGAAGGCGTCGCGCTGGAACGGGTCGATCTGGTAGCGGATGAAGACGGTGAGATTCATGGTCCTGGAATTGCTGATCCGACGCACGCAGCGTAGGGCCTGCGCCACCATCAATGCTTCGTCTACCATCGAACCATGAAAGACGGACCCCACATCGCGCGCATCGCCGCGCTGATCGGCGACCTGGCCCGGGCCGAGATGCTGACGGCGCTGATGGGCGGCCAGGCCCTCACCGCCACCGAGCTGGCCGCGGTGGCCGGCGTCACCCGACAGACCGCCAGCGCGCACCTGGCCAAGCTGGTCGATGCGCGGCTGCTGGCCCTGCAGGCCCAGGGCCGCCACCGCTACTACCAGCTGGCCGACGAGGACGTGGCGCGCCTGCTCGAAAGCCTGATGGGCGTGGCCTGGCGCGCCGGCGCACTGCGCCTGCGTTCGAGCCCGCGCGAGCCGGCGCTGCGCAGCGCCCGCGTCTGCTACGACCACCTGGCCGGCGACCATGGCGTGCAGCTGTTCGAGAGCCTGCTGAGGCACCGGCTGGTCGCCGCGGCGGGCGACGACGCCCAGGCGCTGCAGCCCACCCGGGCGGGGGCGCGCTTCTTCGAGGACTTCGGCATCGACGTGGCGACCCTGGCCACGCAGCGCCGCCCGCTGTGCCGCCGCTGCCTGGACTGGAGCGAGCGCCGCCACCACCTCGGCGGCGCGATCGGCGCGGCCCTGCTGCAACGCCTGTACGCACTGGGCTGGGCCCGGCGCGCGAAGGATTCCCGCGTGGTGGTGTTCACGCCGCCGGGTGAGCGGCAGTGGCGCGAGCGGTTCCGGCTGGCCGCGTCCTGAACCGCGCCATGAGCCGCGCCATGAGCCGGGCATCACGCCGCGGGCGGCCTCAATAGCTCACTTCGAAGCGGGTGCCCTTGTACTCGAACACCGCGCTGCGCAGGCGGATCGTCTGCAGCACCAGCCCGGGCGCGGCGGCCTCGCCTTCGTGCAGCAACTGGCCATTGACGATCAGCATGCGCGCCGCGGGCTGCGGCGAATCCATCGCGCCGCCGAAGCTCAGGGCCGGCAATTCGCGGCGCAGCGCGTCGGGCAGTTCCTTCAGCTGCGGCAGGCGTGCCGGCGCGGCCCCGGTGCTGGCTGGCGCCGAGGCGGCCACCGGCGCCGACGCGCTGGCCAGGGCCGGCCTCGGCATCGGCGCGGCCGAGGCCGATGCCACGGACGCGGCCGGCCGCGCGGCGGCCGGCACGGCCACCGGCGCGGGCGCCGGCGCTGGCGCTGGCGCCGGCACGGGGGGCAGCGACAGCGCCGCTGCCGACGGGACCGCGGCTGCGCTGGTCGCGGCCGCTGCGACCGCGGGCGGCGCCAGCACCCCCCCGCTGGCGGGAGCCGATGCCGGTGCGACCTCGGCCGTGACGCCGGCCGCGACGCCGGCTGCGGGAGTGGAGGCGGGGCGCAGCAGCCACCACGCGCCGGCGGCGCCGGCGGCCAGCGCGGCGACCGCCAGCCCCACCAGGCGCAGGCCGCGCCGGGCGCCGGGTGCTGCGGCAGATGGCGGCGCCAGCGGCACCGGCTGCGCATGCAGGTCGGGCACCGCACCGCGGCTGCGTTCGGCGTCGGCGCGCCGCAAGGCATCGAGCACGTAGGACATGCGCTGTCAGTTCTCCTGCCGCAGCCGCGGCTCGTCGATGCCGGCGGCCCGGTTCAGCTGCATCAGCGTCATCGGGCCGGCCAGGCCGTCGGGCTTCAGGCCCTGGGCCAGCTGGAAGGCGGCGATGCGCTGGCGCAGTGGCCGCTCATTTTCCGCACTATCGGCGGACAGCTTCCGCAGCTGGGCGCCGAGCCAGTCGGCCAGCGCCTGCTGCTGGGCGGCGGGCAGGTCGCGGCGCTCGGGGGACCCGCCATCGGGCAGGCCGTCGGGCGCCCGCCACAGCGTCGCGAATTCGCCCTGCCAGCGCTGCGCCAGGGCCGCCAGCGGCAGCGTGCGTGGCCGGCCGTCCACCTGCAGCAGTGCATCGCGTTCGCCCAGGCCCAGCAGCAGCGCGTAAGCCGGCCGACCGCCGTCGTCGCGCAGCGGCAGCAGGCCGGGCCGGGCGAGCTGGCGGATCTGCGCCAGGGTCAGCGTCGCGCGGTGGCAGCGCAAGGGCTGGCCGGCGCTGCAGGGCGGAGCCGTCAGCGCGGCGCCCTCGGGCCACAGCGCGGCGAGTTCGCGCCAGGCGGGGGCTTCTTCGCGCGACAGCAGCGGCAGCAAGGCCGCCAGGTCGATCGGTGTCGGCGCCGGCCGGGCGGCGGCCGTCGCGGGGACCGAGGCAGCCGCGCCGGCGCTTGCGGCCGCGAAGGGCCTGCCCGCGGGGGCGCTGGCCGCCGCACTCGCGGCCGCCGCCGCACCGGCCACTGCCGTGGCACCCGGCGCTCGCCACCAGCCTGCCGCAGCGGCCAGCCCCAAGGCGCCCAGCAGCACGCCGGCCGCGCCGGCCAGCAGCAGGCGTTCGCGTGGCAGGCGCTGTGCGCTGGCCGCGCCATCGTCGAACACCTCGCGCGCCGCCTGCGCCACGATGCGCCGGTCCACCCGCGCATGGCCGCCGGCGTAGGCGCCCAGCAGCGCACGGTCGCACAGCAGGTTGATGCGCCGCGGCACGCCGCGCGCCAGCGCATGGATGCGGCGCAGCGCCGCGGGCTCGAAGGGCAGCTCGCCGTGCAGGCCGGCCACGCCCAGGCGGTGGCGGATGTAGGCCTCGCCCTCGTCGGCCGTCAGCGCCTGCAGGTGGTAGCGCGCGATCACCCGCTGCGCCAGCGGCTCGAGCTCCGGCCGCGCCAGCATCTCGCGCAGCTCGGGCTGGCCGATCAGGATGATCTGCAGCAGCTTGCGCTCGGCGGTCTCCAGGTTGGTCAGCAGGCGCAACTGCTCCAGCAGCGTGGCCGAGAGGTTCTGCGCCTCGTCGATGATCAGCACGTTGTTGCGGCCCTGCGCATGGGCCTGCAGCAGGAAGGCGTTCAGCGGGTCGAGGTAGTGCTTGACCGTCGGCGCGCCGGCGGGTTCGGGCAGCGCGAGGTGGAACTCGTCGCAGATGGTCTTCAGCAGCTCGGTGTCGGTGAGGCGCGGGTTGAAGATGTAGGCCACGTTGCAGCTGGCCGGCACGCGTTCCAGGAAGCAGCGGCAGACGGTGGTCTTGCCCGCGCCGATCTCGCCGGTCAGCAGCACGAAGCCGCCGCCGCCCTGCAGCCCGTAGAGCAGGTGCGCCAGCGCCTCGCGGTGGCGCTCGCTCATGAACAGGAAGCGGGGATCGGGCGCAATCGAGAACGGCTCGCTGGCCAGCCCGAAGCGTTGCACGTACATGCGGCGAGCATACTGCCCGATAGACTTGGCACCCGGCGCCGCGCCTGCCGCCGTCCTCCGTTCGCCGCCCATGTCTGCCGACCCCTCCACCACCGCCACGCCAGCGCCTGCGCTGCGCGTGCTGGCCTTGCAGGCCGCGATGGCGCTGGCCGGCAGCGACGAGCCGGCGCGCCTGGCCGCGCTGCTGGGCTGGCCGGCGCACGCGCTGCGCGCGGCCTGGCCGGCCGAGGGGCTGCCCGCGGCCGACGCACGCGACCCGCTGGCGCCCGTGGCGGCCTGGTTCGCGCAGGCGCCCGAGGACGCCGCCAGCGCGGTGGCGCGGGCGATCGCCTTTCACCTGCAGCATGGCCGCGTCGAGCTCGCGGCGCCGATCGCGCTCGGCTTCGGCAGCGCCGCGCAGCGGCTGGCGCTGCTGCGCGAAGCGGGCTGGGCGCTGCTGTGGCGGCCGGCGCGCGCCGCGCTGGGCCAGCTGCTGGACAGCGTGGCGATGGAGCCCGAGGCCGACAGCGCCCCGGTGCTGGCGTTGCGCCTGGCCTGGTGGATCGAGGTCGAGCGCGTGCCGCATGTGGCCGACCGCCGGCTGCAGCAGGGCACGCCGCTGTCGGCCGCCGAGCAGGCGATGTTCCGCGCCCGCATCGCGCAGATCTTCGACGACGCGCGCGGCGCGCTGGCGCTGGCGCGCGAGGCGGTGGCCGGCTTCGCCAACGACCTGCAGCCGCAGGCGCTGATGGCGCAGTACGCGCTGGGCTTCGCGCTGCTCGACGCCGGCCTGCCCCGCGAGGCGCTGGCGCCGCTGGCCGACGTGGTGCGCGCTGCCGCGCGCGACGAGCTGCCGCTGCTGGCGCTGGACGTGCTGGCCGTGCGGGCGCGCGCCTGCGAGGAGCTCGACGATGCGGCGACGCTGGACGCCACGCTGCAGGCTGCGCGCGGCCTGATGGCCACGGCAGCGCCGTGCCCGGTGGCGCTGGTGCCGGTGCTGTCCAGCCTGCAGCGCCTGCAGCGCCTGCGCCAGCTGCGCTGCGTGTTCAGCGACGCCGAGCCCGCGGCCCCGCTGGCGCCCGACCCGTCGCCGGAGGCCTACGAGGCCTTCCCGAGCCTGGTGATCGATGCCGTGGCGCTGCAGCTGCAGGGTGCGCACGAGCGCGCGGGCGAGCAGCTCGAAGCCCTGTCGCAGCGCCTGGCGCTGGCCTTCCATTGCGCGAAGTGGCGCAACAGCCACCTGTATGCACGCCTGTGGTGGCTGGCGCGCCGACCCGATGGCAGTGCGCTGCAGGCCCTGCTGCAGCCGGCCCAGGCGCCAGCGGCCGATGCCACGCTGGTGGAGCTGCACCAGGCCGTGCTGCAGGCCGCGGCCGCGGTGCTGGCCGGCAAGCCCTGGCCAGCCCCGCTGCTTCTGGGCCTGCAGCAGAAGCTGGCCGCGCGGGGGCTGATCGCGCTGCAGCGGCGCCTGCAGCTGCTGCGCGGCATCGGCCCGCCGGTCGACCCCGAGGCGCTGCTGGCCTGGCTGACGCTGGCCACGGTGGACGGCCAGTTGCTCGACGCGTTGTGGCTCGCGCCCAAGCTCGCCGCCGCGCTCGAGGCCCTGCTGGGTTCGGTGGCCATCGTGCGCCATCCGGCCGAACGCCAGCTCGCGCAGCGCCTGTACCAGCACATGCAGGCGGCGCCGGCGGCACCCGCGGCCGCACCGGCGGACAGTCCGCAGGCCGCGCCGCCACCGCCGGCCGACCTGACCCAGCGCGAGTGGGAGATCCTGCAGCTGATCGGCCAGCACTTCACCAACGAGCAGATCGCCGCGCAGCTGAACGTCTCGATCGCCACCGTCAAGACGCACATCAACCGCATCTACGGCAAGCTGGCGATCGGCTCGCGGGCCGAGGCGGTGCAGCGGGCGCATCACCTGCGCTAGGGAAAGCCCCAGCCCGCGGGCGGGTGGCTCCACCGCGCGCATCCACCCCCCCGGTGGATGGCAAGCCCGACCGGGCTGCGAAGAATCGCGGCCACTCCTGCCAACGATTCGAACAACACCATGCTGCTGCTGCATCCGCCCGTCGCGCCCTGGCTCGTCCGCACGCCCGAGGGCTGCCGCGTGAGCCTGCTGACCGATTGCACCGAGCCCACGGCCGTCTACCTGCGCACCTTGCCGGACAACGAGGAGACGCTGCTGCCGATGCGCCACGCCGGCGCGTGGGGCGCGCTGCAGCGCTGGGAGCTGCTGGTGCCCTGGGACGCCGGCAACCCGGCCACGCTGTATGCCTTCAAGCTGCTGCACCAGGGGCGCCAGCACTGGCTGGCGGCCGACGGCACGCATGCCCACGTGCCGCCCGAGGCCCAGCACTTCCGCGTGCCGCGCGAGGCGCCGCCGGCCTGGGTGCGCGATCAGGTCTTCTACCAGGTGTTCCCCGACCGCTTCGCGCGCGGTACCGGCAGCACGACCGACCGCCACGGCGAGACGGTGTACGGCAGCCGGCCGCAGCCGGCGCAGCAGCTGCCCTGGGGCGCGGCGCTGGACCCGGCGCATGCCAACACCAGCTTCCACGGCGGCGACCTGGATGGCGTGCGCGAGCAGCTCGACCACGTGCAGCAGCGCGTCGGCGCCAGTGCCATCTACCTGAACCCGGTGTTCACCAGCGGCAGCAACCACCGCTACGACACCGAGGACTACGACAACGTCGATCCGCACCTCGGTGGTAACGCGGCCTTGGAGCGGCTGGCGGCCGAGATGCGCGGCCGTGGCATGCGGCTGATGCTCGATGCGGTGGTCAACCACACCGGCACCAACCACCCGTGGTTCAACCGCTGGGGCCGCCATGCCGAGCCCGGCGCCGCGCAGTCACCGGCCTCGCGCTGGCGCGACTGGTACGCCTTCAACCGCGACGGCCAGCCGATGTACTGGAAGGGCCACGATTCGCTGCCGGTGCTGGATTTCTCGAACCCCGGGCTGCGCGCCGCGGTGTACGAGGGTGAGGACGCCATCCTCAAGCGCTGGCTGCGGGCGCCGTATGCCATCGACGGCTGGCGCCTGGACGTGATCCACATGGTCGGCGAAGGCGCGGGCGCCCGCAATAACGCGCATTATGTGCGTGGCATGCGCCAGGCCATCAAGCAGGTGAACGAGCAGGCCTACGTGCTGGGCGAGCACTTCAGCGAAGCCACGCGCTGGCTGCAGGGCGACCAGGAAGACGGCTCGATGAACTACTACGGCTTCGCGCAGCCGGTGTGGGCCTGGCTGGCCGGCGAGGACGTCAACGGCCATGCCACCGAACTCTCGACCGCCGAGTTCCGCGCCTGGCTCGACCGCGCGCGCGCGGCCATCGCGCACGAGACCCAGCTGGTGCAGTTCAACCTGCTCGGCAGCCACGACACGCCGCGCTTCATGACCCGGCTGCGGGGCAACGTGGCGCGCGCCAGGCTGGGCATGACGCTGCTGTTCGCCTACCCCGGCGTGCCCTGCCTGTATTACGGCGACGAGGTGGGCATGGAAGGCGGCGGCGACCCCGATTGCCGGCGCTGCATGGACTGGACCGAAGCCGGCTGGCACCACGATCTGCTGGCCCATGTGCAGGCGCTGGCCGCGCTGCGCCGCGAACGGGCCGAATGGCGCGACGGTGCGCTGCAGTGGCTGGCGCAGGGCAACGAATGGGTGGCCTTCGCACGCTACACCGGCGAGTCGATGAGCCTGATCGCCGTGAACCGGGGCCCCGCCGCGGAGGCGCGCATCCCGCTGGCCGCGCTGCCGTTGCCGGTGCGTGCCTGGCGCGACCTGCAAGGCGGCCGCCTGCTCGCCGAGGGCGATGCCTTGCTGCTGCGCCTGCCGGCCGAGGGCAGCTGCGTGGTGCTGGGCGATGCGGGCGGGACCGAGGTCCGCCTCAGCGCGGCGGCTTGAAGCGCAGGCTGCGGAACGCAGCGTCGGCTTCGGCCAGGCGCTTCGGGTCGGCGCTGCGCGCCAGCAAGGTCAGGCGGATCGGGCCCATGCGGCCGCCGGGGTGGACCACCGGCACATGCAGGCCCAGCTGGTGCATCAGCGGGCCGCCGTCGCGGCCAGGCACGGTGTAGCGCAGCAGGCGCGCGGCGCGGCCGTCCAGCTGCAGCGGGGTGTCGGCGAGCACGCGCGCGCCATCGGGCAGCTGCTGCAACGGGTCGCTGTAGAGGCCGTAGTCGTGCTCGACCAGCAACGCCGCGCCCGGGCCGCTGACGGACCAACGGCCGGCTGCTGAATCGACAGCAGTGCCGGCCGTGGCTTCGATCCGCCACGCGGGCGGAATGCAGAGCGAAAAGGCGCCGAAATCGCGCGGCTGGCAAGCTTCGGCGGCCATGCTGCTGGGGACGAACGCCGCCAGCAGCAGGCCCAGCGCCAGCGCGCGACGCGCCGGACGGGCGCTCAGGCCCGGCTTGCGCGGCGGCCGCGCCATGCGGCCAGGCCCAGCGCCAGACCGACCAGGGCCAGCGAGCCCGGCTCGGGCACGGTGATCACCAGGTCGGGCAGCACGAGGTAGGGCGTGATTTCGACGAAGCGCTGGCCCGAGGTGTCGGTCTGCACGAAGGTGCTGCTGAGGATGCTCGACACCTGCGCGCTGGTCAGCGTGCCCATGCCGGTCATGATGATCGGCGCCATCAGGTTCTGGTTGTCGCCCGAGGAATGGCCCAGCCCCAGGTTGTGGCCGAGTTCGTGCGCCATCAGGTTGGCGCCGTAGCTGGCGTCGCCGGCCCAGCTGGAATTCACCGCGATGCCGTTGGCACCGATCCAGCCGCAGCCGATGGTCGAGGTCGTCGGGCCGCCGCACCACTGGATGTCGTCGACGAAGTACATCGCGATCGCCTTGGTGGTGCTGGGGCGGAAGGTGACATCGAACTCGGCCGACGAGTCGATCACCAGCAGCGCCGTGTTGTGCACTTCGACGGTGGCATTGAAGCGGATGTCGATGTTGCGGCCGTCGAACGTGGACTGCGAAAAGATCGCGTCCATGCCGGCTTCGTTGGTGGTGACGAACGCGGCCTGGGCCGACAGCGCGGTGCCGGCGGCGAACAGGGCGGCCAGCAGCTTGCGGGCGTGGGACAACGGCTTGAACATCGGAAACCCCTCGTGAAATATTGGAAACGGCAAAACTGTCGTCGATCGAGCAAGCTTCGTGCCGTGGGCGGAAATCGCTTGTGGATCAAGGGCTTGAGAAGACGGGGTGCACCCGTGAGGGCGCCGACTGTCAAGTTTCTCGACAGCTTGCCGGGCCGCGGAAGACGACGCGTACTTCAGGCGCTAGGCGTGCGGGTCGTCGTGCGGCACAGGGCCGCCAGCAATTGCGGCGCGACGATGGGCTTGGAGACGAAGTCGTTCATGCCCGCATCGAGCGCCAGGCGCTGTTCGCTGGCCAGCGCGGCGGCGGTGAGCGCGATGATCGGCAACTGCTGCGGGCTGAACCGTGCGCGCAGCTGGCGCGTGGCCTCCAGGCCGCTGAGCCGCGGCATGTGCATGTCCATCAGCACCCGGTCGTAGGGCCGTCCCGCGGCCTGCGCGGCCTCGACGCAAGCGATGGCCGCGACGCCATCGACGGCCTCGTCGACCTCGGCGCCCCAGCGGCGCAGCATCTCGGCGGCGATCAGCATGTTCACCGGATGGTCCTCGGCCACCAGCACGCGCAGGCCGGCCAGCGGCTGCGCCGCGGCCGGGGCCGGTGCGGGGGCCATGGCCTCGTCGGCAGCGGGCCGCAGCGGCAGCTCGGCCCAGAAGCGGCTGCCGCCGCCGGGCGTGCTGTGCATGCCCACCGAGCCCCCCATCAGCTGGGCCAGCTCACGGCAGATCGACAGCCCCAGGCCCGTGCCGCCGAAGCGGCGGGTGGTCGAGCTGTCGGCCTGCACGAAGGGCTGGAACAGCCGGGCTTGCTGCTCCGGCGCGATGCCGACGCCGGTGTCGCGCACCTCGAAGCGCAGGCGGGCCGGGCCGGCGTCCGACATGGCCGCGGTCGACAGCACCAGATCGACGCGGCCGGTCTCGGTGAACTTGATCGCGTTGACGAGGTAGTTGACGAGGATCTGCCGCACCCGCACCGCATCGCCGTCGACATGCTGCGGCACGCCGTCGCCGATGGCCAGCGTCAGCTGCAGGCCCTTCGCGCCGGCCTGCGGCGCGTGCAGCTCGTGCAGGGCGCGCACCAGCGCATGCAGGTCGAACACCGCGTTCTCCAGCTGCAGGCGGCCCGCCTCGACGCGCGAGAGGTCGAGGATGTCCGAAATGATCTGCGCCAGGGTCTCGCCGCTGGCCTGGGCATGCTGCAGGTACTCGGCATGGCGGGCCGATTCGGCCGGCTCCTCGCGCGCCAGGCGGATCATGCCCAGCACGCCGTTCAGCGGCGTGCGCATCTCGTGGCTCATCGTCGCGAGGAAGGCGCTCTTGGCCTGGCTGGCGGCCTCGGCCTGACGCTTGGCCTCGGCCAGCGCGCGCTCGCTGCGGCGGCGTTCGCTGATGTCTTCCAGCACCCAGATCATGCCGGCCTCGGTGGGCTGGCGTGGATCGACCGCCCGGCCGCGCAGGCGGCCCGGGAAGCGGCTGCCGTCGCGCCGCGGCACCATGGTCTCCTGGTCGATCTCGCCGATGCCGGCGGCCATCTGCTCGCGAAAGCGCGCGTAGGCGCTGTCGCTGGTGAAGATCACCCGGGTGTGCTGGCCGGCCAGCGAGCCGACCGCGAAGCCGAGCAGCTGCTCGTACATCGGGTTCACGCGCACGAAGTGCTGGTTGCGCACCAGCGCCAGGCCCACCGCGGCATGCTGCAGCAGCTTCTCGGTGTCCAGCCGCTCCTGCTCCAGCGCACTGATGTCGCGCGCGATCGACACCATGTGCTCGCGGCCGTCCAGCTGCAGCAGCGAGGCCGACATCAGCACCGAGAGGGCGCGCCCGTCGTACGAGCGCAGCCGCACCGGCAGGTTGTGCACCTGGCCGTCGCGGCGCAGCTGCTCGCTCAGCCGTGCGCGGTCGGCCGGGTCGGCCCACAGGCCCAGGCTCAGCACGTCCTGGCCGATCGCCGCCTCGGGCTCGAGCCCGAAGCTGCGCGCCATCTGGTGGTTGATCATCACGATGCGGCCCTCCTGCAGCGTGCTCACCACCACTGCATCGGGCGAGGTGTTGAACACCCGCAGCAGCAGCTGCTCCGATTCCTGGCGGCGCTGGGCCTCCTGCATCAGCCGTGTCACGTCGTGGCCGACGCCGCGCCAGCCGGTCAGGCGCCCCTGTTCGTCGTGGCAGGGGTCGGCATTGAACGCGATCAGCAGCAGCCGGCCGTCGGCGGCGCGCAGCCGCACCAGCTGGTCGCGCATCGGCTGTTGGCGCGCGCAGGCCTCGCGCAGCGGCAGCCAGTCGTGGCCGGGCATCTGCAGGTCGGGCAGCTCCCACAGCGCATGGCCCAGCAGGCGCTCCGGCGCGAGGCCGCTGCGCTGCAGGAAGGCCTCCGACACATGGGTGAAGCGGCCGGCGGCGTCCTGTTCCCAGATCCAGTCGGTGCCGATGTGCAGCAGCCCGCGCAGGCGTTCGCGCTGCAGCGCCGCCTCCTCGTAGGCGCGCAGGTACAGCCGCGACATCGCCAGCGCCGCGATCAGGCCGATCAGGATCACCACCGCCAGCGTGTAGGCGCGGTTGAGCGAGGGCATCGCGGCGGCGGCGGTGCGGCCGGGGATCCAGCCGATCAGCTCGGCCTGGTACAGCCCGGCCACCAGGCCCAGGCACAGCAGCGCCAGCGCCGCCGCCGCGCGCATGCCCAGCAGCACGCCGGCCAGGGCCACCATCAGCGCGAACAGGCCGAGCGACTGCCCCTGGACACCGACGCCCATCGCCGCGGCCAGGCCGGCATTGGCCAGCGAGCCGGCCAGCAGGGCCACCACCACGGCCAGCCGCGAGTGCCCCCGCACCGACAGGCCATACAGCCCCAGCAGCACCAGCGCCAGCCCGAGCAGCAGCCCCTGCATCAGCAGGCGCACCTGCGGCGCAATGCCGTCGTACAGCAGCAGCAGCGGCGCCGTGACGGCCATGGCCAGCGCGCCGAACAGCGAGAACGCGCGCGCCGCCTGGCCGCCCACCTCGCGCCGCATGTCGCTGCGCAGCGCTGCTTCACCGGTGGTGGCGGGGCGGCTGGCCATCAGGGCCCCTTCGGGGGCCGGGCGCTGCCCCGCGTTAGAGTCTGGCGCATGGCCCTCGACCCGCAGCTGCCCCAGGATGCCGACAGCCTGCTGAAGCTGGCGGCGCAGTCGATGTTCGACCTGTATGCCCAGACCGTGATGGGCATGATGGTGGTGGACCGCGAGCACCGCATCGTGTGGATCAGCGAAGGCTACAAGCGCTTCCTGCCGGCGCTCGGCTTCGAAGCCGAGGCCGATTTCGTCGGCAAGCGGGTCGAGGAGGTCGTTCCCAACACGTTGATGGCCCAGGTCATCGAAACGGGTCGCCCGATCATGGTCGATTTGCTGACCAACCGCGCCGGTACTTTCCTGGTCAGCCGGGTGCCGCTGCGCGACGCCGCGGGCCAGGTGATCGGCGCGCTGGGCATGGTGCTGATGGACCACCCGGAAAGCACGATGCAGCCGCTGATGACCAAGTTCGTGCGGCTGCAACACGAGCTGGAGGACGCGCAGCGCCAGCTCGCCGCCGAGCAGGTGCGCAATCGGCGGCCCAAGTACACGATCGCCGGCTACATCGGCGCCAGCGCCGCGGCGATGGAGGTCAAGCGCCACGCGCGGCGCGTCGCCGGCACCGAGTCCACCGTGCTGCTGCTGGGCGAGACCGGCACCGGCAAGGAACTGCTGGCGCATGCGATCCACGCCGCCTCGGCGCGCGCGGCGCGGCCCTTCGTCGGCGTCAACATCGCCGCGGTGCCCGACACGCTGCTGGAGGCCGAGTTCTTCGGCGTCGCGCCCGGCGCCTACACCGGCGCCGACCGGCGCGGCCGCGACGGCAAGTTCAAGCTCGCCGACGGCGGCACGCTGTTCCTCGACGAGATCGGCGACATGCCGCTGGCGCTGCAGGCCAAGCTGCTGCGCGCGCTGCAGGAGCAGGAGGTCGAGCCGCTGGGCAGCAACCAGGTCCTCAAGGTCAACGTGCGGGTGATCGCCGCGACCAGCCGCGACCTCGGCCGCATGGTGGCCGAAGGCCGCTTCCGCGCCGACCTGTACTACCGGCTCAACGTGCTGCCGATCCGCCTGCCGGCACTGCGCGAGCGCATCGGCGACCTCGAGGCGCTGGCCGATGCGCTGCTGGACGACATCGCGCGCCGCGGGGCGCTGCCGCACAAGAGCCTGTCCTCCGACGCGCTGGACCTGCTGGTGCGCCAGCCCTGGCCCGGCAACATCCGCGAGCTGCGCAACGTGCTCGAACAGGCGGCGCTGATGACCGACGACATGCAGCTGACGCCGCAGCATTTCGCCAGCGCGCTGCAGCTGGATGCCGACGCGCGGGCCGCGCTGCGTGCCGCGCCGGCCGAGGCCGCCGCCCGGCCCGGCGAGCCGATGCCGCCGCCATCGGCCGCGCCGGCGCTGCCCGCGGCCCCCGGCCTGCCGCGGCCGCTGCCCGAGCAGGTGGCCGAGCTCGAGCGCGCAGCCATCGGCGCGGCGCTGCGCGCCACCGCCGGCAACCGGGTGGCCGCGGCCCGGCTGCTGCAGATCTCGCGCGCCGCCTTCTACGACAAGCTGGCGCGCTACCCGGAGCTGTCACAGCGCCGGCGCTGAGCCCGGCTCAAGCGGGCACCGCGAAGAAGGCCGGGTCCAGCGCCAGCGTCTGGCCGGCGATGCCGGCGATCTCCACGGTGTTGAAGTCCAGCGTGCTGGCCAGCGCGAACAGCGCGCCCTGCGTGTAGCTGCCGTTGGCCAGCAGCCCGCTGTACAGCGCCAGCGCGTCGGCAGGCACCGCGCCGCCGATCACCGTGCTCCAGAGGTAGGCCACCAGCACGTCGTCCGGCACGCCCGGCGCGTAGGTGTTGATGAACTCGGCCGCGGTGTCCTCCAGGCTGCCCAACCGGTCCAGCGTGGCGGTCCATTGGCTCAGCTCGGCCGTGCTGGGCGCGCGGTCGAAGGCGGCATTGAACAGCGCGTAGGCCTGGTAGACATGGCCGCCGGGCGCGGTGTCGCTGGCCAGGAGGGTGTCGGCGAACTGCAGCCGCTCCACCGAGTACAGCGTGTCGCTGCCGTCGGCCCCGCCGCTGACCGTGCGCTGCGTGGTATTGCCGCCGAGCGTGTAGGCCGCGCGCGGGCCGCTGAACACCGCGGTGTCGATGCCGGCCTGGCCGTCGAAGCTGTTGTTGGCCGCGGTGCCGCGGAACACGTTGTTGCCGGCATTGCCGATGCCGTTCAGCGCGCTGCCGGTGAGCACCAGGTTCTCCACGTTGTCCGGCAGCGTGTAGCTGACGCTGGCGCGCACCGTGTCGATGCCGCCCAGCGGGCTCTCGGCGATGCGGTCCTGCGCGCTGGTCACGGTGTACAGGTCGTCGCCCAGCCCATAGCTCCAGACCTTGAAGCCGCTGTCGGGGTCGAGGATGGTGGCACCGGTCGAGCGCTGCGGCACGGTGGCGTTGACCGGGCTGCTGAGCTCGAGCGAGAAGGTCTCGCTGCCCTCGGCGCTGTTGCTGATGACCAGCGGCGCGGTCAGCAGCTTGGTGGTTTCACCGGGCGCGAACACCAGCGTGCCGTAATGGCGCTGGAAGTCCGGTGCCGAGCTGTTGTAGTTGGCGGTGCCGTTGGCGAAGTCGTAGTTCACCCGCACCTCGTTGCCCGAGGGCGCCGAGAGCTGTACGACAAAGTACGCGGCCACGTCGTCCTCGCTGGCCGTGACGGGCGAGGACAGCACCTGCGGCTGGCTCACCAGCGGCCCGTCGTTGCGGCCGATCAGCGCGGCGCCGGTGCCGTCCACCAGCGTGGCGTTGACCGGGCTGGACAGCAGCACCTGGAAGGCCTCGTTGCCCTCGGCCAGCGCGTCGTCGAAGATGTCGACGCCGACGGTCTTGACCATCTCGCCGGGCGCGAAGCTCAGCGTGCCGCTGGCGGCGCGGTAGTCGCTGCCGGCGTGCGCGCTGACGTCGGCGGTGCGCCAGGCCACCGTCACCACATTGGCCGAGGGCTTGTCCAGCTGCACGAAGAAGGACGCGCGGCCGCCGGTCTCGTCGACCACCGTGTCGCTCACCAGCAGCCCGGGCGTGCCGGCGATGCCGTCGTTGTCGATCATCAGCGCCGGCGTGTAGCGCTGCTCGACGACGGCGTTGACCGGCGCGTTCAGGTCGAGCC
Source organism: Aquabacterium sp. (assembly GCF_044226965.1). Lineage (GTDB taxonomy): Bacteria > Pseudomonadota > Gammaproteobacteria > Burkholderiales > Burkholderiaceae_C > Pseudaquabacterium. The sequence continues at coordinate 70,482 of NZ_JBGAGA010000013.1, read as the reverse complement.
AGAACATCGCGTTGGCTTCGGCGGTGGTGTTGTCCACCACCGGCGCGGTCACCAGCTTGGTGGTCTCGCCCGGCGCGAACACCAGCGTGCCGTAGTTGCGCTGGAAGTCGGGCGCGGAGCTGTTGTAGTTGGCGGTGGCGTTGACCAGGTCGTAGTTCACCGACACCTGGTTGCCCGAGGGCGCGCTGAGCTGCACCACGAACTGGGTCAAGGGCTGCGCCTCGTCGGTGGCCACCGGCTGCGCCGTGACGTAGGGCGCGCCGGCCGGGGGCGCGTCGTTGCGGCCGATGAGGGCCTGGGCGCCGCTGTCGATCAGCGTGGCATTGGCCGGGTTGCTCAGCTGCAGCCGGAAGGCTTCGTCGACCTCGGGCACGGTGTCGTCGACGATGTCGACGAGCACGGTCTTGACCATCTCGCCGGGCGCGAAGCTCAGGGTGCCGCTGGCCGCCCGGTAGTCGCTGCCGGCCTGCGCCGTGCCGTCGGCGGTGGCGTAGGCCACCGTCACGACGTTCACCGACGGCCGGTTGAGCCAGACGAAGAAGCTGGCCTGGCCGGTGCTTTCGTCGACCACCGGCTCGCTGACCTGCAGCCCCGGCGTGCCGGCCACCGCGTCGTTGTCGATCATCAGGATCGGCGTGTAGCGCTGCTCGACGATGGCGTTGACCGGCGTGTCCAGTTCCAGCCAGAACATCGCGTTGGTCTCGACCGTCGTGTTGTCGACGATCGGCGCGGTGACGACCCGGGTCGTCTCGCCGGGCGCGAACACCAGCGTGCCGTAGTTGCGCTGGAAGTCGGGGGCCGAGCTGTTGTAGTTGGCGGTGCCGTTGACGAGGTCGTAGTTCACCGACACCTGGTTGCTCGACGGCGCGCCGAGCTGCACGACGAAGTAAGCGGCCATCTGCGCTTCGTCGATCGCCAGCGGGCGGGCCGTGACGTAGGGCGCGCCGATCGCGTCGCCGTCGTTGCGGCCGATCTGCGCCACGCCCTGGCTGTCGATCAGCGTGGCATTGACCGGGCCCGAGAGCTGCAGCCGGAAGAACTCGTCGCCTTCGGCCTGGGTGTCGTCGCTGATGTCGACGGTGACGGTCTTCACCATCTCGCCGGGGGCGAAGCTCAGGCTGCCGCTGGCCGCGCGGTAGTCGCTGCCGGCGGTGGCGCTGTCGTCGGCGGTGGCGTAGTTCACCGTCACCACGTTGGCCGAGGGCCGGTTCAGCCAGACGAAGAAGCGGGCCGTGCCGGCGCTCTCGTCGACCACCGGCTCGCTCAGCTGCAGCCCGGGCGTGCCGGCGATGCCGTCGTTGTCGATCATCAGCGCCGGCGTGTAGCGCTGTTCGACGATGGCGTTGACCGGCGCGTTCAGGTCCAGCCAGAACAGCGCGTTGCCTTCCAGCGTGGTGTTGGCCACCACCGGCGCGGTGACGACCTTGGCCGTCTCGCCCGGCGCGAACACCAGCGTGCCGTAATTGCGCTGGAAGTCCGGTGCGGAGCTGTTGTAGTTGGCGGTGCCGTTGACCAGGTCGTAGTTCACCGACACCTGGTTGCCCGAGGGGGCGCTGAGCTGCACCACGAAGCTGGCGCTGGGCTGGGCCTCGTCGGTGGCGATGGGGTGCGCGCTGACGTAGGGCGCGCCCACCGGCGCGGCGTCGTTGGCGGCGATCGTCGCCACGCCCAGGCCGTCCAGCAGCGTGGCATTGGCGGGGCTGGACAGGCGCAGCTGCAGGAACTCGTCCGCCTCGGCCAGGCTGTCGTCGAGGATGTCGACGGTGACGGTCTTCACCACCTCGCCGGGCGCGAAGCTCAGCGTGCCGGCCACGCTGCGGTAGTCGCTGCCGGCCTGGGCCGTGTCGTCGGCGCTGGCGTAGCTGACGCTGACGGTGCCGGTCGCGGGGCGGCTGAGCCAGACGAAGAAGCTGGCGGTACGGGCGGTCTCGTCCACCACCGCGTCGCTGACGCTGATGGCGGGCGTGCCGGCGGTGCCGTCGTTGTCGAAGATCAGCGCCGGCGTGTAGCGCTGCTCGACGCTGGCATTGACCGGCGTGTTCAGGTCCAGCCAGAACAGCTCGGTGCCTTCCTGCGTGGTGTTGTTGACCAGGTTGACGCGCACGGTCTTGCTGGTCTCGCCGGCCGCGAAGCTCAGGGTGCCGTAGTTGCGCTGGAAGTCCGGCGCCGAGCTGTTGTAGTTGGCGATGCCGTTCACCGTGTCGTAGTTGACCTTGATCTCGTTGCCCGAGGCCTGGTCGAGCGTGATGGTGAATTCGATGAAAGCCGCGCCTTCGGCGGCGGCCACGGGGGTGGCGCGGAGGTAGGGCATGGTGGCTCCAGGTCGGGTCGTGGCGGGCTGACGCAGCCCGACGGCGGGAGAGACGCAGTCTGCGCCGAAACGTCAGGGCCCGGCGCGATCAGGCCCGCTGCGATCAGGGTTCGGTGCGGGTCAGCGCGAAGCCGGCCCAGTAGAACGGATGCCGCCAGGCGCCGCCGGGCTGCTCGCGCACGCGGCGCTGGGCGGCCTGCAGCGCCTGCGCGGGGTCGCTGCCCTGGCGCAGCGCGCGGTACAGGCTGCGCATCAGCAGGCTGGTGCTGCGGTCTTCCACCCGCCACAGGCTGGCGACGACGGCGGCCGCGCCGCGCCGCGCCAGCACGCCGGCCAGGCCGTCGAGCTCGCGGCCGTCGGCGCCTTCGGCACCGCCCAGGCCGGTCTCGCAGGCCGAGAGCGTGACAAGCGCCTGGCCGTGCAGGTCGTAGCCGGCCAGCTCGTCGAGCTGCAGCCGTCCGGCGTCGCCGGTCAGCAGCCAGCTCTTGCCGATGTGGCCGGGCCGCAGCACGAAGTGCGTGCCCAGGTGCAGCCACTGGCGCCGGCCCTGCGCCGCGCTGCGCGCGGACTCGGTCGCGCGGCGCAGGCGCTCGGCGGTGAAGGCCTGGTTGAGCCAGGCCGCGCCGGGCACGGCACCGCGGGCGCAGCGGCCGTCGCCGGGGGCCAGGCCCTGCACCTGGCCGTCGACGATGCCGCAGACCTCGTCGGCCACCGCCTGCAGCGCCGGCAGGCCGGCCAGCGCCTGGCTGACGCCGAAGGCCTGCACGTAGGGCGTGGCGTCGGCCGCCGGCAGCGCCGGTGCGGTGTCGGCGAGGCCGGCCACGCGCTGTTCGATCGCGAAGCGTTCGCCGAGGTAGCGGTGGCCGTCATGCAGCGCGGCGAAGGGCAGGTAGCGCAGCACGCCGTCCAGGTGCAGCACCAGGCGCTGCGCGCCGGCGGCCTGCGCGGCCTGCACCAGGGGCGCGGCCAGCTGCGCATGCAGCGACTGCAGCAGCGGCAGCGCGTCTTCACGCGCGGCGATGCGTGCCAGCACCTGGCCGACCTGGCGCGCCAGGCCCGCCGGGTCCACCGGCAGCACCTGGGCCCGGCGGCCGGCGCGGCTGTCCAGCAGCAGGCGCAGCTGGCCGTCGGCCGCGAACAGCCAGGCCTGCAGTTCGCCACGGCGGACGGGTGCTGCGGCCGGCGCGGCGCGGGGCGTGGGCGTGGCCATGGCCGCCCGCGGCGCAGGGCCGGGCGCCGCGCTGGCCTCGCGCAGCAGCGCCTGCCAGGCGGCCACGCGGGCGGCCTCGGGTTGCACAGCCTCGGGCTGTGCAGTCGAGGGCAGTGCGGTCGCGGGCTGCGCGGCCTCGGGGGCATCGGCCGGCGCCTGTGCGCGCCACTGCGCTTCCGCAGGCGTCAGCCAGCGCCGCGGCAACGCGACGGCTGGCACGCCCTCGCCGCGCACGAAGTCCTGGAACTCCTCGCGCTTGAGCAGCCGCAACGTCTGCAGCGCTTCGTCCAGCCGCTGGTCTTCGGCCAGCCAGTCGGCCAGGCGGCGGTAGACCCTCAACTTGTCGGCGACGAAGCCGCGCTCGCTCTCGCGCGCCGCGGGCGGGAAGTCCTGGCGCATGCGTTCGATCTGCTCGACCGCGGCCTTGCCGAAGGCGATGGCCAGCGCCTTGCGGCCCGGCGTGCCGGCCTGGCGCAGGTGCAGCGCCAGCGCGTCGTAGGCCACCCACAGCGGGTGTGCGGTGCCGGCGCTCTGCGCGGCGGCCAGCGCCTGCAGGTGGTGCTGCAGCGCGCCGTCGGGCCGGCCGGCACGCTCATCGGCCAGCGCCAGCGCGTTGTGCACGCGGAAGCGCTGCGCCGGTGCCGCCGAGTCCGCCGCGGCGGCGCGCTGCTGCAGCACCGCGCAGGCATTGCCGGGCAGCGGACCGTGCAGCTGGGCCAGGCAGCGCTGGACGGTGGAATCCTCGACATACGGGTGCTGCTCGCCAATGGCCGCGGCGATCAGCGGCGCGGCTTCGGCATGCAGCGCGTCGACCTCGGCCCAGCGTCCCTGCGCCGCGGCCAGCGTGGCCTGCTGGCGCAGCAGGCGGCCGCGCCAATAGCCGAAGTGAGCGTCCGTGCCGGCCACCTGCAGCCCTTCGGCGATGGCCTGGCGCGCAGCCTCGGCATCGTTGAGCCGCAGGTACAGGTCGGCCAGGTTGTCCAGCAGCCGCAGCCGGCGCAGCGCCGGTACCGAAGGATCGCCGGCGGTCAGCGCGCGCGCGGTTTCGTACTGGGCCTGGGCCTCGGCCAGGCGCGACAGGCTCATCAGCGCCTGCGCGCGGTGGCTCATCGGCACCAGCAGCAGCAGCGCGTTGCCGGGGAAGGCGCGGCGCGCCAGCGCGAGGGACTGGTCGGCGCGGGCCAGGGCCGCGTCGTAGCGGCCGCGGTCCAGCTGCAGCGCGGCCAGGTTGTTCAGCACGCCGAGCTGGCCGCTGGCGCCGATGTCGGGGTGCAGCGCCATCAGGCGCAGCCCGTCGTCGAGCGCGGCCTCGGCTTCGTCGAAGCGGCGCAGCTGCGCCAGCATCGCGCCCAGGCTGGCCAGGGCGTCGAAGGCCTCGGGCGTGTCGGGGCCGTCGAGGCGGCGCGCCAGCGTGACCTCGGCGCGGGCATGGGCGATGGCCGCGGGCAGGTCCTGCTGCGCGTAGGCCAGCATCGTGCGGTGGTTCAGCGCGTCGCCCATGTCGCGGCTGACGGCGTGGCCGCCTTGTTCCAGCACGCCGATGGCTTCCTCCAGCGCCGCGCTGGCGCGCGCCAGCGCATCGGGCGTCTGGCGCAGGGTGCGCAAGGTCTGCTCGCGGCCCAGCAGTGCCCGGGCATAGGGCAGGCTGCGTGTCAGGCCGGCGCGCTGCAGGGCCGCGATCGCCTGCTCGAACCACGGCCCGGCCTCGGCATAGCGGTTCTGGTCGCTGGCCAGCCCGGCGTGCGCCAGGGCCTGCTCGGCCGCCAGCGCGGGCTGGTCGGCCGGCGGTGCGGGCAGGCTGGCCAGCAGCGTGCCGGCCTCGTCGAATCGCCCCTCGGCGCTCAGCGCCTGCACCAGCGCCAGCGTGGCGCGCACGCCCGGGTGGGCGGCGCGCAGGCTGCAGGCGCGGGCGACCGCGGCCGCCGGGTCGTTGCGCAGCAGGGCCTCGGGTTCGGCGGCCAGGGTCGCGGCATCGGCCGGCGGCCGGCCGTCGCAGGGGTCGGTGGCCGCCCGGGTGCTGACGTTCAACATGAGCGTCAAGGCGGCCAGCGCGACGGCGCGCGCGAGGCCTTTCATCGCTGCGGGTTCCCCGCGGCTTCGACCTCGATGCGCAGGCTGCCGTCCGGGCCGCGTTGCAGGCCCAGCGCGGCGAGGCGGGCATCGAGCCCGGGCGCTGGGGTGGGCCATTCGGCTTCCAGGCCGAAGCGGCCCAGGCGCTGGTAGCGGCGCACGCTGGCGCCGGTGGCCTCCAGGCGGCTGGCCCACTCGTCGCGCAGGCCTGGCGCATCGGCGGCCTGCAGCAGCCAGCTGCCGTCGTGCTGGGCGCCGCGCAGCAGCGGCGGCGCGCCGGGCGGCACGGCCGGCGGTTGTAGCTGCAGCAGGCCGACCACCAGCAGGGCCACCGCGGCCAGCGCCAGGCCGGCCGCAGCCGGGCGGCTGCCGAACCAGGCGCGCAGGCGCTCGCCGCGCGCCGCGCAGCCGGCACAGGCGCGGCGCCACCAGGGGCGCTGCCCGCGGTGCGGCGCGGTGCTGCCTTCGGCCGGCAGCAGGCCGGCTTGCACCGCCCGCGCATGCCAGGTCTCTTCGAGGCGGGCCTGCCAGGCGGCTTCCGCCTCGGGCGGCAGCGGCGTCGCCGTCGGCGTCGGCCAGCGCTGCATCGCCTCGCGCAGCCATTGCGCTTCACGCCGCGTGGCTGCCGTGGCGTGCGCGGCGGGGCGTCCGGCCAGGGCCTGCAGCCAGTCGTCGAGGTCGTCGCGCTGCGGGTCTTCGCGATGGCGGTTCATGTCTCGGGCTCCTGCGCGCGGGGCGCGGTGGGGGCGGGCGGCTCGGCCGCCTGGGACGCCAGCAGGTACCAGTCATGGAAGTACACGCGCGCCTTCTTGCGGCATTGCGAGAGGTACTCGCGCGTCGCGCCCGGGCTGCGCTGCAGCAGCCGCGACAGCTCGTCGGGCGTCAGCCCGTCCTCGGCGATCCAGCGCACGACGCAGGCGGCGGCCGGCTGCTCGCGCTGGAAGCGGGCCTGGCAGGCGCGGTACACCGCCTCGAGCTGGCGCGCCTGCGACTGCTGCTCGGGGCCGGGGTTGGCGCGTTCGCGCTGCAGCGCCTGCTCGACCTCCGCGGCGATGCGGCCCTGCGCGTCGCTCACCGGCTGTTCGTCGTGGCGGCGCCGCAGCTGGTCCAGCGCGCCGTGCCGCAGCACGCTCTTGAGCCAGGGGTAGAGCTCGGCGTCACCGCGGTACTGGGCGCAGCGCTGCCAGGCCTTGATCAGCGTGTCCTGCAGCAGGTCCTGCGCGGCGGCCAGCTCGCCCAGTGCCGCGTGGGCCTCGGCCAGCAGCGCGCGACCGTAGTCGCGCTGCAGCACGCGCAGCGCGTCGGCCAGCGGCTGGCCGCCGCGGCGGCACGCGGTGATGAAGTGCGCCCTGTCCATCAGCGCGAGGCGATACGGTGTCGCGGCATCGTGGCGGCACGATGCCACAAGCGGCGGCGGCAGGGTCAGGGCGGGTGAAGCCATCGGGACAGGGACGCGATGACCCGCCAAACGTCAGGTGACAGGCCGGCCGGCCCATCGGATTGACTGAAATCCAGTCATTTCCCCATTGAATGCCTGAGATTCAGTCATTCAGCGAGTCGCGGGCCGTCCGAATGTCAGTCAATTCAGCCGGCTTCAGCCGGTTTTCACCGCCGATCTGCCCCAAAACCCAGGGTTAGAACTGAGCTGGTGCGCCTGGCACGGGCTTTGCGCCTGTGCGCCTTGCTTCGCCGTGCGGCCACCGCGCGGCCCCTTTCCCAGCACATCACAGGCACAGGAGACCCTCGCATGATGAAGCGTCGTTCGTTGATGTACCCGCTCGCCGCACTGGCTGCCGCGCTGGCGCTGCCGGTGGCCGCGGCCGATGGCGGCGAGATCCGCATCGCCCACGTCTACAGCAAGACCGGCCCGCTCGAAGCCTATGGCAAGCAGACGGCCATCGGTTTCATGATGGGCCTGGACTACGCCACCAAGGGCACGATGACGGTGGCCGGCAAGAAGCTCGTCGTGATCGAGAAGGACGACCAGGGCAAGCCCGATCTGGGCAAGAGCCTGCTGGCCGCGGCCTACAACGACGACAAGGCCGACATCGCCGTCGGCCCGACCTCTTCCGGGGTGGCGCTGGCGATGCTGCCGGTGGCCGAGGAGGCGAAGAAGATCCTGCTGGTCGAGCCCGCCGTGGCCGACGCGATCACCGGCGAGAAGTGGAACAAGTACATCTTCCGCACCGGCCGCAACTCGAGCCAGGACGCCATTTCCAACGCGGTGGCGCTGGACAAGGAAGGCGTGACGATCGCGACGCTGGCGCAGGACTACGCCTTCGGCCGCGACGGCGTGAAGGCCTTCAAGGAAGCGCTGAAGAAGGCCAAGCTGGTGCACGAGGAGTACCTGCCGACCAACACCACCGACTTCACCGCCGGCATGCAGCGCATCGTCGACGCGATGAAGGACAAGCCCGGCCGCAAGGTGCTGTTCGTGATCTGGGCCGGCACCGGCAATCCGCTGAAGGCGGCCGAGGTGTTCCTGAAGCGCCAGGGCATCGAGACCGCCACCGGCGGCAACATCCTGCCGGCGATGGTGGCCTACCGCAACTTCCCCGGCATGGAGGGCGCCACCTACTACTACTTCGGCATTCCGAAGAACCCGGTCAACGAATGGCTGGTGTCCAACCACTACTCGAAGTACAAGGCACCGCCTGACTTCTTCACCGCCGGTGGCATGAGCGCGGCGATCGCGATCGTCGACGCGCTGAACAAGACCAAGGGCGACACCGCCACCAACAAGCTCATCAGCACGATGGAGGGCATGAGCTTCGAGACGCCGAAGGGCAAGATGACCTTCCGCAAGGAAGACCACCAGGCGATGCAGAACATGTACCACTTCAAGATCAAGGTCGACCCGGCCTTCGAGTGGGGCGTGCCGGAGCTGGTGCGCGAGATCAAGGCGGAGGAGATGAACGTCCCCGTCCGCAACAAGCGTTAGCCGAGCGCTAGGCAAGCGGGCCCAGCCGGCCCGCCATCCGCATTGACTGGCCGACCCCCGGGACACACGGGGGCGGGGTTTCGTTCGTCCTCGAAACGACCACAGGAGACAAGTCGATGAACTGGAAGATGGTGATGGCCCTCGCCGGGCTGGCGATAACGTGCCAAGGCAGCGTCCATGCGGCGTCTGCGCTGCCGCAGCTGAACGTCGACAAGACCAAGATCAGCGTGTCGGGCCTGTCCTCGGGCGGCTTCATGGCCAACCAGCTGGGCTATGCGTATGCGTCGACCTTCATGGGCGTGGGCGTGTTCGCCGGCGGCCCCTACATGTGCGCGGGGCACAGCAACTACACCGCCTGCATGTACAACGCCTCGATCAGCAGCGGCATGCTGAACACGATGCAGGCCGACATCAACAACTGGAGCGGCACCGCGAACGACAGCAAGTCGCTGGTGGCCGGCCAGAAGATCTTCCTGTTCGTCGGCACCAGCGACACCACGGTCGGCCCGAACCCGATGAACGCGGTGAACACGCAGTACGGCAACAACGGCGTGACGGGCGCGAACCTGGTCTACACGCAGCGCGCCAGCACCGCGCACACCTTCCCGACCGACTTCGATTCGACCGGCAACAACAGCTGCGCGAGCACCGCGTCGCCCTACATCAGCAACTGCGGCTATGACGGCGCGAAGGCCGCGCTGCAGCAGTTCTACGGCACGCTCACCGCGCGCAACAACGCGCCGGCCGCGGCCAACTACATCCAGTTCGACCAGACGCCGTACACCGCCGGCAACGCCGGCATGAACGCCACCGGCTGGATCTACGTGCCCGCCAGCTGTGCCAGCGGCACGCAGTGCAAGCTGCATGTCGCACTGCACGGCTGCCAGCAGAGCCAGGACCAGATCGGCGACAAGTTCGTCAAGAACACCGGCTACACGCGCTGGGCCGACACCAACAACATCATCGTGCTGTTCCCGCAGACCAAGGTGGACAACACGACGCATGCCACGCCCACCAGCGGCACCGTGGCCAACCCGAACGCCTGCTGGGACTGGATCGGCTGGTACGGCAGCAACTTCGCGCAGAAGGCCGGCGTGCAGGCGGCGGCGATCAAGGCGATGGTCGACCGCGTGGCCTCGGGCACCGGCAGTGGCGGCGGCGGTGGTGGTGGTGGTGCGCTGCCCGCGCCCACCGGCGTCGCCACCTCGGGCGCCACCGCCAGCAGCATGACGATCAGCTGGAACGCGGTGAGCGGCGCCACCGGCTACAACGTCTACCGCAACGGCAGCAAGGTGAACGCCGCGGCCGTCACCGGCACCAGCTATGTCGACAGCGGCCTGGCCGCCGCCACGAGCTACAGCTGGACCGTCACCGACCTGGACAGCAGCAACGTCGAGAGCGCGGCTTCGGCGCCCGCCACCGGCACCACCACCGGCGCGGCGGCCACCTGCTACACGGCCAGCAACTACGCCCACACCACCGCCGGGCGGGCACACCAGAGCGGCGGCTACGCGCTGGCCAACGGCTCGAACCAGAACATGGGCCTGTGGAACGTGTTCGTCACCACCACGCTGAAGCAGACCGGGGCGAACTACTACGTCATCGGCACCTGCCCCTAGCTTGCAAATTGATCGTCCATGCTCGAAACCCGCGACCTCACCATCCGCTTCGGCGGCCATGTGGCCGTCGATCACGTCAGCTGTGCCTTCCAGCCGGGCACGCTGACGGCGATCGTCGGCCCCAACGGCGCCGGCAAGACCACCTACTTCAACCTGATCTCGGGCCAGCTGCCGGCCAGCGAAGGGCAGGTGCTGCTGGGTGGCGAGGACATCACCGCGCTGCCGGCGCCGCTGCGCACGCGCCGCGGCCTGGGCCGGGCCTTCCAGCTGACGCAGCTGTTCCCGAACCTCACCGTGCGCGAGAACGTGCGCCTGGCGATCCAGGCACGCGAGGCCGGCCGCGGCCGCGGCGGGCCGCTGGGCGGGCTGGACGTGTGGCGCGTGTGGCTGGACCGCAAGGCCTGGGTCGACGAGGCGCAGGCGCTGCTGCAGCAGGTGCGGCTGGCCGACAAGCACGACGTGCATGCCAGCGCGCTGCCGCACGGCGACCAGCGCAAGCTCGAGGTCGCGCTGCTGATCGCGCTGGACCCCCAGGTGTTCATGTTCGACGAACCCACCGCCGGCATGAGCGTGGACGAGGTGCCAGTGATCCTGGACCTCATCCGCGCACTCAAGACACGGCGCGACTGCACCATCCTGCTCGTCGAGCACAAGATGGACGTGGTGCGCGAGCTGTCCGACCGCATCATCGTGCTGCACAACGGCCAGCTGGTGGCCGACGGCGAGCCGGCCGCGGTGATCGCCTCGCCCGTCGTGCAGCAGGCCTACCTGGGCATGGCCAGCGAGGAGGCGGCATGAGCGCGCCGTTGCTCGAACTGACCGGCGTGCACACGCACATCGGCGCGTACCACATCCTGCATGGCGTGGACTTCGCGGTGCCCGAGGGCGAGGTGACGATGCTGCTGGGCCGAAACGGCGCCGGCAAGACGACCACGCTGCGCACGATCATGGGCCTGTGGCAGGCCAGCGCCGGCGACGTGCGCTTCCAGGGCCGCTCGCTGAAAGGCCTGGCCACGCCGGACATCGCCAGCCGCGGCATCGCCTACGTGCCCGAGAACATGGGCATCTTCAGCGACCTGACGGTGAAGGAGAACATGGTGCTGGCCGCCCGCGCGGCGCGCCATGCCGGCGAGCTGGACGAAGCCCGGCTGCAGTGGATCTTCTCGCTGTTCCCGGCGCTGCAGAAGTTCTGGCTCTACCCGGCCGGCAAGCTCTCGGGCGGGCAGAAGCAGATGCTGGCGGTGGCGCGCGCGATCTGCGAGCCGCGCGCGCTGATCCTGATCGACGAGCCGAGCAAGGGCCTGGCGCCCTCGATCATCCAGAACCTGGTCACCGCGTTCCGCGAACTCAAGCGCCAGCGCACGACCATCCTCCTGGTGGAGCAGAACTTCATGATGGCCAAGGCCCTGGGCGACTCGGTCGCGGTGATGGACAACGGCCGCGTGGTGCACACCGGCGCGATGCGCGAGCTGGCCGAGGACGAAGCGCTGCAGCAGCGGCTGCTGGGGCTGTCGCTGGGAGCGCACCAATGAGCGCCACGGCGATCCCGAAGGCCAGCTTCGACTGGAAGCCGCTGGCGCTGCTCGCCGCCTTGGTGCTCGTCGGCCTGCCGCTCATCAACAGCGGCAGCACCTGGCTCACGCTCACCGTCGCCGGCCTGGCGATGGGGCTGATCGTCTTCATCACCGCCTCGGGCCTGACGCTGGTGTTCGGCCTGATGGACGTGCTGAACTTCGGCCATGGCGTGTTCATCGCGCTGGGCGCCTTCGTCGCCACCAGCGTGATGGGGGCCACCGTCGGCTGGACCAGCGGCGCCGGCCAGCTGGGCGCGGTGTTCCTGGCGATGCTGGCGGCCATGGCCACCGCCGGCGCCGTCGGCTGGGCCTTCGAGCGCGTGATCGTGCGGCCGGTCTACGGCCTGCACCTGAAGCAGATCCTCATCACGATGGGCGGCATGATCGTCGGCGAGGAGATCATCAAGGTGATCTGGGGGCCGCAGCAGATTCCGCTGCCGCTGCCCGACGTGCTGCGCGGTGCCTGGTTCGTCGGGGACGCTGCGATAGAGCGTTATCGCGTGCTGGCGATGATCATCGGCGGCCTGGTGTTCCTGGCGCTGCTGTACACGCTGAACCGCACCAAGATCGGCCTGCTGATCCGCGCCGGCGTGCAGGACCGCGAGATGGTCGAGTCGCTGGGCTACCGCATCCGCCGCCTCTTCGTCGGCGTGTTCGTCGCCGGCTCGGCGCTGGCCGGGCTGGGCGGCGTGATGTGGGGCCTGTTCCAGCAGAACGTGGTGCCGCAGATCGGCGGCCAGGTCAACGTGCTGATCTTCATCGTCATCATCATCGGCGGCCTGGGCTCGACGCTGGGCTGCTTCGTCGGCGCGCTGCTGGTGGGCATCCTCGCCAACTACACCGGCTACCTGGCGCCCAAGGTGGCGCTGTTCTCGAACATCGGGCTGATGGTCGCCATCCTGCTGTGGCGGCCACAGGGTCTGTACCCGGTGACCAACCGATGAGCGCGCTTCCGTTGTTCGAAATGGCAGTGGACCGAATCGACCCGTTCCGGTCCCTGCTTGCATGTACCGAGCAGGCCAAGGCCACCGGGTGTCCGCTTCCGCTCATGTCCCCCGGTCCAGGCTGCGCCTGGCCCTCCTCCTTTACTTCGCTCCACCGGACACCCGATGCCCTTGGCTCGCGTGGCGCTCTGGCAGGCGCGTGCCAACAGTGGTTCGGATCAGGACGGTGGGGCGCTTCACGGAGCGAAGTAAAGGAGGAGGGGTGGGCGCCGCCCGCCCCGGGGGACATGAGCGGAGTGGAGCGCCCCGGCGGCCTGATCGCGCGCCAAGCTCCGCAGGCGAAACGCAGCAACGGGCCGAGAACTACCGCTGACAAAGGCCCTTGGCGGCGCAACTGTTCCAAGCGTCGAGGTGCGCGCAATACGGTGGAGCCCCTTGCATGATGAACCGACTCCTCTCGCATGACCTGCCGCGCAGCCGCTGGCTGGCCGCCGCGCTGCTGCTGATCCTTTTTGCGCTGGCCTTCGCGCCCTTCCTGTTCCCGGGCAGCAAGGCGCTGGGCGTGGCGGCCAAGGTGCTGGTGTTCATCCTGCTGGTGGCCAGCTACGACCTGCTGCTGGGCTACACCGGCATCGTCAGCTTCGCGCACACCATGTTCTTCGGCATCGGCGCCTACGGCGTGGCGATTGCCAGCACGCGGCTGGGGCCGGGCTTCGGTGGCGTGCTGCTGGGGCTGGCGCTGGCGCTGGTGGTCTCACTGGCGCTGTCGCTGGTGATCGGCCTGTTCTCGCTGCGGGTGAAGGCGATCTTCTTCGCGATGATCACGCTGGCGGTGGCCGCGGCGTTCCAGACGCTGGCCTCGCAGCTGTCGGACTTCACCGGCGGCGAGGACGGGCTGACCTTCAAGAACCCGGAGGTGCTGAGCCCCTCGTTCGAGCCCTTCGACAACCCGCTGTTCGGCGTCACGGTCGACGGCAAGCTGTTCACCTACTACCTGCTGTTCGGGGCGGTGCTGGTGCTGTTCCTGGCGCTGCTGCGCATCGTCAACTCGCCGTTCGGCCGCGTGCTGCAGGCCATCCGCGAGAACGACTTCCGGGCCGAGGCCATCGGCTTTCGCACCGTGGTGTACCGCACGCTCAGCAACGTGCTGGCCGCGCTGTTCGCCTGCGTGGCCGGCGCGCTGCTGGCGCTGTGGCTGCGCTACACCGGGCCGGACACCACGCTGAGCTTCGAGATCATGCTGGACATCCTGCTGATCGTCGTGATCGGCGGCATGGGCACGATGCATGGCGCGGTGATCGGCGCGGCGCTGTTCATGCTGGCGCAGAACTACCTGCAGGACCTGCTCAAGCTCGGCCAGGGGCTGCTGGCCGAGGTGCCGGTGCTCGGCAGCATCGTCTCGCCCGACCGCTGGCTGCTGTGGCTGGGCGTGCTGTTCGTGCTGTCGGTCTACCACTTTCCCAGCGGTGTCGTCGGTCGCCTGCGCGCGATGGCGGTACGCCGCGGTTGACATTCCAACGAGGAAGCTCCCGATGAAGAAGAAGGTTCTGCCGCTGCCGCTGGCCACCGCCCTGGTGGCGGGGCTCGGCGGCTGTTCGCTCGGCACCGACCCGATCGAGGTCAACGTCAAGCCGGCCTATGTCGGCACCATCAGCAGCACGCGCTACGACGGGGTCAGCGACGACCTGCTGACCGCCGGCCTGGGCAAGACCGGCCTGGCCTCGGCCGCCGCGCCCACCACCTCGGCCACGCCCACCGCGGCCGAGCTGCGCCGGCTGGCCATCTACAACAGCTACCGCGCCATCGTCGACACCACCACCGCCGGTGGCTACGGCGTGTTCTTCGGGCCCAACGTCGATGCCAACGGCGTGGCCGGCAGCGGCGAAGGCCGCATCGCCGGCCTCGAGGCCATCGCCTACAGCGACGACGGCAGCGGCAACCGCAACGTCACGCTGATGGTGCAGATCCCGGCCAGCTTCAACCCGGACGCGGCCTGCATCGTCACCGCCACCTCCTCGGGCTCGCGCGGGGTGTACGGGGCCATCTCCACCGGCGAGTGGGGCCTGAAGAAGGGCTGCGCGGTGGCCTACACCGACAAGGGCACCGGCGCCGCGCCGCACGACCTGGCCAACGACACCGTGCCGCTGATCGACGGCACGCGCAGCAGCGCCACGGCGGCGGGCAAGAACGCGCAGTTCAATGCGGGCCTGTCCGCGGCGGACCTCGCGGCCTTCAACGCCGCCACGCCGAACCGCTTTGCGTTCAAGCATGCGCATTCGCGTCAAAACGTCGAGAAGGACTGGGGCAGCTTCACGCTGCAGGCGGTGGAGTTCGCGTTCTACGTGCTGAACGAGACCTACGGCGCCCGCCTGTCCGACGGCGGCCACGAGCGCCTGCTGAAGCCGGAGAACACGCTGGTCATCGCGTCGAGCATCTCCAACGGCGGCGGCGCGGCCATTGCCGCGGCCGAGCTCGACCGCAGCGGGCTGATCGACGGCGTGGCGGTGGCCGAGCCGGCGGTCGAACTGCCGGCGAGCCCGGGTGTTTCGGTGCGCCGCGGCGCGACCAGCTACCCCGTCATCGGCAAGACCCTCGTGGACTTCACGAGCTACGCCAACCTGTACCAGAGCTGCGCGATGCTGTCGGCGCAGGTGGCCAATGCGCCGGGCCTGGCCTACACGGTGCCGGCCTTCGCGGCCAACCGCTGCGCGTCGCTGAAGGCCAAGGGCCTGCTGGCCGGCGACACGCTGGCCGCGCAGGCCGACGAGGCGCTGCAGAAGCTGCGCGACTACGGCTGGGAGCCCGAGGCCGCGATCCTGCATGCCTCGCATGCGGCCTTCGAGGTGGCGCCGGCGGTGACCGTGACCTTCGCCAACGCGCTGGCGCGCGCCAGCGTGAAGGACAACCTGTGCGGCTACAGCTTCGGCTCGACCACCGCGGCGGGCGTGCCGAACGCGCTGGCCACCGGCCTGCCGACGATGTGGGCCACCGGCAATGGCGTGCCGCCTTCCACCGGCGTGCAACTGATCAACAACCTGAGCCCCGGCGCGCCGCTGCGTGACCTGTTCTCGTTCTCGCCCTCGACGCTGAAGCAGGACTTCAACCTCGACGGCGCGCTGTGCCTGCGCAACCTGCTGACCGGCACCGATGCCAAGGCGGTGGCGCTGCAGACCGGCCTGAACGAGACCCGCCGCAACGGCAACCTGGGCGGCAAGCCGACGCTGATCGTCCATGGCCGCTCCGATGCCTTGCTACCGGTGAACCACACGTCGCGGCCGTACGCCGCGCTGAACAAGGTGGTCGAGGGCGCGGCCAGCAGGTTGTCGTACATCGAGGTGACGAACGCGCAGCACTTCGACGGCTTCATCGGCCTGCCGGCCGTGCTGCCGGGCTACGACAGCCGCTTCATCCCGCTGCACGTCTACCTGAACCGTGCGCTCGACGCGGTGTACGCGAACCTCACGTCCGGCGCCGCGCTGCCGCCCAGCCAGGTGGTGCGCACGGTGCCGCGCGGCGGCACGCCCGGCAGCGCGCCGGCGCTGGCCGCGGCCAACGTGCCGCCGATCGCCGCGGCGCCGACGGCGGCCGATGCCATCAGCTTCACCGGTTCCACGATCAACGTGCCCGATTGACGTCCACGACGACCCGCCCATGAGCTTCTCCTCCCATTACCTGCGCTGCGAAGGCCGCGAACTGCACTACACCGAGTGGGGTGCCGAGCATGACGAGGTGGTGATCGCCTGGCACGGCCTGGCGCGCACCTGCCGCGACATGGACGACATCGCCGCGCAGCTGTCGCAGCGCTACCGCGTGATCTGCCCGGACACCATCGGCCGCGGCCTGAGCCAGTGGAGCCCGCGGCCGGACGAGGAGTACCAGCTCTCGTTCTACGGCCGGCTCGCGGTGTCGCTGGTCGACCAGCTGGGCATCTCGCAATGCCACTGGCTGGGCACCTCGATGGGCGGCGCGATCGGCCTGCACGTGGCCGCCGGCGCGCTGCGCGGGCGCATCCGCCGGCTGGTGATGAACGACATCGGGCCGGAGCTGGCGGCGCCCGCGGTCGCTCGCATCCGGAGTTATGCCGGCAACCCCGATGCCTTCGACACCGTGACCGAGCTGGAGGCCTATTTCCGCACGGTCTACAAGCCCTACGGCTGGTTGAGCGACGCGCAGTGGCGGCGCCTGGCCGAGACCAGCGTGCGCCGCCTGCCCGACGGCCGGGTGACGCCGCACTACGACCCGGCGATGGTGCGCCAGTTCATCGTGCACCCGAACGACTACGACCAGTGGCCTGCCTGGGACAGCCTGGAGCTGCCGGTGCTGGTGCTGCGCGGGGTCGACTCGGACCTGCTGCTGCCCGAGGCGGCCGACGCGATGCGCAGCCGCGGCCCGCGCGCGGTGGTGGCCACCATCGACGGCTGCGGCCATGCGCCGGCGCTGAACACGCCGGAGCAGTTCGCGCTGGTGGAGCGCTTCCTGGCGGGGGAGTGAGGGTCAGCCCGGGCTGCTGCGGCCAGGGCGACCCAGGTAGTGCCCGAGCTCCTCGCGCAGCTGCTGCAGCGTCAGCGGCTTGGTCAGCACGCCGTCCATGCCCGCGGCCAGGCAGGCGGCCCGGTCGGCCGCGCCGGCGTGGGCGGTCAGCGCGACGATCGGCGCCCCGGGCCAGGCGCCTTCGCGCTGCAGCACGCGCAGCCGCCGCGCAGCTTCCAGGCCGTCCATGCCGGGCATCTGCAGGTCCATCAGCACCAGCGCGGGCGGCTCCTCCACGCAGGCCTGCAGGGCCAGTGCGCCATCGGCCACGGTGCGCACCTGCAGGCCGAGCACGCGCAGGAACTCCTGGCCGATCAGCTGGTTCACCGGGTTGTCCTCGACCAGCAGCACGCGGGTGCCCGGCGGCCAGGCGGGCGGCTGCGTTGCGCCGGCCGGTGGCAGGGTGTCCTCGGCCGACGGCGGCACGTCGGCCAGGTGCAGCAGGTCGCGCGGGCTCATCGGCGTCAGCATGCTGGTCATGCCCAGCGTGCGGGCGTGGGCTTCGAGCTGCGGCTCGTGCCAGTCCGGCCGCACGATCAGGCGGATCGCCACCCCCGGCAGCGCGCGGCGCACCGGCCCCAGGTCCAGGCCGCTGAAGAGCGCGAACTCCGACAGCAGCACCAGCCGCGGCGCGGGTCCTTCCTGCGCCGCCTGCAGCAGTGCTTCGATGCTGGGCAGGATGCGGATGTGCCAGCCTGCGCGCTGCATGCGGCGGGACAGCCAGGCGCCGCCCATCTCGGTGGTGCTGACCAGCCAGGCCATGCCGTTGGCGCCCGCGGGTGGCGCGCGCAGCGCACCGGGCGCCACGGCCAGCGGCAGGCGCAGCGTGAAGCGGCTGCCGCCGCCGTCCGGCGTGGCCAGGCTGATCTCGCCGCCCATCGCCTGCGCCAGGCCCTGCGCAATCGGCAGGCCGAGGCCGGTGCCACCATGGCTGCGGGTCAGGCTGTCGTCGCCCTGCACGAAGGCGTCGAAGACGCGCTCGCGCAAGCCCGGCGCGATGCCGGGGCCGCTGTCGGCGACGCTGACCTCCACCTGGTACTGGTCGCCCTGCAGCAGCCGCGCCTGGCCCGTCACCAGGATCCAGCCGCGCTGCGTGAACTTGCCGGCATTGCCGATCAGGTTGGTGGCGATCTGGCGGATCGCCACTTCGTCGCCGACGAACTCGCACGGGCCTTCGGGCCAGTCGAACATCATCAGCAGGCCGCGTTCGCGCACCAGCGGCATCACGCTGCGCATGGTCTCGATCAGCGCCTGCGCCAGGTCGAAGGGCCGCGGCCGCAGTTCGGCGCGGCCGGCCTCGATGCGCGAGAAGTCGAGCACGGTGTTGATCACCTGCGCCAGCGTGTGGCCGGCGCGCTGCGCGGTTTCCAGGTAGCGCTGCTGCTCGGGCGACTGGGCCACCCGCTGCGCCAGCTCCACCAGGCCGAGCACGCCGTTCAGCGGGGTGCGGATCTCGTGGCTCATGTGGGCCAGGAAGCGCGACTTCGCGGCGTTGGCGCGCTCGGCCTCGAGCTGGCGCTCCTGTGCCAGCGCCAGCGCGGCCTCGAGCTTGGCGGTGCGCTCGGCCACCAGCGCTTCCAGCTGGGCCTGCGTGCGTTCGAGCTCCTGGCGCTGCAGCACCTGCTCGTGCACGTCGGCGATCATGCCGGTCACCTTGGTGCGGCCGTCGGGCATGCGCTCGGCAATGCCGCGCTGGCGGTACCAGCGGTACTCGCCATTGGCATGCCGGAAGCGCAGCAGCAGTTCCCAGCGCTGCAGCCCGGCTTCGGCGACGCGGTTGACCGCCAGCGCATGCGCCAGGTCGTCGGGGTGGAAACGCGCCAGGATCGCCGAGCGCAGCGGCGGCACCTCGTCGCGCCGGTTGCCGATCAGCTGCAGGTAGCGGTCGGACATGTACAGCGCTTCCTCGCCGACGATGCGCTCGAACAGGCCCTCGGCCGAGGCGTCGATCGCGCTCTCGAAGCGCTGCTTCAGCGCCTCCAGCGACTGCCGGGCTTCCTGCTCGGCCTGCACGTCGCTAACCGCGCCGGCGATGTAGTGCGGCTGGCCGTCCGCGCCCGGCCACACCTGGCCGCGCCCGCGCACCCAGCGCCACTGGCCCCGGGCGTCGAGGAAGCGCAGCTCGTAGCGGAAGCGGCCGTTGCTGGCCAGCGCCTGCTGGTAGCCGTGCAGGAAGCCCGGCAGGTCGTCGGGATGGATGCGGGCGTTGACCACATCGCGGTCATCGGGCAGCTCATCGGGCCCGAAGCCGAACAGCGTGCGAAAGCTGGGCGAATACCAGCTGACGTTGGTGCGGAGGTTGCGCTCCCAGTAGCCGTCGGTCGAGCCGGCGGTGACCCGATCCCAGCGCTGCAGGCGATGCAGGGCGTCGGGATCGGTCCGCATGGCAAGGGGGAGCTGGCTAGCGCTTGAACCGCCCGTCGGCGCCGATGATCGACAGCTCGGCGTAGTCCAGGCCGGTGTGGTCCTTCGGGCCGTAGCTGATGTCCAGCCCGCCGATGTTGACCTTCTGCATGCCTTCCAGCGCCTTCTGCACGCCGGTGCGCGTGAGGTCCTTGCCGGCGCGGCGCAGGCCTTCCACCAGCACCTTGGCGGCGGCAAAGCCTTCCAGCATCGCGGGCGTCACCTCGGCCTGGCCCTTGGCCATGGCCAGGTCGTGCGCTTCCTTCACGATCGGCGCGGCCAGCGAGCGTTCGTACGGGAACACCTGGCTGATGATGGTGCCGCGCGCGTTGTCCTTCAGCGACTTGACGAAGCCCGACGAGGCATTGTTCGACAGCGTGACCAGCTGCGCCCGCGAGCCCGCGGCGCGCAGCTGCTCGACGCCGTCGACCACCGCGGTGCCCGAGCCGATGAACAGCACCGCCTGCGCATCGGAGGCCACCACCTTGGGCACGATCTTGCTGAAGTCGGGCTTGGTGCGGTCGTACTTCTCGTGCACCACCGGCTGCTTCTTCAGCGCCTCGAAGCCCTTGAGCGCCCCGGTGGCGGCGTCGGCACCGAAGCTGTCGTCGACCTGCACGATGGCCACGCGCTGCATGCCGATCAGGAACAGGTGCTGCACCGCCTTCTCGGCTTCGCGCTGGTAGGTGGCGCGCACGTTGAAGACCCAGGGGTTCACCGGCTGGTGCAGCACCATCGCGCCGGTGGAGGGGGCGATCAAGGTCAGCTTGTGCTGCTCCAGCAGCGGCAGGATGGCCTGCGAATGCGGCGTGCCGCGGGAGAGGAACAGCGCGATCACGCCTTCGTCGATCAGCTTCTTCGCGTTCTCGGCGGCCAGCTTGGGCTCGAACTTGTCGTCCAGCGACAGCAGCTCGATGGCCTGGCCGTTGATGCCGCCCTTGGCGTTCACCGCGTCGAGGTAGAGCTTGGCGCCGTCGGTGATCTCCTTCACCCCGGCGGCCACCGGGCCGGTGAAGCCGGCGGTCTGGCCCACCTTGATCTGCGCCTGCGACGCGGCGGTCGCCAGGCCCAGGCTCGCGGCCAGCAGCAGCCGGCCCCACAGTTGTCTCATCGGCCACTCCCCGGGGTTCCAGGCCCCGATGTGCGAGGCATTCTGGACCAGTGAAACCGCCCCGGGCTACGGGCTAATACGCAGATGAACGGGCCGTTCGCGGCACAGTTCCTAGAATGTTCCGCCCTGTCCCCTGGGAACCTGTCTGATGAGCCGTGGCGTCATTCGCATCCGAGGTGCCCGCCAGCACAACCTGAAGAACCTGGACCTCGACATCCGCACCGGCGAGATGACGGTCGTCACCGGCCCCTCGGGCTCCGGCAAATCGAGCCTGGTGTTCGACACGCTGTATGCCGAAGGCCAGCGGCGCTATGTCGAGACCTTCAGCGCCTACGCGCGCCAGTTCCTCGACCGCATGGACCGGCCGGCGGTCGACAAGGTGGAAGGCGTGCCACCGGCCATCGCCATCGACCAGACCAACCCGGTGCGCACCTCGCGCTCGACGGTCGGCACGATGACCGAGCTGAACGACCACCTGAAGCTGCTGTTCGCGCGCGCGGCCGAGCTGTTCGACCGCGAGACCGCGCGGCCGGTGCGGCACGACACGCCGGAGAGCATCCATGCGGATCTGGTCGCGCGTGCCGCGGCGGCCGGGGATCCGCGCGTGATCATCACCTTCCCGGTGGAACTGCCCGAGAACGTGACCGCCGGCGAGGTCGAGCAATGGCTGTCGGCCTCCGGATTCACGCGCGTGCAGGCCGAGCGCATCGTCAACCACCGCAAGGTGCTGGATGTCGTCGCCGATCGGCTGCGTCTGGGCGGCGCCGAGAAGGCGCGGGTGGTCGAAGCCATCGAGCTCTCGCTGCGCCGCGGCAGTGGCCGGGTCAACGTCTACGCGATGAAGGGTGAAGGCGAGGAGCCGGACCTGTGGCGCTACTCCAGCGGCCTGCATTGCCCCGAGAGCGACCTGCGCTATGCCGACCCGCAGCCGGCGCTGTTCAGCTTCAACTCGGCCTTCGGCGCCTGCGAGGCCTGCCGCGGCTTCGGCCGCGTGATCGGCGTCGACTTCGGCCTGGTGATCCCGGACCACCGCAAGACCCTGCGCGCCGGCGCGATCAAGCCGATGCAGACGCCGGCCTGGAAGGAATGCCAGGACGACCTGATGAAGTACGCCGGCGAGGCCGGCATCCCGCGCGACACCGCCTGGAGCCAGCTCAGCCAAGCCCAGCGCGACTGGGTGATCGAGGGCTCGCCGCACTGGAACGGCAAGTGG
This sequence comes from Aquabacterium sp., assembly GCF_044226965.1. Taxonomy (GTDB): domain Bacteria; phylum Pseudomonadota; class Gammaproteobacteria; order Burkholderiales; family Burkholderiaceae_C; genus Pseudaquabacterium. Next base: position 48,556 of record NZ_JBGAGA010000013.1, on the reverse strand, counting down.
AACCAGCAGTGGTACGGCGTGCGCCGCTTCTTCGCCTACCTCGAGAGCAAGGCCTACAAGATGCACATCCGCGTGCTCTTGTCGAAGTACCGCAGCTACACGCCCTGCGAGACCTGCGGCGGCGCGCGGTTGAAGACCGAGGCGCTGCTGTGGCGCCTGGGCTCGAAGGCCGATGCCGATGGCGTGATGACGCCTGAAAGACGCGTCCTGCCCAAGGGCACCGGCTGGTCGCGCGCGCAACTCGAGGCCTTGCCAGGCCTGAACCTGCACGACCTGATGCTGCTGCCGATCGAGCGTCTTCGACGATTCTTCGACGGCCTGACGCTGCCTTCCTCGATGCTCGACGAGGCGCTGAAGCTGCTGCTCGACGAGGTGCGCACGCGGCTGAAGTACCTGTGCGACGTCGGCCTGGGCTACCTGACGCTGGACCGCCAGAGCCGCACGCTCAGCGGCGGCGAGGTGCAGCGCATCAACCTGACCACCGCGCTCGGCACCTCGCTGGTCAACACGATGTTCGTGCTCGACGAGCCCAGCATCGGCCTGCACCCGCGCGACATGAACCGCATCGTCGAGGCCATGCACCGGCTGCGCGATGCCGGCAACACGCTGGTGGTGGTGGAGCACGACCCGGCGGTGATGCTGGCCGCCGACCGGCTGATCGACATGGGCCCCGGCCCCGGTGAGCGCGGTGGCCAGATCGTCTTCGACGGCACGCCTGACACGGCACGCCAGGCCGATACCCTGACCGGCGCCTACCTCGGCGCGCGCAAGCATGTGGGCATCGGGCTGCGGCGCGTGGTCAACGATTCGACCCCGAAGCTGATCCTCGAAGGCGCGCGCGAACACAACCTGAAGGATGTGCAGGTGGCGTTCCCGCTGCAGCGCCTGACGGTGGTGACCGGCGTCTCCGGCTCGGGCAAGAGCAGCCTGGTGCAGGACGTGCTGGTGCCGGCGCTGCTGCGCCACTTCGGCAAGCCGACCGAAGGCGCCGGCGAGCACGACCGGCTGCTGGGCATGGACTGGCTGGCCGATGCAGTGTTCGTCGACCAGAGCCCGATCGGCAAGACCGCGCGCTCGAACCCGGTGAGCTACGTCGGCGCGTTCGACGAGATCCGCAAGCTGTTCGCGCAGGCGCCGCTGGCCATCGAGCGCAACTACGGCGCCGGCATGTTCAGCTTCAATGCCGGGGACGGCCGCTGCCCCACCTGCGGCGGCTCGGGCTTCGAGCATGTGGAGATGCAGTTCCTCTCCGACGTGTACCTGCGCTGCCCCGATTGCGACGGCAGGCGCTTCCGCGCCGAGTTGCTGGAGGTGAAGCTGGTGCGCGGGCACTACCAGTTGTCGGTGGCCGACGTGCTGGAGTTGACGGTGTCCGAGGCCTGCATCGTGTTCAGCGGCGACCCGGCGGTGGTGGCGCGGCTGCAGCCGATCGTCGATGTCGGCCTCGACTATGTGCGCCTGGGCCAGCCGGTGCCCACGCTCTCGGGCGGCGAGGCGCAGCGCCTGAAGCTGGCGGGCTTCCTGGCCGAAGCGGCCAGCGGGCCTAAGCAGCCGGCGGCGAAGAAGGGCACCTTGTTCCTGTTCGACGAGCCGACCACCGGCCTGCACTTCGACGACATCGCCAAGCTGATGCGCAGCTTGCGCAAGCTGCTCGATGCCGGCCACTCGCTGATCGTCATCGAGCACAACCTCGACGTGATCCGCTCGGCCGACTGGATCATCGACCTCGGCCCCGAAGGCGGTGATGCCGGCGGCGAGGTGGTGTGCACCGGCACGCCGGACGACGTGAAGCAGCACCCCAGCTCGCACACCGGCCGCGCGCTGCGCGAGTACGACACCACGCTCGGCCTGGGCGGCCATGCGGTGGAAGAGGGAAGGCCGCTGCAGCTGGTGGCCAAGGCGCGGCGCGATGCGCAGAAGGTGGTGGACGAGGCCATCCGCATCGTCAACGCCAAGGAGCACAACCTCAAGAGCCTGAACGTCGACATCCCGCGCGGCAAGTTCAGCGTCATCACCGGCGTCTCGGGCTCGGGCAAGAGCACGCTGGCCTTCGACATCCTGTTCAACGAAGGCCAGCGGCGTTATCTCGAATCGCTGAACGCCTACGCGCGCAGCATCGTGCAGCCGGCCGGGCGGCCGGAGGTGGATGCGGTCTACGGCATTCCGCCCACCGTGGCCATCGAGCAGCGCCTGTCGCGCGGTGGCCGCAAGAGCACGGTGGCCACCACCACCGAGGTCTGGCACTTCCTGCGCCTGCTGTGGGTGAAGCTGGGCCTGCAGCGCTGCGTGCACGACGGCGCCGAGGTGCGGCCGCAAAGCGTCGAGAGCATCGCGGCGCAGATCCTGCGCGAGTACAAAGGCCAGCACATCGGCCTGCTGGCGCCGCTGGTGGTCAACCGCAAGGGCGTCTACACCGACCTCGCGAAATGGGCCAAGGCGCGCGGCCACACGCACCTGCGGGTGGATGGTGAGTTCCTGAAGGTCGACCCGTGGCCGCGCATTGACCGCTTCAAGGAGCACACCATCGAGCTGCCGGTGGGCGACCTGATCGTCAGCGCACGCGAGGAAGCGGCCCTGCGCGAACTGCTGGCCAAGGCACTGGACCTGGGCAAGGGCGTGCTGCATGTCTTGAGCCCGCTCGACGGCCTGGCCGGCGCGATGGCCGCCGGCGGCACCACCCACCGCATCGGCAGCCTGAAGGTGTTCTCGACCAAGCGCGCCTGCCCGCAGTGCGGCACCAGCTACGCCGAGCTGGACCCGCGCATGTTCTCGTACAACAGCAAGCATGGCTGGTGCACCAGCTGCGTCGGCACCGGCCTGACGCTGACGCGCGAACAGCGCAAGGCCTACGACGATTCGGTGCGCGACGACGACCAGAAGGGCCGCGAGCAGAGTTTCCCGTCCGAGGAGCCGGAGGTCGAAGGCGTCGGCGGCGAGCCCTGCCCGGACTGCGCCGGCACCCGGCTGAACCCGGTCTCGCGCGCGATCAGCTTCGACGGTCACGCCATCACCGCGGTGGCGCAGTGGTCGGTGGGCGATGCGCGGCGCTGGGTCGAGGGGCTGCAGCTCGAAGGCCGCGATGCCGCGATCGCGCGCGACGTGGTGGTCGAGATCCGCAACCGGCTCGAGTTCCTCGAGGAGGTCGGCCTGGGCTACCTGACGCTGGACCGTGCCGCGCCCACGCTGTCGGGCGGCGAGGCGCAGCGCATCCGCCTGGCCGCTCAACTGGGCAGTAATCTGCAGGGCGTGTGCTACGTGCTGGACGAGCCGACCATCGGGCTGCACCCGCGCGACAACGGCATCCTGCTGAAGGCGCTGGGCCGGCTCTCGGACCAGGGCAACACCCTGGTGGTGGTGGAGCACGACGAGGACACCATCCGCCGTGCCGACCACATCATCGACATCGGCCCCGGCGCCGGCAAGCGCGGCGGGCGGCTCATCGCGCAGGGCCTGGCCAGCGAGCTGGCGCGGCATCCGGACTCACTGACCGGCCGCTTCCTGGCGCAGCCGCTGAAGCACCCGATGGCCACGCGCCGCACGGTGAACCTGGCCACCTTCCAGCTCGGCGTGCAGGGCGCCAGCCTGCACAACCTGCGCGGCATCGACGTGCAGGTGCCGCTGCAGCGGCTGGTGGCGGTCACCGGTGTCTCGGGCTCGGGCAAGAGCACGCTGGCGCGCGACGTGCTGCTGGCCAATGTGCACACCGCGGTGGGCCTGAAAGCCAGCAAGGCCGGGCGCGAGCAGCTGGCCCAGGGCCTGGCGCTGACCGGCTGCGCGGGCTTGAGTGGCTACGAGCTGATCGACCGCGTGCTCGAAGTCGACCAGACGCCGATCGGCAAGACCCCGCGCTCGTGCCCGGCCACCTACATCGGCTTCTGGGACCAGATTCGCAAGCTCTTCACCGAGACGCTCGAAGCCAAGGCCCGCGGCTATGCGGCCGCGCGCTTCAGCTTCAATACCGGTGACGGCCGCTGCCCGGCCTGCGAAGGCCAGGGCATGCGCACCATCGAGATGAGCTTCCTGCCCGACGTGAAGGTGCCCTGCGACCAGTGCCACGGCATGCGCTTCAACCCCGAGACGCTGGCAGTCAGCTGGCGCGGCAAGAGCATTGGCGAGGTGCTGCAGATGGAGGTCGACGAGGCGGTGGAGTTCTTCGCCTCGATGCCCAGCATCGCGCATCCGCTGAAGCTGCTGCAGGACGTGGGCCTGGGCTACCTGACGCTGGGCCAGCCTTCGCCCACCTTGAGCGGCGGCGAGGCGCAGCGCATCAAGCTGGTCACCGAGCTGAGCAAGGTGCGCGACGACGTCACCCGCCGCGGCCAGAAGCCGCCGCACACGCTGTACGTGCTGGACGAGCCGACGGTGGGCCTGCACATGGCCGATGTCGAGAAGCTGATCCGCGTGCTGCACCGCCTGGTCGACGGCGGCCACAGCGTGGTGGTGATCGAGCACGACCTCGACGTGATCGCCGAGGCCGACTGGGTCATCGACCTCGGCCCCGAGGGCGGTTCGGCCGGCGGGACGGTGGTGGCCGCCGGTCCGCCCGAGCTGCTGGTGCAGCGCGGCACGCATACCGGGCGTGCGCTGAAGCCGGTGCTGGGGCGTTGAGCCCAGGACTCACGCGTAGCGCCGCCCGTAGCGCCGTGCGGGCTCCTCGACAAGCACGCAGAGCAAGGTCGCCATGCCGACGGACGCCAGCAGGCCGCCTAGCGTGCAAAAAGCGCGTCCGATGCCCGGTGCGCCCAGCAGGTCGATGACGGCTGGCTGGGCCGCCATCGCCACTTTCAGCACGAGGAAGTGCGACAGGTACAGCGCGAACGAGATGCGCCCGAGGAACATCCCGGTGGCGCCGCCCAGCGCGCGGCGGGTGACAGGGCCGGGCTGCGCCGTGAAGTGGACGACCAGCACCAGGGCCGGCAGCACGTAGGCCGCGGGCAGCGTCCACAGGACGAGCAGTGCGGCGACGCAGGCTGCCAGCAGCCAGGCGTCCTGCCGCGGCCCGCCCGCGGTGCTGCCGGCTCGCTGGTGCACGACGCTGAGCAGGCAGCCGCAACTGAAGCCCCCGAACATCCGCGTCAGCGCCGGCCAGCCCACGAAGTCGCCCAGCGAAGCCTCGAGCACGGCGACCATCAGCAGGATCTCGGCCACGGCGGCGAAGACGATCCACTTCACGGCCGTCGGGCGGCTCAGGCCGGCGATGCACCAGGCCAGCAGGGGAAACGCGAGGTATCCGCACCACTCGACACCCAGCGACCACACCGGGGCGTTGATGCCGAGCCCGGGCAGGGCCCAACCCTCCAGCAGCAGCAGGGCGGCCAGCACCTCGGCACCGGACGGCAGCGATGCCGTGGCGAAGAAGGGCAGCGTCAGCACCAGGCAGGCAGCGTAAAGAGGGTAGGTGCGCCACCAGCGCAGCCGAAGGAAGCGCGCGGCATCGCCGATGCTGGACGGGGACAGCTCCGAAGCGTGCGCCCGCATGAGCACGAAGCCGCTCAGGATGAAGAAGCCGTCCACGGCCACGTAGCCATGCCTCACCAGGGCCAGGCCGGGGCTGGCGTGGTACAGGACGACCCAGAGCGCGAGGAGTCCGCGCAAGCCGTGCAGGGCGTTGATGAACGGTGTCGCAGGGGCCTGCGTCATGAAGGCGAGCAGTTGTCGAGGGGGACCGGAACCTGCTGCACAGTGGCACGCAGGGTCCCGGTCCGCCTTGCGTCGGCTCACCAACGCATGCTGTTGGGGGCGCAGGTCAGGTGGCGGCGCTGGCCGGGCCGGATGGCCGGCGGGCCATTCGGCGGCAGGAGGCCGCCTCAGGCGGTCTCACACGTCCAGCTCATAGACCTCGGCCGCCGCACGCGCCGCCGCCGTGCTGCCGGCGAGCGCCCGGTCCCATTCGGGGTTGGCGGCGCTGCGCGTCGGGCTGAGGCCGGTGGTCATCACCGCGATCTCCTCGGTGCCGGCGTCGAAATCGGCGACGCGCTGGCGCTGGGCGTTGAACAGCATCGCGGTGCTGGCACCGTCGGAGTCGATGATCACGAGGTACCGGGCCGGTGCTTGCATGGTGACCGCTCCGTGGGGTCGTGGACCAGGCGGCCAGTGTGCACCAGCCGGGCTCCTCAAGGCTTGCGGCAGCGGCGGTAGAAGTCCCAGTCGGCGCGGTAGGCGCTGGTCTGAACGCCCATCAGCCCGAGCACCGAATGGAAGTACTGGTCGTGCGACAGCGGCAGGTCCTGGCCCTGCCGCAGGCAGGCGGCGTCCAGCCCGGTGCTCTGGCGGAAGCCCGGGGAGAACCATCCGATCCAGGGCACATGCTTCTGTGCATCGGGCGCAATGGCGTAGGGCAGGCCGTGCAGGTAGAGGTTGTTCTCGCCCAGTGATTCGCCGTGGTCGGAGACGTACAGCAGCGCGGTGTCGTGCCCGGCGGCCTGGCCTTCGAGCCAGCGGATCGCGCCGGCCAGCAGGTGGTCGGTGTAGGCGATGCTGTTGTCGTAGGCATTCACCACCTCCTCGCGCTGGCAGTCCTGCAGCGCGGCGCTGCGGCATTCGGGCTGGAAGCGCTTGAAGGCGGCCGGCGAGCGCAGGTGATAGGCCGGGCCGTGGCTGCCCATCTGGTGCCACACCAGCACGATGCCGCGGGCGCGCCGCTCGGCCGGCAGGGCGGCGATGCGCTGGTCCAGGCCGTCGAGCAGGATCTCGTCGAAGCATTCGCCGTCGGGGCACAGCACGGGATGCTTCAGCGCGCTGGTGTTGACGTTGGGCACGCGGTCGCACACGCCCTTGCAGCCGGCCTGGTTGTCCAGCCACAGCACCGCGAGGCCTGCGTGCTGCAGCACGTCGACCAGCGTCTCGTGGTCCTGCGCGCGCTGCCCGTAGGCCTCGCGGCCGAGGTGCGAGAACATGCAGGGCACCGAGGCAGCGGTGCTGGTGCCGCAGGAGAAGGCCTGGCGCTGGCTGAAGACCTCCAGCGTGCCGAGCTCGGGCGTGGTGGGCCGGGCATAGCCGTTGAGCGTGAAGTGATCGGCCCGTGCGGTTTCGCCCAGCACCAGCAGCAGCAGCGGCGGGCGTGCCGGTGCGGCATTCGCCAGGGTGGCGTCCTGGCCCAGCGGCTGCAGCGTGCGGGGTCCGCCGCGGCGCGCCGGTGCCACCAACTGCCCCAGCGCGTACAGCGAGTTCAGCGGGTTCACCAGGTAGCGCAGCTCATGGTGGTTGCGCATGCTGGCGGCCAGCGGCTGGAAGATGGCCAGCAGCGCGGCCGCCAGCACCGCCAGTGCAGCGACGACGCCGAGCAGGTTGTTGCGCAGCTGCCGCGACCAGTGCGGCCACGCGATGGGCCGCCGCCACAGCAGCCAGATCGGCAGGCCGGCCAGCAGCAGCACGGTCAGCAGCATGCGCAGGCTCAGCAGGTCGCGGGTTTCGCGCAGGTCCGTCTGCAGCACGTTGATCATCATCGTGCTGTCGATCACCACGCCGTAGCTCAGCATGAAATAGGCGCCAAAGGCCGTGGCCAGCAGCAGCGCGGTGAGCACCGGCTTGTAGGTGACGCGCCAGGCCACCAGCGACAGCAGCAGCGCCATCACCGCGGCAATCGCCAGCGCGAAGCCGAGGGCGAAGCCGGCGCCGCGCCAGCCGTCGAGCAGCTGCGCCCGGTGCAGCGCCTGGCCCAGGGCCAGGTTGCCGGCGCTGGCCATCCACAGGCTGGAGTACAGGATCGATCGGGCGGGATGCGCGCCGCCGCGCGGGCCGTCGGCCGGCCGGCGCGTCGGGAAGAACCGGGTCATGGCAGTCGGGGATTGCCCTGGTACGGGGAAAGGCCTTGCTGCAGCCGCTGGAGCGGGCGCCACAGCGCATCCAGCGCCAGGGCGGCCCACCAGCACAGTGCAGCGGACCACAAAGTATGGCTCATGAAGTGAGCCCCTCGTAGCTGCTGGCCCATGCCCAGCACGAACCCGGCCAGCAGGGCCGCGGCCAGCCAGCGGCGGGCCAGCACGGGATCGGCATGGCGGAACGCGAAATAGCCGGCCACGAAGGCGAAGCCGGCCGACGCATGGCCGGCCGGGAAGCAGCGGCCGCTGCCGCCGTCCGGCGTGAGGAAACCCAGCCAGTGGGAGGCAGGCGGGATCAGGCCGCCAAAGTCGGTCAGGTCCCAGGGGCAGCTGGTGCCGTTGTGGTTCTTCACCAGCGACACCGTGATCACCGCCGCCAGGGTGCCCACCGCCAGTTGCAGCCGTTGCGACAGTGCCAGCCGGCGCAGCCAGCCGAACGGCCACCACACGCCCAGGCACAGCCCGAGCGCCAGCGTCCACGACAGCACGCGGCCGCCGCCATGCAGCACCTCGGCCAGCATCCAGTGCTCGCGCAGTGCAAAGCCGGCCGGGCCGCCGAACAGGCGCGCCAGCGGCATGTCCAGGTGGCCCAGTTCGCAGGCGGCCAGGGCCAGCGGCAGCGCGAGGTTCAGTCCAACGACGACGCGGTCTCTCTTATGGTTCTCTTGCATCGGCGCCCACCCTAGGCCCGCCTGCTTAAGCCACTCTTAACCTGGCCCGGCACCCGCACAATGCAGGCCATGCGAGTGTTGGTGGTCGAAGACGACGAAGGCATTGCCCAGGGCCTGCGCGCGCACCTGCGCCAGCACGGCTGCGTGGTGGACCTGGCCGGCACGCTGGCAGCCGCCTGGGCGGCGCTGCAGGCCGAGGCCTTCGACCTGGTGCTGCTGGACCTGGGCCTGCCCGACGGCGACGGCAGCACGCTGCTGCAGCGGGTGCGGCGCCAGGGCGGCGGTCGGCTGCCCGACCCGCACACGCCGATCCTGATCATGACCGCGCGGGACGAGGTGGCCTCGCGCATCGCGGCGCTCGACATGGGGGCCGACGACTACGTGGCCAAGCCCTTCGACAGCGACGAGCTGGCCGCGCGCATGCGGGCGGTGCGCCGGCGCGCAGCCGGCCGCGCCCAGCCGCAGCTGCAGATCGGCGACATCCGCATCGATCCCGCCACCCGCAGCGTCACCCGCGCCGGGGTGCCGGTGGAGCTCTCCGCGCGCGAATGGTCGCTGCTGCTGGCGCTGGCCGAGGTGCGGCCGCGCGTGCTGTCGCGCCAGCAGCTGGAGGAGCGGCTGTACGAATGGAACGGCGGCCCGGGCAGCAACGCCATCGAGGTGCACGTGCACTACCTGCGGCGCAAGCTCGGCGACGAGGTGATTCGCACGCTGCGCGGCGTCGGCTACTTCGTGCCGGCCGAGGCATGAGTGCCCTGGCTGCAGGGCAGCGCACGCTGTCGGGCCACCTGCTGGCCTGGGCGCTGGGCGCGCTGGCCGCCCTGTGGCTGGGCTTCGTGGTGGTGGGCTTCCGCACCGGCCAGCATGAGGCCGACGAGCTGACCGACGGCCACCTCGCCAGCGTGGCTGCGCTGCTGCTGAGCGAGGCGACCAACGACTTCGCCGATCCACGCCGGGTGATTCCCACCAGCGACGGCGACAACCTGCGCGCACACGACTACCAGCAGTCGCTCAGCGTCGTGGTGTGGGACGCCGGTGGCCACCTGATCAGCCGCACCGGCGATGCGCCGCTGCCACCCTTTGCCATCGCCGAGGGCTTTGCCACCCTCGAGCTGGGCACGCCGGCCGTGCCCTGGCGCAGCTTCGCCCGCTGGCGTGCGCCGGCGCATGACCGGCGCGTGATGGTGCTGCTGAGCGTGGCCGAGCGGGACGACCTGGCCTGGGACATCGGCACCCAGGTGGCCGAGCCGGGCCTGTGGGGCCTGCCGGTGGTGGCCTTGGTGCTGGGACTGGCGATCCGGCGCGGCCTGCGGCCGCTCGATGCGCTGTCGGCCGAGGTGCTGGCGCTGGACGTGCAGCGCGCCGCGCCACTGCAGCCACGGCTGCGGCACCAGGAGTTCGAAGCCGTGGTCCGGGCCATCGACACGCTGGTGGCGCGCTACCACGCCGCCCTGGCGCGCGAGCAGCAGCTGGCCAGCGAACTGGCGCACGAGCTGCGCACGCCGCTGGCCTCGCTGAGCCTGCATGCGCGCCTGCTGCGCGGCAAGACGGCCGATGAGGCCGAGCGCCAGCAGTCGCTGCAGCGCATCGAGCAGGACGCCCTGCGCGCGGGCCAGCTGCTGGGCCAGCTGCTGACGCTGGCGCGCGCCAGCCGCACCGAGCTGGCCGAGGCGGCGCAGCCCTTCGACCTGGCCGCGCTGGCGCGCCGCGTGGTGGCCGAGTACGCGCAGGCGGCGCTGGACGCCCGCCACGAACTGGTGGTCGAGGCCCCGCCCAGCTGGGGCCTGTCCGGGCATCCGGTGCTGATGGAGCTGGCCTTGCGCAACCTGATCGACAACGCGCTGGCGCACACGCCGCCGGGCACCTCGATCGCGGTGCAGCTGGACGCCGGCGAGCGCTGGCTGCAGGTCTGCGACGACGGAGCCCTGGCCGCGCAGAAGCCCGCGCCGGCGCCAGCGGCCCAGGGGGCGGCCGCCCGGCATGCGTTGGGCCTGGGGCTGGGCCATCGGGTGATCGACAAGGTGGCCGCGGTGCACGGCGGCCGGTTCGAGCAGCGGCCTGCGCCGGCCGGATTCAGCACCTGCTACCGCATCAGCCTGCCCTAGCCGGGCTCACATCAGCAGCGTCGAGCCCGGCGCCAGCAGCCAGCCCGGCTCGGGCGTGGCGGCGGCTTCCTGGGGCGGCAGCGCGTCGCCGTCCGGGCACAGGCCCATCAGGCTGATCGCGCGGTTCTGCATCGAGGCGGCATCCTCGTGGTCGCCGCAGCGGTCGAGCACGTCGCTCACGCGCAGCAGCACCTTCACCTCCCAGTGTGCGTCGGCGGTCTGGCCGGCCAGGCCGGCGGCCTCGAACGCATGGTCGCGGGCGCGCTCGCGTTCGGCACGGCCGGCATGGCGATCGTCTTCGTGGGTGGCCTGCTCGGCCTCGGCCGCGGCACAGCACACCTCGGCAAGTTCGCAGATCAGGTCGACCCGGGCATCGCTGCCGGGCAGCAGGCCGGCCCAGCGCAGGGCCTGGCCGAGGTAGGTCTCGGCCGGTCCGAAGGCACCCAGCGCCTTCAGGCTGCGCGCCACCTGGGCCAGCGCCAGGCTCATGCTGTTGGGCTGCTGCAGGCGCTCGGCCAGGTCCAGCGAGCGCATCGCCAGGCTCAGCGCCTCGCGGGCGAAGCCGTCGGGCAGGCCGGGGTCGGCGCGGTCGATCGGCAACGGGGCGGCGGGACGAGGCGAAACTTTCATGAACGGATGCTAGGCCGCGTGCCCGGCGCTGGCTTCCCCGCATCCCCGGGGGGCCTTCGTGACGGGCTTCACGGCCGACGCACCGGCTACTGCCACAGGCGGTAGACCCAGAAGGCTTCGTCCCGCGCGATGCGCAGGCGCAACTCCCGCGGGCTGAAGCCGGTGAAGCGGCGCGTCTCGCGGCACAGGTGGGCCTGGTCGGAATAACCCGCAATGGACGCGACATCGGCCCAGTCGACATGGCCTGCGGCATGGGCCGCGCGCACCAGCAGGAACGATTGCTCGGCGCGGCCGATGCCGAGCAGCCCGCGCAGCGGCTGGCCGGCCCAGGCCTTGAGCCGGCGCTCGGCCTGGCGCGTGCTGCGGCCCAGGCGCGAGCCGGCTGCCCGCAGGGCCAGGTGGCGGGCCCAGTCGGCATAGCGCAGCAGGCCACCGCCGCCCGGTTCCTGGCTGGCGGCCCAGCGCGCACCGAAGGCCTGCCACACCAGGGCCAGCCGCGCCGCGTCGTCCGGCGCCTGCTGCACCTGCTGCAGCAGGCCGTGCCATTCAGGCGCTAGCACCTCGTGCGCGTCGACGACGCGGTCGACCCACTGCTCGGGGTTCACGCCGGCCATCGCGGCCAGCGCATCAGGCATCAGCAGCAGCGTGAAGCTGTGCACCTCGCCCGGGTTCCAGCACAGCGTGGGTCCGCGCTGCGGCCCGCCGAAGACGATGGGCGGCAGCGGCCGGCCGACGGGCGGCAGGACCGCCGGCGGCTGCTCGGGGTCGAGGGCAATCCCGCTGCCGCTGAGGAACCAGGTCAGCCCGCACAGCGGCGAGGCGGGAAAGTGGTTGAAGCGCTGCTCCGCCGGCAGTGCGGCGCCCAGCGTGCTGCGGCGAAAGACGGCGCGCACGCAACGCGACAGCGCGGCGGGCGGCAGATCGAGATGCGCGGAGGTCGGCACGGCCCGCATTGTCGCCAACGCGCAGGTGTCGGATTCGTTCAAGACACCGCGCCGGCGCAGCCCTACGCTGCCGGACGTGTACCCGACCACCGCCTGAGCTTCGATGACGACCTTCGCACCCCCCGGCCCGGACACGGCCTGGTTCGGCCTGCCGCTGCTGCGGCGCATGGCCGCCGACTACCTCGGCTTCACGCAGGACCTGCAGCGCCGCCATGGCGACCTGGTACGCATGCGCCTGGGCTTCGAGCGCACCTACGACGTGTTCGCGCCGGACCTGGTGCGCGAGGTGCTGGTCGACAAGGCGGGCAGCTTCATCCGCTGGGAGCGCGGCATCGAGGTGTTCGCGCAGTCGATGGGTCGCAGCGTGCTGACCACCGAGGGCGAGACCTGGCAGCGCCAGCGCCGGCTGCTGCAACCGGTGTTCGCGGCGCGCCGCGTGGCCGGCTATGCCGCGACGATGGTGGCGGCCACGCAGCGGGCGCTGGACGCGCTGCCGCCAGAGATGGACGTCCAGCCGGTGGACATCGAGCACTGGTTCACCGGGCTGACGATGGACGTGATCATGCACACGCTGTTCAGCAGTACATCGGCGGCCGATGCGCGCGCGGTGGGCGCTTCGGTGCAGACGCTGTCGCGCGTGGCGATGCGCGAGATGTTCAGGCCCTGGACCCTGCCCGACTGGCTGCCGCTGCCGGGCAAGGCCGCGAAGCGGCGCGCGCTGCGGCTGCAGGACGGCCTGGTGTGGCGGCACATCCGGCAGCGGCAGCAGCAGGGCGCCGCGGCCGGGCACGACGACATCCTGGCGCACCTGCTCGCGGCACGCGATGGCGACGTGCGGCTGAGCGAGCGCGAGGTGCGCGACCAGTGCGTCACCATCTTCCAGGCGGGGCACGAGACCAGCGCCACCGCGCTGACCTGGTGGAGCTGGCTGATGGCCGCTCATCCTGCGTGCCAGCAGCGCGTGGCGGACGAGCTGCAGCGCGTGCTCGGTGGCCGCGCGCCGGGACACGACGACGTGGCCGCCCTGCCGTATCTGGGTCAGACCTTGAAGGAGGCGATGCGGCTGTACCCGCCGGCCGCCGGCCTGATGACGCGGCGCGCGATCGAACCGGTGACGATCGGCGGCTGGCCCTTGCCCAAGGGGGCGATGCTGCGCATCACGCCCTGGGTGCTGCACCACGACGCGCGCTGGTTCCCCGAGCCCGAGCGCTTCCTGCCCGAGCGATTCGGCCCCGGCGCGCCGGACCTGCCGCGTGGCGCCTACCTGCCCTTCGGCACCGGTCCGCGGGTGTGCATCGGCAGCCTGTTCGCCAGCACCGAGATGACGCTGGTGGCGGCGCTGCTGCTTCAGCGGTTCGAGCTGTCCGCCATGCCGGGCATGGCGCCCCCGCGGGCGGTGCTGAACGTCACCCTGCGGCCGGCCGAGCCCCTGCGGCTCCAGTTGCGCAGGCGCCAGCCCAGCATCGCGGCGACCAGCAGCGCATAGACCGACCATTCGCCGAAGTTGTGCTTGGCCGCGCGCATCCAGAAGAAGTGCAGCAGGCCCAGCAGCACGATGCCGTAGACCAGCTTGTGCAGCGTCTTCCAGCGCGCCGCGCCGAGCGCCTTGATCGCACGGTTGAACGAGGTGGCGGCCAGCGGCGCCATCAGCAGCAGCGCCAGCGTGCCGACCAGGATGAACGGGCGCTTGGCGATGTCGCGCAGGATGTCCTCGAGCACCAGGCTCATGTCCAGCCACGCATAACACAGGAAGTGAACGGCACCGTAGAAGAAGGCATACAGCCCCGCCATGCGGCGAAAGCGCGCCAGCGCGCTCCAGCCGCTGAGCTCGCGCAGCGGCGTCACCGCCAGCGTGATGCACAGCAGCCGCAGCACCCAGTCGCCGCTGCCGCGGATCAGCGCCTCGGCCGGGTTCGGGCCCAGCGCGTCGGCGAATGCGCCCCAGGCAAGGTGGGCGAAGGGCGCCAGGCCCAGCAGGAACAGCAGGGGCTTGGCGGCCGGGTGCAGCAGCAGCTTGTTCATCGGTGTGCGCTTGGCCGTGTGTTCAGTAGTTCTTTGCCAGGTCCAGCCCGGCATAGAGCTGGCCCACCTGGGCTTCGTAGCCATTGAACATCAGCGTGGGCTTGCGCTTGGCGAAGATGCCCCCGCCTTCACCGATCGGTCGCTCGGTGGCCTGGCTCCAGCGCGGGTGGTCGACATGCGGGTTGACGTTCGAATAGAAGCCGTATTCCTGCGCGGCGGCCTTGACCCAGGCGGTACGCGGCATCTTCTCGACGAAGCGGATCTTGACGATCGACTTCGCGCTCTTGAAGCCGTATTTCCAGGGCACGACCAGCCGCACCGGCGCGCCGTTCTGGTTCGGCAGCACCTCGCCGTACATGCCGAAGGCCAGCAGGGTCAGCGGATGCTGGGCCTCGTCCAGCCGCAGGCCTTCGACATACGGCCAGTCGAGCACGCGCGAGCCGACGTAGGGCATGGTCTTGGGATCGGCCAAGGTCACGAACTCGACGAACTTCGCATTGCCGGTGGGCTCGACCCGCTTGATGAGCTCGGCCATCGAATAGCCGACCCAGGGGATCACCATCGACCAGCCTTCGACGCAGCGCAGCCGGTAGATGCGCTCTTCCATCGGGCTGAGCTTGAGCAGTTCGTCGAGGTCGAAGACCTTGGGTTTGCGGACCTCGCCCTCGACCGCGACGGTCCAGGGCCGGGTCTTCAGTGTGTGCGCATTGCGCGCCGGGTCGGACTTGTCGGTGCCGAACTCGTAGAAGTTGTTGTACGAGGTGGCATCGGCCCGGGGAGTGGGCTTGTCCATCAGGATCGCGCCGGGCACCGTGCTGCGGGTGCCGGGCAGAGCAGCCAGCTTGTCCTGGGCCAGTGCATCGCGTGCGGCCCAGGCCGCCAAGGTGCTGCCGAGCGCACCGGCGGCCACCTGCTGCAGCCAGCGGCGGCGACCTTCGTAGGCGGCACGCGGTGTGATGTCGGAGGAAGTCGGGTGCACGAAGCCGTGCCGGTCGGAACGCATGTGGGGGTTACTCCTTGCTGCCGGGTAGTCGGTCGGACTCTGGCAGGCCTTACAGCGTTCCGCAGTCGGCACCAACAAAAAGGCCGGTCAGCGACCGGCCTTTGCTTCGGGATCGGGGCGCCGTTCAGCGCAGGCCGGCCATGTAGTCGGCCACCGCCTTGATCTCGTTGTCGCTGAGCTTGCTGGCAATGGCCATCATCTGCGGCGAATTGGCGCGCGCCCCGCTGCGGAAGGCGTTCAGCTGCGCCTCGGTGTAGTCGGAATGCTGGCCGGCCAGGCGCGGGTACTGCGCCGGGATGCCGGCGCCGTTGGGGCTGTGGCAGCCGGCGCAGGCGGGCACCTGCTTGGATGCAATGCCACCCCGGTAGATCTTCTCGCCCAGTTGCACGATCTGCTTGTTCTTGGAGAAGCCGGGCTTGGCCTGCTTGCTGGCGTAGAACGCCGCGACATTCTTCATGTCCTCCGGCGACAGCGGTGCGGCCATGCCGTTCATCACCGCGTTCTTGCGCTTGCCGGCCTTGAACTCATCGAGTTGCTTGAACAGGTAATCGGCGTGCTGGCCGGCGAGGATCGGGTTGGCGGAACTGCCGCGCGAACCATCCGCCGTGTGGCAGGCACCACAGACCTGCCCGGAGATCGCCTGCCCCTTGGCCAGATCGGGCTTGGCCGCGGCCGCATGGGTTTCGGCAGCGAGGGTGGGCGATGCCGGGAGAGCAACCACGGCGGCCAGCAGCGTCAGGGCAAGCAGCGACTTCATGTCGGAGGGACCTTGGGGTTTTGGGCAAACCCGACGATTTTACAATGCTCCATGCACGATACCCCCGCCGAGCCCACGCCGGAACAACGCGCCGCCCTGGCATGGACCCAGAGCGCCCGTTTCCTGACCACCGCCAGTCAGCTCAACCAGCTGCCGCCGCCCGGCCTGCCGGAGACGGCGTTCGTGGGTCGCAGCAATGCCGGCAAGTCCACCGCGATCAACCTGCTGGCGCAGCAGCGGCGGCTGGCCTTTGCGTCGAAGACGCCCGGGCGCACCCAGCACATCAACCTGTTCGAGCTGGGTCCGGCCGATGCGCCGGATGCGCGCTGGGCCGATCTGCCGGGCTACGGCTACGCCGCGGTGGCCCGCGATGCCAAGCTGCGTTGGCAGCAGGTGATGGCCGACTACCTGCGCAACCGTCATGCGCTGGCCGGCGTGGTGATGATGGTCGACGCGCGCCATGGCTTCACGGCGCTGGACCGGCAGCTGCTGGAGTTCGTGATGCCGCGGGTGGGCGTCGGCGAGGTCAAGCTGCTGGTCCTGCTGACCAAGGCCGACAAGCTCAGCCGCAACGAGGCGGCCCGTTCGCTGCAGCAGGCGCAGAAGGTGCTGGGCGAGATCGCCACCGAACATTCGGACATCGGCATCACGCTGTTTTCGGCACTTACGCGACAGGGCCTGGGCGACGCGGCCTGTACGCTGCGCGCATGGACGCCATCGACACCTTCCGCCTGACCCTGCCGCACGGCATCGAGCTGTCCTGCCGCGGGGCCGGCGCGCGCGATGCACGCCAACGCGTGCTGCTGCTGCACGGCTTCCCCGAGGCCGCCTTCGTCTGGGACGAGGTGATGGCCGCGCTGGCGCCGCAGGCGCGCTGCGTGGCGCCCAACCTGCGGGGCTACGAACACTCCAGCGCGCCGGCGGGCCTGGAGGCCTATCGCGCAAAGCACCTGGTGGCCGACCTGGCGGCGTTGATCGAGCAGCTCGGCGCGCCGATCGACGTGCTGGTGGCCCACGACTGGGGTGGGGGCGTGGCCTGGAACCTGGCCGCGCTGAAGCCGCAACTGCTGCGGCAGCTGGTGATCCTGAATTCGCCGCATCCGGGGGCCTTCCTGCGCGAGCTGCAGCACAACCCGGCCCAGCAGGCCGCCAGTGCGTACATGAACGAGCTGGTCAGGCCGGAGGCGGCTGCCCGCCTGGCGGCCAACGATTTCGAGCCGCTGTTCCGCACGCTGTCACGCTTCGGCCCGGCGGCGTGGCTGACGCCGGCCATGCGCCAGCGCTATCGGGAAGTCTGGGCCTGCGGCCTGGAGGGCGCGCTGAACTACTACCGCGCGTCGCCGCTGCGCCCGCCGACGCCGGAAGACCGCAGCCTGCTGGCGCTGCAGCTGCCGCCGTCGGTGGTCGAGGTCAGCGTGCCGACGCGCGTGCTCTGGGGCCTGGAGGACCATGCGCTGCTGCCTGCGCTGCTGGAGGGGCTGGCGCATTGGGTGCCGCGGGTCCAGGTGCAGCAGGTGGCGGGCGCGTCGCACTGGATCGTGCACGAGCGGCCGGACCTGGTGGTGGCGGCGATTCGCGCGGCGCTGGCAGACGCGGCCGGCGGGTAGCCCGCGCGCGGTCAGCGCGCCGGCGCCGGGTGCATCGCGCGCAGCACGCGGCCGGCGGCGCTGCGCACCAGCGAGCGTGGTGTCAGCACGTCGGCCAGCTGGGCCTCGAACAGCCGCTCGATCGCGCGCAGACGCAGCGCCCAGTGGCGGGCCGCGCTGGCGTCGCGCAGCAGCCAGCTCGCGCCGGTTCGGTCCACCCACAGCAGCTGCAGCAAGCGCCACTCGCTTTGCAGGTAGGCGCGCAGATAGCCGCCGGGCTGCAGGCTCAACAGGGCCGCCGGCGGTGCGGAAGCCGTGTGCGGCGGGCTGTCTTCGGGCATCAGCTCGGCCGGCACGGTGTCAAGCGTGCCGATGTCGATCGGCTCGCTGGTCTCGTCGACAGGCAGCTGGAGCTGGGTGATCTCCGGTTGCGCCACCAGCACCGCGCGGTCGAAGCTGTGACGCTCGAAGGCCGCGATGCGGCCGATCGCCCACTCGAAACGGGCGCTGTCGGCCGCGCCGTCGGCGACCAGGTGATCCACGAGCTGGCGCGCGAAATGGAGGCAGCGCTCGAGTTCGGCCACCTGCACGGTGGTCAACAGGAACGCCAGCCGGTCCATGAAGCGCCAGATGGGGTGGTCGTAGTCGTCCAGCATCGAGGTGTCCTGCACCGCGAGGCGCAAGGCCGTGGGCTGCAGGCGCAGCAGCAGGGGCACGCAGTCGGGCGGCACGGCCCGGTCGGACTGGATGGCGTCGAACAGGCGGGACAGCAGCTCGATCAGCTGCTGGTCCACCCGCGGGCCTGGCGCGGCAGCAGGACCTGGGGGGAGTTCGTCCAGGGGCATCGGCAGGCTGTCGCGAAGTTCCTGCAGCGATTGCGCGACGGTGATCGGCCCGCCATCGACCAGGGCCCCGATGCCGGCGCCCCGCAGCGTCGGCGTGACGACGATCGTGCGGTGGACCGCAGGCTCCACGCCCTGGTCTTCCAGCCGGGTGCAGGCGCCGGCATAGGACTGGCGCAAGGTGCGCGCCAGCGGATCGGCCGCATCGTGCAGGAAGGCGGCCTGGGCCGAGCGGCTCATCGGCAGCACCTGCACGCCGTCCCACAGCGCCCGCACGTAGGCCTCGGGGCGGAACGGGTTGCTGTCGCGTGCGACGTTGAAATCGCCGATCAGCGCCGAGGTGAAGGCCTGCAGCTCGCGCAACTCGAACTCTGCCATCGACTTGATGCGCTCGACGGCGCGCGAAACCTCGATGTCGGAATTCACCGCGTCTTCATCGATCAGTGCCAGCTCGAGTCGGGCAGGTGCGGCCGGCGCCGCGGGCGCGGCAGGCATCGCGCCCGCGGCACGCCCGCTGACTTCGCCTTGCACGTGGGTGCGCAGCGAACGAACCGCGCGGTTCACCAGGTCGCCGCGGTTCAATTGCAGCGTGCGGGCAGCTTCACCCGCGGTGTGCCGCGCATGCGGCCCCAGTGCCTGTCGCCACTGTTCCTGGACCGCATCGACCACCTGGTCGAACAGCAGCGGCGCGCGCAGCATCTCGTCTTCAACGAAGTCTTGCAGGGTCGGACGACGGTTCATCGGCAGGTACGGCTTTGCCGGCATTATCAATCGATCGTTGCTGCCGATGCCATCAAGTGAAACGGGCCACCCGAAGGTGGCCCGTCAGGGCAGGCGGCAGGCCTGCCCGGCAAGTGGAGCGTCAGCCCGGACTTACATGTCCATGCCCATGCCGCCCATGCCACCCATGCCGCCGCCAGGCATGGCGGGAGCTTCTTCCTTCGGCGCTTCGGCGACCATGCACTCGGTCGTCAGCATCAGCGAGGCCACCGACGCGGCGTTCTGCAGCGCGGTGCGGGTCACCTTGGTCGGATCCAGGATGCCCATCTCGATCATGTCGCCATAGGTGTCGTTGGCGGCATTGAAACCGAAGTTGCCCTTGCCTTCCAGCACCTTGTTGATCACGACGCTGGGCTCGCCACCGGCGTTGGCCACGATCTCGCGCAGCGGCTGTTCGATCGCGCGCAGCACGATCTTGATGCCGGCGTCCTGGTCGGGGTTGTCGCCCTTGATCGCGCCAACGGCAGCACGGGCACGCAGCAGCGCCACGCCGCCGCCGGCCACGATGCCTTCTTCAACGGCCGCACGGGTGGCGTGCAGCGCGTCTTCGACACGCGCCTTCTTTTCCTTCATCTCGACTTCGGTGGCGGCACCGACCTTGATGACAGCCACGCCGCCGGCCAGCTTGGCCACGCGCTCTTGCAGCTTCTCGCGGTCGTAGTCGCTGGTGGCTTCCTCGATCTGCACGCGGATCTGCTTGACGCGCGCTTCGATGTCGGCTGCGGCACCGTTGCCGTCGATGATCGTGGTGTTTTCCTTGGCCACTTCGACGCGCTTGGCCTGGCCCAGGTCGGCCAGCGTGACCTTCTCGAGCGTCAGGCCGACTTCCTCGGCGATGACCTTGCCGCCGGTCAGGATGGCGATGTCTTCGAGCATGGCCTTGCGACGGTCACCGAAGCCCGGGGCCTTGACGGCGACGACCTTCAGGATGCCGCGGATGGTGTTGACCACCAACGTGGCCAGCGCTTCGCCTTCGACTTCCTCGGCGATGATCAGCAGCGGACGACCGGCCTTGGCAACCTGCTCCAGCGTGGGCAGCAGGTCACGGATGTTGCTGATCTTCTTGTCGAACAGCAGCACGAAGGGGTTGTCCAGCAGCGCGACCTGCTTGTCCGGGTTGTTGATGAAGTACGGCGACAGGTAGCCGCGGTCGAACTGCATGCCTTCGACGACATCCAGCTCGTTGTTCAGGCTCTTGCCGTCCTCGACCGTGATCACGCCTTCCTTGCCGACCTTGTCCATCGCGTCGGCGATGATCTTGCCGATCGACTCGTCGCTGTTGGCGGAGATCGCGCCAACCTGGCTGATTTCCTTGCTGGTGGTGGTGGGCTTCGAAGCCTTCCTCAGCTCTTCGACCAGGGCCGTCACGGCCTTGTCGATGCCGCGCTTCAGGTCCATCGGGTTCATGCCGGCGGCCACGAACTTCATGCCTTCGCGGACGATCGACTGGGCCAGCACGGTGGCCGTGGTGGTGCCGTCACCGGCGTTGTCGCTGGTCTTGGAAGCGACTTCCTTGACCATCTGCGCGCCCATGTTCTGGAGCTTGTCCTTCAGCTCGATTTCCTTGGCGACCGAGACACCGTCCTTGGTGACGGTGGGGGCGCCGAACGAGCGCTCGAGCACCACGTTGCGGCCCTTGGGGCCCAGCGTGACCTTGACCGCGTTGGCCAGGATGTTCACGCCTTCGACCATGCGGTGGCGCGCGTCAGCGCCGAAGACAACGTCTTTTGCTGCCATGTTGTTTCTCTCCAGGAATCGGTAAGGGGGTAGCGGAATGCCGGGGTCGGATTACTTCTCGACGACGGCGAAGAGGTCTTCCTCGCGCATCACCAGCAGTTCGTCGCCATCGACCTTGACGGTCTGGCCGCTGTACTTGCCGAACAGCACGCGGTCGCCAACCTTGATGTTCAGGGCGACGAAATCGCCTTTGTCGTTGCGCTTGCCGGGGCCGACGGCCAGCACTTCACCCTGGTCGGGCTTCTCGGCGGCGTTGTCGGGGATCACGATGCCCGAGGCGGTCTTGGTTTCGTTTTCCAGGCGCTTGACGATCACTCGATCGTGCAACGGACGAAGTTTCATCACATCTCCTTTGATGTCGCAGTCAGCTGAAACAGGCAGGCGCTCGGTAAGTGAGCGCCTATTCGCATGTTTGGGATCGCTTGGCTGCCTTAGGCTGCCAGGCTTGTTAGCACTCAAGCCTGTCGAGTGCTAGCAGACGGATTATAGGGACGCGGCGGAGCGCTTCAAGGGGGGGCGCAGCAATCGCCGGTCAGTGCGCGCTGCCGTCCGGCGCGTCGTCCGGCCCGGGGGGCGCCGCGACCCGGTAGCGCTCGCTGGCCCAGGCGCCGAAGTCGACGCTTCGGCAGCGCTCGCTGCAGAACGGGCGCCAGGGGTTCTCGGGCGCGAATCGCGACGGCTGCCCGCAGGTGGGGCAAGGCACCTGGCGTGCGCCGTCAGGTGGCGACGTGCGGTGGATGCTCATGACGCGCTCAGGAACACAGGCTCAGTTCGAAGGCGCTGTCTTCGTTGGCCGGCCGCATGCGGCCGTCGGGCTCGCAGCGCATCAGCCGGATGGAGACCATCAGGCGGTGGCCGGTGATCTCCGGGATCAGGCCGGTCGTCTCGTCGATGCGCATGCGCAGCAACTGGTAGCTGCGGCCCTGCGGGAGACTTTGCTGGTACTGGCCGCCCGTGCTCATCACCTTGTGCGGGGCGCCGGCATCGCGCAGCAACTGCAACAGCACCTGCAGCGCCTCGGCCAGAGGCGCCAGCGCGGCCACCCAGCTGTTCAGGTCGGCCCGACGCTGGGCACCGTCCTTCTGCTGCCACGCATAGTAGGCGGGCAGGTCGAATTCGCAGGTGCCGCCGGGAATGCTGATCCGACTGCGCACGCTCATCAGCCATTCATTGTTCGACAGCGACTGTGCTGCCTTGCCGGCCTGGTGGTTCAGGCCGTCGAATGCATGATCGATGCGGGCGATCACCTGGTCCAGCGCTGCCTGCGAAACCTGCGGGCTGCCGCGGTAGGCCATCAACTGGGCCTTGTGCCGCTCCAGTTCCTTGAGCAGATCGGACTTGAGGTCGGCGCGGGCCGAGACATCCATGATCTCGAACAGCGTGACCAGCGCGAAGTGGTGGTCCACCGCGGCGTCGCGCGGCATCAGCTGTCCGAGCCGGTCGAAAAGATGCTCCAGCCGCAGCATCGTGCGGATGCTCTCGTTGAAGGGGTACTCGTACAGAACCAAGGGACGCTTTCTTGTCAGCCGGCGGCGGGAGGGCCGGCCACGTCGCGGGATTGTTTCACAGCCCCGGCGGCGGCTCGGGTGGCGGCACGCCCAGCCAGTGTTGCCACAGGTTCGCGACCTGTGACTGCAGCGATGCGAGTGACAGCCCTTCGTTGTGGATCATCGCATCGGCAATGGCTCGGCGCCGTTCGCGCGAAGCCTGCTGGGCGATGACGTGCCGCACCTGCGACTCGGCCCAGCCGGAGCGCGCGACCACGCGTTCGATCTGGACGGCAACGCTGCAGTCGACGACGAGCAGGCGGTCGCATCGCGCGCGCCACGCGCTGGATTCGGCGAGCAGCGGGACGTCGAAGACCACTACGCCGGGTGCCGCCTCGGCCTGCTGCTGCGCAATGTGGCCGATCAGCGGATGCAGGATCGCTTCAAGCCGGCGCTTGGCGTCCGGGTTGGCAAAGACCAGCGCGCGCATCTGCGCACGATCAAGTGCGCCATCCTGGCCGACGACCATGTCGCCGAACGTCTCCCGCAGTGCCGGCATGGCGGCGCCGCCGGCGGCGGTGATCGTGTGCGCGATCGCATCGGTGTCCACCAGAGTGGCACCCAGGTCCTGCAGCATGCCGCCGACCGTGCTCTTGCCGCTGCCGATGCCGCCGGTCAGTCCGACGCGCCAGCGTCGGCGCACTGCGTTCATCCCGGCATCCACAGGCGGCTGAGCTGCTGGCCATAGAACAGCGCTGCGACACCGCCGCCGGCCAGGTAGGGACCGAACGGGATTGGCACGCTGCGGCCATGCCCGCGCGCCACGATCATGAACACACCGATGCAGGCGCCGACGGCCGACGACAGGAGGATGATCGCGGCGAGCACTTGCCAGCCGAGCAGGGCGCCCAAACCCGCCAGCAGCTTGAAGTCTCCCTCGGCCATGCCATCGACGCGACGGATGAGCTTGTACAGTCGCGCAACGGCCCACAGCGAGAAGTAGCCGAAGAAGGCGCCAAGCGCTGCATCCGGCAGCGAGACCGGGATCCATTGCTGCCACGCTGCGACCAGGCCCAACCCGATCATCGGCAAGGTCAGGTCGTCGGGCAGCAACGTGGTGTCCAGGTCGATGAAAGCCGCGGCCACCAGCAGCGCCATCGCGAGGCAGTACACCAACGTCGCCGGGTTGGTGCCGAAGCGCCAGGCCACGGCCGCGAACAGGGCCGCCGTCAGCAATTCGATGATCGGGTAGCGCGCCGAGATCCGGGTGCCGCAGCCAGCGCAGCGGCCGCGCAGGCGAAGCCAGCTCAGTACGGGAATGTTTTCATGCCAGGCAATGGCGTGCCCGCACTGCGGGCAGCGTGATCGCGGGCGCGAGAGGCTCAGCGGCGGAAGCTTCTCGACCTCACCGGCCAATGACTGGCCGAACGCCGCAAGCTCCGACAGGCGTTTCGCGCCCTTGCCGAGCACACGTTGCATCGCCGCGCCGTCCTGCAGATAGGCAGCCGCGTCGCCCAGCCACTCGCGTTCCAGCAGCAAGGGTTTGCGATGGATCACGACGTTCAGGAAGCTGCCGATCATGAGCCCCAGCACGCCAAGGATCAGAGGCGACAGCAGCCACTCCCACGCCAAGCCTTGCATGGGCGATCAGACCACCGCGCCGAGCTTGAAGATCGGCAGGTACATGGATACCACGATGCCACCGATCAGCACGCCCAGGATTACGATGATGAACGGCTCCATCAGGCTGGACAGGCCCTTGACCATGTCGTCGACTTCTTCCTCGTAGAACTCGGCTGCCTTGCTCAGCATGTGGTCGAGCGAGCCGGCTTCCTCGCCGATGGCGGTCATCTGCAGGACCATGTTCGGGAACACGCCGGTCGACTGCATGGCGGTCGTCAAGGCGGACCCGGTCGAGACGTCGCGCTGGATCGCCTGGGTGGCCTCGGCATAGACTGCGTTGCCAGATGCGCCGCCCACCGAATCCAGCGCTTCCACCAGCGGGACACCCGCGGCGAACATGGTGGCCAAAGTACGTGTCCAGCGCGCGATCACCGACTTGTTGATCAGCGATCCGAAGACCGGTATGCGCAGCAGCAGGCGGTCCATCGCCATCTGCATCTTGGCCGATCGCTTCCAGGTCTGGAAGAACATGTAGCTGCCGCCGATCAGCACACCGAAGATGATGTACCAGTAGGAGACGAAGAACTCGCTCATCGCGATCACGAACAGGGTCGGCGCGGGCAGGTCGGCGCCAAAGGACTTGAACACATCCTTGAACGCCGGGATGACCTTGATCATGATCACCGTCAGCACGATGAACGCGACGACGATCACCGAGATCGGGTACATCAGCGCCGACTTGATCTTGCTCTTCAGCGCCAGCGTCTTTTCCTGGTAGATGGCCAGGCGATCGAGCAGCGCTTCAAGAATACCGCCGGCTTCGCCGGCCTCGACCAGGTTGCAGTAGAGCCCGTCGAAGTGCATGGGGTGCTTGCGGAAAGCGGCGGACAGGCTGGTGCCGGTCTCCACATCGGCACGAATCTCATTGAGCAGCCGGGTCAGCCTTGGATTCGTTGCGCCACGGGCCACGATGTCGAAGGACTGCAGCAGCGGAACACCGGCCTTCATCATCGTTGCCAACTGGCGTGTGAACAGCGCGATGTCCTTCTGCTTGACCGAGCGGCCGCCGGTGGTGCGGCGCTTCTTCAGCTTGGTCAGCAGGATGCCTTGGCGACGCAGGCTCGCGCTGACGGCGGCTTCCCCGCCAGCGCGCACTTCTCCGCGAACCACTTTGCCGTTCTTGTCGCGGCCTTCCCACTCGAACACCATTTCCTTGATGTTTCTTGCGGCTTGTGCAGTCGCCATGGCTACTCCAGCTTTCGGATGTCACGCGCCAGACCTTGGGGCCGGGCGCTCATTCATTGGTGGCTGCGATCACTTCCTCGAGCGACGTTGCCCCGAGGCGGACCTTCACCAGGCCCGACTGACGAAGATCGCGCACACCGTCCTTGGTGGCCTGTTCGGCAATGTCGATCGCGGTGCCCTCGGCCAGGATGATGCGTTGCTGCGCCTCTGTGATCGGCATGACCTGGTAGATGCCGACCCGGCCCTTGTAGCCCGCATTGCAGGCCGAACAGCCGACCGCGCGATAGGGCTTCCAGCTGCCGTCGAGGTCTTCCGGCCGATAGCCTGCACGCAGCATCGCCTCGCGCGGGTATTCAGCCGGCTGCTTGCAGTTCTCGCACAAGCGCCGCACGAGGCGCTGCGCCGTGATCAGGATCACGCTGGACGCGATGTTGAAGGGCGCGACACCCATGTTGGCCAGGCGCGTCAGAGTGGTCGGTGCGTCATTGGTGTGCAGTGTGGACATCACCATGTGCCCGGTCTGTGCAGCCTTGATCGCGATGTCGGCCGTTTCCAGATCGCGGATTTCGCCGACCATGATGATGTCGGGATCCTGACGCAGGAAGGACTTCAGCGCGGCGGCGAAATTCAGCCCCGCCTTGTCGTTCACGTTGACCTGGTTGATCCCGGGCAGGTTGATTTCAGCCGGGTCCTCCACGGTCGAGATGTTCACGCCGGGCTGATTCAGGATGTTCAGGCAGGTGTACAGCGAGACGGTCTTGCCTGAGCCGGTGGGGCCGGTGACCAGCACCATGCCATAAGGCCGCACGATGGCGGCCAGCAGGCGCTCTTTCTCGATCTTCTCGTAGCCCAGGGCCTCGATCCCCAGTCTGGCGCTGGACGGATCCAGGATACGGATCACGATCTTCTCGCCAAACAGCGTCGGCAGCGTCGAGATGCGGAAGTCGATGGCCTTGCTGCCGAACTTCAGCTTCATGCGGCCGTCTTGCGGCACCCGCTTCTCGGAGATGTCGAGTCGGCTGATGACCTTGATGCGCGAGGCCAGCTTTTCCTTGATCGCGATCGGCGGCTGGGTGATTTCGCGCAATTCGCCATCGACCCGGAAGCGCACGCGGTAGATGCTCTCGTACGGCTCGAAATGCAGGTCGGACGCGCGCATGTTGATTGCGTCGATCAACATCTTCTGCAGGAAGCGCACGACCGGCGCATCCTCCACATCCGACACGACCTCCGTCGTTTCGGCCGTCGCGTCTTCCTCGGTGACGTCGAACTCGAAGTCGCTGCCTGCGATGTTCTCGAGCGTCTCGTTGGCGCTGGCGCCCTGCGACTCGAGCATGCGGGCGAGCTTGTCGTACTCGACGATCACCCATTCCGGCGACAACTGGGTCGCGAACTTGATGCGTTCGCCGGCCTCCTGGTCGGTGGGGTCCGCCCCGCCGATGAACAGCCGGCTACCACGCTTGGCCAGCGCGACGACCTGGTACTGCTGCGTGAGCTTGTTGTCGATGATGCCCTTGGGCATCTTTTCGGCATCGACGGCGTTCAGGTCAACCAGCGGCACCGACAGCGTGGACGACAAGGTGTGCGCCAGATCGGCAGCCGAGACCGCCCCCGAGGCGATCACCGACGCGACGAAGCCAATCTTGCGCTCCGCGGCGATCTTCGACAGGTCTTCGGCAGCCTTGGCGCTCAGTTTGCCGGCGTGCACCAGCACTCTGGCAACGCCGGAGAGGCTCGACTGAGGGCTATCGACCAATGTATCCACGCGGCTTTCGGACAGGCTGAGACTGTGGCGATCAGAGCATGATCACCGATCCCTTGCGCACTGTAAACCGAAGAAGCAGTACCTTCCGAGCCCAGTTCACGCAAGGTTACTGCTGCACGACCGCGTCCTCGCATGAACGACGCGCTGCCGACAGCCAACATCGGAACCAGGGAAGATGACCAGGAAAACTGGTCGGGGTGAGAGGATTCGAACCTCCGGCCTCTACGTCCCGAACGTAGCGCTCTACCAGGCTAAGCTACACCCCGAAGTGGCAGGTTGTGCAACGCTGAAATCAGCGCGTGGTACCTGCCGTCTTGTCGATCAGGACGATCTCTCGACTGACCGAACACATAATTCTAGCAGAGCTTTTTTGGCTTCTGATTCCGGCAGCGCTTGCAGGCATCGGCGGGCCTTGTCCGCCTCGGCGCGCGCGGCCTCACGCGTGGCGGCCAGAGCGCCGGTCTCGCGGACGACGGCGATCACCTCCGGCAGGCGCTCGGTCTCGCCGTGCTCGATGGCGTGGCGAATCATCTCGCGCTGGGCGCTGCTGCCCCGTTGCATGGCCAGCAGCAGCGGAAGGGTCGGCTTGCCCTCGCGCAGGTCGTCGCCGACGTTCTTGCCAAGCGCGCTCGTGTCGCCTTCGTAGTCCAGCAGGTCGTCCACCAGCTGGAAGGCGGTGCCCAGCGAGCGCCCATAGTCGGCACAGGCCTCCTCCAGGGCAGGGCTGGCATCGGCCAGGACGGCCCCCAACTGTGCGCTGGCCTCGAACAGCTTGGCCGTCTTGTAGCGGATGACCCGCAGATAGTCGTCCACCGAAATATCCGGATCGTGCATGTTCATCAGCTGCAGCACTTCGCCTTCGGCAATGACGTTGGTTGCGTTGGCGAGCACGTCCAGCACGCGCATGCGCTCGACGCTGACCATCATCTGGAAGGCCCGCGAGTACAGGAAATCGCCGACCAGCACGCTGGCGGCGTTGCCGAACAAGGCATTGGCTGTCTGGCGGCCGCGTCGCAACGAAGACTCGTCGACGACGTCGTCATGCAGCAGCGTTGCGGTGTGGATGAACTCGACCGTGGCGGCCAGTTCGTAGCGCGCCGGCCCCTCATGGCCCAGGGCGGCGGCAAACAGCAGCACCAGCCGCGGCCGAATGCGCTTGCCGCCCGCGCTGACGATGTAGTGGGAGATCTGGTTGATCAGCGCCACCTCGGAGGCCAGGCGGCGGCGGATGACCTCGTCGACCTGCTGCATCTCGGCAGCCATCGGATCGGCGACAGCCAGCGAAGGAGCAGAAAGATCGGTCACGTTGCGGGTGCTGAAGTCAGCGGGAAATTATAGGGAGCGGCCATCTGGCGCCATCTGACACGGCGCCCATTGCCGGGCTCGGGTGGAAGTCCCGATGGTCATGCTAGAATTTTCGGTTCCTTCGGCCTCATGGGGTTCGGGGGAGCTTCAAAGTCATTCGCACCCTTTGCAAAAGAGGCACATATGTACGCGGTCATAAAAACCGGTGGCAAGCAATACAAGGTTGCTGCCGGCGAAAAGATCAAAGTAGAACAGATTGCTGCGGACGTGGGCCAAGAGATCACCATCGACCAGGTTCTGGCTGTCGGCAACGGCGCAGACCTGACGGTCGGGACTCCCTTGGTGGCCGGCGCCAGCGTGAAAGCCACGGTGGTTGCACATGGCAAGCACGACAAGGTGCGCATCTTCAAGATGCGTCGCCGCAAGCACTACCAGCGGCACGGTGGCCACCGCCAGCCGTACACCGAAATCCAGATCGGCGCCGTCAGCGTCTGAGCGCACTCCAGGAGTTCTGAACCATGGCACAGAAAAAGGGCGGCGGCTCGACTCGCAATGGCCGCGATTCGCAACCCAAGATGCTGGGCGTCAAGGCCTTTGGCGGTGAGACGGTCTCGGCAGGCTCGATCATCGTGCGGCAGCGCGGAACCAAGTTCCACGCCGGCGTGAACGTCGGTATGGGCAAGGACCACACGCTGTTTGCGCTGGTCGATGGCCAGGTCAGCTTCGGCGTCAAAGGCGCGCTGAACCGCCAGACGGTCAACATCACCCCGGTCTGACATCTTCGTCAGGCGGTGAGTTCGAAGCCCCGGCCCGCCGGGGCTTTTGTTTTGCCCGATCAGCCCTGACACTGCCACCATGAAATTCGTCGACGAAGCCACCATCGATGTCGCGGCCGGCAACGGCGGGGCCGGTTGCGTCAGCTTCCGGCGCGAGAAGTTCATTCCGTTCGGCGGGCCCAATGGCGGCGACGGAGGCAAGGGCGGCAGCGTGTACGCGGTGGCCGATCGCAACCTCAACACGCTGATCGACTTCCGATACGCGCGCCGCCACGAAGCGCGCAATGGCGAGCCTGGCCGCGGCTCGGACCAGTTCGGTGCGGCGGCCGACGACATCCTGCTGCGCATGCCGGTGGGCACGATCATCAAGGACTTCGAGACCGACCAGGTGATCGCCGAGCTGCTGGTACCGGACGAGCCGGTGATGCTGGCCAAGGGCGGCGACGGCGGCTTCGGCAACCTGCACTTCAAGAGCAGCACGAACCGTGCGCCGCGACAGAAGACGCCCGGCTGGCCGGGCGAGCAAAAGAAGCTGAAGCTCGAGCTGCGCGTGCTGGCCGATGTCGGACTGCTGGGCATGCCGAATGCCGGCAAGTCCACCTTGATCTCCGCGATCTCGAATGCCCGGCCCAAGATTGCAGACTACCCGTTCACGACCCTGCACCCGAACCTTGGCGTCGTACGTGCCGGCCCCGAGCGCAGCTTCGTCGTGGCCGACATCCCGGGCCTGATCGAGGGGGCCTCCGAAGGTGCCGGCCTCGGTCATCAGTTCCTGCGCCACCTGCAGCGCACTCGGCTGTTGCTGCACCTAGTGGACCTGGCGCCCTTCGATGATGCGGTCGATCCGGTGGCGCAGGCCAAGGCCATCGTCAAGGAACTCCGCAAGTACGACGAAGCGCTGTACCAGAAGCCTCGCTGGCTGGTGCTGAACAAGCTGGACATGGTGCCGGCTGAAGAGCGCGCCGCGCGAGTGAAGGACTTCGTCAAGCGATTGCGCTGGAAGGGGCCGGTGTTCGAGATCTCTGCGCTCGCGCGCGATGGCCTCGATCCCATGGTTCAGGCGATCTACGAGCATGTGGCGGCCCAGAAGGCGGCGCCGCCACCGGAAGTGGATCCGCGTTTCGACGCCGAGGCGGGAGTCGCCGATGGCTGAAGTGGTGAAGCACGCGCGCCGCATCGTCGTCAAGGTCGGCTCGAGCCTGGTCACCAACGAGGGCAAGGGCATCGACGCCGAGGCGGTGGGCAACTGGTCGCGCCAGCTGTCCGCGCTGGCGGGCCAGGGCCGTGAGCTCGTGATGGTTTCCAGCGGCGCCATTGCCGAAGGCATGAAGCGCCTGGGCTGGGCCTCGCGCCCCACCGAGCTGCACGAGCTGCAGGCCGCTGCGGCTGTGGGCCAGATGGGCCTGGCGCAGATGTACGAGACCCAGTTGTCGCGCCATGGCATGCGCAGCGCGCAGGTGCTGCTGACCCATGCCGACCTGGCCGATCGCGAACGCTACCTGAACGCGCGCTCGACCTTGCTGACGTTGCTGGACCTGCAGGTGATCCCGGTGATCAACGAGAACGACACCGTGGTCAACGACGAGATCAAGTTCGGCGACAACGACACGCTGGGCGCCTTGGTCGCCAACCTGGTCGAAGCCGACCTGCTGGTGATCCTGACGGATCAGCGCGGCCTGTACTCGGCCGATCCGCGCAAGGATCCGGCGGCGCGGTTCATCGAGGAGGCCCTGGCTGGCGATCCCGCGCTGGAACAGATGGCGGGCGGCGCCGGATCGTCGATCGGCAAGGGCGGCATGATCACCAAGGTGCTCGCGGCCAAGCGAGCGGCGCGCAGCGGCGCGTCGACGGTGATTGCCTGGGGCCGCGAGCCCGATGTGCTGCTGCGCCTGGCGGCTGGCGAACCAATCGGCACCGCGCTGGTCGCCGGCACCGCGAAGGTGGCCGCGCGCAAGCAGTGGATGGCCGACCACCTGCAATTGCGCGGCGCGGTCACGGTCGATGATGGGGCGGCGATCAAGCTGCGCGATGAAGGCAAGAGCCTGCTGCCGATCGGCGTCATCGAGGTCGAGGGTGAATTCCACCGCGGCGACGTCATCGCGGTGCGCTCCTCGGCCGGCGTTGAGATTGCACGCGGCCTGGCGAACTACTCGTCGGCCGAGGCACGATTGATCGCGCGCAAGCCTTCGTCACAGATTGCCGGCCTGCTCGGCTTCGTCAACGAGAACGAACTGATCCACCGCGACAACCTGGTGCTGTCCGCGGCGGCCTGAGCGCAGGTTCAGTCGTCTTCCAGCTCGGCCTTGGCCATCTCCACGTCGAGCCGTTCCATCGCATCTGCAGCTTCGCATTCGGCGGCCTGGGCATACAGCTTCTCGGCCTCCTTCATGCGTTTGTCGCCTTCGAGCATCACCAGCCCGTTGGCGTACTCGACCATCGCGATCGCCGAGCCCGGGTTCAACTTCAGCGCCTGCTGGTAGAGCTTGAGCCCGGTGGCGGCGTCCGCGCCCTGGGTCTTGCCCAGCAGCTTGCCGACCTTGTCGATCACCTCGGCATGGAAGGCGCCGAGCGCGATGTGGGCATCCGCGTGCTTCGGCGCGAGCTTGATCGTGGTCTCGAGCGCCGCTTTCACCTTGCCACCCAGGCCCTGGGCCAGGGCCTTGGCCACGCTGATGCCCTGGCTGTAGCGGCCCAGTGCGTAGGCCATCCAGTAGTGCGCGTTGGGATTCTTGGGGTCCTCGGCGGCCTGCGCTTCGGCGCGCTCGGCCACCTCCTGGAACATCGCGAGCTTGGTCTTCTCGCTCTTCTCCAGGTAGTTCGCATAGATGGCCTGCGCCTTGTTTGCAACCGTGATGCCGGCGCCGCCTGCCTTCAGGCCGGCCTCGCAGGCCTTCTGGAATTCCCCGGCGTGGAACAGGCTCCAGGCGGCCAACACCTTCTCGTCCTTCGGCAACGGCTCGGCGTCGCCCGCATGCAGCCGTGCCCATTGCTTCTTGAGGGCGGCGGCGTCGTACTGGTAGTCGCCGTTGTCATAGGGAAATGCGGTCCACTTGGCCATGCCGGTGTCTCCTCGTCGGGTGGGAATCAGGTGTTGCCGTTGCGGTAGGCGCCGGCAATCTCGAACAGGTGCTCACGGGCCTGTGGGTCGAGGTAGGGCATCAACAGGCTCAGCACATGGTAGGCACCGCGTGACAGGGCCGCCGAGGCGCTTTCGGGCTCCAGGGCCTTGCGCGGGTCGCGCACGTACTCGTAGCTCAGCCAGTAGGTCAGCACGACGACCATGGCATTCGCCGCCGCATCGGATTCGCGCGGGTCGATCTTCAGCTTGCGGCCGCGCGTCAGGCCATCGAGCACCGCCTGCACCGCGCGGGACTTGTTCTTCAGCACGAACTGGAAGTGCGTCTCCAGCCGGCGGTTCTTGCTGAGCAGGTCATTCAAGTCGCGGTACAGGAAGCGGTACTGCCACACCAGCTCGAACATCATGTGGAAGAACAGCCACGCGTCTTCGACGTTGCCAACGTTGTCCGCCGCGTGCAGCAACTCGGACAGCGAGCGTTCGTAGCGATCGAACAGCGCGTTGATCAGCTCGTCCTTGGCAGGGTAGTGGTAGTAGAGGTTGCCGGGGCTGATGCCCAGTTCGGCCGAGATCAGCGTGGTGCTGACGTTGGGCTCGCCAAAACGGTTGAACAGGTCGAGCGTCACCTCGAGGATGCGTTCAGCCGTGCGGCGGGGCTTCTTGGGCGGGGCTTGCATGGGTGCGAAAGGGCTCGCGGGAATCTAGCATCAAGCCCGCCTGCAGGAACCGAGCGCTCTCCCTACAATCCCGCGCCATCCCGCCTTCCAGCGTACCTTGCCGTCCCTGATGCCCGCCGTCTGTTTTCAAGAGGTCGAGAAGACCTATGTCGGGCCGCGCGGCCGCTTCCAGGCGCTGGCCGGTGTCAGTTTCGAGATCCAGCAGGGCGAGTTCTTCGGCCTGCTCGGGCCCAACGGCGCCGGCAAGACCACCTTGATCAGCATCCTCGCCGGCCTCACCCGGGCCAGCCAGGGCCGGGTCACCGTGATGGGCCACGACGTGCGGGAGGACTATGCGCAAGCCCGCAAGTCGCTCGGCATCGTGCCGCAGGAACTGGTGTTCGACCCCTTCTTCAGCGTGCGCGAGACGCTGCGCATCCAGAGCGGCTACTTCGGCGTGCAGCACAACGACGCGTGGATCGATGAGCTGCTCGAGAACCTGGGCCTGGCCGACAAGGCTGGTGCCAACATGCGGCAGCTCTCGGGGGGCATGAAGCGCCGCGTGCTGGTGGCGCAGGCGCTGGTGCACCGGCCGCCGGTCATCGTGCTGGACGAGCCGACAGCCGGGGTCGACGTCGAACTGCGGCAGACGCTGTGGGCCTTCATCGCGCGCCTGAACCGCGAAGGCCACACGGTGCTGCTGACCACGCATTACCTCGAGGAGGCCGAGGCGCTGTGCCACCGTATCGGCATGCTCAAGCAGGGCCGGCTGGTGGCGCTGGATCGTACCGCGGACCTGCTGCGCGGCATGGCGAGCACGATGCTGCGTTTCAAGACCGACCAGGCGCTGCCGCCGGCCCTCGCGTCGCAGGCGCGCGTCACCGGTCGCATCGTGCAGCTGAAGGCGCATGACGCCGCCGAGGTCGAGCAGTTGCTGGCCGCGCTGCGCGCCGCCGGCGTGCAGGTCGAAGACCTGGAGATCGGCCGCGCCGACCTGGAGGACGTGTTCCTCGACATCATGCAGTCCCCGGCCCACGCGGAGGTGGCCGCATGAAGCTCGCCGGCGCCCGCACGCTGTTCTACAAGGAATTGCTGCGCTTCTGGAAGGTGGCGTTCCAGACCGTCGCCGCACCGGTGCTCACCGCGGTGATGTACCTGCTGATCTTCGGCCACGTGCTCGAAGACCGCGTGCAGGTGTTCCAGGGCGTGGGCTACACCAGCTTCCTGATTCCCGGCCTGGTGATGATGAGCGTGCTGCAGAACAGCTTCGCCAACAGTTCGTCCAGCCTGATCCAGAGCAAGATCACCGGCAACCTGGTGTTCCTGCTGGTCACGCCGCTGTCGCACTGGGCCTGGTTCGCGGCCTATGTCGGCGCCTCGGTCGTGCGTGGGCTGGCGGTGGGCTGCGGCGTGTTCCTCGTCACCGTGTGGTTCGCGCCACCCTCGTTCGCCGAGCCGTGGTGGATCCTGGTGTTCGCCGCGCTGGGCGCCGGCATGCTGGGCTCGCTGGGCCTGATCGCCGGCTTGTGGGCCGAGAAGTTCGATCAGATGGCCGCGTTCCAGAACTTCATCATCATGCCGATGACCTTCCTGTCCGGCGTGTTCTATTCTGTCAAGTCGCTGCCCACCGTGTGGCAGGCGGTGAGCCACCTGAACCCGTTCTTCTACATGATCGACGGCTTCCGGCGCGGCTTCTTCGGGCACAGCGACGTGTCACCGTGGCTGAGCCTGGCCATCGTTGGCACGAGCTTCCTGCTCGTCTCGGGGCTGGCAGTGCGGCTGCTCGCCATCGGCTACAAGCTGCGTCAATAGCGTTTGCGATAATCCGGGCCATCATGTCCGAACCCAGCGCCGCCGACGTCCGCAGCTTCATCGCCGCGGGCCTGCCTTGTGAACACCTCGAGGTGGAGGGCGACGGCCGACATTTCTTCGCCACCATCGTGTCGGCCGACTTCGTCGGCAAGAGCCGCGTTGCGCGCCACCAGCGTGTGTATGCCGCGTTGGGCGATCGCATGCGCGAGCAGATCCATGCGCTGTCGATGAAGACCCTGACGCCCACCGAATGGGCGGCCGCGCCGCATCAACCCAGCCACTGAGACCCGGCGCCGCGTGGCTGCCCTGGCAGCCTGGAAGCCACGTGACGCGGCACCGACCACCGGCACCGAAACCGAGCGAGAGGATCGCATGAGCGCAGGCTTGTTGACCCTGGCCCTGTCCAAGGGCCGCATCTTCGACGAAACATTGCCGCTGCTGGGCGCCGCAGGGATCGCGGTGACCGAGGACCCCGAGAAGAGCCGCAAGCTGATCCTGCCGACCAACCGACCGGACGTGCGGGTGGTGCTGGTGCGCGCCACCGATGTGCCGACCTATGTCGAGCAAGGCGGTGCCGACCTGGGCGTGGCCGGGCTCGACGTGCTGCTGGAACATGGCGGCGCCAGCCTGTACCAGCCGCTGGACCTGGGCATCGCCCGCTGCCGCATGAGCGTGGCCACGCGCGCCGACTTCGACTACGCCGCCGCGGTGAAGCAGGGTTCGCGCATCCGCGTGGCCACGAAGTACACGCAGCTCGCGCGCCAGCACTTCGCCGACAAGGGCGTGCACGTCGACCTGATCAAGCTCTATGGCTCGATGGAGCTGGCACCGCTGACCGGCCTGGCCGATGCCATCGTCGACCTGGTGTCCACCGGCAGCACCCTGGCCGCCAACAACCTGGTCGAGGTCGAGCGCATCCTCGACATCAGCTCGCGGCTGGTGGTCAACCAGGCCGCGCTGAAGTTGAAGCGCGAGCCGATCCGCCAGCTGATCGACGCGTTCTCCCGCGCCACGCAACCCGCCTGATCGCCCATCCTGACTGCCCGCCATGTCTGCCGTCAACATCCGCCAGCTCAGCACCGCCGCCGCCGACTTCGACGCCGAGTTCACGCGCGTGCTGCACTGGTCGGCCGAAACGGACGAGGCGATCGAGCAGCGTGTCGCCGAGATCCTGGCCGACGTGCGTGCGCGTGGCGATGCCGCGGTGCTCGACTACACCGCGCGCTTCGATGGCCTGCCGGCCAGCAGCATGCAGCAGCTGGAGCTGACCCGCGACGAGCTGCGTGCCGCGCTCGATGCCATCACCCCCGCGCAGCGCAGCGCGCTGCAGGCCGCCGCCGAACGCGTGCGGGCCTATCACGAGCGTCAGCTGCAGGCCTGCGGCCTGAGCTGGCAGTACCGCGACGCCGACGGCACCTTGCTGGGCCAGAAGGTCACGCCGCTCGACCGCGTCGGCATCTACGTGCCGGGCGGCAAGGCAGCCTATCCCTCGTCGGTGCTGATGAACGCGCTGCCGGCGCAGGTGGCCGGCGTCGGCGAGATCGTGATGGTCGTGCCCACGCCGCGCGGCGAGAAGAACGCGCTGGTGCTGGCCGCGGCCTACGTGGCCGGCGTGACACGCGCCTTCACCGTCGGCGGTGCGCAGGCGGTGGCTGCCCTGGCTTATGGCACCGCGACGATCCCGCGCGTCGACAAGATCACCGGCCCCGGCAATGCCTACGTCGCGTCGGCCAAGCGCCGCGTGTTCGGCCAGGTCGGCATCGACATGATCGCCGGCCCGAGCGAGATCCTCGTGCTGGCCGATGGCAGCACGCCGGCGGACTGGGTGGCGATGGACCTGTTCAGCCAGGCCGAGCATGACGAGCTGGCGCAGAGCATCCTGCTGAGCCCCGATGCCGGCTACATCGCCGCGGTGAAGGAGGCCATCGACCGCCTGCTGCCCGGCATGCCGCGCCATGCCGTGATCCGCGCCTCGCTCGAAGGCCGTGGCGCGCTGATCCATACGCGCTCGATGGACGAAGCCTGCGAGATCAGCAACCGCATCGCGCCCGAGCACCTGGAAGTGAGCTCGCGCGAGCCCGCGCGCTGGGAGCCGCTTCTGCGCCATGCCGGCGCCATCTTCCTCGGCGCCTACACCAGCGAGAGCCTGGGCGACTACTGCGCCGGGCCGAACCACGTGCTGCCGACCTCGGGCACCGCGCGCTTCAGCTCGCCGCTGGGCGTCTACGACTTCCAGAAGCGCAGCAGCCTGATCGAGGTCAGCGCAGCCGGTGCGCGCCAGCTAGGGCCGATCGCGGCGGAACTGGCCTACGGCGAAGGTCTGCAGGCCCATGCCCGCGCCGCGGAATTGCGCCTGCCGTCGCGCTGACACCCCGGCACCTCCACCCAACGACATCTGCCATGAGCGACCTCGCCGCCTGCATGAGCCGCACGATCCGCAGCGACATCCAGGGCATGCACGCCTATGCGGTGCAGCCCAGTGCCGGCCTGGTCAAGCTGGACACGATGGAGAACCCCTACCGCCTGCCGCCGGCCTTGCAGCAGGCGCTGGGCGAACGGCTGGGCCGCATCGCGATCAACCGCTACCCGGCCGAGCGCACCGACGACCTGCGCGCCGCGCTGGCCGCGCATGCCGGCATGCCGGCCGATTGCGCGCTCACGCTGGGCAATGGGTCGGACGAGCTGATCACGATGCTCAGCATGGCCTGCGACGTGCCGGGCGCGGTGTTCATGGCACCGCTGCCGGGCTTCGTGATGTACGGCCTGTCGGCGGCATTGCAGGGCATCCGGTTCGTCGGGGTGCCGCTGACGTCCGACTTCGAACTCGACGAGGCGGCGATGCTCGCCGCGATCGAGCAGCACCGGCCCACGCTGCTGTACCTGGCTTATCCGAACAACCCCACCGCGAACCTGTGGGACGACGCGGTGATCGATCGTCTCGTCGAGGCCATGGGCCATGTCAACGGCCTGGTGGTGATGGACGAGGCCTACCAGCCCTTCGCGGCCCGCGATTCGATGCCGAGGCTGCGGCGCTTCCCGCATGTGCTGCTGATGCGCACGATGAGCAAGTTCGGCCTGGCCGGCGTGCGCATCGGCTACCTGATCGGCCAGCGTGAACTGATCGGCGAGATCGACAAGCTGCGCCCGCCGTTCAATGTCAGCGTGCTGAATGCAGAGGCCGGGCTGTTCGCGCTCGAGCATGTGGACGAATACGCGCGCCAGGCCGCGGCGATCCGCAGCGAACGCGACAGGCTGTTCACCCAGCTGCAGCAATTGCCGGGCGTGCGCCCATACCCGAGCCAGGCCAACATGATCCTGGCCCGCGTGCCCGATGCGGCGAAGGCCTTTGCCGGCATGAAGCAGCGTGGCGTGCTGGTGAAGAACGTCTCGGCGCTGCACCCGCTGCTGGCCAACTGCCTGCGCTTGACGATTGGCACGCCGGACGAGAATCCGCAGATGATCGAGGCCTTGCGCGCTTCGTTGTGAAAGAGCAGAGACCCACCATGGACCGCATTGCCGACGTCCGGCGCGACACCAAGGAAACGCAGATCCGCGTGCGCCTGAACCTCGATGGCACCGGGCAGGCCAGGCTGGCCACCGGCATCGGGTTCTTCGACCACATGCTCGATCAGGTGGCGCGTCATGGCCTGATCGACCTGGACATCGAAGCCCAGGGCGACCTGCACATCGACGGCCACCACACGGTGGAAGACGTCGGCATCACGCTCGGCATGGCGGTGGCGCAGGCGGTGGGTGACAAGAAAGGCCTCACCCGCTACGGTCATGCCTACGTGCCGCTGGACGAGGCGCTGTCGCGGGTGGTGGTCGACTTCTCCGGCCGCCCCGGCCTGCACCTGGACATCCCGTTCAAGGCCGGCATGGTCGGCGCGTTCGACACCCAGCTGACCTACGAATTCTTCCAAGGCTTCGTGAACCACGCCCTGGTGACCCTGCACGTCGACAACCTGAAGGGCGCTAACGCCCACCACCAGGCCGAGACCGTGTTCAAGGCCTTCGGCCGTGCGCTGCGCATGGCGCTGACGCTCGACCCGCGCTCGGCCGGCGTGATCCCCTCGACCAAGGGGAGCCTCTGACCATGGCACGCACCGTTGCGGTGGTCGACTACGGCATGGGCAACCTGCGCTCGGTGTCGCAGGCGGTGCAGCACGTGGCGGCCGCATCCGGCTACGAGGTCGTCGTCACCCAACGGCCGGAGGAAGTGATGGCGGCCGAGCGCGTCGTGCTGCCGGGCCAGGGCGCAATCCGCGACTGCATGCGCGAGCTGCACGACTCGGGCCTGAAGGACGCGGTGCTCGATGCCGCGGCACGCAAGCCGCTGATGGGCGTGTGCGTCGGCATGCAGATGCTGCTGGACCACAGCGACGAGCAGGACACGCAGGGCCTGGGCCTGATTCCCGGCAATGTCGAGCGCTTCCGGCTCGAAGGTCGGCTGCAGCCCGATGGCAGTCGCTTCAAGGTGCCGCAGATGGGCTGGAACCAGGTCTACCAGACCGTGCACGACGGCGCGGTGCACCCCATCTGGCAGGGCGTGCCCGATGGCAGCTACTTCTATTTCGTACACAGCTACTTCGTGCGGCCGTCACTGGCGCGCCACAGCGCCGGCGAGACCGACTATGGCGGCCGCTTTACCTGCGCCGTGGCGCGGGATAACATTTTTGCCACCCAGTTCCACCCCGAGAAGAGCGCGGCCCACGGCCTGAGCCTGTATCGGAACTTCCTTGCCTGGAAGCCCTGAGCACGCGCATCGACGGCCTGAGCGCGCCGACACCCCAGCCGGCCCCTTCCTTTTCCAGCACCGCCCACCAGCCATGCTGCTGATTCCAGCGATCGATCTCAAAGACGGCAAGTGCGTGCGCCTCCAGCAAGGCGACATGAATGCCTCCACCACCTTCGGCGAGGATCCGGCTGCGATGGCGCGGCGATGGGTCGACGCCGGCGCCAGGCGCCTCCACCTGGTGGACCTGAACGGTGCGTTTGCCGGCAAGCCGGTCAACGAGGCGGCGATCAAGGCCATCCTGGCCGAGGTCGGCGACGAGATCCCGGTGCAACTGGGCGGTGGCATCCGCGATCTCGACACCATCGAGCGCTACCTCGACGACGGGCTGAGCTTCGTCATCATCGGCACCGCGGCGGTCAAGAACCCCGGCTTCCTGAAGGACGCCTGCAGCGCCTTCGGCGGGCACATCATCGTCGGGCTCGATGCCAAGGACGGCAAGGTCGCCACCGATGGCTGGAGCAAGCTCACCGGCCATGAGGTCGTCGATCTGGCGAAGAAGTTCGAGGACTATGGCGTCGAAGGCGTGATCTACACCGACATCGGCCGTGACGGCATGCTCACCGGCATCAACATCGAGGCCACGGTGAAGCTCGCGCAGGCCCTGTCGATTCCGGTGATCGCATCGGGCGGGCTGTCGAACATCGCCGACATCGAACGCCTGTGCGCGGTGGAAAGGGAAGGCGT
Organism: Aquabacterium sp.; assembly: GCF_044226965.1. Classification (GTDB taxonomy): domain Bacteria; phylum Pseudomonadota; class Gammaproteobacteria; order Burkholderiales; family Burkholderiaceae_C; genus Pseudaquabacterium. The sequence goes on along the minus strand of NZ_JBGAGA010000013.1, from coordinate 8,432 downwards.
CGAAGGCGTGATCTGCGGCCGCTCGATCTACACCGGCGCACTCGACTTCGCGGCCGCCCAGCAGCGCGCGGACGAACTCGGCAGCTGAGCATGCTGGCCAAACGCATCATTCCCTGCCTCGACGTGACCGGTGGCCGCGTCGTCAAAGGCGTCAACTTCGTCGAGCTGCGCGATGCCGGCGACCCGGTGGAGATCGCCGCGCGCTACAACGAGCAGGGCGCCGACGAGCTGACCTTCCTGGACATCACCGCCACCAGCGACGGTCGCGACCTGATCCTGCACATCATCGAGGCGGTGGCCTCGCAGGTCTTCATTCCGCTGACCGTGGGCGGCGGTGTGCGCACGGTGGAAGACGTGCGCCGCCTGCTCAATGCCGGCGCCGACAAGGTGAGCTTCAATTCCGCCGCGGTGGCCAATCCGCAGGTGATCCGCGACGCCTCGGGCAAGTACGGGGCGCAGGCCATCGTCGTGGCGATCGACGCCAAGGCGCGGGCCGATGGCCAGGGCTGGGAGGTCTACACCCATGGCGGACGCAAGAACACGGGGCTCGATGCGGTCGCCTGGGCGCGGCAGATGGCCGAGCATGGCGCCGGCGAGATCCTGCTGACGAGCATGGACCGCGACGGCACCAAGATCGGCTTCGACCTGGCGCTCACGCGGGCGGTCAGCGACGCCGTGCCCGTGCCGGTGATTGCCTCTGGCGGCGTCGGCGCGCTCGAGCACCTGGCCGAAGGCATCCAGATCGGCGGGGCCGATGCGGTGCTGGCGGCCAGCATCTTCCACTACGGCGAGTTCAGCGTCGGCCAGGCCAAGGCCCTGCTCGCCAGCCGCGGCATTCCGGTGCGGCCTTGACCGCGCCAAGGCGCAGCCGCGTCGCGCCGCCGCATGAGGTGCGGCTGATCGGCGGGCAGTGGAAGCGCAGCAAGCTGCCGGTGGCGGACAAGCCGGGCCTGCGGCCCACCCCGGACCGCGTGCGCGAGACGCTGTTCAACTGGCTCGGCCAGGACCTCACCGGCTGGCGCTGCCTGGACGCCTTCGCCGGCAGCGGCGCACTGGGCTTCGAGGCCGGTTCGCGCGGTGCCGCCGAGGTGGTGATGATCGAGCGCGATGCCGAGCTGGTGCGCAGCCTGCGCATGAGCCAGGCGCGCTTGAAGGCGTCTGCGCTGTGCATCGAAGCTGCCGATGCGCTGGCCTGGATGGGGCGCTGCGCGCCGGACCGGTTCGAGCTCGTGCTGCTCGATCCGCCCTTCGATGCCGGCCTTGCGGTGCCGGCCTTGACCGCCGCGCAGCCGCTCGTCGTGCCGGGCGGCTTCCTGTACCTGGAGTGCGGCGAAGCCTTGACCGAAGCGCCGCCGGGATTCGAGCTCTGGCGCGCCGGCCGCGCCGGCCAGGTGGCTTTCCACTTGCTGCGGCGCAGCAGCTAAACTCGCCGCCAGCCGACGAGGAGCGCTGAGTGCTGGACCACCCCAAGCCGCTGATTGCCGTCTATCCGGGCACCTTCGACCCGATGACACTGGGCCATGAAGACCTGATGCGCCGGGCCTCGCGGCTGTTCGACAAGCTCATCCTCGCGGTGGCCGCCGGCCACCACAAGCGCACGATGTTCACGATCGCCGAGCGGCTGGAAATCGCCAGCGAGATCGCGCTGCCCTACCGCAATGTCGAGGTCGTCGCCTTCCGCGGCCTGCTGCGCGACTTCGTCGTCGCCAACAAGGGCCAGGTCGTGGTGCGCGGGCTGCGCGCGGTCAGCGACTTCGAGTACGAGTTCCAGATGGCCGGTATGAACCGCCAGCTGATGCCCGATGTCGAGACGCTGTTCCTGACGCCTTCGGACCAGTTCCAGTTCGTCAGCGGCACCTTCGTGCGCGAGATTGCCACCTTGGGCGGTGATGTCTCGAAGTTCGTGGCACCGTCGGTGCTCAACCGTTTGAAGGAGCGCGTGGCCAACAACCCGGAGGCCTGACGCGCGTTGCCACCATGGCTTTGATGATCACGGACGACTGCATCAACTGCGACGTCTGCGAACCCGAGTGCCCGAACCAGGCGATTTCGCTGGGCGAAGAGATCTACGAGATCGACCCGAAGAAGTGCACCGAATGCGTCGGCCACTTCGACGAGCCGCAGTGCGTGCAGGTCTGCCCGGTGGCCTGCATCCCGGTGAACCCGCAGCACATCGAGACGCGCGACGAGCTCTGGGCCAAGTACCGGCTGCTGGTGGCGCCTAACGCGTCATAGGATCGGCCGACGGCCGGTGCTTCCCGTGCTTCTTCTTCGGCTTGGCGCTCTTGGGCGCCGAGGCCTTGGGAGCGGGCGTGTGGGGGCCGAGGTTGCCGGCCGCGGCCGGGACGATGGACTTCTCGCGCTGCACCCGTTCGGCCGTCATCCTGTCGGCCAGCTGACGCTCACGTTGCGCGGTATCCCGTGCGGCCTGCTGCTGGGCCTCGCTGCGCGGGTCGGCCACTGCCACCGGCTTGCCGCTGGCGCACGGGGTGCTGGAGTAGCTGCGACCGTCCGGGCCGCAGCGGTAGACCGTGTCGGTGCTCGCTGACTGGGCCATTGCGTTGCCCAGCGCCAGCCACCCGGCGCAGAGGGCGGCGAGGGCCGCGCGTGGTGGTCGATTCAAGGCGTCTCCTCCGCTGGCTTGTTCGCCGGCGGCGCCTTGGGCCGCGGCGGCTTGGCATGGATCTTCATCATCGCCCGGTCCATCGGCCCTTCGAGCAGCAGCGGCAGCGCTTCGATGGATTGCGCGATGCACTGCAGGATCGCCTCGCGATGCTCGGGCGCCGGCTTGCGCAGCACCCAGTTGGCCACTTCGGCCCGTACCCCCGGGTGGCCGATGCCGATGCGCAGGCGCCAGAACTCGGCCGTGCCCAACTGGGCCTGGATGTCCTTCAGGCCGTTGTGGCCGGCCACGCCGCCGCCCTGCTTGATCTTCATCTGCCCGGGCAGCAGGTCCAGTTCGTCGTGGATCACGAGGATCTGCGCCGGCTCGATCTTGAAGAAGCGCGCCAGCGCGCTGACCGACTTGCCCGAGAGGTTCATGTAGGTCTGCGGCTGCAGCAACCACACCGGGCCGTCGAGACCCGGTGGATTCACGCGCCCGACGATGCCGTGGTAGGCCCGGTCGTAGGCCAGCCGCGCACCGAGCTTGTCGGCCGCGGCGTCGATCCACCAGAAGCCCGCGTTGTGACGGGTGCCCTCGTATTCAGCGCCCGGATTGCCCAGGCCGACCAGCAAGCGAATCATTCGTGCCCGCCCGGCCGCCCGAAGGGCACGAAGCCCCCCTCGGGGGGCGCGAACAGAGTGAGCTGGGGGCTGATCATGATGGGATTATCCGGGCGGCAGGTGTCGCAAGGCCCTGCGCGCCCCCTCGATCAAGGCCTGGCCGATGCGGTCCAGCGCGCCGGCGCGCAGCGCGGGCGGCTCGGGCGCGTCGTCCGCGCGCAGCCGCCACTGGTGCCAGTGCAGCAGCACGTCGACAAACACCTCGGGGAACAGCGCCTGCAACTGGCCCGCGGCGAGCCAGGGGGCGGCCATTTGCTCCGGCATCACGCCGATGCCCCAGCCCATCACCGCGGCGCGCACGTGCGCCTCGGTCGAGGGCACGTAACGTTCCACCAGGTGCGGGCCGCGCAGCCCGAAGGCCAGGCCGACCCACAGCGCATGCATGTCGTCCTTGCGGTTGAACACCAGCCATGGCACCTGCGCGAAATTGCCCCGGTTCAGGCCCTGCGGCAGCTGGCGCTGGCAGAACGCCGGGCTGGCGACCGCGATGTAGCGCATCGCGCCCAGGGGCTCGACGCTGCAGCCGCGCAGCGCTTCGGCCACCGTGCTGACGCAGCCGAGCACCGCGCCTTCGCGCAGCCAGTCGTGCGTGAAGTCCTGGTCGTCGACGATCAGCTCCAGCCCATAGCCCTCCCGATGACCGGCCTGCACCACCGGATCGAGCGAGGGCAGCACCCAGGTGGCCAGGCTGTCGGCATTCACCGCGATGGGCAGGCGTTCGTCCTGGCCGAGCGTGGCGCCCAGTTCGTGGGACAGGTCCGCACGCATGGCCTGCATCTGCCGCGCATAGCGCAGCATCACCTTGCCCGCCGGGGTCAGCCGCAGCGGGCGAGAGCGAACGACGAGCAGGCGCCCCAGGCTGGTCTCCAGTGCGCGCAGCCGCTGTGACACCGCCGACTGCGTGATCGACAGCAGCTGCGCCGCGCGGTCGAAGCTGCCGCCGTCGGCCAACGCGGCCAGGCACTCGAGCGCGGCGGGGTCGAAGGCGTGCATCCCGTGAATGGAGGGGGCGAATCAGTGGCGCTAATGTAGTCGCACATCTCGCGATGCAGCTTCGTGGCGCGGCGTCGCGTTTTGACAATCGCGCCCAGTTTCAACGAGGAGCCCAGGAGGCATTCACCATGCGCATCGCAGTCCCCAAGGAAATCAAGAACCACGAGTACCGCGTCGGCCTGACGCCGGCCGCCGCGCGCGAGCTGGTCGCTCATGGCCACGAGGTGTGGATTCAGGCCGGCGCCGGCGCGGCCATCGGCCTGCCGGACGAGCAATACCTGGCCGCCGGGGCGAAGCTGGCGGCCGATGCGCAGGAGGTTTTTGCCCGCGGCGAGATGATCATCAAGGTCAAGGAGCCGCAGCCCGGCGAGATCGCGATGCTGCGCGAGGGCCAGCTGCTGTACACCTACCTGCACCTGGCGCCCGATCCGGCACAGACGGCCGGGCTGGTGAAGTCGGGCGCCGTCTGCGTGGCCTACGAGACGGTCACCGGTCCTGGCGGCGGCCTGCCGCTGCTGGCACCGATGAGCGAGGTGGCGGGCCGCATGGCGGTACAGGCCGGCGCGGCGCATCTGGAAAAGTCCAAGGGCGGTCGTGGCGTGCTGCTGGGCGGCGTGCCAGGCGTGGAGGCCGCGCAGGTGGTGATCCTCGGCGGCGGCGTGGTCGGCACGCACGCGTTGCAGATGGCGGTGGGCATGGGCGCACGCGTCACGGTGCTGGACAAGAACGTCGACCGGCTGCGGCAACTGGACCTGGTGTTCGGCAACCGCATCCACACGCTGTACTCCACCGCCCACAGCGTCGAGGAATCGGTGCTGGCGGCCGATCTGGTGATCGGTGGCGTGCTGATCCCCGGTGCCGCGGCCCCGAAGCTGGTGACGCGCGAGATGGTGTCGCGCATGCGGCCCGGCGCGGTCGTGGTGGACGTGGCCATCGACCAGGGGGGGTGCTTCGAGACCTCGCATGCCACCACGCATGCGGAGCCGACCTTCGTCGTGGACGGGGTCGTGCACTACTGCGTGGCCAACATGCCCGGTGCCGTGGCCCGCACGTCGACGTTCGCATTGAACAACGCGACCTTGGGTCATGCGCTGGCGCTGGCCGGCAAGGGCTGGCGCAAGGCGTTGAAGGACGACGCGCACTTGCGCGCGGGCCTGAACGTCGCGCAGGGCCAGGTGACCTGCGCACCGGTGGCCGAGCAGCTGGGCTACCGCTATGTGCCGGCCGAGCAGCTGATTGCCTAGGCGCGATCCAGAGCGGCCAAGAAAAAGCCCCGCACGCGGCGGGGCCCTTCGCTTCGCGGGGCCTGTGTTGCAGGCCCGTCGAGACTCACTTCTTCTTGGCGTCCTTGGCCGGCGCGGCCTTGGCGGGCGCCTTGCCACCCTTGGCCGGGGCGGCCGGTGCGGCTGCAGCGGCTTCCGGCGCGGCTTCCTCTTCGGCCTTCGGCGCAGTGGCGGACACGATCACCGGGTTCAGGCTGCCGTGGCGCACCAGCTTGATGCCGGCGGGCAGCTTGATGTCGGTGGCGTGCAGCGACTGGCCCTTGGTCAGGCCGGCCAGGTCCACCTCGATGAACTCGGGCAGCTGGGTGGCCAGGCATTCCACTTCAATCTCGTTGGCGACGTGGCTGACCAGGCACTTGTCGGTCTTCACGGCCACCGAATTCTCTTCGCCGTGGAAGTGCAGCGGCACCTTCTTGTGCAGGCGGGTGGTGTCGTCCACGCGCTGGAAGTCGACGTGCAGCACTTGCTGCTTGAAGGCATGCATCTGGAAGTCGCGCAGCAGCACCTTCTGCGTGGCGCCGGCCAGATCCATCTCGAGGATCGAGGAATGGAAGGCTTCCTTCTTCAGCGCGAAGTACAGCGCGTTGTGGTCGAGCTCGATCATCTTCGGCTCGCCGGCCCCGTAAACAATGCCCGGCACCTTGCCGGCAATGCGCAGGCGGCGGCTCGCTCCGGTCCCCTGCAGGTTGCGCTCGAAAGCGACGAATTTCATGGTGTGCTCCATGTGGGATGCCCGCGACCAGGCATCAAGGTAAAGGCGGCACGCAGGCCGCCGACAAATGCGAAACGGGCCGCAACGCGACCCGCTTCACTCAGAAGTTATTGTTCTGCTCCGCGAACAGCGAGGTCACCGACTCGCCATCGGAAATGCGGCGGATGGTCTCGGCGAACAGGAAGGCCACCGACAGCTGCCGGATCTTCTTGCAGGCCGCTGCCGGCTCGGACAGCGGAATGGTGTTGGTGATGACGACCTCATCGAGCTTGCTGCTGGCAATGCGCTCGATCGCCGGGCCCGAGAAGATCGGGTGCGTGCAATACGCGAAGACGCGCTTGGCGCCGCGCTCCTTGAGCACCTCGGCCGCCTTCACCAGCGTGCCGGCGGTGTCGATCATGTCGTCCATGATCACGCAGTTGCGCCCTTCGATCTCGCCGATGACATGCATCACCTCGGACACGTTGGCCTTCGGGCGGCGCTTGTCGATGATGGCGAGGTCCGAACCCAGCTGCTTGGCCAGCGCGCGTGCGCGCACCACGCCGCCGACGTCGGGCGACACGACCACGAGGTCGGGATAGGCCTTGCTCTTCAGGTCGGACAGCAGCACCGGGGAGGCGTAGATGTTGTCGACCGGGATGTCGAAGAAGCCCTGGATCTGGTCGGCGTGCAGGTCCATCGTCAGCACGCGCTCGACGCCGACGGTTTCCAGCAGGTTCGCGACGACCTTGGCGCTGATGGGCACGCGCATCGAACGCGGGCGGCGGTCCTGCCGGGCATAGCCGTAGTAGGGGATCACGGCGGTGATGCGGCGCGCGCTGGCGCGCTTCAACGCATCGACCATGATCAGCAGTTCCATCAGGTTCTCGTTCGTCGGCGCGCAGGTGGGCTGCACGACGAACACGTCACGGGCGCGAACGTTCTGCTGGATCTCGACGGTGACTTCGCCGTCGGAGAATCGGCCGACGCTGGCCTTGCCGACCTCCACGCCCAGGCTCTTGGCGATTTCCTGCGTCAGGCCAGGGTTGGCGTTGCCGGTGAACAGCACGGTGTTGAACAGCACGGCGCGCTCCGTGGGGGCTTTCAAGGCTGCTGGGAAGGGTGCGTATCAGATGTTTGGCAGGGGAGGAAGGACTCGAACCCTCGCATGTCGGAATCAAAATCCGATGCCTTAACCAACTTGGCGACTCCCCTACACAGGACCCGGCTCGCGCCGAACCCTTCAAACCTGTTCAGCCTGCCCAGCCAACCAGCGGATGCTGCGGCAAGCTGCGGCACATGCGACCGACCCAGTGAGCTGGCAGATCCTTCAACGGCTCCGTCATCTCAGTCGCCCCAGGCGGGTTGCCTGTGCCTACTCTCGCAAACACTGCACTGCCGGAGCCCGACATGCGGCTGTTGCCGAAGCGGGCTTCCAGCCAGCGGGCGACTTGCGTCACCTCGGGGCAGAGCTGTTCGGCCGGTGGCTGCAGGTCATTGCAACCGTACCCTTCGATCAACTTCTGCTGCAGCTGGGTGTCTGCGAGAAAGCCTGCGACTATAGCAGCTTCCGTATCGCGTCGCAGCAAGGGGCTGCGAAAAATTGAAGGCGTGGCAATCGATTCGGCCGGCTTGACCACGGCGAAGCGCTGCGCCGACAACGGCATCGGGTGCAAGAGCTCGCCGATGCCTTCGACGAATGCGTTGTGGCCGCCGACGAAGAACGGCACGTCGGCGCCCAGCGTCAGCGCGATGCGCAGCAGGTGCTCGCGCGGCCAGTGCAGGTCCCACAGGCGGTTCAGCGCCAGCAAGGTGCTGGCCGCATCCGAACTGCCGCCGCCCAGCCCCGCACCCCAGGGCACGGATTTGAGCAGCGAAATGTCGGCACCGAACCGGCAGCCACTTGCCGCCTGCAGTGCGCGCGCCGCGCGCAGGCTCAGGTCGTCCTCCGGCAAGGCGGCGCCCAGGTCGTGACGCTGCAGGCGACCGTCGGCGCGACGTTCGAAGTGCAGCGTGTCGCACCAGTCGATCAGCACGAACACCGACTGCAGCAGGTGATAGCCATCGGCACGGCGGCCGATCACGTGCAGGAAGAGATTCAGCTTGGCCGGCGCCGGCACCTCGTAGAGCGCGCGCAGGCTCACGAAGGGCTGTCCAGCTTCGCGCGCACCGTGACCACC
>NZ_JBGAGA010000012.1:0-109656 GCF_044226965.1 Aquabacterium sp. | reverse complement strand
AGATGGCGCGCATCTGCGACAGCAGCAAGCGCATTGCCGAGATCACCGGCGCCATCGACGCCATCGCGTTCCAGACCAACATCCTGGCGCTCAATGCCGCGGTGGAGGCCGCGCGTGCCGGCGACAGCGGCCGCGGCTTCGCGGTGGTGGCCGGCGAGGTGCGCAGCCTGGCCCAGCGCTCGGCCGCGGCGGCCAAGGAGATCAAGCAGCTGATCGCCGGCAGCGTCGAGGAAGTGCAGGGCGGCTCGACCTTGGCCGATGCCGCCAGCGCCCGCGTGCAGCAGATCCTGGCCGGCGTGCAGCGGGTCAACGGCATGCTCGGCGAGATCAGCACCAGCACGCGCGAGCAATCGGACGGCCTGGGCCACATCAACGAATCGGTGGCCACGCTGGACCGGATGACGCAGCAGAACGCGGCACTGGTCGAGCAATCGGCCGCCGCGGCCGAGAGCATGAAGGCCCAGGCCGCCGCGCTGGTGGCGGCGGTGTCGCAGTTCCGCTTGCAGGCGGTGGAAGAAGCGGTGGCGGAGGCGGGCGCTACCAGCGCAAGGCCGGCGTGACGACAGGGGCGTCCCACAGCCGCAGCAGCTCGTCGTCCAGCGCCGTCAGCGTCAGCGAAGCGCCGGCCATCTCGAGCGAGGTGCTGTGGTTGCCGACCAGCCAGCGCTTGACCTGCAGGCCTTGGGCGCGCAGCTGTTGCGTGGCGATGTGGTTCAGCAGGTGCAGCTCGATCAGCGGCGTGCCGCCGAAGCCGTTGACATGCAGCAGCACCTCGCGCCCGGCGGCCAGGCCCAGGTCTTTCAGCACCGGCTCGAGCAGCAGCGCGACGATGTCGTTGGCCGGCATCAGCGCGCGCCGGTAGCGCCCCGGCTCGCCGTGGATGCCGACGCCCACCTCCATCTCGCCAGCGCCGATGTCGAAGGTGGGCGCGCCGGCCTCGGGCACGGTGCAGCTCGTCAGCGCGACGCCCATCGACGCAGTGTTGGTGTTGACCCGTGCGCCCAGCGCCTTGCACTCGTACAGGTCGGCACCGGCCTCGGCGGCGGCACCGATCATCTTCTCGACCACCAGCGTACCGGCCACGCCGCGGCGGCCCGGGGAGCGGGTGGAGTAGTCGACCGCCACATCGTCGTTCACCAGCACGGTGGCGCAGTCGATCTCCAGCATGTCGGCCGCCACCTGGAAGCTGGCGACATCGCCGGCGTAGTTCTTCACGATCATCAGCACGCCCTGGCCGGCCTCGACGCGTTGGGCTGCCGCCGCGATCTGGTCCGGCGTGGGCGCGGTGAACACCTCGCCCGGGCAGGCGGCGTCGAGCATGCCGTGGCCGACGTAGCCGGTGTGCAGAGGCTCATGCCCTGAGCCTCCTCCGGAAAGCAGCGCCACCCGGCCTTGCTTGGCCTGGCTGCGGACGACAAACAGCGGCGACTCGTTCAGCACCAGCAGGTCCTGGTGCGCGAGGACCAGCCCGGCGACGCTGTCGCGCACCAGGTCTTCGGAGGCATTGAGGAACTTCTTCATCGCCGCGTCAGGGGCTCGGGCCATTGTGGGTTGCAGGGGGCGTGGCTGTCACGCGAGGTTTTCCGCGGTCAGGATCTCGATGCGCGGGTTGTTGATGGCCAGCGCGCCGCGCACCCCGTCGCACAGCGCGCGCAGCACCCGCGTGGCCGCGGTCACCGCGTACTGCACGTCCTGGTGCAGCAGGTAGCTCAGCGCGCCCGACAGCAGCATCGAGCGGTGCACCTCGAGCAGGTCGTGCGCGATGAACACCAGCTCGTGGCCATAGCCGTGTTCGGCCAGTGCTCTGGCCACGCCGAAGCTGCAGGGGCCGACGTTGTAGATGCCGCTGAGCCGGCCGCCTGTGGCCGCCGGCGCCAGCACGCCACGGGCGTACTCGTAGGCCTCGTCCTCCGACTCGGGCAGCTCGAACAGGCGCAGCGCCTGGGCCAGCGGAAAGCGTTCCTCGAGCACTTGCTGGAAGCCGATGCGGCGATCGATCTCGGCGGCGTAGCGCGTGGCCGGTGACAGCAGCGCGCACAGCGACTGCTGCTCGCGCGGCAGCGAGCGCCCCAGCAGCAGACCGGCGGTGCGGCCGGCGGCGCGGCTGTCGGCGCCAATCGCGGTTTCGCGCAGCGAGCCGGGCACGTCGGAGAACAGCGTCACCACGTGCACGCCGGCGCGCACCAGCTCGTTGATCGCCAGCTTCACCGGCGGCACGTCCGGCGCCAGCAGCGCGATGCCATCGAGGTCGGACAGCTTGCCCAATTCGACCGCGAAGGCCTGGGGGTCGACCGCGGGCAGCCGGTGCGTGACCTCGGTGATGTGCTGGTGGCGAAAGTCGCCGGCCGCCTGCGCGATGACCCGGTCCACCAGGTCGAAGAAGCCCAGGCGCGCGGCCGGCAGCACGAAGGCGAAACGGTAGTTCGAGGTCGAGCGGGGCCGGCCGCGGATCGGCGCAGCGCCGCCCAACGCGGCCATCGCCTCACGCACCTTGCGCACCGTGGCCGGGTTGACGCCGGGCCGGTTGTTCAGCACCCGGTCGACCGTGGCCGTGCTGACGCCGGCCGTCTCGGCAATCTTGGTGATGGTGACCGGGGTCGTCGTCATGAGCGCCGCGTGGAATGCCGCCAGGAACTAAATCGATCGCAGTGTCGCCGATTCGGCGCCTGTTGACCAATGGGAGCTCCCCGAGGGCAGCAGAGGTGATGGCGTTCGGGTGTGCGACCTGCGCCCCAGTTCACGCACCGCGATGACGCGCCTGATTGATTTAGGGTTTCCATTGAGTGATTTATTAATTGATGTTCCTACACTTCATCCCAAGGGCCGCATCAAGCGCTGGTGGCGGGCCCCTGGCCCGGGGCGGCAGCGAGCCGCGCCCGATGCAAAAGCCCGCGGCGTCACGGCCGCAAACCGATTTCGAACAGGAGACCGAGGATGAGCTTCAACAAGACCCGGCTGGCCATCGCCGCGAGCACGCTCGCGACGGCCGCGCTGATGTGTGGTGGCGCGCAGGCCCAGCAGAAACAGTTGACGCTGTGCTGGGCGGCCTGGGACCCGGCCAACGCCCTGGTGGAACTGTCGAAGGACTTCACCGCCAAGACCGGCATCGCGATGAAGTACGAGTTCGTGCCCTGGCCGAACTTCGCGCAGCGCATGCTCAACGAGCTGAACTCCAAGGGCAAGCTGTGCGACCTGCTGATCGGCGACAGCCAATGGATCGGCTCGGCGGCCACCGAAGGCCACTACGTCAAGCTCAACGAGTTCTTCGACAAGAACGGCATCAAGATGGCCGACTTCGCGCCGGCCACCGTCGAGGGCTACTCGACCTGGCCCAAGGGCACGAAGAACTACTACGCGCTGCCGGCCATGGGCGACGCGGTGGCCTTCACCTACCGCAAGGACTGGTTCGCGCGCCCCGAGCTGCGCGCCGAGTTCAAGCAGAAGTACGGCCGTGACCTGGCCCCGCCCAAGACCTGGGACGAGTTCAAGCAGGTCGGCCAGTTCTTCCAGAACCGCACGATCGACGGCAAGAAGGTCTACGGCGCGGCGCTCTACACCGAGCGTGGCTCCGAGGGCATCACGATGGGCGTGACGAACACGATGTACGCCTATGGCATGGAGTACGACAACCCGAAGAAGCCGTATGACATGAAAGGCTTCATCAACGGCGCCGGCGCCGTGAAGGGGCTCAAGCTCTACAAGGAGCTGTACGACAGCATCACGCCGCCGGGGCACTCCAACGCCTACATGACGGAGAACCTGGACTCGTACAAGTCGGGCCAGGTGGCGATGCAGATGAACTTCATCGCCTTCTTCCCGGGCATCTCGAAGGACCCGCAGGTCGGCGGCGAGAAGACCGGCTTCTTCGCCATCCCCAAGGGTGACAAGCAGTTCGCGCAACTCGGCGGGCAGGGCATCTCGGTCGTCAAGTACTCCGACAAGAAGGACCTGGCGCTCGAGTACATGAAGTGGTTTGCCCAGCCGCAGATCCAGCAGAAGTGGTGGGACGGCGGTGGCTTCACCTGCCTGAACGCCATCCTGAACCAGCCGGGCTTCGCGACCAGCACCTCGTATGCGCAGGTGTTCCAGGACTCGATGAAGATCGTCAAGGACTTCTGGGCCGAGCCGAGCTACGCGCAGCTGCTGCTGGCAATGCAGAACCGCGTGCATGACTACGTGGTGGCCGGCAAGGGCACGCCCCAGCAGGCGCTCGACGCGCTGGAAAAGGACTGGGAAGAGGTCTTCAAGGAAGACGGGAAGATCAAGTGAAGCCGGGTGCGTTCGCGCGGTGGGCCCTGCGACCCAATCTGACGCCCACGGCGGGTACGCACGTTGCGGAGGGCGCTGCCCTCCGCGGCACGGACTCTCCGAAGATCATGAACAAGCCCTTCGCAGCCAATCCCGGCTTGTCGGACCGCACGCTGGCCTGGATCTTCGTGGCCCCCACCATCGTGCTGCTGCTGGCCTTCAACATCTTTCCGTTGATCTGGACCATCTGGCTCTCGTTCACGAACTACCGAGCGAACCGTCCTAACGCCGAAACGGCGTGGATGTCGATCGGCAACTACCAGCGCGTGCTGAACGATCCGGCGATCTGGGAGAACTTTCGCGCCACCGCGCATTTCCTGGTGTCGTCGATCGTTCTGCAGCTGGTGCTGGGCTTCGTGCTCGCGCTGCTGCTGAACAAGCGCTTCCGTTCGCACGGCTTCTGGAGCACCGCGATCCTGCTGCCGATGATGCTGGCGCCGGCCGTGGTGGGCACCTTCTGGAAGTACTTCTTCGAGCCCCAGTACGGCATCTTCAACCACATCGTCAACTTCTTCGGCGGGCCCGGCACCTTCACGATGCTTGGCGACGTCCGGCTCTCGCCCTGGGCCATCGTGCTGGTGGACACCTGGATGTGGACGCCGTACGTGATGCTGCTGCTGCTGGCCGGCCTGCGCTCGATCCCGCCCTACCTGTACGAGGCGGCCGAGATCGACCGGGCCTCGGCCTGGACCACCTTCTGGCGCATCACGCTGCCGATGGTGCTGCCCTTCATCATCCTCGCGCTGCTGTTCCGCACCATCGAGAACTTCAAGATGTTCGACCTGGTGGACCAGCTGACCAATGGCGGTCCCGGCTCGGTGACCGAACTGGCCTCGATCCACCTCAAGCGCGAGGCCTTCGAGAAGTGGCGCACCGGCTACGCCTCGGCCCTGGCGATCATCATGTTCGTCTCGATCTACGGGCTCTCGCTGGTGGCGGTGCGCTTCCTGGACAAGGTGAAGCAGCGATGAGAACCGTTCCCCACTCTCCATTGGAGCCCAGCGCTCGCGCGAAGTGGTTCGCCGGCATCGTCGTGATCGGCTATGCGCTGGTCTCGCTGATCCCGCTGGCCTGGATCTTCATGACCAGCTTCCGCACGCCGCAGGACGCGATCGCCTACCCGCCGAAAGTAGTGGCCGAATCCTCGCTGATCGGCTACGTCAACCTGTTCACGACGCGGTCGCGCGTCTCGGCCGAGGAGCTGGCCGCGCTGCCGCCGCCGGCCACCTGGTACGAAAAGCTGGTGCGCGAGCAGCAGATGATCCTGGCCGGCCCGTCGCGCTTCATCGACCGCTACTCGAACTCGCTGCTGATCGGCTTCGGCTCGACCCTGCTCTCGGTGGTGCTGGGCACGCTGGCGGCCTATGCCTTCTCGCGCTTCCGCGTGCCGGGCAAGGACGACCTGCTGTTCTTCATCCTGTCGACGCGGATGATGCCGCCGATCGCCATCGCGATCCCGGTGTACCTGATGTTCCGCCAGATCGGCCTGAACGACACCCATGTCGGCCTGATCCTGCTGTACACGGTGGTGAACCTCTCGCTCTCGGTCTGGCTGCTCAAGGGCTTCATGGACGAGATCCCGCGCGAGTACGAAGAGGCCGCGATGGTCGACGGCTACACCCGCTGGCAGGCCTTCCTGAAGGTGGTGCTGCCGCAGGCGGCCACCGGCATCGCGACGACCTCGATCTTCTGCCTGATCTTCGCGTGGAACGAGTACGCCTTTGCACTGCTGTTGACCAGCGGCACCGCACAGACCTCGCCGCCGTTCATCCCGACCATCATCGGCGAGGGCGGGCTCGACTGGCCGGCGATGGCCGCCGGCACCACGCTGTTCCTGCTGCCGGTGCTGCTGTTCACCGTGCTGCTGCGCAAGCACCTGCTGCGCGGCGTGACCTTCGGAGCCATCAGGAAATGAAGCGCTTTTTTCACCGTGCACCGTGGGAACACGGCACCACCGCGCTGATCGGCATCGGCCTGGCCATGCTGATGCAGCCCTGGTCGATCGAGGTCTACAGCTACGGCTTCACCGTGCTGCTGGCCGGCGTCATCGGCTATTCCATCGCCGGCAAGCTGCCGCAAGGCCCTCGGGCTTCGCAGGATTGATCACCATGGCCGAGATCCGAATCCAGAACCTGCAGAAGCGCTTTGCCGACTTCACCGCGGTGAAGAACTCCTCGCTGCTGCTCGAAGACGGCAAGTTCGTCGTGCTGCTGGGGCCCTCGGGCTGCGGCAAGACCACCACCTTGCGCATGATCGCCGGGCTCGAGTACCCGACCGCCGGGACGATCACCTTGGGCGGTAGCGACGTCACCTACCTGCGGCCGCGCGAACGCGACATCGCGATGGTGTTCCAGCTCTTCGCGCTGTACCCGCACCTGGGCGTGCGCGAGAACCTGGAGTTCCCGCTGCGCAATGAAGGCGTGCCCAAGGCCGAGATCCGGCGCCGGGTGGACGAGGTGGCCGGCATCCTGCGCATCGGGCATCTGCTGGGTTCGCGCGTTGGGGGCCTCGCAGGCGGCGACCGTCAACGTGTTGCCTTGGGCCGCGCCATCGTGCGCGAGCCCAAGGCCTTTTTGATGGACGAGCCGTTGGGCACGCTGGACGCCGAGTTCCGCGAGCTGATGTGCGTGGAGCTGCGCAAGCTGCACGAGCGGTTGAAGACCACCACCGTGTTCGTCACCCACGACCAGAACGAGGCGATGGCGCTGGCCGACCACATCGTGGTGATGGACCGCGGCGAGATCCTGCAGGCCGACGACCCGCACGGCATCTACCACTTCCCGTCCTGCGTGTTCGTCGCGCGCTTCATCGGCCGCCCGCCGATGAACCTGCTGCAGGTGCACGGCGCGGTCGAAGCCGGCGCGCAGCGCGTGCAGCTGGACGGGCAGGCCATCGAGGTGCCGCCAGTCGAAGCCAGCGCCGGGCGCGCGCTGCTGGGCGTGCGGCCCGAGCATGTGCGGCTGCAGCCGGCGGGCAGCGGGCTGGCCGGCCAGGTCGAGAGCGTCGAGTATTTCGGCTCGCACTGGATCGCCGAGCTGAGCACCGCTGCCGGCTCGCTGAAGGCACTGGTCGACAAGGGCACGCGCCCGGTCGAGGGCGAGCGCGTCGGCCTGGCCTTCGACACCGCGCGCCTGGTGCTGTTCGACGCCGACAGCGGGCGCCTGATGCCCAGCGTCACCACCTCTGCCCACCGACCGAGCATGCGCCATGGCTAGCATTTCCCTGCAAGGCATCACGAAGCGCTTCGGCGCGGTGACGGCCGTCGACGAGCTCCATCTCGACATCGCCGATGGCGAGTTCTTCGTGCTGCTGGGCCCCAGCGGCGCGGGCAAGACCACCACGCTGCGGCTGATCGCCGGCCTGGAAGCGCCCGATGCCGGCGTGCTGCGCATGAACGGCCAGGACCTCGGCGGTGCGGCGCCGGCGCAGCGCGATTGCGCCTTCGTGTTCCAACAGTATTCGCTGTACCCGCACCTGAGCGTGTACGACAACATCGCCTTCCCGCTGCGCGCGCCAATGCGCCGCCTGCCCGAGGCCGAGATCCGCCGCCGCGTTGAGCGCGTGGCCGCGCTGCTGCACATCGACAGCAAGCTGCAGCGCAAGTCGACCGCGCTGTCCGGCGGCGAGATGCAG
Organism: Aquabacterium sp.; assembly: GCF_044226965.1. Classification (GTDB taxonomy): domain Bacteria; phylum Pseudomonadota; class Gammaproteobacteria; order Burkholderiales; family Burkholderiaceae_C; genus Pseudaquabacterium. Next base: position 101,715 of record NZ_JBGAGA010000012.1, on the reverse strand, counting down.
CGCGTGGCGATCGGCCGCGCGCTGGTGCGCGAGCCGCGCGTGTACCTGATGGACGAGCCGCTGTCCTCGCTGGACGCCGGGCTGCGCGAGGAACTGCGCGTCGAGCTCAAGCGCCTGCAGCGCAGCAGCGGGGCCACGGTGGTGTACGTCACGCACGACCAGGTCGAGGCGACGACGCTGGCCGACCGCATCGCGATCCTCGAGCACGGCCGCGTGCGCCAGGTGGGCACGCCGCGCGAGATCTACGACCAGCCGCAGACGCTGGACGTCGCGCAGCGCCTGGGCTCGCCGGCGATCAACGTGCTGCCGGCGGCCTGGTTCGCCGGCCATGTGGATCCGCGGGCGGTGCATGTGGCGATCCGGCCCGAGGACGTGGTGCTGGGGCCGGACGACGGCTCGCCGGCCTACCACGTCATCGAATGCTCGCTGGTCAAGCACCTGGTGATTGCCGAACGATCGGGCGTCGAGGTGCGCGCCCGCAGCCTGCACGACCAGGCCCTGGTGCCCGGCGCGCGCGTGCAGTACGCCTTTCCCGCCGAGCGCTGCATGTTCTTCGATGCAAGCGGACATCGCCTGGCCACGCCCGCCGCCCACGCCTGACCCACCGAAGCGACCGACAAGGAGAAATCTTGAACACCCCGATGATCATCGACGCGCTCGCCGCCGTGCAAAGCGCCATCCTCGCCAACGAGGCGCAGATCGAATCGCTGGACCGTGCCATCGGCGACGGCGACCACTTCATCAACGTGCGCCGCGGCTGCGAGGTGGCGGTGGCGATGAGCCCCGAGTTGCGCACGCTGCCGCCGGCGTTGGCGCTGCACAAGGTCGGCATGAAGCTGCTGGGCACCATCGGCGGCGCCTCGGGCCCGCTGATCGCCAGCTTCTTCATGGCCATGGGCAAGCAGCTCGAAGGCGTCGAGGAGCCGAACCGCAGCGAGTTCGCGCTGGCCTTCGCCCAGGGTGTCGAGGCGATCAAGACCCGCGGCAAGGCCGACGTCGGCGAGAAGACGATGCTGGACGTGCTGATCCCGGTGTCGCGCCTGCTGCTGCGCCTGACCGAGGAGCATGCGGCGCTGGCGCAGGTGTGCGCGCAGCTGACGCACGAGGCCGAGCAGAACATGCTGGCCACGCGCGACATGATCGCCAGCAAGGGCCGCGCATCCTTCCTCGGCGAGCGCGCGCTGGGTCACATCGACCCCGGCTGCAAGACCTGCGCGGTGGCCATCGCCGCCGTCTGCCAGACCGTGCTGCAACAGGAAACGCCGTCGGAGGCCGCATGAAGAAGTTCATCAACGACGTCGAATCGGTGATGCGCGAGTCGCTCGGCGGCATGGTCGACGCGCATCCCGGCCTGCTGCGGGTGGAGTTCGAGCCGACCTTCGTGGCCCGGGCCGAACGCGCGGAGAAGAAGGTGGCGCTGCTGTCCGGCGGTGGCTCGGGGCATGAGCCACTGCACGCCGGCTTCGTCGGCCGCGGCATGCTGGACGCCGCCTGCGCAGGCCAGGTGTTCACCTCGCCCACGCCGGACCAGATCCTCGGCGCGGCCTCGGCCGTGCACTCGGGCCAGGGCGTGCTGCTGATCGTCAAGAACTACTCCGGCGACCTGATGAACTTCCAGATGGCCAGCGAGATGATGGAGCTGGAGAACGCCACCGTGCTGGTCAATGACGACGTGGCGGTCGAGAACTCCACCCACACCACCGGCCGCCGCGGCGTGGCCGGCACGGTGATGGTCGAGAAGATGGTCGGTGCGGCCGCCGAGGCCGGCGCCACCTTGCTGGAGTGCAAGGCGCTGGGCGACCGCGTCAATGCCGCCACCGCGTCGATGGGCGTGGCCTTCACCAGCTGCACCGTGCCGGCGGCCGGCCGCACCACCTTCGACATCGGCGACGACGAGATGGAGATCGGCGTCGGCATCCACGGCGAGCCCGGCCGGCGGCGCGAGAAGATCAAGCCCGCGAGCCTGATCGTCGACGAGCTGATGCGCGCGATCCTGGCCGACCTGAAGCCCGGGCGCGGGCGCGAGCTGCTGCTGCATGTCAACGGCTTCGGCGGCACGCCGCTGATGGAGCTGTACCTGCTGTACCACTGCGCCGCGCGCCGCCTGCGCGACGAAGGCCTGGTGCCGGTGCGCTCGCTGGTGGGCAACTACACCACCGCGCTGGAGATGGCCGGTGCCTCGCTGACGGTGACGCTGCTCGACGACGAGCTGAAGTCGCTGTGGGACGCGCCGGTGCACACCGCGGCGCTGCACTGGTAGCCGGGCCATGCGGCGGCGCCACCTGCTCCTGGGCTCGGCAAGCCTGCTGACCGCGACGGCCGGCGCGCGCAGCGTGGGCCCGACGCCGATCAGGATCGGCCAGTCGGCGCCGATCAGCGGGCCGCTGGCGCGGGTGGGCGTGGCCTGCCGCGACGCGGCGCTGGCGGTGTTCGCCGACGTCAATGCGCAGGGCGGGATCGGCGGGCACGAGATCGAGCTGGTCACGCTCGACGACGAAGACCGCCCCGAGCGCACCGCCGTCAACGTCAAGCTGCTCGCCGCGCAGCACCAGGTGCTGGCGCTGTTCGGCTTCGTCGGTGCCGGGGCGCACCGCGCCGGCGCGCGCGGCGCGGCCGAGGAAGGCCTGCCCTACATCGCCGCCTTCAGCGGCTCGCAGGAACTGCGCTCGGGCCTGCTGCCCTGGGTCTACAACCTGCGCGCCGGCCACGTCGACGAGGTCGAGTACATCGCGCGCCACACGCGGCAGATCGGCATCGGCCGCGTCTCGCTGCTGGCCGAGTACAACTCGCAGGGCTGGGAACTGCGGGACGCGATGATGGCTTCGTTCGAGGCGCGCGGCGACACCGTGGCCTCGATCAGCAGCATCGACCACGAGGGCAGCGAGCACAGCCTGCCCGGCGCGGTGTCCTCGGTGCTGGCGGGCGACCCGCAGGCCATCCTGCTCGGCGCCGACTACGTGGCCAGCGCGCACTTCGTCGACGCGGTGCGGCGTGCCGGCTACCAGGGCCTGTTCTATACGCTGTCCACCGTCGGCGGCACGGCCTTGATGGACCTGCTGGGGCCGCGCGCCGTCGGGCTGTCGGTGACGCAGGTGGTGCCTTTCCCGTGGGCCGGCTCGTCGCAGGTCGGCCGCGTCTTTCAGGCGTTTTGCACGCGGCATCGGCTGGAGATTTCTTTCGCCAGCATGGAGGCCTACCTCGCGGCCAGCCTGCTGGTCGATGCGCTGCGCAGCATGCGCGAGTTCACGCCCGCGAAGCTGGCCGAGGCGCTGGATCGATTGCCGCCGCGCGACTTCGGTGGCTACCTCGGCGGCTTCCATGGCAAGGCCCGGCGCACGCCGGCCCAGGTGGACCTGACCGTGTATTCGCGCGCCGGGAAGTTCGTCAGATGAATCCGCGCAAGCTGGTGATCGGCAACTGGAAGATGAACGGCTCGGTGCCGCGCTTGCGCAGCTTTGCCGCGCTGGCCGCTGCCGCGCCAGGCGGCTGCCCGGCGGCGCTGTGCGTGCCGTACCCGCTGCTGCCCGCGGCGCAGACCCTGCTGGCCGCCACGCCGCTGCTGTGGGGCGCGCAGGACTGCTCGGCCGAGGACGAAGGCGCCCACACCGGCGAGGTGTCGGCCCGCATGCTGGCCGAGCTGGGTGTGCGTTATGTGATCGTCGGCCAATCCGAGCGCCGTGCCGCGCATGGCGAGACCGACGGCCAGGTCGCGCTGAAGGCGCGGCGGGCGCTGGCCGCTGGCCTGACGCCGGTGGTGTGCATCGGCGAGAGCGCGGAGGAGCGCGACGCCGAGCAGACCGCGCTGGCGCTGCGCCGCCAGCTGCTGCAGCTGGCACGCACGCTGGGCCGCGAGCTGGGTGCGGTGGTGCTGGCCTACGAGCCGGTGTGGGCCATCGGCAGCGGCCAGGCGCTGGCGCCCGGGCTGATCGACGACACGCATGCGGTGATCGCCGAGCTGCTGGCCTTCCATGCCGGGCTGCCTGCCGGCACGGTGCCCATCCTCTACGGCGGCAGCGTGAATGCGCGCAATGCGCAGGCCATCCTGGGCCGCCAGCAGGTGGCCGGCGTGCTGGTGGGCGGCGCCTCGCTCGAGGCGGCGGACTTCATGGCCATCTGGCAGGCCGCCGCGCATCAAGGGCGCGAAGTGTCCGGCATCGGCGCCTGATTCGAGACAACCGGACTTGGGACTTTCGAGGGAGCCGTTTTGGTCCTCGCAAAGGAGACCAGCATGTGCATCCCGGTGGATGACGACAAGACCCTGCGTTCGGCGAACATCGCCCGCGCAGCTGCAGTGGCCGTGATGGACGTGCCCGAACCTGCATCCAGCCTGGAGCAGCAGGTGCGCGAGGCGCGCCTGCTGACCGAACGGCTGGAAGACGTGGCCCGCGCCTCGGGCGACTGGCTTTGGGAGACCGACGTGCGGCACCGCTACACCTGGGTCCACGACTCCTTGTCGTTCGCGCACGACCACGGCATCCGGCCGCCGCGGGTGGGCGACCTGATCCCCGATGGCACGATCGAGGCGCTGCGCCGCGCGAAGGAGCAGGCCGAGGCCAGCAGCCAGGCCAACCGGCTGGCACATGGTGGACGTGCTGGACCTGCTGATGGAGCTGGGCCGCGCCGGAACCGCCGGCGCATTGCTGCAGAGCGCGCCGGTGGACATGCACGAGGTGGTGCGCGATGCGATGCGCATCACCGAGCGCGATGCGCAGGCGCGCGGCATCGCGGTGCTGTTCGACGACCGCAGCGCGGTCGCGGCGATGGGCGACCGGCGTGCGCTGTGTCAGGTGGTGGTGAACCTGGTGAGCAACGCGATCAAGTACAACCGGCCGGGCGGCCGCGTGCGGGTTCGGGTGCAGTCGGGTGCGGAAGCCCGCATCGAAGTCCACGACACCGGTCCCGGCCTGACCGAGGAACAGATCGGCAGGCTCTACCGGCCCTTCGAGCGCCTGGGCATCCAGGATTCGCAGGTCAAGGGCCACGGGCTCGGCCTGTCGATCTGCAAGGAGCTGGTGGGCTCGATGGGCGGCGAGATGCGCGTGCGCAGCCGCGTCGGACAGGGCACGACCTTCACGGTGCTGCTGCCGCTGCACCAGACCGCATGCTCGCTCACGGCGTGACCAGACCCTGCATGCGCACCACCTCGAACTGCTCGCCCTTCACGCTGCCGAGTTCGCTGACCAGCTTGTCGTTGTTCCAGCGCGCATCCGGCGCGCCGCTGACGTACCAGTTGCTGCCGTTGTCGGCGACGATCAGGCCGTAGGTCTTCATTGCCTGCAGCAGCGCGCGGCTCTCGGTGCTGAAGCTGGCGGGGATCGCGTAGCTGGCCTTCAGCCGCACGCGCATGCCCATCGGCGGCAGGTTGGCGCTGGTGTCGCTGGAGGCCCAGTGGTTGGCCGGTGGCAGGTAGGCCTTGCGGCTCCTGGCCACCGTGAAGCGCAGCGCATGGCGGATGCCGCCGGGGCCGAGCGCGGCTTCCTCCCAGCGCGCCAGGCCGGGGAAGATGGGCAGGCCGGCGGCGTCGGCACTGGTCCAGCCGGGCTGGGCCGTGGGTCGCACGGTGTCGCTGTCGAGGTGGAACACGGCACCGCAATCGGCCAGCCAGCCGCCGCCCTTGGCCGGGAAGGCGCGGTACAGCTCGTACAGCCGGTTGTTGTCGCGGTCGATCACCAGCACATGGCGGTCGCCGCGGCTGCGGGTGCCACCTTCGATCGGTGCGTCGGAAGGCACGGGGTAGGGGCCGGGGTCGCTCTCGTCGCCATAGGCCACGAAGCGGATCCTGACCTTGGGCTGGTTGCCGGCCACCACGACATACGGAATGCCGATCGGTGCGCCCTGGTACAGGCCGGCGCCGAAGTCGGGGTGCAGGCCGGTGGACAGGCCGATGCTGGCGATCAGCGCGGCCGAGTTCGGATCGACGGCCTGCGTGTCGATCGCGGTGTTCCAGGCGTTGGTGGCCGGAAAGGCGATGGCACCGTTCAGAGCCGCGCCGGCGCCCAGGCTGGCGCCGGCAAAGCTGCCGTACACCGGCGCGGCCTGCACCACGGCGCGCGCCTCGGCCGGCAGCGCGGCGTTCTTGCCGGCCTGGGCATGCTGGGTGGGCATGGCGGCCGGGTCGTCTTCACCGCCGCCGCCGCAGGCGCCCAGCAGCAGCGCGCCGCCTGCGCCGAGCAGCAGGCCGCGGCGGTCGAGGATGGCCGTGGCGGGCAGGTCGAGAAAGAGGCGCAAGGGCCGCAACGGGCGGCGTGCGGGCAGCAGGGGCTTCATCGGCGCATTGTCCGAAGGCCCTGTCGGCCGCGGGGGTGGCAGGCTTGTAAGCGCGGTAACCCGGCGCAGCCCGGGGTCGCGCGCGGCGTGATCAATGCACGGTGATCACGTCGCGGTGCATCGGCGCCAGCCGGGCCAGCAGCTGGTTCTGCGCGGCGAAGGGCACGCCGCGTGCATCCATCGCCTGCTGCAGCACCTCGACCAGCGCATTGAAGTCCTTGCGGCCGATCTTGAGATCCGCATGCGAGTTCTTCATCGTCTCGCCGTCGTAGACGCAGGGGCCTTCCAGCACGACGCAGAACTGGTCGGCCAGCTGCTTCTTCAGGTTGCGCGGGTTGCTGTCCTTGAAGAAGGGGGCCAGGCGCGCATCGGCCTTGAGGCGGTCGACGAACTCGCTGCTCAGCTGCTGCAGGCCGCTCGGGCCGCCAAAGGCCTGCAGCGCCGGGCTGGGTTCGGCATGGGCCGGGCCCGGCAGCGCCCCCAGCAGGACGGCGTGCAGCGCGCACAGCGTGAGGGCCGCCCGCCACTGCCGGGCGCGCTTCCAGCAGGGCAGGGCATGGCCGGGCGATGAGGGGGTACGGGCTGACATCCTGCTTCCATCGGCGTGCCGGCGCCGAACTTGAGGCGGTCTGCCGCCCGGGGGCGGGGGGGGGACCGACCGGCGCGCGCTCACATCCGGAAACCGTACACTTCGCCACCTCACTGCCCTGACCCATGGACCTGCTCTACAGCCTGGTGGCCATCGTGGCCGCCTACCTGATCGGCTCGCTGTCGTTTGCCGTGATCATCAGCCGCGCAATGGGCCTGGCCGATCCGCGCAGCTACGGCTCGAAGAACCCGGGCGCCACCAACGTGCTGCGTTCGGGCAACCGCAAGGCTGCGGTGCTGACGCTGGCCTTCGATGCGCTCAAGGGCTACGTGCCCGTGCTGCTGGCCTTGCTGCTGCAGCCACGCTACGGCTATGGCGAGCTGACGATCGGCCTGGTGGGCCTGGCCGCCTTCCTCGGCCACCTGTGGCCGGTGTTCTTCCGCTTCGTCGGCGGCAAGGGCGTGGCCACCGCGGCCGGCGTGCTGCTGGCGCTGAACCCGGGGCTCGGGCTGGCGACCTTGCTGACCTGGGTCATTGTCGCTGTCTTCACGCGTTATTCCTCGCTGGCCGCCCTGGTGTCGGCCGCGTTCGCACCGTTCTACCAGCTGCTGATCTGGGGCCCCTCGCCGCTGGTGCTGTCGGTGGCGGTGATGAGCCTGCTGCTGATCTGGCGCCACAGCGCCAACATCCAGAAGCTGCTGGCCGGCACCGAATCCAGGCTGGGGCAGAAGGCGGCCGCCCCGGCGGCACCGCATCACCCCCATCCGCATCACCACAAGAAAGGACATCACTGACATGGTTCAACGCTTCGACCCGGGCCCGCGCCTGTCCGAGATGACGGTGCACAACGGCGTGTGCTACCTCGCCGGGCAGGTGGCCGTGAGCGGCGCGCCCGACATCCGGGCGCAGACGCGCGAGGTGCTGGCCGCCATCGACGCGCTGCTGGCACGCGCCGGCAGCGACAAGACCCGCGTGCTGCGCGCCGAGATCTTCCTGGCCGACATGGCCGACTTCGCCGGCATGAACGAGGTCTGGGCCGAGTGGGTGGTGCCTGGCCACACGCCGGCCCGCGCCACGGTGCAGGCCGCGCTGGCCAAGCCGGAGTGGAAGGTCGAGATCCTGATCACCGCCGCCGCTTGATCTTGAGCACCGCCGCCGGTCCCGCTGCCAAGCCTGCGGCCGAAGTGCGCCGCTCGGTGCTGGTGCTGATCGGCCTGATCCTGCTGTTCTGCGCGGGCACCCAGTGGTGGCACTGGCACAACGAGCGGCAGATCACCCGGGCACTGGCGGCGGCGGCCAAGCCCGGCGACATCGTCATGTTGTGCGCGGACAGCTCCGAGTTCTGCGAGATGGCGCGCAGCTACCTGAAGACGCATGGGGTCAGCTTCAGCGAATGTTCGGGCGAGCGCGACGCCGACTGCGCGGCGCGCTACAAGGCGCTGCTGGCCACGCTGCAGACGCCGGGCATGTCCATGACCCCGGGCATGCCGGTGATCGTGGTGCGCGGCCAGGCGCAGCATGGCTTCATGCCGGCCAAGGTGCTGGAGCGTCTGAACGGCGCTTGAGCCTGGCCGGCTTGCAACCGCCGGCAACACCTGCTTTCACATTGCCGCTGCAGGCCCGGTGCGGCAGGCCGATGACGCAAGAGTCGATCTCTCTTGCCTGTCATCACCATGCGCCGTTGCCTGCTGCCCTTGTTGTCCGTGTCTCTCGCCGGCGTGCTGGCCGGCTGTGGAGGCGGCGAGGAACCCGCGCCCGCCGTCTCGGCCCAGGCCGGCGATGCGACGGCGGCGGTGCGCCGCACCGTGCAAGGCCTCACGGACAGCCAGCGCATCGCGGCGGCCACCGCCACCGCCGGCAGCAGCACCAATGCCTGCAGCACGGTGCGCCCGTTCTATTGGGAAATTGGAGCGGCCAGCGGCAAGCTCGCGGCCGGCTCGGTGAACAGCGGCGCCAGCACCACGACCTACAACGCCAACACGCCGATGGCCATCGCCTCGGCCTCGAAGTGGCTGTATGCGTCCTATGTCGCGCAGAAGCGCGGCGGCGTGCTGAGCGCCAGCGACATCAAGTTCCTGACCCTGCGCAGCGGCTACACCAACATGTACACCGCGTGCACCTCCACGCAGACCGTGGATGCCTGCCTGAACAGCAACGGCAACGGCACCTACAACCCCAACACCGACAACCGCTTCTACTACGGCAGCGGCCACATGCAGAAGCATGCCAGCGGCATGGGCCTGGGCGCGATGCTGCCCAAGGCGCTGGCCACCGAGGTGCAGTCGCAGCTGGGCACCGACCTGGCGATCGGCTACAACCAGCCAGCGATGGCGATCGGCGCCTATGCCACGCCCGATGCCTACGCGCGCTTCCTGCGCAAGCTGATGAACAAGCAGCTGAAGATGGGCAGCCTGCTCGGCAGCAACAAGGTCTGCACCAGCCCCAGTGCCTGTGGCCTGAACCAGGCGCTGGTATCGCCGGTGAGCAGCCCCTGGCACTACTCGCTGGGCCACTGGGTCGAAGACGATGCCGGTGGCGATGGGTCGTTCAACAGCCTGGGCGCCCTGGGCTTCTACCCCTGGATCGACGCGACGCGCAGCTATTACGGCGTGCTGGCGCGCATGGCCGACGGTGGCATGGACGGCTCGCGGCAATGCGGTCAGCTGATCCGCAAGGCCTGGACCAGCGGTACCAGCCTCTGACCCAGCCTGTCGGCTGGCTGTCGTTACAGGCCCAGCCGATCCAGCGGGCCGCGTCCTTCGCGCACCAGCACCGGCTCGGGGCCGCTGAGGTCGATCACCGTGGTCGGCTCCATCGGGCAGGCGCCCGCGTCCACCACCGCCTGCAGCGTCTTCTGGTAATGCGCGCGGATTTCGTGTGGGTCGTTCAGCGGCTCGGTCTGGCCGGCGGGGATCAGCGTGGTGGCCAGCAGCGGCTGGCCGAGGATGCCCAGCAGCTCCTGCGTCACCCGGTGGTCCGGCACGCGCAGCCCGATGGTGCGGCGCGACGGGTGTGACAGGCGCCGCGGCACTTCCTTCGTCGCCTCGAGGATGAAGGTGTAGGGCCCCGGCGTGCCCAGCTTCAGCAGCCGGTACTGGCGGTTGTCGACACGCGCGTAGCTGGCCAGCTCCGACAGGTCACGGCACAGCAGCGTCAGGTGGTGCCGCTCGTCGACCTGGCGGATGCGGCGCAGCGCTTCGGCGGCCGCCTTGTCGTCGAGGTGGCACACCAGCGCGTAGCTCGAATCGGTGGGCACCGCACAGACGCCGCCGTCGTGCAGGATCTGCGCGGCCTGCTTCAGCAGGCGCGGCTGCGGGTTGTCGGGGTGGACTTCGAAGTATTGCGACATGCATGATCCCGGCTGGGATGGCCGCCATGGGGCGCGGTCGCCAAGCCTCGAGGAAGCCGGGATTATGAACATGCCAAGCACCATCCGACTCAACGCCGTCGCTGTCGCGCTGGCGGCCCTGCTGGGCGCTGCCGTGGCGCATGCCGACGACGGCATGCCCAAGCGTAAGCCCGGCCTGTGGGATTTGTCGATGCAGATGGACACCATGGGCGGCCAGCCGATGAAGTCGCAGCAGTGCATCGACGAGAAGACCGACGAGGCGATGCAGCGCCGCGGCATGTCCGGCCGAGAGGACAAGGCCGAATGCAGGCAGACCTCGCTGAAGAAGGTGAGCGGGGGCGTCGAGTACGAAGCGGAATGCAAGGGCGCCGAGGGCATCACCCGGATCCAGGCCCGCATGACCGGCGACACCAACAGCAGCTACACGGTCGACAACACGATGACCTTCACCCCGCCGCGCCATGGCATGAGCCAGATGCACATGGTGGTGAAGGCCAACTACGGCGGCGCCTGCCCGGCCGGCATGAAGCCGGGCGACATCCGCATGGCGGGCATGACCATCAACCCCACCGCGCAGCCGCAGGGCGGCCCGCCGGCGGGCTTCGACCCGAAGAAGCTGCAGAGCATGAGCCCCGAGGAACGCATGAAGTACCTCGAGGAGATGAAGAAGGCCTACGGCGTCAAGCAGTAGGGGCCGGTTGACGGATGCGGTGCTGCAGCCGTTCCCACACCGGCTGCAGGCCGCCGGGCAGGTCGGGCAGGTCGCCCAGGTCGATACGGCTTTCGCCGGGGCCATGGAAGTCGCTGCCACGCGAGGCGGCCAGGTCGAATTCCTTCGCCATCTGCGTGTACTTGGTGACGTCGGCCGTGCCGTGGCTGCCGGTGAGCACCTCCACGCCTTCGCCGCCGTGGGCCTTGAACTCGCTGAACAGCGCGTATTCCTCGGTGGGCGTGAACTTGTAGCGGCCCGGGTGGGCGATCACCGCCACGCCGCCGGCCCCGCGGATCCAGCGCACCGTCTCGCCCAGCCCGGCCCAGCGGTGCGGCACGTAGCCCGGCTTGCCTTCGACCAGGTAGCGGCGGAACACCTCGCCGTTGTCGCGGCACACACCGGTGTCGACCAGCCAGCGCGCGAAGTGCGTCCGGGCCACCAGGTCGGGGTTGTGCACATAGGCCAGCGCGCCTTCGTAGGCGCCCTTGAGCCCGACCTTGGCCAGGCCCTCGGCCATCTCGCGCGCGCGCTGCAGGCGGCCTTCGCGGGTGCGTGCCAGGCCCGCCTGCAATGCTGCGTCGGCGGCGTCGACGCCCAATCCGACGACATGCACGGTTTCGCCGGCGAAGGTGACGGAGATCTCCACGCCGCCCAGCCACGCAATGCCCGCGGCCTGCGCGGCCGCCGCGGCGCGCGCCTGGCCGCCGAGTTCGTCGTGGTCGGTCAGGGCCCAGAGCTCGACGCCGTTGTCGGCGGCGCGGCGGGCCAGGGCTTCGGGTTCGAGCGTCCCGTCCGACAGCGTGGAGTGGCTGTGGAGATCGGCGTTCAGCAGATGATGCACTGCGGCATTTTAAGAAGCCGCTGCCGCCGGCGCCTTGACATCAGTCCTTGTCCCGGCTCGGCCAACGGCCATCGCGCGCCAATGCGTCACGGATCGCCGCGCCATGTTCGTCCAGCCGCGGCGGCGGCAGGTCGGCCTGCGGGCGCTGGCCGTCCAGCCGCATCGGGTTGGCGATCATCGGGATGCCGTGCACATCGACCTGCATGCCGCGCGCCACGACCTGGCGGTGCGTCAGCACCTCGGGCACTTCGAGGATCGGCGCGCAGGGCACGGCATTGGGCTCCAGCAGCGCGGTCCATTCGGCGGTGGTGCGCGTCAGCATCCACGGGCCAATGATCGCGATCAGGTCGTCGCGGTGCGCGAGCCGCGCGCTGTTGGTCTTGAAGCGCGGGTCCTCGGCCACCGCGGCCTCGCCGCCCAGCGCGCAGAAGCGCGCGAACTGACCGTCGTTGCCCACCGCCAGCACGATGTGGCCGTCCTTGGTGGCGAACACCTGGTAGGGCACGACGTTGATGTGCGCGTTGCCCATGCGCTTGGGCGTCTTGCCGCCGACCAGGTAGTTGCTGGCCTGGTTGGCCAGCATCGCCACCTGCACATCGAGCAGCGCGGCATCGATGTGCCGGCCGCGGCCGGTGCGACCGCGCTCGATCAGCGCGGCGAGGATGGCGGTGCTGGCGTACAGGCCGGTGAACAGGTCGGCCACCGCCACGCCCACCTTCTGCGGCTGGCTGCCGGGCGTGCCATCCTTCTCGCCGGTGATGCTCATCAGCCCGCCGGTGGCCTGGATCGCGAAGTCGTAGCCGGCCGCCTGCGCATAGGGCCCGTCCTGGCCGTAGCCGGTGACCGAGCAGTAGACGAGGCGCGGGTTCAGCGCCGCGAGGCTGGCGTAGTCCAGCCCGTACTTCGCGAGCTGGCCGACCTTGTAGTTCTCCAGCACCACGTCGGCCTCGGCGGCGAGCTGCTTCACCAGCGCCGCGCCCTCCGGCGTGGCGATGTCGATCGCGATCGAGCGCTTGCCGCGGTTGCAGCTCAGGTAGTACGCCGCGGTGCGGTCTTCGGCCGGACCCCACCACGGCGGGCCCCAGGCGCGCGTGTCGTCGCCCGTCTCGGGGCGCTCGACCTTGATGACGTCGGCGCCGTAGTCGGCCAGCAGCTGGCCGCTCCACGGCCCGGCCAGCACGCGCGAAAGATCCAGGACACGAATGCCCTGCAGCATCTGGGGGCCGCTCATCGTGGCGGGCGCAATCAGTTGCTGAACGCGGCGATGCCGGTGATGGCACGCCCCAGGATCAGCGCGTGGATGTCGTGCGTGCCTTCGTAGGTGTTCACGACCTCCAGGTTCACCAGGTGGCGCGCGACGCCGAACTCGTCGCTGATGCCGTTGCCACCCATCATGTCCCGCGCGACGCGGGCAATGTCCAGCGCCTTGCCGCAGCTGTTGCGCTTGAGGATCGAGGTGACCTCGACCGACGCGGTGCCCTCGTCCTTCATGCGGCCCAGGCGCAGGCAGCCCTGCAGGCCCAGCGCGATCTCGGTTTCCATGTCGGCCAGCTTCTTCTGCACCAGCTGGTTGGCGGCCAGCGGGCGGCCGAACTGCTTGCGGTCCAGCGTGTACTGGCGGGCGCGGTGGAAGCAGTCCTCGGCCGCGCCCAGCGCGCCCCAGGCAATGCCGTAGCGCGCCGAATTCAGGCAGGTGAAGGGGCCCTTCAGGCCGCGCACCTCGGGGAAGGCGTTCTCCTCGGGGCAGAACACCTCGTCCATCACCACCTCGCCGGTGATGCTGGCGCGCAGGCCGACCTTGCCGTGCACCGCCGGCGCGCTCAGGCCCTTCCAGCCCTTCTCGAGGATGAAGCCGCGGATCGCGCCTTCGTCGTCCTTGGCCCACACGACGAACACGTCGGCCACCGGCGAATTGGTGATCCACATCTTCGCGCCGCTGAGGCTGTAGCCGCCGGCCACTTTGCGGGCGCGGGTGATCATGCTCGAGGGGTCGGAGCCATGGTTCGGCTCGGTCAGGCCGAAGCAGCCGATCCACTGGCCGCTGGCCAGCTTGGGCAGGTACTTCTGCTTCTGCGCTTCGGTGCCGAACTCGTTGATCGGCACCATCACCAGCGACGATTGCACGCTCATCATCGAGCGGTAGCCGGAGTCGATGCGCTCGACCTCGCGCGCCACCAGGCCGTAGCAGACGTAGTTCATGCCGGCGCCGCCGTAGGCCTCGGGGATGGTCGGTCCGAGCAGGCCCAGCTCGCCCATCTCCGGGAAGATGGTGGCGTCCATCTTCTCGTGGCGGAAGGCTTCCAGCACCCGCGGTGCCAGGCGTTCCTGGCAATAGCTGCGCGCGGCGTCGCGCACCGCGCGCTCGTCGTCGGTGAGCTGGGCGTCCAGCAGCAGCGGGTCGTCCCATTGGAAGGCGGCGTGCTTGGCCATGGTGGTGTCTCGCTCCGGAAAGAAGGGGTGGCAGGGCAGGGAATGGCCTGGATGCTAGGCCCGGCCCGCGCACTCGGCAACCGATTCTTTGGCACCCAGATATGCACTGGCAGAATGTCTGGTGTCCCCCGTTCCCCGTGGGCGGACCGAAGCTTGTGCCAGGAGGGCATGTCATGGCGCGCAAGATCCCGTCGCTGCAGGGCCTGTCATGCTTCGAGGCCGCGGCGCGGCACGAAAGCTACACCCGCGCCGCGGCCGAGCTGGCGTTGACGCAGGGCGCGGTGTCGCGCCAGATCGCGGCGCTCGAGGCCTTCCTCGGCATCGCGCTGTTCCGCCGCACCCGGCACGGCGTGGCGCTGACACCCGCCGGCGCCGCCTATGCGCGCCAGGTGGCCAGCCGCCTCGAGGGCCTGGAGCGCGACACGCTCGATGCGATGGCGCTGCCGAACTCCGGCGGCGCGATCCACCTGGCCGCGGTGCCGACCTTCGCCACGCGCTGGCTGCTGCCGCGCCTGCCCGCGCTGGCCGCGTCGCACCCGGACATCACGCTGCACGTGGACACGCAGACCCGGCCCTTCATGTTCGCGCAGACCGAGCACGACGCGGCGCTGTACGCCGGCACGCCGCAGCAGGTGGCGCACTGGGCCGGCACGCGCGCGCTGCTGCTGATGACCGAGGAAGTGGTGCCGGTGGCCAGCCCCGCGCTGCTGGCCGCGCGCAAGCGCTGGACCCCGCGCGACCTGGCCGCGCTGCCGCTGCTGCAGCAGAGCACCCGGCCGGAGGCCTGGCGCCAGTGGTTCGAGGCCATGGGCGTGGCCGCGCCACGTGCGCTGCAGGGCCCGCGCTACGAGCTGTTCTCGATGCTGGCGGTGGCGGCCTCGCACGGCATCGGCGTGGCGCTGGTGCCACGCATGCTGGTGCAGGCCGAGCTGGCGCGCGGCGAACTGCGCGTCGCCTGCGACAAGCCGCTGCGCGGCCAGCGCGGCTACTACCTCGTCACGCCCGAGGTCGAGCACGAGCGACCCGTGCTCGGCCTGTTCCGCCAGTGGCTGCTGGCCCAGGCCCAGGCCGATGCCGCCGCCATGCCGCGCCGCGGCGCGGCGCACGAGTCTGCTATGGTCCCTGCCGCTGGAGGTGCAAGCTGATCATGAAGTGCGCGTTGGTGGGATCCCGTTATTTCGGTGCCGCGGTGCTGGAGGCCTTGCGCCAGGAGCCGGGCGTCGAGTTCACGAGCATCGTGGCGCCGGCCGCGGATGACCGGCTGGCCGTGGCCGGCCGCGCCGCCGGCCTGCCCGTGCATGTGCTGCAGAACCCGAAGGTCGTGCCCGGCGAGGCCATTGCCGAGGGCACCGACCTGATCCTGGCCGCGCACACCCATGCGCGCGTCAGCGACGCGGCGCTGGCCCGCGCGCGCCTGGGCGGCGTGGGCTACCACCCCTCGCTGCTGCCGCGGCACCGCGGCATCGCGGCGGTCGAGTGGACCATCCTGTCGGGCGACCCGATCGCCGGCGGCTCGGTCTACCACCTGGCCGACGGCTGGGACGCCGGCGACATCGCCGCGCAGGACTGGTGCTTCGTGCTGAAGGGCGAAGGCGCGCGCGAGCTGTGGGAACGCGCGCTGGCGCCGATGGGCTTCGAGTTGCTGACCCGCGTGGTGCGCCATGCGCGCGACCACGGCGAGCTGCCGCGCAAGACGCAGGACCCGCGTTTCGCGACCAAGGCGCCGATGATCCGCCGCGCCGTGGTGCTGACCGAGGACCAGCCCAGCAGCACCACCTCGGTGGTGGCCACCGTGATGGGCCCGGACCGCCCCGGCATCGTCAGCCTGCTGTCCGACCGTGCGCAGCGCCATGGCGCCAACTGGACGGCCAGCCGCATGGAACGCCTGGCCGGCCAGTTCGCCGGCATGGTGCACTTCGAGGTCCCGCGCGACAAGGCCGAAAGCCTGGCGCAGGCGCTGCGCGAGCTCGAAGCCCACGACCTGCGCGTGATGGTGGCCAGCAGCGAAGGCGGCAGCCCCGCCGCCGGCCTGCGCGGCCTGGAGCTCGAACTGGTGGGCGATGACCAGGTCGGCATCATCAGCAAGCTCACCCGCATCCTGGCCGAACGCGGTGTCAGCATCGAGCACATCCACACCGAGCTGGCCAGCCGCGAAGGGGCCGCCAGGCCGATCTTCAAGGTGCGGGCGCACCTGCTGGCGCCGGCGGCCGTCACCGCCGACGCGCTGAAGCAGGAACTCGCCACGCTGGCCAACGCGATGATGCTGGACCTGGCCTTGGGCGATCGCCCGGCCCAGGGCAGCTGAGCCGGGCGCCGGATCCGCGCGCGCTCAAAGCTCCCGCAGGGCCGTCGTCACCGGCAGCCGCGCGGCGCGCATCGCCGGGAAGAGCCCGCCGATGAAGCCGATGGCCAGCGCCCATTTCAGGCCCGTCCACAGCAGTTCGGGCGTGACGCGCAGCTGGAAGCTCAGCTGGCCGACGCTGCCCGCGGTCATGGTCGAGGCGTTGTAGCCGTTGAACAGGGCCCAGGCGATCAGCCCGCCGGCCAGGCCGCCGACGAGTGCCAGCAGCATGGTCTCCAGCATCACCGCCACGACCACCGGCACGCCGGTGAAGCCAATGGCGCGCAAGGTGGCAATCTCGCGCGCCCGCGCGGCGACCGCGGCGAACATCGTGTTCAGCGCGCCGAACATGGCGCCAATGCCCATGATGCTGCCCACCGTGATGCCGATGATGCGCAGCACCTGGGTGACGCGTTCGGACTGCTTCGTGAAGTAGTCCAGCGTGGTGCTCACGTCCACCTTCAGCTGAGGGTTCGCTTCGAGCGCGGCCTTGAACTCGTTGAAGGCCTTGGCTTCGCCGAGCTTGACGATCACCGAGTTGCGGCCACTGCCGCGGCGGTAGGCATCGGCCACCACGCTGGCATCGGCCCAGATCTCGGACTCCATCGCGTCGCCCGAGGCGAACACGCCGGCCACGGTCCATTGCTGCGAGCCCAGTCGCACCGTGTTGCCCGGCACCATGCCGGCGAACTGCCGCGCCGCTCCGCGGCCGACGATCAGCTCGCGCAGTCCCGGCGCAAACGATCGGCCCTCGACGATCTTCAGCTGCGGCCGCACCGCGAAGGCCTGTTCGCCGACACCGCGCAGCTGCACGCTGCCTTCCTCGCCCGGCTCGCCCTTGCGCAGGGGCAGGTTGGCGGCCACCACGATCTCGGGCGAGGCCAGCGGTTCGCCCTTGTCGTTGCGCGCGATGCCCGGCCCCTGCGCGACGAGCGTGGCGCTGTCGCGGTCGAGCACCGAAGCCACTTCCGAGGCCGAGCCGCCGCGCATCACGATCGCCACGTCCTCGCTGCCGGTACCGCGCAGCGTCTGGCTGTAGCCCTCGGCCATCGCCAGCAGCGCCACCAGCACGCCCACCACGCCGGCAATGCCGACGACGATCACCGCCGAGGGGCCGAGCCGCTGCGTCAGCGTGCTGATGCCCACCGCGGCCACCGAGCGCGTCTGCCCGCCGCGGCGGCTGAAGGCCAGCCACAGTGCCAGCAGCAGGGCCAGCGCCAGCGCGCCGGGCCAGGGCAGCATCACCCACACGGCCATCGCCGCCACCAGGCCCAGCAGCAGCAACAGGTTGATCAATGCGTTCACCTGGCGCCTCCGTTCAGCGGCCAGCCAGGGCGTCGACGATGTTCAGCCGCATCGCGCTCCAGGCCGGCACCGCGCCCACCGCGATGCCGATGGCCAGCATCAGCCCCAGCCCGAGTACCCAGCTGCTCGCGCCGATGGTCGGCAGGTTCAGCATGCCGCCGCTGCCGGCGCTCACCATCGGGATGATCAGCGTGGCCAGCGCCATGCCGACCAGGCCGCCCAGCAGCAGCAGCAGCATCGATTCGGCCAGCACCATCAGCAGCACGCTGCGCGCGGAGAAGCCGATGGTCTTCAGCACCGCGAGCTCGCTGGTGCGCTCGCGCACCGCCTGCATCATCGTGTTGCCCGACAGGAGCAGCAGCGTGAAGAACACCGCGCCCATGATCGAGCCGACGATCAGCCCGATGTCGGCCAGCTGCTTGAACCACGAGGCGGTGGCGGCCTGCTCGGTCTGCGTGCGGGTCTCGTGGTCGGAGTTGGCCGACAGCGCATCGATCGCCCTGGCCACCCTGTCGGCCTGGTTGACGTCGGCCACCCGCGTCACGTACCAGCCCACCTGGCCCTGGTTGTACGGCGTGGTGTCGTCGAAGTATTTCCAGTTCAGCAGGAACATCTGGTCGAAGAAGCCGCCGGTCTTCTTGTCCGTCGCATGCAGGATGCCGACGATCCGGAACGACCAGTTCTTGCTGCCGCTGCGGTCCGGGAAGATCTGCGATTGCAGCGGGATCTGGTCGCCCACCTTCCACTTGTATTTCTCGGCCAGCCGTTCGCCGACCAGGGCGCCCTGGCGCGTCTCGGCAAAGGCCTTGCGCTCTGCCTCGCTGACCTGGATCTCGGGGTACACGTCCAGGTAGTTCGGGGCCACCGCGAAGCTGAACACCGCGTTGCGCGGGTCCTGGTAGGCGCCGCCGAACCAGTTGGCATAGGTCACCAGCTTCACGCCGTCCAGCTGCTGCATCCGGCCCAACAGCGAAGAGGGCAGCAACTGGATGAACGACAGCTTCGAGCCCGTCTGCAGCCGCGCGGCGCCATTGGCGCTCTGGCCGGCCTGGCTGAACGAGGTACGCACCGCGTCGAGCAGGCCGAACAGCAGGAAGGCCGCGATGATGGACACCAGCGTCAGCATCGTGCGAGTCTTGCGCCGGAACAGCGCGGCCCAGACCAGGTGCAGGTACTTCATGGCCGGCTCCTTCTGGCGTTAGGCCGTCGTGGCCTGCTCGACCAGGCTGCCCTTGTCCAGGTGCAGCGTGTGCTTGGCGTAGTCGGCGGCCTTGGGGTCGTGCGTCACCATCACGATGGTCTTGCCATGGTCGCGGTTCAGTGCGCGCAGCAGCTGCAGCACGTCTTCGGCCGACTGGCGGTCGAGGTCGCCGGTGGGCTCGTCGCACACCAGCAGGGCGGGGTCGGAGACGATCGCGCGGGCGATCGACACCCGCTGCTGCTGGCCGCCCGACAGCTCGGTGGGCTTGTGCGCGGCACGGTCGGCCAGGCCCACGAGTTCCAGCGCGATGGCCGCGCGCTTGCGCCGCTCGCTGCCCGAGAGCTTGGTCAGCAGCAGCGGCAGTTCGACGTTGCGCTGGGCCGAGAGCATCGGCATCAGGTTGTAGAACTGGAACACGAAGCCCACCGTCGACGCGCGCCACTTGGCCAGTGCCGAGGCACCGAGCTGGTCGATGCGCTGGCCGCCGACCGTGATGCTGCCGCCGGTGGGCGCATCCAGCCCGCCGATCAGGTTCAGCAAGGTGGTCTTGCCCGAGCCCGAGGGGCCCATCAGCGCGACGAAGTCCCCCTGCTCGACGTCGAGCTCGATGTGGTGCAGCACCTCCACCTTCTGCCGGCCGCGCGCGTAGACCTTGGAGAGGTCGCGGATCTCGATCAACTTCGTCATCTCGCTGGACTCCTGCTTCGGAGGGGATCAGGACTTGCCGCCGTCGGTGCTGACGGCCATGCCGTCGCGCAGTTGGGCCGGTGGCGACAGCACCACCACCTCGCCGGCCTTCAGGCCTTCGGGCAGCAGCTTCATCGTGCCGACGGCCTGCGCAGCGGCCTTCACCGCACGCTGCTGCACATGGCCTTCGCTGACGACGAAGACGACGCTGCGGCCCTCGCGCTCGGCCAGCGCCTGCGGCGGCACCAGCACGCCCTTCATGGCTGGCGCGTCCTTCGGCGCGGCCGCCGGCTTCTCGCCGAGGAAGGACACACGCACGCCCATGTCGGGCACCAGCCGCCCGTCCTTCTGCTCGAGCGCGACCCGCACCTTGACGGTGGCCTTGCCGCGGTCGGCGGCGGGCACGATGGCGATCACATGCGCCGGCACCTTCCAGTCCGGGTAGGCATCGAGCACGGCCTCGGCCGGCATGTCGGGCTTGACCTGGCCGATGTAGGCCTCGTTGACATCGACGTCGACCTCGAGCGAGTCCATGTCGACGATGGTGCCGACGCCGGTGCGCGTGAAGCCGCCGCCGGCCGACAGCGGCGAGACGATCTCGCCGACCTGCGCGGCCTTGTTGGTGACCACGCCGGCGAAGGGCGCGCGCACCACCGTGTAGTCGAAGTTGACCTGCGCCTGCGCCAGTTGCGCACGCGAGGCATCGACCTCGCGGCGGCGCGCCTCGAGCACCGCGGCCGCGGTGTGCACCGCGGTGCGCGATTGCTCGGCCAGTTGCTTCGTCGTCATGCCGCTGGCGGCCAGTTCGTTCTGGCGCTTCAGGTCGGACTCGGCCTGCGCCAGCTGGGCCTGTGCCTGCGCCACCTGGGCCTGCACCGCGGCCAGGTTGGCCTGCGCGGCATTCAGCGCCGCGCGCAGCGCGCTGTCTTCCAGGCGCGCCAGCACCTGGCCCTTCTGCACCCGGTCGCCTTCCTCGATCAGCACCTGGGTCAAGGTGCCGGTGATCTGCGTGGACACCGTGGCCTGGCGCCGCGCGGTGACGTAGCCGGTGGCCTGCAGCAGCGCGCCCGCCACGGCCCCGCTGCCGACACTGCCGGGGGCGATGGCGGTGGCGGTCTGCACCGGCAGCGGCCGTGTTGTCATCCACCACCAACCGGCGCCACCACCGGCCAGCAGCAGCAGCAGTCCCAGCAGGGGCCACAACCAGGGGCGCGACGAGCGATCGGGTACGTCGCGATCGTCGGCGTCGATGCGCAACTTCTTCAACAGGTCGGCGTCGATCGCCTTCTCCTCTCGCGCCGCCTTGTGGGTAGCGCTGCAGTGCTTGCGGGGCGGGCCATCATACAAAAGCAGCGGACCGCAACAGATGACGCGCGAATGCGTCGGCGCTGTGCCTAGGCGTGCGGTGTGGGTCTGCCTACGCTGCAGACCTTGCCTTCAACACCCCGCCGATGCCGTGACCGAACTGCTGCCGCTGATGACCTACTGCTTCGTGATGTCCAGCACCCCGGGGCCGAACAACGTGATGCTCACCGCCTCGGGCGCGAACTTCGGCTACCGCGGCGCGCTGCCGCAGATCGTCGGCATCAACCTCGGTGGCTTCGTGCAGACCTTCGTCACCTGCCTCGGCCTGGGCGTGCTGGTCGCCGGTCACCCGACGGCGCAGTGGCTGCTGCGCGTGGGTGGCGCGCTGTACCTGGTCTACCTGGCCACGCGGCTGGCCGGCACCACGGTGGGCGAGGGGCGGGCGCCGCGGCCGCTCACCCTGTGGCAGGGCGCGCTGTTCCAGGCCATCAACCCAAAGAGCTGGGTCAAGGCCATCACCGTGGCCTCGGTGTTCATGCCGCCCGGGCTGGACGTGGTGAGCGGTGCCTTGCTGGTGTCGACCATCGGCTGGGCCATCGGCTTTCCGTGCATCTCGATGTGGGCGCTGTTCGGCGTGGCCATCCGCGGCCTGCTGAAGGACCCGCGGCGGCAGCGCGCCTTCAACCTGCTGATGGCCGGCACGCTGGTGGTGCTGGCCGCGTCATTCCTGCGCTGAACGCGCGCGCCGCCGCGCGGCGGCCGGCCGGGCCAGCGCCGCGTCGTGCTCGCGCAGCAGCGCGATGAAGCGCGCCGCGGCGCCGGACAGCGAGCGGTGCTTCAGCCAGGCCGCGCCGAAGCGCGCCTGCACGTCGAGCCGGATGCCGGCAATCATCGCCAGCTGGCCGGCCCGCACATCGGCCTCGACCATGAAGCGCGGCATCATGGAGACCGCGTCCGATTCCTTCAGGATGCTCTTC
The DNA here is from genome assembly GCF_044226965.1 of Aquabacterium sp. Taxonomy (GTDB): domain Bacteria; phylum Pseudomonadota; class Gammaproteobacteria; order Burkholderiales; family Burkholderiaceae_C; genus Pseudaquabacterium. The sequence goes on along the minus strand of NZ_JBGAGA010000012.1, from coordinate 79,711 downwards.
AGGATGGTCGAGCTGTCGCACTCGATGGCCTGCAGCGCCGCCGGGTCCGATTGGTGCAGGCGCGCGCGCACGCCGGCCGGCGCCATCGCGGCCAGGGCCCGCAGCGCGCGGGCCGGCATGCGCGGCCCGGCCAGCGGGTAGTCGAACAGCTGCTGCGGCCGCGGCCGCGTCGCCTGCGTCAGCGGATGGCCGGGCCGGCAGACCACGCAGGCGGTGTGTGCGGCGAGCGCCCGCGTCTCGAAGTCGTCCAGCGCGTCGATCTCGCTCAGCTCGGCCACCACAAGGTCCACCTCGCGCGTGCGGGCGCGCTCGGGCAGTTCCTGCCACGGCGCCACCACCAGGCCGATGCGCAGCCCCGGATGCAGCCGGTTCAGCCGGCCGACCACCGGCCCCACCAGCGCCGAGCCGCCGAAGGGCCCGACGCCGATGCGCAGCTCACCCAGCTCCAGGCCCTTGGTGAGCCGGATCTCGCGCTCGAGGTCGCGCGACGAGGCATCGAGCGCCTGCGCATGGCGCAGCAGCAGGCGGCCGATCTCGGTAGGCTCGATCGCGCCGCGGCGGCGTTCGAACAGCGCGGCACCGACGCTGGCCTCGATGGCCTGCAGGCTGCGCGACAGCGCCGGCTGGGTCAGGTGCACCGCCTCGGCCGCACGGCCGAAGTGGCCATGCTCGGCCAGGGCCAGCAGGTGTCGCAGGTGGCGCAGTTCCAGCAGCATGAGTTCAGCGCATCGTCAGGATGTTTCGAATGCATTGGACACAAGTTCGGCGATTGTGAATGATCGCCGGCCATGCGCCTGCCTGCCTCACCCTTCCTCGCGCCGGCCCTGCTGCTGGCCCTTGCCCTGGCCGCCTGCTCGAAGTCGGCCGCGCCGCCTGTGGCCGCCGGCGACGCCGCGGCCGCCGTGCAGCAGGCCCAGGCGGCGGTGGCCAAGGCCCTCGAGCAGGCCGACCCGTCCGCGCTGGCCGATGCGAAGCGCGGCTTCGTCGCCGCGCCCACAGGCCAGGTGAAGGACGCGCAGGGCAACCTGGTGTGGGACTACGACAGCTTCGCCTTCCTGCAGGGCGCCGCGCCGGCCACGGTCAACCCCAGCCTGTGGCGGCAGGCCGTGCTGAACAACCAGGTGGGCCTGTTCAAGGTGACCGAGGGCATCTGGCAGCTGCGCGGCTTCGACCTCGCCAACATCAGCCTGATCGAGGGCAAGACCGGCTGGATCGTCGTGGACACGCTCACTTCGCGTGAAACGGCGGCCGCCGCGATGGCCTTCGCGCGCCAGCACCTGGGCAACAAGCCGGTGTCGGCGGTGATCTTCACGCACAGCCACGTCGACCACTTCGGCGGTGCGCTGGGCGTGCTGTCGGCCGAGGAGGCCAAGGCACGCCAGGTGCCGGTGATCGCGCCCGGCGGATTCATCGAGGAAGCCACCAGCGAGAACGTGCTGATGGGCACCGCGATGGGCCGGCGCGCCGCCTACATGTACGGCAACCTGCTGCCGCGCAATGCCCGGGGACTGGTGGACACCGGCCTGGGCAAGGCAGTGGCCTTCGGCAGCATCGGCATCCTGCCGCCCACCGTGGTGGTGGACCAGCCGCGCCAGGAGCTCACGGTCGACGGCCTGCGCTTCGTGTTCCACAACGTGCCGGGCAGCGAGGCGCCGTCGGAGTTCGTGTTCGAGATCCCGGAGCGCAAGGCCTTCTGCGGCGCCGAGACCATGAGCCACACGCTGCACAACCTGTACACGCTGCGCGGCGCCAAGGTGCGCGACACGCTGAAGTGGGCCGGCTACCTCGACGACGCGCTGGCCTACACCGCCGGCGCCGAGGTGGTGTTCAACCAGCACCACTGGCCGGTGTGGGGCGCCGAGCGCATCCGCGACTTCATCGTCAAGCAGCGCGACACCTACCGCTACCTCCACGACCAGACCGTGCGGCTGATGAACGCCGGCCTCACCGCGCCCGAGATCGCCGAGCAGATCCAGTTGCCCAAGACGCTGCAGGACGAGCTGAACGTGCACGGCTACTACGGCACCGTGCGGCACAACGTGAAGGCGATCTACCAGTTCTACCTGGGCTGGTTCGACGCCCACCCGGCCAACCTGGACCCGCTGCCGCCGGTGCCCACCGCGCAGCGCTACGTGGCGCTGATGGGCGGGTCCGAGAAAGTGCGCGCGGCCGCGCAGCAGGCCTTCGATGCCGGCGACTACCGCTGGGCCGCCGAGCTGCTGAAGCACGCGGTGTATGCCGACGGCAAGGACCAGGCCGCGCGCGAGCTGCTGGCGCGCAGCTTCGAGCAACTGGGCTACCTGGCCGAGGCCGCGCCCTGGCGCAACTTCTACCTCACCGGCGCGCTGGAACTGCGCCAGGGCCCGCCGACGCAGGGCCTGAAGCGCGAGGCGCTGCTGGAGATGCTGCAGTACACGCCGATCGAACGCTTCCTCGAAGCGATGGCCGGTGCGCTGAACGGGCCGAAGGCCGAGGGCGTGAACCTGAAGATCAACCTGGTGTTCTCCGATTCGGGCGACCGCTTCGTGCTGTGGACCGAGAACGCGGTGCTGCACTTCCGGCGCGCCGACGCGGCGGCGGCCGACGCCAACGCGACACTGACGCTGACCAAGGCGTTCTTCCTGCGCATGATGACCGGCGGCGCCGGGGCCAAGGACCTGCTGCTGTCCGACGAGACCAAGATCGACGGCAGCAGGATCGACCTGGGCCGCTTCTTCGCGCTGCTGGACAAGGCCCCGGGCACCTTCCCGATCGTGACGCGTTGAGCTGCCTCAGGCAGCGTTGAACAGGGCCTGCACCACCTGCGCATTCGTCTGCCCGCCGGGATTGCCCAGGGTCGACGACGAGGCCAGGTTCCAGCAGCTCAGGTGCGCCAGCGCATTCACCAGCGTGGCCGACAGTTCCAGCTGCGTGAAGGTGTTGTAGCGCGGGAACTGGCCCAGCCCCTCGGCATCGATGGCCAGGCGCACGTCTTCGTGCAACTCGTTCCACCAGCTCTGCACGAAGTCGTTGTAGACCCACAGCACCGTCACGCTGCCCTGCGCCGGCACGTTGAACCAGCTGTTGGCCAGCACCTGCAGCTGCTGCGTCACCAGCATCGCACCGCCGGCCTGGCGCGCCGCGTACAGCGCGTTCAGCAAGGGTTGGAACTGGCTGCTCGGGAACACCTGGTTGTGGCGGTACAGCCGCGTGGCGCCGCTGCCCGGGTCCTGCGCATAGGGTACGTAGCCCTTGCCGGCGACCCAGGGCTGGAAGCCGAACAGCGGCGGGATGTCGCTGCTGACGACGATGTCGCGGCTGGCATCGTCGCGGTAGATCGCCTCATCGGTGTTGACGAAGGCCATGATGCGCGGCACGCCGCGCGCCAGCAGCGCGTTGAGGCCCATGTTCTCCAGGCTGCCGCCGTCGGCGAAGCGGTAGCTCAGCGCCGGCTGCGTGCCGCGCGCCTGCACCGGCCAGTAGCCGTAGCGCGGCACGATGCCCTTCAGCTCGGTGTACTTCTCCTCCAGCACCTGCGCGAAGGCGGCGCTGCTGCAGCCGACGATGTCGTTCAGCGCGAAGGGCCGTGCCGGCACGCTGGTGCTCACGGTGCCGGAGCCGGCCGGGCCTTCGCCCTGGTACCGGCTGCCCATCGCAAAGCTGTCGAGCAGGCCGCCGCCGATGGCGCCCATCCGGCCGCTGCCGGCCGGCAGCGCATTGCGCACGCCAAGCATGAAATTGGCCTCGAAGGGCGCCAGCTCGGCATCCACGCCGTCATTGGTGAAGATCGCGGTGTTGAAGATCGGGAACGGCCGCTGCCGCTGCACCGTGCGGAACTGGCCAGCGCTGAGCTGAGGGTTGCGCGCCAGCGTGCCGTTGGGCAGGCGCAGGTAGGCATCGGTCCAGCTGAAGTAGTGGCTGTCGAAGCCCTGGGCATCCGGCTCGAACAGGCCATAGCGCGCCAGGATGCGGTCGCCGATCAGGCCCTGCCACAGGTCGGCGTTCGGGTAGCCGTACTCGAGCTTGAGCTTCAGGATCTCGTCGAGGTCGTTGAACAGGCCCAGGCCGGTGGGCACCCAGCCCAGGTTGCCGGGCGGCAGCTGGTCCAGCGCGTACGGGCCTTCGAACAGCGTGAGCAGGCTCGGGTCCAGCACCGGGATGCCCAGGAAATCGTCGTCGCTGATGCGCTCGGGCAGGAAGCTGTACAGCGCATTGGCCCAGGTACCGCCGGAGACCGACGAGATCGCGAACACGTCGTCCAGCAGGCCCAGCAGGCGCAGCCCGCGCAGCTGGCCCATCGCGCAGGTGAGGGCGCGGCTGCCGCCGCCGGAGAAGGCCAGGCCCACCGAACGCGCGCCCGGTGCCGCATCGGGCGTGAACGGGCTGATGTCCACCTGCGGCAGCGGCAGGATGCGGGCATTGAACGAAGGGGCACTCATGGTCGACCTCCCTGGTCGTGTCGTCGCGAAATCGGTGGGTTTCACCGCGCCGCCGGGCGGCAGCCGGTCGGCGGTGTGGTGGCCACTGTAGGCCGCCGCCGGCGCGCCGGGGACACGCGGTGCACTATTGCCGCGGCCGCGCGCTTCGGGTGTCAGCGGCCGGTGCGCTGCCCCGGGCAGGGGCGAGCGCCGATACTACGTGGCTGCTCCGCCAATCCCGCGTTCCGCCAATGCCCACCCCCGCCGCGCTGGCCCCCTTGCACAACCCGGTCTTCCGCGGCCTGTGGTTCGCGTGGCTGGCGGCCAACCTGACGATGTGGATGAACGACGTCGCGGCCGCCTGGCTGATGACCTCGCTCACCACCAGCCCGGTGATGGTGGCACTGATCCAGACCGCGTCGACGCTGCCGGTGTTCCTGCTCGGCATTCCCAGCGGCGCGATGTCCGACATCGTCGACCGTCGTCGCTATTTCGCCGGCACCCAGGCCTGGGTGCTGGCGGTGGCGCTGGTGCTGGCGGTGCTGTCCACGCTGGGCGAGCTGAACGCGCCGCTGCTGCTGCTGCTGACGGCGCTCAACGGCATCGGCCTGGCCACGCGCTGGCCGGTGTTTGCCGCCATCGTGCCCGAGGTGGTCTCGCGTGAGCACCTGTCGGCCGCGCTGGGGCTCAACGGCATCTCGATGAACCTGTCGCGGGTGATCGGGCCGATCGCCGCCGGTGGCCTGATCGCGCTGGTGAACCCGGCCGCGGTGTTCGTGCTGAACGCGCTGCTGGCGGCGGTGGCGATGGTGCTGATCCTGCGCTGGCGTTCGCAGCCCGAAGCCAGCCCGCTGCCGGGCGAGCGCTTCGTCGGCGCGATGCGCGCGGGCCTCGGCTTCGCGCTGCAGGCGCCCGAGCTGAAGGTGGTGCTGCTGCGCATCTTCGTGTTCTTCTTCCAGGTCTATGGCCTGGTGGCGCTGCTGCCGCTGGTGGCGCGCCGGCTGCATGGCGGCGGGCCGGCCACCTTCACGGTGATGCTGTCGTGCATTGGCGGCGGCGCCATCGTGGCGGTGCTGTATTTCCCGCGCTGGCGCGCACGTTTCGACCGCGACCAGTTCGTGCTGGTGGGCACCGTGGTGCACGCGCTGTTTGCCGTGCTGCCGGTGCTGGTGCCCGAGCTGTGGGTGGCGCTGCCGGCGATGGTGATCGTGGGCATGGCCTGGATCTCGGTGGCCAACTCGCTGACGCTGTCGGCACAGATGGCGCTGCCCGACTGGGTGCGTGCGCGCGGCATGTCGATCTACCAGACCGCGCTGATGGGCGGCTCGGCTGCCGGCGCCTTCGTGTGGGGCCAGGTGGCGGCCTTCAGCAGCGTGCGCTGGGCGGTGGTGGGCGCCTCGGTGTTCGGCCTGCTGGCGCTGGCGTTCACGCGCCACCTGCGCATCGACCAGGGCGAGGTCGCCGATTTCAGCCCGGTGCCGGCGCGCAGCCTGCCCGAGCCGGCCGTGCCCATCGCGCCGCACGAAGGGCCGGTGATGGTGATGATCGACTACCGCATCGACCCCGCGCGCGAGGCCGAATTCGTCGCGGTGATGCAGGAGACGCGGCGCGCCCGGCTGCGCCAGGGCGCACTGTCCTGGGGCCTGTTCAAGGACTCGGCCGAGCCCGGGCGCTACACCGAGTACTACGTCGACGAGAACTGGGTCGAGCACCAGCGGCGCCTGATCCGTTTCAACGCATCGGATGCCGCTTTGCGCGAGAAGCGCATGGCGTTGCACCTGGGCCCCGAGCCCCCGGCGCTGCGGCGGCTGGTGGCGCAGACGCTGGACCCGCGCGCGGTGCCGACCGCAGGCTGAGCCGCGCGTCCGTCACCAGAAATAGATCTGCAGCGCCTTGTCGGTGCGCGGCGGCGGAATGTCGGCCAGCAGCGTGTGGTGCTTCGGGAAGTTCAGCGCGCTGCGCGCGATCAGGTTGTCGATCTCTTCGAGGCTGAAGCGTGCTTCGTCGGCCGTGGGCGCGCGCAGGTCCTGCGCTTCGGGGAACAGGCCCATGCCGGCCAGGAGGCAGTACCACGAGAAGACCGGGTAGCCGCGGCCGATGGCCTGCTTGTCGATCTCCGGCGCGATCTTGCGGCCGTGCAGCCACAGCGTCAGCAGGCGCTTCAGGTCGTCGGACAGGTGCATGTTGGCGGCATTGGCGCGCCAGTACTCGGTGTCGGTGCGCGAGTTGGTCTTGTAGTGCGTGACGATGTAGTCGCGCGTGCCTTCGAAATGCCCGTTGACCTGCTGGTTGAACTCGGCGCGCGCGCTGTCGTCCATCCGCCCCTGCTCGACATAACCCACGAAGCGCTCGGCCGTGCGCTGGATGAAAAGCAGCGCGGTGGCCTCCAGCGGCTCGATGAAACCCTGCGACAGGCCCACCGCCAGGCAGTTGCGGCGCCAGTGCTCGGTGACGCGGCCGATGCGCATCTTCAGGTGCCGCGCCGGCGTCGGGTCGTCCAGCAGGCCGAGCGTCTCGCGCAACTCGCGCTCGGCTTCGTCGGGCGAGCAGAACGCGGTGCTGTAGACATAGCCGTTGCCGTAGCGGCTGGTCAGCGGAATCTGCCAGCGCCAGCCATGGCGCATCGCGTACGACACGGTCTGCGACGGAATCTCGCCGCTGATCGGCGAGGGCATCGCGATCGCCGCGTCGTTGAACAGGTTCTCGGCATAACTCACGAAAGGCGTGGCCAGCGCCTTCTGCAGCAGCAGCGACGCGAAGCCGGTGCAGTCGACGAAGAAGTCGGCCGCGATCGTCTGGCCCTCCTGCGTGCGCACCGACGCGATGTCGCCCCGTTCGTTCAGCTGCACGTCGGTGACGTGGCCCTGCAGGTGGCGCACGCCGCGCTCGACGGCCTTCTTCTGCAGGAATTGGCCCAGCAGCACCGAATCGAAGTGGTAGCCGTACCAGACGTCGAAAGGGAACTGGTAGGCCGGCTTCGGCGCCAGGCACTGCTCGGCCAGGCGCGCGGCGACGAAGAAACGGTTGGGGTGCGCCGGCACGTCGGCGCCGTTGATGCGCGCATGCACGTTGTGCACGAACTGCGTCATCGTCAGGTTGTCCAGCATCGACGCGAAGGGATGGAAGTAGCGCTCGTAGCCGGGCTTGCGGCTCCAGCCCTCGAAGGTGATGCCGCACTTGTAGGTGGCATTGCAGGGCGGCATCCATTCCGATTCGGGGATGCCCAGGCCTTCGAAGAAGCCGCGCAGCCAGGGCGTTGAGCCTTCGCCGACACCGATGATGCCGACGCTGGGCGATTCCAGCACCGTGATCTCGACGCCGCTGCCCAGCAGCGCCTGGCCGAGGATCATCGCGCTCATCCAGCCGGCGGAGCCGCCGCCGACGATCAGCACCTTCTTCAGCGACGGCGGCACGCCGGGCCTGGGCGCCAGGGGCTGGAAGCGGGTCGACTGGTTGAACAGCGTGGCGGTCTGGGCCATGGGGGTCGGGCTTGGCGGCGTCGGGGCACGATAGCACCGGGTCGCCGTTTGCAGGATCGGTGGCAATCCTTGCCTGATCCTGCAGGCCGGCGTGCTGGCGCGAGACAAGCCGGCCGGCTCTGCCTATGCTTGGCGCCATGGTGATCTCGACCTCCCCGCTGGCCCGGCGCGCCGCCGATCCGCTGCAGCTGACGGTGCTGCGCGCCGAACTGGCCGCGCTGATCGAAGGCCTGACCGGCCGCGACGGCCCGCATGCCACCGCGCTGCCGCGGCTGACGCTGACCCGCGTGTCGCACACCCAGCATCCGGTGCACACCCACTACGAGCCGGCGCTGTGCGTGCTGGCGCAGGGCTGCAAGCGGGTGCACCTGGGCGGCGAGGTGCATGTGTACGACAGCAGCCACCACCTGGTGGTGGCGCAGCACCTGCCCGTAACCGGCCAGGTGGTCGATGCCTCGCCCGAGGCACCGTACCTGGGCTTGCGCTTGCAGTTCGACGTCAACGAGATCGCCGCGCTGGCGCTCGAGCTCGATCCGGCGTTGCTGGGCGCACGGCGCGGCGCGGCCCGCGGGCTGTACACCGCGCCGGTCAACTCCGCGCTGCTGGAGCCGGTGCTGCGCCTGGTGCGCCTGCTACAGACGCCGCAGGACCTGCGCGCGCTGGCGCCGCTGGTCACGCGCGAGATCCTGTACCGACTGCTCACCGCGCCCGAAGGCTGGCGCGTGGCGCAGATGGCGCTGGCCGACAGCCACACGCAGCGCATCGGCCAGGCCATCGGCCTGCTGCGCCAGCGCTTCGCCGAGCCCTTGCGGGTCGAGGCGCTGGCCGACGCGGTGCACATGAGCGTCTCGTCGCTGCACCACCACTTCAAGGCCGCCACAGCGATGAGCCCGCTGCAGTTCCAGAAGGAGCTGCGGCTGCAGGAGGCGCGCCGCATGATGCTGGCCGAGCAGCTGGACGCGGCCACGGCCGGCCACCGCGTCGGCTACGAAAGCCAGAGCCAGTTCAACCGCGAGTACAGCCGCTTCTTCGGCGCGCCACCGGCGCGCGACATCAAGCAGCTGCGCGAGCAGCAGCTCGGGCGCTAGCCGTCGCTAGCACCGGATATCCTCGTCCAAGCCACAGGGAGTCTTCATGTTGAATCAACGCCAGCTGGGCCGCAGCGGCCTCACCGTGTCCGCGCTCGGCCTGGGCTGCATGGGCCTGAGTTCGGGCTATGCCACCGCGGTGGACACCGCCACCGGTGTCGCGCTGCTGCGCGCCGCGGTGGAACGCGGCGTCACGTTCTTCGACACCGCCGAGGTCTACGGGCCCTTCACCAACGAGCAGCTGCTCGGCGAAGCGCTGCGACCGGTGCGTGACCGGGTGGTGATCGCCACCAAATTCGGCTTCCGCATCCAGCCCGGCGGCAACAGTCTGCAGGGCGTGGACAGCCGGCCCGCGCACATCCGCGAGGTGTGCGAGGCATCGCTGCAGCGCCTGGGCATCGAGACCATCGACCTGCTGTACCAGCACCGCGTCGACCCCGCGGTGCCGATCGAGGACGTGGCCGGCACCGTGAAGGACCTGATCCGCGAAGGCAAGGTGCGCCACTTCGGCCTGAGCGAAGCCTCGGCCGCGACGATCCGCCGCGCGCATGCGGTGCAGCCGGTGACGGCGCTGCAGAGCGAGTATTCGTTGTGGACGCGCGGCCCCGAGGCGCAGATCCTGCCGACGCTGGAAGAGCTGGGCATCGGCTTCGTGCCCTTCAGCCCGCTGGGCCGCGGCTTCCTGACTGGCGCCATCGATGCCAGCGCCGGCTTCGGCGAAGGCGACATGCGCAACAAGATGCCGCGCTTCACGCCCGAGGCGCGGGCGCAGAACCAGGCCTTGATCGAGCTGCTGCGCAGCGTGGCCACGCGCCTGCAGGCCACGCCGGCGCAGGTGGCGCTGGCCTGGCTGCTGGCGCGCAAGCCCTGGATCGTGCCGATCCCCGGCACCACCAAGCTGCACCGGCTCGAAGAGAATCTCGGTGCGCTCGACCTGGTGCTGACGGCCGAGGACATCGCCGGCATCGATGCCGCGGCCGCGCGCATCGAAGTGGCGGGCGCGCGCTACACGGAAGAGATGGAGAAGATGGCGGGGCTCTGAGCCCCATCACCCGCGCCCGGCGCTCAGGCCGCAGTGCTCAGACCGCGGCGCGGCGGCTGCGCGGAGCCTTCTTCGCGGCCGCGCGGGCCGGCTTGGCGGCGGTCTTCGCGGCGCGGCGCGGCGTTGATGCACGCTTGGTGACCTTCACCGGACCTGCGGCGGCGGTCGACAGCTTGTCGGCACCGGCCAGCAGCGTGCGCGACAGGCCCAGCGCGGCGCGGGCGCCGGTCAGGCTGATGCGTGCGGCTGCCTGCAGGCCGCCGGCGAGGTAGCGGTTCTCGATGCCTTCGACGATGTCGGCGACACGGCCCAGGCCCTGGCTGATGCCATCGCCGCCCAGGTCCAGCGCGCGCTCGCTGCGGGCGCTGACGGCGTCGATGCCACGCGCGGCGGCGACGGTCACCTTGCTGCTGGTGCGGCGCAGCGCGGCGGCCAGGCGCGGCGCCACGCGTTCGGCACCGCGCTGCGTGGCGCGCTCGACATTGCGGCTCATCAGGCCCAGCAGGCGATGGCCGCTGGCGCGGTAGGCGCTGATCGTGTGCTCGGCCGCCTGGCGATAGTTGGCGACGGTTTCGAGGGTGACGGTACGCAGGGTGGTTTCGCTCATGGGGCGCTTTCGTGAAGGCAGTGGAACAGTCCGGCTGCAGTGTGGAGCCGGCTTCTAGGCAGCGAAACCCAAACCGGCCCTGTGCGCCTAGGGTGGGCAGTCCAGTCGCGGCTGGCAGGCCACGGGCGCCGTGGCCCCGCCGCGGCCTTCGTCAGGCTCCGGCGGGCGGCACCGCCGCCGGGTCCATCCAAAAGGCGCCCCACAGGTGGTCGTCGGGGTCGGCCAGGTCGCGGGCGTACATGAAGCCCAGGTCCTGCACTGGGTTCACGTCGGCCCGCCCGCCGTGGGCGGCGGCGGCGCTGTTCATCGCATCGACCGCCGCGCGGTCGTCCAGCGACAGCGAGAGCATCACCGCGCTGGTGCCGGCGGGTGGCAGCGGCCGTTCGGTGAAGCTGCGCCACTTGGCGTGCGTCAACAGCATCGCGTAGATCGCCTCGCTCCACACCATGCAGGCGGAGTTGTCGTCGCTGAACTGCGGGTTCTGGGTGAAGCCGAGGGCTTTGTAGAACGCGATCGAGGCGCGGAGGTCGGTGACCGGCAGGCTGACGAAGATCATCTTGGGCATGGCTTGCTCCAGTGGTGGGTGGGGTCCTGCCACACGACGATCGAGCCACGCCGGGATCGACAGGCGCCGCCTGTTTCATGGCAGGGCGTCGCGGCTTGATGCACAGCAAGCCGGCCACGGGCCGCGATGCCTCTAATCCCGGGCACCATGCCGACGCCAGCTGCAAACCCCCCCACGACATCCCCACCCACGACCGGCCCGGCCACCGCGGACGCCTTGCGCCGCACGGCCGCCGAGAACGCGGCCGGCTGGGCCGCGGCGATGCGCAGCGTCGCCGCCGAGCAGGCGCTGCTCGATCCGATGATCGAGGCGGAAGCCGACCACCACCGCGCCTTGGCGGCGCTGGCCGGGCGACTCGGCGCTTTGGGCGCCGAGGCCCAGGCACACGCGCTGCGCCTGGAACTGCAGCAATGGCTGGCCCAGGGCGCCGAGGGCCATGCGGCCGACGCCGCGCGGGCCAGCGCGGAGGCGGCCCGCGTCAGCCATGCCGCGGCGCTGGCGGCGGACGCCTGGATGCGTACGGTGGAGGGCGTGCGTGGCCGTGTGCAGGCCGAGGATGCCGGCTCGGCCCTGGCGCGCGAAGCGCACAACGCCGCCAGCGCCTGCCTGGACACCGCACGCGCGCTGGCCGAGCTGGATCGCAGTGCGCACGATGCCGCGGCCAGTGCGACCCAGCTGCGCGGCCATCCGGCGGCCGAGGCTGCACGCCAGGCGCAGGCCCTGGCCCGGCAGCTGGCGGACGCCATCGACACGGCGACCCGGCAGGCCACCGGCCAATGCAGCGCCAGCCAGCAGGCGCTGGGCCGACTGCAGCGCCAGCGTGCCGATCGGGTGACCGCCGGGCACCGCGCCGAGGCCGAGCAGGCTGGCTGGCAGGCCGTGTTGCGGGGCCTGCCCAGCGGGTCCTCGGCGGCCGCCGACGACGGGTTGACCGAGCTTGCGGCTGCTGCGGCGGCCGAGGCCGAGGCGCGCGCGCTGCGCGGCCACCGCCAGGAGGGCGCCGGCAGCGCGAAGGCCCGGCAAGCGGGGGCCCTGGCACTGCAGCAGGCGCTGCAGGCGCCACTGCTGGCCGCCCGGTCGCTGGCGCCGGCCTTGCAGGCCGCCCTGCAGGCCGCGGCGCAGGCCGAGCCCGCCGCCGACGCGCTGTTGCGGCACTGCGGCGCCAGCCTGGCCCTGGCCTGCCACATCGACGCGCTGCAACAGGTCTTTGGCCACGCCCTTCAGGCGCTAGGCGCGGTGCTTGCCCGAGCGCAGGCCCGCGGTTCATCACCGCGCCCGGGCCTGGATGCCGCACTGGCCCAGGCGGCGCAGCAACACCAGGCCGTGATGGCCGACCTGGCCATCGCGCTGCCCGTGCTGACGGCCGCGCAATGCAGCGCCGGCCGGGCCGCAGCGGCCGCCGCCACGCTGGTGGCCGCAGGGCAGGGCGAGGCTGGCGCCCGCCCGGTGGCCGAGGTCCAGGCCGCGCTGCAGGCTGAACTCGCCGGCCTGGCGCAGGCGCAGGACGGTGTCGTGCAGGCCTGCGCTCGTGCCTTGGAGTCGGCCGTCAGCGCCGAGGCGGAGTCCCAGGCCGCCCTGCTGCGCGCGCAAGGGCAGGTCTCCGCGGCCACTGCCGCCGACGCGGCGGCACGCCAGCCCTGAGCGGCGGCGCCGCGGGATCGGAGAGAGGGGGAGGGCGCAGGCAGCCCCCTCGCGCCGTTGCGCACGATCAATCGGCCAGCAGGGCGGCAGGCCCAGCATGGTGCGGTGCGGTGCTCGGCACCGGTTCAATCGGGAAGTCGCGATGCGAGTGCAAGCCGGGCGTGTCCTGTGGCTGCTGGCCCTGTGGCTGGCCGGCGTCGCCGGCTTCGCGCGGGCCCAGGCGCTGGACACCACGCTCTCGGTGCCGGACGGGCCGGTTTTCGCGCTGGCGCTGCAGCCGGACGGGCGCATCCTCGTCGGCGGCGGCTTCATGAACTGGAACGCGCTGGGCGCCACGCCCTCGCGCCTGGCGCGGCTCAACGCCGACGGCACGGTGGACATGAGCTTCCGCCCCAACCCCGGCGGCGACTACTCGAATGCGGTGCTCGCCATCGCCTTGCAGGCCGATGGCGCGGTGGTGATCGGTGGCCAGTTCTCGTGGGTGGGAGGTGGCGCCAACATCCGCCGGCGCATCGCCCGCATCAACCCCAACGGCACGCTGGACACCGGCTGGGATGCCGGCGCAGACGACTACGTCAACGCGCTGGCGGTGCAGGACAACGGCGGCCTCATCGTCGGCGGCAACTTCCTGCGGCTCGGCGGTGGCGGCTACGGCACGTCCGGTGTCAATCGGCTCGGCCGCCTCCGTGCTGACGCGACGCTCGACCGCAGCTTCGTGTCGGAGGCCAACGGCCCCGTCTATGCGCTGGCGATCCAGCCCGACGGCAAGATCCTGGTCGGCGGCTCGTTCACCGCGCTGGGCACCGTGCGCGACACCAGCGGTGCCTACGGCCGCTACGGCATCGGCCGGCTGAATGCCGATGGCAGCGTCGACCAGGGCTTCAACCCCGGTGTCGGCGGCGCGGCCTATGGGGCCCCGGGGACCGTGAAGGCCATCGCCGTGCAGCCGGACGGCAGGATCGTCATCGGCGGCAACTTCACCACGGTCGGCGGCGGTTTCGGCAACACGCCGCGCAAGTACCTGGCCCGGCTGAACCCGGACGGCTCGGTGGACCCGAGCTTCAACCCGGGGGTTGCGCGCAACGACCTCACCACCGAGGTGAAGGCCCTGCTGGTGCAGGCCGACGGCAGCATCCTGGTCGGCGGCAACTTCACCTCGCTGGGCGGTGGCGATGGCACGGCCGCGCCGCGCAACCACCTCGGCCGGCTCAATCCCGACGGCTCGGTGGACGACTTCTTCGACCCCGGCGCGGACACCTACGTGCACGCGTTCGCCGAACAGGCCGACCTCAAGGTGCTGGTCGGCGGTGTCTTCGGCACCTTCAGCGGCGGTGGCCGTGGCACGGTGGAGCGGGCCTTCCTCGGCCGGCTGATGCCCGGCACCCTGGGGCTCGCGCTGCCGGGGGCGCCGCGGGCCCTGTCCGCCTGGACGACGGCCGGGTCCACCATCAACCTGTCGTGGCAGTACCCGGGCGGCGGCGGGCCCCTCACCGGCTACCTGGTGGAAGCCGGCTCCGGCCCGGGCCTGGCGAACCTGGCCAGCATCCCCACCAGCGGCAGCGGCACCACCTTCTCCGCCGCGGGCGTGCCGGCTGGCGTGTACTACCTCCGCATCCGGGCCCGCAACGCCAGCGGCCTGAGCCTGCCGTCCAACGAGATGAAGCTCGTGGTCGGCCCGCAGCCGCCCGGTGCGCCCAATGCGGTGGCGGCCAGCGTGTCGGGCTCGACGATCTCGCTGGCCTGGACGGCCCCGAGCGGCGGCGGGGCGCCCACGGCCTACACCATCGAGGCCGGCTCGCGCTCGGGGCTCGGCCCGGCCAATCTCGCCAACTTCTCGACCGGCAGCACCGCGACCACCTTCTCGACCGCCGGTGTGCCGGCGGGGACCTACTTCGTGCGCGTGCGGGCCACCAACGGCAGCGGCGCGGGCATCGCCTCCAACGAGGTGATGGTGGTCGTCGGCGGGCAGGACGCCAGTGGCGCGGTCGACGCGGGCTTCAATCCGGGGGCGAATGGCGACATCGTCGCGCTGGCCCGGCAGCCGGACGGCAAGCTGCTGGTGGGCGGTACTTTCACGATGATCGGCGGCGGCGGCACCGGCAGCACGCCGCGCAACCGCATTGCACGGCTGCTGGCCGACGGCTCGGTCGACGCGAGCTTCAATCCCGGTGCTAACGGCTATGTGGTGCGGGCGATCGTGGTGCAACCCGATGGTCGCATCCTGGTGGGCGGCGACTTCACCACCATCGGCGGCCAGCCACGCAACGGCATTGCCCGGCTCCAGGCCGACGGTTCGGTGGACAGCGGCTTCAACCCCGGCAAGACCGGCTACGTGAACGCCCTGGCGCTGCAGCCCGACGGCCGGCTGGTGGTGGGCGGTGCCATCAACTTCGGTAGCGGGCCGCAGGTGATCGACTGGATCGGCCGCCTCCAGGCGAACGGCAGCGTCGACACCAGCTTTGCGCCCGGCGCCAACGACCTCGTCTTCGGCCTGGCGCTGCAGGCCGACGGCAAGATCCTGGTCGTCGGCCGCTTCGGCGTGCTGGGCGGCGGCGGCAAGACGGTGCGCCGCTTCATCGGCCGCCTGAACGCCGACGGCTCGGTCGATGCCGGCTTCAACCCCGGTGCCAACAGCGAGGCCTATGCCGTGGCGGTGCAGCCGGACGGCAAGATCCTGCTCGGCGGCAATTTCCAGGCGCTGGGGGGCGGCACCGGCACGACCGCGCGCCGCTTCATCGGCCGCCTGAATGCCGACGGCTCGGTGGACGCGAGCTTCAATCCGGGGGCCAGCGGCGGGGTGGTGACCGCCCTCGCGCTGCAGCCGGACGGCAAGATCCTGGCCGGCGGCAGCTTCGCGGCCATAGGCGGCGGCACCGGCACCACGGCGCGCCTGCGGGTGGCCCGGCTCCTGGCCGACGGCGCGGTCGATGCCGGCTTCAACCCCGGTGCCGACGGCGCCGTCAGCGCCCTGCTGGTGCAGCCCGACGGCAAGCTCGTGCTGGGCGGCGGCTTCGGCAAGCTCGGTGGCGGCAGCGGCAGCACGGCGCGCAGCCGCATCGGCCGCCTGCTGCCGGACGCGCCGACGCCCTCGGCGCCGCAGGCACCCGGCGGCTTAGCGGGGCTGGTGGCGGGATCGACGGTCACCCTGTCCTGGACGGCACCGGCCACCGGCGAAGCGCCCACCGCCTACCTCGTTGAGGCCGGCTCGGCGCCGGGCCGTGCCGACGTGGCCCTCCTGCCGACCGGCTCGGCGGCGACCTCGTTCGCGACCCAGGGGCTGCCGCAGGGGCAGCACTACCTGCGCGTGCGGGCGATGAATGCGGCCGGCACCAGCGCGTCTTCGGACGAAGCGGTGGTCACGGTGGGCTGCATGGCCGCGCCCAACGTGCCGACCTGGCTGACCTTGACGCAGAACAGCGGCGGCCGCGTCGCCCTGCGCTGGAACGCCGCGCTGGGCGTGCCGACCAGCTACCGGCTCGAGGCCGGCTCGGCGCCCGACCTGGCCGACCTGGCCGATGCCGACCTCGGCGGCACCGCCACCAGCTTCGCCGCATCGGGCATCGGCGCCGGCACCTACTACGTGCGGGTGCGGGCCCGCAATGCCTGCGGCCTCAGCGGGCCGTCGAACCAGCTGGCGGTGGTGGTGCCGCCGCACTGAGCGGCGCTACAGCCGCGGCAGGCTGGCCCCTTCGGCATGGCGCCACGCGGCCTGCGCCAGCGCCGCCTGGCGCTGGCTTTCCTCGCGCGCGCCGCGCAGCGCCGCCAGTTGCGCCAGGCCCTGGTGGCTCCAGGCGCTGGGGCCGTTCAGGCGCACCGCTTCGGCAATCTCCCGGGCGGCCTCGTCGGCCTTGCCGGCCTGCAGCAGGGCACCGGCCAGCGCCAGGCGGGCACCGCCGCCGAACAGCGGCGGGTCGGTGCCGAGATCGTCGTCCGTGTCGGCCGCCGTGCGCAGCAGCGCAATCGCCGCGTCGTGGCGCCCCTCGGCGCGCGCGATGCTGCCGGCCAGCAGGTCGTGCGCCAGGCTCATCAGCTTGGCCGGGATCGGCTCGCCATACATCCGGGCGCGCTGCGCGGTGGATTGTGCACGCGTACGATCGACGTTAGCCAGCTCGGCCTGGGCCTGTGCCAGCCGGCCGGTGTGCGCGTAGGCCATGCCGCGCGCATAGAAGGCATAGCCCTCCAGCAGGCCCAGGCCCGTGCCCGGCGCGGGCTCGGCCAGCACCTCGTCCCAGCGCTGCAGGCGCACCAGCGTGGCCAGCGGCAGCAGCCGCGCGTACTCGCCCATGCCGTCGCCGCGGTCGCCGAAGCGCCGTGCGAATTCGCGCGCAGTGCTCAGCGACAGGCCGGTGCGGCCTTCCATCAGCGCGGCATACCACAGGAAGTGCAGGTGGTGCGCGTCCCAGCGGCCGCTGCGCTGCACGCCCTGTGCCTTCAGCGCCGCGTCGAAGCGCTTCTGCACCGCCAGCGCCTGCTCGTTAGCGCGGCTGCCGTCGGCGAAGCGGCCGATGTTCTTGTAGATGTGGCTGCCCATGTGCACCAGGTGCGGCGACTCGGGCGCCACGCCGCCCAGCGTGTCGGCCGCGGTCTCGGCCTGCCGCGGTTCGGGCGAGTGCTCGGACACATGCACGTAGAAATGCAGCGCGCCGCTGTGCTGCGGATGCTGCCGCGTGGTGGCCGCGAGCCGCGCGATCACGTCGCCCACCGCGCCGTTGGGCTGGCCGGTCTTCGGGTCCCACCAGTCCCAGGGCATCGTGCTCATCACCGCATCGGCGTACAGCGTCACCACGTCCGGATCGTCCGGGAACTGCCGCACCACGTCGGTCATGGCCGCGGCATAGGCGGTTTCCTGCGGGTCGACCTTGCGGTCCTTGTCGGGGTCGGCCTTTCTCGTGCTGCACATCGCGCTGCCCAGCGCTTCATAGGTCTGCTGCGCGCGTTCGTCGGCACGGCCGTAGCGCACTGCCATCGCGTTGATCAGCGCACGCTCCAGCGGCGAGGCGCCGGGTGCCGCCTGCTGCGCGCGTGCGATGAAGCGGCGGATGTCGCGCACCGGCCCGCGGTCGGGGTTGTTGATGTTCGGGCCCAGCGCATAGGCCACGCCCCAGGCGCACATCGCGCAGCTGGGGTCGCGCGCCAGTGCGGCGCGGAACACCCGCGCGGCCTCCTGGTGCTCGAAGGCATAGCTCAGCAGCAGCCCCTGCGCGAACCAGGCGCGCGCCTGCTCGTCGTGCGCGGTGACCTGGAAGCTTGCGCTGCCCAGCCCGGGCATCGGCGCGATGGCAGTGGCCGGCGGCTCGTCTTCCAGCGAGGCGCAGGCCACCAGCAGGGCAGGGGCAGCGGCCAGGGTGCACAGCCAGCGCCAGGCGGGTACGGTCATGGCGTCCTCCGGGGGAACGTTGCCAGAAGCCTTGGAGCATAGCGCCCGGGCGCGGTGTTCGCCAGCGCCACGGGGCACAGGCTCGGCGGCTGCTGACGGCGCTGATAACGTCGATGTGACGCGGCCCGCGGGAGCCGCCGGCTCCACCGGCGAACGCCGATCGCCGGCTCAACCGGCGAAGGTGTTCGCCGGCAGGCCGGTGACCTCGGTGTCGATCGCGAACAGCGCGCCGGCCAGCGGTTCGGCCGCCAGCTGCGCCGCGTCCAGCCCGAAGCGGGCGCTGGTGATGAACAGCGTGCGCTGCGCCGGCCCGCCGAAGGCGACGTTGGTGATGTGCGCGGTGGGCAGCGGCACGCGCAGCAGCTCCGCGGCGGTGTCAGGGTCGTGGCAGGTGACGCAGGCCGCGCCCCAGTGCGCGATCCACAGCCGGCCGTCGGCATCGGTGGTCATGCCGTCCGGCAGGCCGTCGTGCGGGCCGAAGCGCAGCCACACGCGCGGGCGGGCGATGCTGCCGCTGTCGGGGTCGAAGTCCCAGGCCAGCACCTCGCGCGCCACGGTGTGGTTCGTATACATCGTGCGGCCGTCGCGCGACCAGGTCGGCCCGTTCGTCACCGGCCAGCCCACGTCGGCCACGCGCACGGCCTGGCCCTGCGCGTCGAAGCGGTACCAGGCGCCGGTGGGCGCTTCGCAGCCGAAGTCCATGCTGCCGGCCCAGAAGCGGCCGCGGGCGTCGCACTTGCCATCGTTGAAGCGGTTGCCGGCACGCTCGGGCTCGGGTTCGTGCAGCCGCTGCAGCTGGCCGCTGGCGGGTTCGAACAGCGCCAGGCCGCGGCGCAGCGTCAACGCCAGGCCGGGATGGTCGCGGCGCTCGGCCAGGGCCGACACCGTGTCGTCGAAGCGCCACTCGCGCCGCGCACCGCCCGCGGCATCGCAGCACATCAGCCGACCCTGCAGGATGTCCACCCAGTAAAGCGCCTGCTCGCGCCCGGACCAGCAGGCGCCTTCGCCCAGCGTGGTGCCGGCGTCCCACAGGCAGCGCGGGGCCGACAGGAGCCGGGGTACGGTGTGCGTCGTCATCAGTGCGAGTCGCGCGGCACCGGGGCGCCGCTGCCACCCACCAGGAAGTCGAGGTCGGCGCCCAGGTGGGCCTGCTGCACATGGTCGACGTACAGCCTGTACCAGCCGCGCGCGGGCGCCGGCGGCGCTTGCCACTCGGCGCGGCGGCGCGCCAGTTCCTCGTCGCTCACCGCCAGGTGCAGGCGGCGGCGCGGCACGTCCAGCTCGATGATGTCGCCATTGCGCACCAGGGCCAGCGGTCCGCCCGCGGCGGCCTCCGGCGAGGTGTGCAGCACCACGGTGCCGTAGGCGGTGCCGCTCATGCGCGCATCGCTGACGCGGACCATGTCGGTGATGCCCTTGCGCAGCACCTTGGGTGGCAGCGGCATGTTGCCGACCTCGGCCATGCCCGGGTAGCCGCGCGGGCCGCAGCCCTTGAGCACCATGACGCAGGTCTCGTCGATGTCCAGCGCCTCGTCGTCGATGCGGGCGTGGAAGTCCTCGATGCTCTCGAACACCACCGCGCGGCCGCGGTGCTGCAGCAGGTGGGCGGACGCCGCCGAGGGCTTGATGACCGCGCCGTCGGGCGCCAGGTTGCCGCGCAGCACCGCGATGCCGGCCGCGGACTTGAAGGGCTGGTCCAGCGGGCGGATCACCTCGCGGTTCCAGCACGGCGCCTGGGCGATGTTCTCGCCCAGGGTCTTGCCGTTCACCGTGGGCGCATCGGTGTGCAGCAGGTGGCGGATCTCCTTCATCACCGCCGGCAGGCCACCGGCGTAGAAGAAGTCCTCCATCAGGAAGCGGCCGGAGGGCTGCAGGTCGACCAGGCAGGGCACCTCGGCGCCGAAGCGGTCCCAGTCGTCGAGGTCCAGCTTCACGCCGATGCGCCCGGCCACCGCCAGCAGGTGGATCACCGCATTGGTCGAACCGCCGATCGCCGCGTTGGTGCGGATGGCGTTCTCGAACGCGGCGCGGGTGAGCACGCGGGACATGCGCAGGTCTTCGTTCACCATCTCGACGATGCGGCGGCCGGTCAGCTGCGCCAGCCGGTTGCGCCGCGTGTCCGCCGCGGGAATGGCGGCGTTCTCGGGCAGGGCCATGCCGAGCGCTTCCACCATCGAGGCCATGGTCGAGGCCGTGCCCATCGTCATGCAGCTGCCCTTGGACCGGTGCATGCAGCTCTCGGCCTCGGTGAATTCCGCCATCGTCATCTCGCCGGCGCGCACCATCTCGCTCATCTGCCACACGCCGGTGCCCGAGCCGATGTCCTTGCCGCGGAACTTGCCGTTCAGCATCGGCCCGCCGGACAGGCCGATGGTCGGCAGGTCGCAGCTGGCCGCGCCCATCAGCAGCGCGGGCGTGGTCTTGTCGCAGCCCATCAGCAGCACCACGCCGTCGATCGGGTTGCCGCGGATCGATTCCTCCACGTCCATGCTGGCCAGGTTGCGGAACAGCATCGCGGTGGGGCGCAGCTGGGTCTCGCCCAGGCTCATCACCGGAAACTCCAGCGGGAAGCCGCCGGCCTCGTACACGCCGCGCTTGACGAACTCGGCCAGTTCGCGGAAGTGCCCGTTGCAGGGGGTCAGCTCGCTCCAGGTGTTGCAGATGCCGATGACCGGCCGGCCATCCAGCAGGTCGTGCGGGTAGCCCTGGTTCTTGATCCAGCTGCGGTGCACGAAGCCGTCCCGGTCCTGGCGTCCGAACCAGGCCTGGCTGCGACGGACGGGCTTCTTCGAATCCATGAACGCTCCTCGACTTGACGGGCGGGAGCTTATCGCCGCACACTGATGCCAGAAAAATAATTAAATCGCTAATTGCCATGCACGTTTTGATATGTCAGGAATGGAATCCCGCATGACTGCACCCGCCGTCGCCGCCTCGTACCCCAGCCTGCAGGGCCGCCGGGTCTTCATCACCGGCGGGGGCTCGGGCATTGGCGAATCCATCGTCGAGGCCTTCGTGCGCCAGGGCGCCCAGGTGGCCTTCATCGATGTGGACGAGGCGGCCAGCGCCGCGCTGGTCGCGCGCCTGGCGGCGGCCGGCCTGCCGCCCCCGTGGTGGCGCCGCTGCGACGTGCGGGACGTGGCCGCGCTGCAGGCCTGCATGTCCGAGGCGGCCGCGGCCCTGGGCGACTTCCAGGTGCTGGTCAACAACGTGGCCAGCGACGAGCGCCACACGCTCGAATCGGTGACGCCCGAGTTCTGGGACGAGCGCATGGCGGTGAACCAGCGCCCGGCCTTCTTCGCGATCCAGGCCGTGGTGCCGGGCATGCGGCGCCTGGGCGGCGGCTCGGTGGTGAACCTGGGCTCGATCGGCTGGCAGATCAAGGAAGGCGCCTACCCGTGCTATGCGGTGGCCAAGTCGTCGGTGAACGGGCTCACGCGCGGCCTGGCGCGGCCGCTGGGCGCCGACGGCATCCGCATCAACACCGTCACCCCGGGCTGGGTGATGACCGAGCGGCAGGTGCGCCTGTGGCTCACGCCCGAGGGCGAGCAGGCGATCGCGCAGAACCAGTGCCTGCCGCAGAAGCTGCAGCCGCAGGACATTGCCGCGATGGTGCTGTTCCTGGCCTCGGACGACGCCCGCATGTGCACCGCCCAGGAGTTCACCGTCGACGGCGGCTGGTCCTGAGCGCGAGCCCCGCCGCGGCCGCGCGCGCCGCGGCTACGGCACCGCGTCGAGCATGACGCCATAGACCTCCATCGCGGCCTGGCGCAGGGCCGAGAGCATGGCCTTGCCGCCTGGCGACAGCAGCCGGTCGGTGCGGGTGATGAGCCCGAAGCTGTCCATCTTGCAGGGCAGGTGGATCGGCAGCACCGCCACCATGCCGTGGTCGGCGTAGTAACGCGCGACGTCAGCGGCCACTACCGCCACCATGTCGCTGCGCTGGAGCATGCGGGTGATGAAGAGCAGGGCGGTGGTCTCGATCAGGTTCACCGGCGGCTCCAGGCCCTCTTCCTGGAACATCAGCTCGAAGCGGTGGCGCAGCACGCTGCCCACCGGCGGCAGGATCCAGCCCGCGCCCACCAGGTCGCGCAGCCCCAGCTTGGCCACCGTCGTCAGCGGGTGGCCCGGCCGCGCCAGCGCCGCCACCGGCTCCTCCACCAGCGACTGGTAGCGCACGGCGGTCTTGTCGTGGGTCTCGAACAGGCGGCCGATCACCATGTCGAGCTTGCCCTGCTGCAGCCGCTCCATCAGCACGTCGCTGGTCTCGATCTGCAGCGCCACACGCAGGTTCGGGTGCTGCTGCTTCACCAGCGCGATGGCGGCCGGCAGCAGCGTCATGCCGGGCGCGGTGATGGCGCCCACGCTGACCTGGCCGAAGCGGCCGGCCTTCAGCGCCTCGATCTCGTCGTGCGCCTGCGACAGGCTGGCCAGCGCCATGCGGGCGTGGCGGATCATGGTTTCGCCGTACCAGGTGGGCCGCATGCCGCGCGGCAGGCGCTCGAACAGCGGCGCGCCCAGCGCCTCTTCCAGGTCCTTCAGCAGTTTCGAGGCCGCCGGCTGGGTCATGTTCAGCACCTGCGCGGCGCGGTGGATGTTGCCTTCCTCCTCCATCGCCACCAACAGCAGCAGTTGGCGCGTCTTGAGTCGGGCGCGGATGAACCAGTGGGTGTACGGGGCGGGCATCGGCGGCAGGCGCGGATCGAGCGATGCGAAATCGTATATGTCTTCGTCGACAAACTCTATTGGTTTGTTATCCGTCGCGTTCGTACCATCGCGCCGCAATCAGCAACGGTGGGCGTCCGCCGCTGCACAGGAGACACGATGCGACTGATCCAGTACCTCGATGCCGCGGGCCAGGCCCGCGTGGGGGTGACCGCTGGCGCGGCCGAGCCGGTGCACACGCTGGCCGGTGTGCACAGCACCTACGAACTGGCGCTGGCCGCGCTGGTGGCCGGGCGCACGCTGCAGGCGCAGGTGGCCAGCCTGCCCGGCGCGGCCGGTGCCGAGCCCTACGGCGAGATCCTGGCGCAGGGCCGGGTGCTGCCGCCGCTGACCCATCCGGACCCCGCCCGCTGCCTGGTCAGCGGCACCGGCCTCACCCACCTGGGCAGCGCGGCCACGCGCGACGCGATGCACCAGAAGCTCAGCGGCGACGAGGCGGCGCTGTCCGACTCGATGCGCATGTTCAAGTGGGGCATGGAAGGCGGCCGGCCGGCCGCCCAGGCGCGTGGCGTGCAGCCCGAGTGGTTCTACAAGGGCGACGGCAGCATCGTCGTCGCGCCGGGCGCCGCGCTGGTGTCGCCGGAATTCGCGCTGGACGGTGGCGAGGAGCCGGAGCTGGTCGGCCTCTACGTCATCGACGCCCAGGGCCGGCCTGCGCGCCTGGGCTTTGCCATCGGCAACGAGTTCTCCGACCACGTCACCGAACGCCAGAACTACCTGTACCTGGCGCATTCGAAGCTGCGCCCCTGCGCGGTGGGGCCGGAACTGCGGCTGGGCCCGCTGCCGGCCGACCTGCGCGGCAGCAGCCGCATCCGCCGCGGCGAGGCCGTGCTGTGGGAGAAGCCCTTCGTCACCGGCGAGGCCAACATGTGCCACACGCTGGACAACCTGGAGTTCCATCACTTCAAGTACGCGGCCCATCGCCGGCCGGGTGACGTGCACCTGCACTTCTTCGGCACCGCCACGCTCAGCTTCGCCGATGGCGTGCAGGCGCAGCCTGGCGACCGCTTCGAGATCGAGCTGCCGGGTTTCGGCGCGCCCCTGTCCAACCCGCTGGCGATGGCGCCGGCCGACTTCGCGCCCGGCGGCGTGCGCGCGCTGTGACGGCCATGGCCTCGCTCAAGCACTTCATCAACGGCCGCTGGGAGACCGGCGTCACGCTGGGCACCAGCGAGAACCCGTCGGACCTGGCCGACACCGTGGCCGAGTTCGCGCGCGCCGATGCCGCCCAGACCGAGGCCGCCATCCGCGCCGCCGCCGACGCACGCGAGGACTGGGCCCACAGCACGCCGCAGCGCCGCTTCGAGGTGCTGGACGCCATCGGCACCGAGGTGCTGGCGCGCAAGGAAGAGCTGGGCCGCCTGCTGGCGCGCGAGGAAGGCAAGACCCTGCCCGAAGCGGTGGGCGAGACGGCGCGAGCCGGCCAGATCTTCAAGTTCTTCGCCGCGGAGGCCTTGCGCATCCCGGGCGAGAAGCAGACCTCGGTGCGGCCGGGCGTGGAAGTGGACATCACGCGCGAGCCCGTCGGCGTGGTCGGCCTGATCGCGCCGTGGAACTTCCCGCTGGCCATTCCGGCGTGGAAGATCGCGCCGGCCCTGGCCTATGGCAACACGGTGGTGTTCAAGCCGGCCGAACTGGTGCCGGCCTGCGGCGCCGCGCTGGCCGAGATCATCAGCCGCGCCGGCCTGCCGGCCGGGGCCTTCAACCTGGTGATGGGCAGCGGCCGCCTGGTGGGCCAGACCATCGTCGACAGCCCGCTGGTCGATGCCATCAGCTTCACCGGCTCGGTGTCGGTGGGCCAGGGCCTGCTGAAGGCCGCGGCCGCGCGCCAGGCCCGCGTGCAGCTGGAGATGGGCGGCAAGAACCCGCTGGTGGTGCTGGACGATGCCGAGCTCGACCGGGCGGTGGACTGTGCGGTGCAGGGCAGCTTCTACTCCACCGGGCAGCGCTGCACGGCGTCCAGCCGCATCATCGTCACGGCCGGCATCTTCGACCGCTTCGCCGCCGCGCTGCGCGAGCGCACCCGCGCGCTGGTGGTGGACCATGCGCTCAAGCGCGGCACCGAGATCGGCCCGGTGGTGAGCCAGGCGCAGCTGGACCAGAACCTGGCCTACCTGGAGATCGGCCGCGCCGAGGGCGCCGAATGGCTGGCCGGCGGCGAGCGCCTGCAGCGCGACACGCGCGGCCACTACATGAGCCCGGCGCTGTTCGTCGCCGAGCCGCAGCACCGCATCGCGCGCGAGGAAATCTTCGGGCCGGTGGCCTGCCTGATCCGGGCCAACGACTACGAGCATGCCCTCGCGCTGGCCAACGACACGCCCTTCGGCCTGTGCGCCGGCATCTGCACCACCAGCCTGAAGCATGCCGCTCACTTCAGGCGTCATGCCCAGGTCGGCATGGTGATGGTGAACCTGCCCACCGCCGGGGTCGACTTCCATGTGCCCTTCGGCGGGCGCAAGGGTTCCAGCTACGGCCCGCGCGAGCAGGGCCGCCATGCCGTGGAGTTCTACACCACGGTCAAGACCGCCTACATCCAGGCGTGACCACCAGCGCAAACCGCAGAGGAGACTTCCATGACCCTACGTCGCCGCACCATCCTGACCGCCGGCACCCTGGCCCTGGCCAGCGCCATGCCGGCCCTGGCGCAGAAGAAGATCGTGCTCGGCTTCAGCCAGATCGGCGCCGAGAGCGAGTGGCGCACCGCCAACTCCGAGTCGATCAAGGCCTCGGCCAAGGACGCGGGCATCGAGCTGAAGTTCTCCGACGCGCAGCAGAAGCAGGAGAACCAGATCAAGGCCATCCGATCGTTCATCGCGCAGAAGGTCGACGTGATCGCGTTCTCGCCGGTGGTGGAAAGCGGCTGGGGCACCGTGCTGCGCGAGGCCAAGGCGGCGAAGATCCCGGTGATCCTGTCCGACCGCGCGGTGGACGAGAAGGACGACAGCCTGTGGGTCAGCTTCATGGGTTCGGACTTCGTCGAGGAAGGCCGCCGCGCCGGCCGCTGGCTGCTGGAGAACTACAAGGGCCAGGGTGACGTCAACATCGTCGAGCTGCAGGGCACCGTGGGCTCGGCCCCGGCCATCGACCGCAAGAAGGGCTTCGAGGAGATCATCAAGGCCCAGCCGCGCTTCAAGATCATCCGCTCGCAGACCGGCGACTTCACTCGCGCCAAGGGCAAGGAGGTGATGGAAGCCTTCCTGAAGGCCGAGGGCAAGAAGATCAACGTGCTCTACGCGCACAACGACGACATGGCCATCGGCGCGATCCAGGCCATCGAGGAAGCCGGGCTGAAGCCGGCCAAGGACATCACGATCATCTCGATCGACGCGGTCAAGGGCGCGTTCGAGGCGATGATCGCGGGCAAGCTCAACGTCAGCGTCGAATGCAGCCCGCTGCTCGGACCCCAGCTGATGCAGGCCGTCAAGGACCTGAAGGCCGGCAAGACGCTGCCGCGGCGCATCGTCACCCAGGAAGGCGTGTTCCCGATGGAAGTGGCCGCCAAGGAATTCCCCAAGCGCAAGTACTGAGACCGAGCAGGAGACATCGATGAAGAAGAAGTGGATCACCGCACTGGCCGCGGCGGCCTGGTGCACGGCGGCGCTGGTGGCGCCGGCGGCGGCACAGGACAAGGGCACCGTGGGCATCGCGATGCCGACCAAGTCGTCTGCGCGCTGGATTGCGGACGGCCAGAACATGGTCAAGGAGTTCCAGGCCAAGGGCTTCAAGGCCGACCTGCAGTACGCCGAGGACGACATTCCCAACCAGCTGGCCCAGGTGGAGAACATGATCACCAAGGGCGTGAAGGTCCTGGTGATCGCGGCCATCGACGGCACCACGCTGTCCGGCGCGCTGCAGAAGGCGGCCGACAAGGGCATCAAGGTCATCGCCTACGACCGACTGATCAAGGGTACCCGCAACGTCGACTACTACACCACCTTCGACAACTTCCAGGTCGGCGTGCTGCAGGCCAACTCCATCGTCGACAAGCTGGGCCTGAAGGCCGGCAAGGGCCCGTTCAACATCGAGCTCTTCGGGGGCAGCCCTGACGACAACAACGCCTTCTTCTTCTACGATGGCTCGATGAGCGTGCTCAAGCCCTACATCGACAGCGGCAAGCTCGTGGTGCGCAGCAAGCAGATGGGCATGGACAAGGTGGGCACGCTGCGCTGGGACGGCGCCACCGCCCAGGCCCGCATGGACAACCTGCTGTCGGCCTTCTACGGCAAGGACAAGGTGCACGCGGTGCTGAGCCCGTATGACGGCATCTCGATCGGCATCCTGTCCTCGCTCAAGGGCGTGGGCTACTGCACGGCGCAGCAGCCGTGCCCGGTGGTCAGCGGGCAGGACGCCGAGATCCCGTCGATCAAGTCGATCATCAAGGGCGAGCAGTTCTCCACCGTGTTCAAGGACACGCGCGAACTGGCCCGCGTGACGGTGAACCTGGTGGACGCGGTGCTGGCCGGCAAGCAGCCCGAGGTCAACGACACCAAGACCTACAACAACGGCATCAAGGTGGTGCCTTCCTACCTGCTGAAGCCGGTGGCCGTGGACGCCACCAACTGGAAGAAGGTGCTGGTGGACAGCGGCTACTACAAGGAATCGCAGCTGCACTGACGATGCGGCGGCCCGCGCCGCCCGCCTTCCGATGAATCCATTGCTCGACATGCGGGGCATCCGCAAGACCTTTCCCGGCGTGGTGGCGCTCGACGGGGTGAACCTGGCCGTGCGCGCCGGCGAGATCCGTGCCGTGGTGGGCGAGAACGGCGCCGGCAAGTCCACGCTGATGAAGGTGCTCTCGGGCGTGTACCCGCACGGCAGCTTCGAAGGCGAGATCCACTTCGACGGCCGCCCGCGCCGCTTCGGCGGCATTGCCGACAGCGAAGCGCAGGGCATCATCATCATCCACCAGGAACTGGCGCTGGTGCCGCTGCTGTCCATTGCCGAGAACATGTTCCTCGGCCACGAGCCGGCGCGCCACGGCGTGATCGACTGGGCGCTGGCGCACCGGCGCACCCGCGCGCTGCTGGCGCGCGTGGGGCTGGACGAATCGCCCGCCACGCGGGTCACCGACCTGGGCGTGGGCAAGCAGCAGCTGGTGGAGATTGCCAAGGCGCTGGCCAAGGACGTGCGGCTGCTGATCCTGGACGAGCCCACCGCCAGCCTGAACGAGAGCGACAGCGCCGCGCTGCTGAAGCTGCTGCTCGAGCTGAAGGGGCAGGGCATCGCCTGCATCCTGATCTCGCACAAGCTCAACGAGATCGAGCAGGTGGCCGACGCCATCACCGTGCTGCGCGACGGCGCCACCGTGGCCCACTTCGACTGCCGCGAGGCGGCGCCCGGGCAGGACCTGGTGATCCGCCACATGGTGGGGCGCGAGATGGCCGACCGCTACCCGCGGCGCGCGCCGCGCATCGGCGACACCGTGTTCGAGCTGCGCGACTGGTGGGTGCACCACCCGCTGCATGCCGAGCGGGCGGTGGTCAAGGGCGTCAACCTGCAGGTGCGGCGCGGCGAGATCGTCGGCATCGCCGGCCTGATGGGCGCCGGCCGCACCGAGCTGGCGATGAGCGTGTTCGGCCGCAGCTGGGGCAAGCGCATCCGCGGCACGGCGCTGCTGCACGGGCAGCCGCGCGACCTGTCCACCGTGCAGAAGGCGGTGGATGCGGGCCTGGCCTATGTCACCGAAGACCGCAAGTCCCTGGGCCTGGTGCTCAACGACTCGATCACCCGCAACACCACGCTGGCCAACCTGCCGGCGGTGGCGCGGCGCGGCGTCATCGACGAAGGCCGCGAGCACCAGGTGGCCGAGGACTTCCGGCGCAAGCTGGCCACCCGCTGCGCCGGCGTGCACCAGCCGGTGGTCAACCTCTCGGGCGGCAACCAGCAGAAGGTGGTGCTGGCCAAGTGGCTGTTCTCCGAGCCCGAACTGCTGATCCTCGACGAGCCCACGCGCGGCATCGACGTGGGCGCGAAGTTCGAGATCTATTCCCTGATCGCGCGGCTGGCCGAGGAAGGCCGCGCCATCGTGCTGATCTCCTCCGAGATGCCGGAGCTGCTGGGCCTGTCCGACCGCCTGTACGTGATGAACGAAGGCGCCTTCGTCGCGGAATTCCCGGCCGCCGAGGCCACCCAGGAGAAGATCATGCAGGCCATCGTCACCGGTTCGAGACATGAGCG
The DNA here is from genome assembly GCF_044226965.1 of Aquabacterium sp. Taxonomy (GTDB): domain Bacteria; phylum Pseudomonadota; class Gammaproteobacteria; order Burkholderiales; family Burkholderiaceae_C; genus Pseudaquabacterium. The sequence continues at coordinate 50,613 of NZ_JBGAGA010000012.1, read as the reverse complement.
CAGAGCTTGATTCCGCCCGCGGCGTGCTGGCCGCCCGCCCGCCGAATGCGCCGGGGCTCGTGCACTTCCTGAAGCACCACCTGCGCGAGTACGGCATGCTGCTGTCGCTGCTGGCGATCATGGTGTTCTTCCAGGTCATGACCGACGGCACGCTGCTGCAGCCGCTGAACCTGACCAACCTGGTGCTGCAGAACAGCTACATCGTCATCATGGCGCTGGGCATGCTGCTGGTCATCGTGGCCGGCCACATCGACCTCTCGGTCGGCTCGGTGAGCGGCTTCGTCGGCGCGCTGGCCGCGGTGCTGATGGTGAACCTGCAGTGGCACTTCGTGCCCGCCACGCTGGCCTGCCTGGCCGCGGGCGCGGCCATCGGCGCGGCGCAGGGCTGGTTCGTCGCCTACTTCAAGATCCCGTCGTTCATCGTCACGCTGGCCGGCATGCTGGTGTTCAAGGGCCTGGCGCTGGCGCTGCTGCAGGGGCAGTCGGTGGGGCCGTTCCCGGACGCGTTCCAGCTGCTGAGCTCGGGCTTCATCCCCGAGGTCTTCGCCGGTGGCGAGCTGCGCACCACCTCGCTGCTGCTGGGCACCGGCGTGGCCGCGGCGCTGCTGGTGGCGGCCTGGCGCGCGCGCCGCCATGCGCAGGCGCACGGCATCGACACCGAGCCGCTGGGCCTGTTCGTGCTGCGCAACGCGGCGTTCGCGGCCATCCTGGTCGCCCTGTCCTGGCTGATGGCCTCGTACAAGGGCCTGCCCAACGTGCTGATCGTGATGTTCGTGCTGACGCTGGCCTACGACTTCGTCACCAGCCGCACGGTGCCTGGCCGCCGACTCTATGCGTTAGGTGGCAACGAGAAGGCCGCGCGCCTGTCGGGCATCAAGACCGAGCGGCTGGCCTTCCTCACCTTCGTCAACATGGGCCTGCTGGCGGCCCTGGCGGGCCTGGTGTTCGCCGCGCGGCTGAACACCGCCACGCCGAAGGCCGGCCTGGGCTTCGAGCTGGACGTCATCGCCGCCTGCTTCATCGGCGGCGCCTCGGCCTCGGGCGGCGTGGGCAAGGTGATGGGCGCGGTGATCGGTGCCTTCGTGATGGGCGTGATGAACAACGGCATGTCCATCCTCGGCGTCGGCATCGACTATCAGCAGGTGATCAAGGGCCTGGTGCTGCTGGCGGCCGTCTGCTTCGATGTCTACAACAAGAACAAGTGACGCGCTGCTGGCGCTGTCGGACATCGGCAAGCGCTTCGGGCCGGTGCCGGTGCTGGAGCACGTGAGCCTGGCGCTGCGCGCCGGCGAGGTGCATGCGCTGATGGGCCAGAACGGCGCCGGCAAGTCCACGCTGATCAAGGTGCTGACCGGCGTGCACCCGGCCGACGAGGGCACGATCGAGCTCGCCGGCGCGCCGATCCGGCCGCGCTCGCCGGCCGAGGCGCAGGCGCTGGGCATCGCCACCGTCTACCAGGAGGTCAACCTCTGCCCGAACCTGTCGGTGGCCGAGAACATCTTTGCCGGCCGCTACCCGCGGCGCGGCTGGCGCATCGACTGGGCGCGGGTGCACCGCGAGGCACAGGCGCTGCTGGAGCGGCTGCACCTGCGCATCGACGTGACGCGGCTGCTCGCCAGCTACCCGGTGGCGGTGCAGCAGATGGTGGCCATCGCGCGGGCGCTGGGCATGCGCTCGCGCGTGCTGATCCTCGACGAGCCCACCTCCAGCCTCGACAGCGACGAGGTGGCGCAGCTGTTCACCGTGCTGCGCCGGCTGCGCGAAGAGGGCATGGCCATCCTGTTCGTCTCGCACTTCCTCGACGAGGTCTACGCGATCTCGGACCGCATCACCGTGCTGCGCAACGGCCAACTGGTGGGCGAGTTCACGCCCGCGCAGCTGCCGCCGCAGGCGCTGGTGGCCGCGATGATCGGGCGCGAGCTGAGCGCCGAGGGCGTGCGCCGCGCCAGCGCAGGCACCGACCCCGCCACGCCGCGCGAGACGGTGCTCGAGGCGCGCGGCCTGGCGCGCCGCGGCACGCTGGAGCCGGTGGACCTGCAGATCGGCGCCGGCGAGGTGCTGGGCCTGGCCGGCCTGCTGGGCTCGGGCCGCACCGAGCTGGCCCGCCTGCTGTTCGGCATGGACCGGGCCGATGCCGGCGAGCTGCGGGTGCGCGGCCGGGTCGTGCGGCTCGACCAGCCGGCACAGGCCATCGCGCTGGGCCTGGCCATGTGCCCCGAGGAGCGCAAGTCCGAAGGCATCGTGGCCGAGCTGTCGGTGCGCGAGAACATCGCGCTCGCGCTGCAGGCCCGCATGGGGCTGTGGCGGCACCTGTCGCGGCGCCGCCAGCAGGAGATTGCCGAGGGCTACATCCGGGCGCTGGGCATCAAGGCGGCCGATGCCGAGATGCCGATCGCGCAGCTCTCGGGCGGCAACCAGCAGAAGGCGCTGCTGGCGCGCTGGCTGGCCACCGAGCCGCGCCTGCTGATCCTGGACGAGCCCACGCGCGGCATCGACGTCGGGGCCAAGCAGGAGATCATGGACGAGATCCTGCGCCTGGCGAGCGGCGGCCTGGCGGTGCTGTTCATCTCGTCGGAGCTCGACGAAGTGTCGCGCCTGTCCGACCGCATCGCGGTGATGCGCGCGCGGCGCAAGGTGGCCGAGCTGCCCGGCGGCGCCGACGAGAAGACCATCGGCCACCTGATGGCCTCGGAGGGCGCGCCATGATCCGGTCGTGGACCGCCCACCGCCTGTTCTGGCCGGTGCTCACGCTGCTGCTGCTGCTGGCGCTGAATGCCGCCTTCAACCCCGGCTTCCTGCGCCTGCGCTGGCACGAGGGGCACCTGTACGGCAACCTGATCGACATCCTGAACCGCGCCGCGCCGCTGGCGCTGGTGGCCCTGGGCATGACGCTGGTCATCGCCACGCGCGGCATCGACATCTCGGTGGGCGCGGTGGTGGCCATTGCCGCGGCCGTGGCGGCGCTGATGGTGGGCGGCCAGCTCGTCATCCACGACGGCGTGCAGACCATGTCCAGCCGCTTCCCGATGCCGCTGGCCCTGGCCGCGGCGCTGGGCGTGGCGCTGCTGTGCGGCCTGTGGAACGGCCTGCTGGTGGCCGGGCTGGGCCTGCAGCCGATCATCGCCACGCTGATCCTGATGGTGGCCGGCCGCGGCATCGCGCAGCTGATCACCGGCGGCCAGATCATCACCGTGTACTACCCGCCTTATTTCTTCCTCGGCAGCGGCTACCTGCTGGGGCTGCCGTTCTCGGTGTATGTGGCCGGCGCGGTGCTGCTGTCGCTGCACCTGGCGCTCACGCGCACGGCGCTCGGGCTGTTCGTGCAGGCCATCGGCATCAACCCCGCGGCGGCGCGCATGGCGGGCGTGCGCCAGCGCCTGATCACCGTGGGCGTGTACGGCTTCTGCGGCCTGTGCGCCGGCGTGGCGGGCCTGCTGATCAGCTCCAACGTCAAGAGTGCGGACGGCAACAACGCCGGCCAGCTGATGGAGCTGGACGCGATCCTGGCCGTCACGCTGGGCGGCACGCTGCTGACCGGCGGGCGCTTCAGCCTGGCCGGCAGCGTGCTGGGCGCGTTGATCATCCAGACCCTCACCGCCACCATCTACGCCATCGGCGTGCCGCCGGAGGTGAACCTGGTGGTCAAGGCCGGCGTGGTGTTCGCGGTGATGCTGCTGCAGTCCGCCGAGTTCCGCCGCGCGCTGCGCGGCTGGGCGCTGCGCCCCGCCGTGGGGGCCGGGCGATGAGCGCGCTGGGCGGGACGACCGCCAGCCCCGGCGCGCACGCGCCCGCCGCGGCGGGGCCGCGCTGGCGGCGCCTGGACGCGCGCTGGGTGCCGCTGGCGGTGACCGTTGGCCTCTTCGTCGCCATGTTCGGCTACGGCTCGGTCGCCTACGGCGGCTTCTTCTCGGCGCAGGTGCTGCTGAACCTGCTGATCGACAACGCCTTCCTGCTGGTCGTCGCGGTGGGCATGACCTTCGTGATCCTGGCCGGCGGCATCGACCTGTCGGTGGGCTCGGTGATCGCGCTGGTCACGATGGTGTCGGCGGCGCTGGTCGAGCATCACCACTGGAGCCCCTGGGCCACGCTGCCGCTGGTGCTGCTGCTCGGCACGGGCTTCGGCGCGCTGCAGGGCTGGCTGATCCAGCGCTTCCGGCTGCAGCCCTTCATCGTCACGCTGGCCGGCATGTTCCTGGCGCGCGGGCTGTGCTACCTGATCAGCATCGACTCCATCCAGATCGGCAACGAGACCTATGCCGCGATCTCGCAGGCCCGCATCCCGCTGGGCGAGGACGCCTCGCTGTCGGTGGGCGCGCTGATCGCGCTGGTGGTGCTGGCCGCCGGCGTCTACATCGCCCACGCGACGAGCTTTGGCCGCACCGTTTATGCGATAGGAGGCCACGAGGCCTCGGCGGTGCTGATGGGGCTGCCGGTCGCGCGCACCACGGTGCTGGTCTATGCGCTGTCGGGCTTCTGCTCGGCGCTGGCCGGCGTGGTGTTCACGCTGTACATGCTCTCGGGCTACGGCCTGCATGCGGTCGGGCTCGAGCTCGACGCCATTGCCGCGGTGGTGATCGGCGGCACGCTGATGTCCGGCGGCGTGGGCTACCTGGCGGGCACGCTGTTCGGCGTGCTGATCCTGGGCACCATCCAGACGCTGATCAGCTTCGACGGCACGCTCAGCTCCTGGTGGACCCGCATCTCCATCGGCCTGCTGCTGCTGGTGTTCTGCGCGCTGCAGCGCCTGTTCGAGCGCAAGGTGCGACGTTCATGACGCGCGCCCGATTCCTCGGCATCGACTGGGGCACGACCCACCGCCGCGCCATGCTGCTGGGCCCGGACGGCGAACTGCTGGACCTGCGGCGCGACGAGGAGGGCAGCCTGGCCTGCCGCGGCCGCTTCCGCGCTGCGCTGCAAGACCTGCTGCGGGCCTGGCCGGCGGCGGGCGACGCGCCGGTGGTGATGGCGGGCATGGTCGGCTCGGCCCTCGGCTGGCAGGAGGTGCCCTACCTGGATGCCGCGCTGCCGCTGCAGCGCCTGGCGCAGCACCTGGTGCCGGTGGCCGACGCGCCGGCCGGCGCACGCTGGTTCATCGTGCCCGGGCTGTGCTGGCGCGGTGCCCAGGGCCGCGCCGACGTGATGCGCGGCGAGGAAACGCAGCTGCTCGGCGCGGCCGCGCTGGGCGTGGGCGAGGGCTGGATCGTGCTGCCCGGCACCCACAGCAAGTGGGTGCTGCTGCAGCGCGGCGCGGTGGCCGCCTTGCGCACCTGCATGACCGGCGAGCTGTTCGCCGCGCTGCGCGAGCGCGGCACCCTGGCGCCGCTGATGGCGGAGCCGTCGCTCGATGCCGACGCCGATTTCGACCGCGGCGTGCAGGCCCTGGGCGACGAGGAGCTCGGCCATGCGCTGTTCGGCGCCCGTGCCCGGGTGGTGGGGGCGGGTGCGCCCGCGGCCGGCACGGCCGAGTACGTCAGCGGCCTGCTGATGGCCGCCGAATGGCGCGATGCGCTGCGCCGCGGCCTGCCGCCCGGGCAGCCGGTGCGGTTGCTCGGCGAGCCGGCGCTGGCCGCGCGCCACGCCCGCTGCGCGCGCCACTTCGGCTGCCGCACCGAGCGCCTGGACCCGCAGGCGGCGCAGCTGGCCGCGTGGCGGGCGTTTCACGACCACCTGAGTGTGCTGCCATGACCCCGCCTTCCTCGAGCCCTGACCTGCCGCCGCTGGTGGCCATCCTGCGCGGCCTGCAGCCCGAGCGTGCGGCCGCCGTGGGCCAGCTGCTCTTCGCGTGCGGCTTCCGCGGCCTCGAAGTGCCGCTGAACCGGCCCGGCGCGCTGGCGGCCATTGCCACGCTGGCGGCGCTGGCGCCGGCCGGCACGCTGGTGGGGGCCGGCACGGTGCTGGACACCGCGGCGGTGGACGCGGTGGCGCAGTCCGGTGGACGGCTGATCGTGTCGCCGCACTTCGATCCGGCCGTGGTGGCGCACACGGTGGCGCGCGGCCTGGTGGCCGTGCCCGGCATCTTCACGGCCAGCGAGGCCTTCGCGGCGCTGCGCGCCGGCGCCCATGCGCTGAAGCTGTTCCCGGCCGAAGCCAGCAGCCCGGCCGCGCTGCGCGCGCTGGCCACCGTGCTGCCGCCGGGCACGCCGCTGTGGCCGGTGGGTGGCATCGAGCCGGCGCACCTGGCGGCCTGGCGTGCGGCCGGGGCCACCGGCTTCGGCATCGGCGGGGCGCTGTTCAAGCCGGAATACGAGCTGCCCGAGATCGAGCGCCGCGCGCGCGCCTTCGTCGCGGCCTGGGAGGCGGTGGCCGCTTGACGTTTCAGGGGCTTGCCCAGCGCCCAGCGGGCCGCCCGGCGCCGGCGCTCAGTCCGCCCGCTGCGCGGCCAGGCCCGGCAAGTCCTGCAGGGCCTGCAGCCCGCGCGTGCTGCGCAGCCACCAGGCGGAGAACGAGGCACAGGGCCGGTCCGGCTCGGCGAACAGCGGCTGCGGTGGGCGTTGCCGCACTTGCGGCGGCAGCAACGGGCCGACATGCGGATCGGCCAGCGTCTGCACCGAGCGGGCCGCGGCCAGCGCCTGCGCCAGGGCCTGCCGGTCGCCCTGCCACTGCCGCGTGGCCAGGGCTGCCATGCGCGCGCCGACGAAGCGCCAGCGTGCCGCGCTCCAGGGCCAGGCGGCATGGCACTCGGCCGGCCACCAGCCCAGCAGCAGGCAGCCTGCCGGCAGGTCGGCCGGCGGTGCGCCCAGCGCCCAGGGGTGGATGAGCCAGACGTCGCGGCCGGCCACGTCCTCCGCCATCGGCATCGCGGCATCGGGCGGCTGCGATGACAGCGCGGGCTCGTCGACACCGTCGTCCGCGGGCTGCGCCGGCACCGGCGCGGCCCTTCGCGCGATCGCGTCCAGCGCCGCGTAGGACTGGTCGATCACGCTGCCCGGGCTGTGCCAGTCCGCCGGCGCGTAGCGCGCCACGTTGCCGGCATTGAACAGGTAGGGCTTCTGGCTGCCGGTGCCGGCCACCCACTGCCAGCTCAGGTGGTTGCTGGCGAGGTCGCCGTCGAGCAGGTGGGCCAGCATCCAGTCGGCGCCCGCGCGCCAGTGCACCTTGCGCAGGTGCACCACGTAGCTCGCCAGCCACATGCGCGCATGGTTGTGCAGGTAGCCGGTGGCATACAGCGTGCGCACGGCCTGGTCGATGACCGGCAGCCCGCTGCGCGCCTGGCGGATGTCGGCCGGCAGTGCGCGGGCGTAGGCGTCCTCGGGCAGGGGCCCCGCGTGCAGCGATTGCAGGATGGCGTCGCCGCGGTGCTGCCACACATGGCGGAAGTAGGCGCGCCAGCCGAGCTCGTACACGAACTTGTGCTGCGGATCGAGGCGGTGCTGCGCCGCGACGCCGGCCAGCACCTCGGGCAGGCTGACGAAGCCGTGCGTGATGTAGGGCGACAGGCGCGACGCCGCGCCGCCCAGCGCATTGCGGCTGCGCGCGTAGTCGGCCGGGCGCACGGCGGCGATGCGCGCGTGGGCGGCTGCGAGCGTGGGTGGGAACGCGCTCATGGGCGGGCTGCGGATCGGCCCACCGCGCCCCGGCGAATGGCCTCGGCCCGCTCGGCCACGGCCGCGCGGTCGGCGGTGCTCAGGCGCGCCAGGTTCTTCACCTGCAGCGCCATGCGGGCATTGCCGGCCAGCAGGCTTTCGTGGCGCATCAGGAAGTCCCAGTACAGCGTGGTGTACGGGCAGGCGCGCTCGCCGCTGCGCTGCGCGGGGTCGTAGCGGCAGCCGGCGCAGGGGCCGCCCATGCGCTGGATGTACTTGCCGGTGGCCACGTAGGGCTTGCTGGCCATCAGCCCGCCATCGCCGTACTGGCTCATGCCCAGCGTGTTGGGCAGCTCCACCCATTCCACCGCGTCGACGTAGACCGACAGGTACCACGCATGCACCTGCTGCGGCCGCACGCCCAGCAGCAGCGCGAACAGGCCGCTCACCATCAGGCGCTGGATGTGGTGGGCGTAGCCGTGGGCCAGCGTCTGCGTGATCACCTCGCGCAGGCAGGCCATGTCGGTCTCGCCGGTCCAGTACCAGGCGGGCAGGTCCTGCCTGGCCTGCAGCGCATTGCGGTCGGCGTAGCCGGGCATCTGGGTCCAGTAGATGCCGCGCACGTACTCGCGCCAGCCGAGGATCTGGCGGATGAAGCCCTCGGCACTTTCCAGCGGCACGCGGCCGGCGTGGTACGCCGCCTCGGCGGCCTGCACCACCTCGCGCGCGGAGAGCAGCTTCAGGTTCAGCGCGGCCGACAGCTGCGAGTGGTACAGCCAGGGCTCGCCGGGCCACAGCGCGTCTTCGTAGCGGCCGAACAGGGGCAGGCGCTGTTCGATGAACAGCTGCAGGGCCTGCAGCGCCTGCGCCCGCGTCACCGGCCAGGCGAAGCTGGCCAGCGACCCGGGATGCTGTGCGAAGCGGGTTTCGACCAACGCGATCACTTCGCGCGTTAGCGCATCCGGCGCGAAGCGTGCCGGCGGGGGCAATGCGCCCGGGCCTTCGGGGCCGAAGGCCTCGCGGTTCTCGGCGTCGAAGTTCCAGCGCCCGCCGATCGGCTGGCCCTCGTGCATCAACACCCCGTGGCGCTGCCGCAGCGCGCGGTAGAAGAACTCCAGCCGCAGCGCCTTGCGGCCCTGCGCATGGGACGCGAACTCGCGCGCGGTGCTGAAGAAGTGGCGGTCTTCGCAGACCTCCAGCGCCAGGCCGGCGCCTGCCACCACGGCCTTCAGCGACTGCCAGACGCGCCAGTCGCCGGGCGCCGTCATCACCACGCGCTGCGGCTGCAGCGCTGCCAGCGTGTGCTGCAGTTCGGCGGCCAGGCTGCCGCGGTTGCCCGGCTCGTCCAGGCGCCGGTAGTGCAGCGGCCGTCCGGCGGCCTGCAGTGCCTGCGCGAAGTGGCGCATCGCGGCCAGGAACAGCGCGATGCGTGGCTGGCTCGACCAGACGTGGGTCGACTCTTCGTCGACCTCGGCCATCCACACCGCGTCCTGCGCGGGATCGAAGCCGTCGAAGGCCGCCGCGTCCAGATCGAGCTGGTCGCCCAGCACGAGGACCAGGGTGCGCAGGCGCTTCACGCGGCGCGCCCCGGACCCCGCATTCGGCGGCAGGCGTCGGAGCAGAACTTCACCTCGTCCCAGTGTCGAGCCCAGCGCTTGCGCCAGCTCATCGGCCGGCCGCAGGCCATGCAGGGCTTGCAGGGCAGCGACTGCTTGTTGCCCTTGAAGGCGGGCGAGGGCGTGTGCTTCATGCGATCGGCCGGCCGCGCCGGGGCCGCGTGCGGCCCTGGCGGACGGGCACGGTCAGGCCTTCTTGGCCCAGGCGCTGCACCAGCCCTTGCCGGACACCTGCTTGCCGGCGAACAGCGGGCAGGCGCCCCAGGCGTCGCCGGCCTTGCCCTGGAACAGCGCGCAGCTGCCGCAGGCCTGGCCGGCCGCGTACTTCGGGAACTTCTTGGTGTCGGCCTTGGTGGCATCGGCCACGTAGCCCAGGGCCGCAGCCTGGGCGTCCTTCTCGTCGACCTTGGCCTGCGCGCGGGCCGCGGTCGAGAGCGCCGCGCTGCCGGCGGCCACGGTCATCAGGAAGGTGCGTCGGGTGTTGTGCATGGCGGTCACGGAGTTGACGGGAGCGCGCATGATAGGAAAAACAGGCTCATCACCAACTCATCGGCACAATGACCTGCTGAAGCGCATCAATATTACGACTCAAAATCAACTCACCATGACATCGCCTCGCCGCCGGCCAGCGCCGGCATCCCCCGCCGTTCCCGGGCCGGCCTTCCGCAGCGCGGCGGTGGCGCGCATGGCCCGCATGCCGGTGGCCACGCTGCGCATCTGGGAGCAGCGCTACCGCGCGGTGCAGCCGGCCACCACGGCCGCGGGGCACCGCTTGTATTCACCGGCCGACGTGCAGCGCGTGCTGCTGCTGCGGCAGCTGACCGAGCAGGGCCACGCGATCGGCCAGCTCGCGGGGCTGGACAGCGCCCAGCTGCAGGCGGTGGCCCGCACGCCGGCGGTGCCGGCCGCGTCAGAGAGCCCGGGCCCGGCCCGAGCCCGGCCGGCCCTGCGGCTGGTGGTGGTGGGGCCGGCGCTGGCGGCACGGCTGCAGCGGCCGGCGCTGCTGCGGCAGCGGGTGCTGGCCCCGCACCGGCTGACGGTGTTCGACTCGCTGGCCGACGCCGCGCGCGCGCCGGCCGGCACCGCGGCCGATCTGCTGCTGTGGCATGCGCCGGAGCTGCGGCCCGAACTTCCGCGCGAGCTCAAGACCGCGATGGTGTCGGCGCAGAAGGCCTGCCGCGCCAGGCAGGTGGCGGTGCTGTACCGCTATGCGGGGTCCGCTGCGATCCACGCGCTGGCCGACACGGGGGCTGTCGTGATCCGCGAACCGGCCGACGATGCGGCGCTGGGCGCCTGGCTGGCGTCGCTGCCGGTGGGGCGGTCAGCGCGCAGCGCCGACCGCGCGCCGCGCGACAGGCCGCCAGCGGCGCAGGCGCCCGGCACGGTGCCGCCGCGCCGCTACGACGATGCCGCCCTCACCGCCATCGCCGGGCTGCCACCCCGCCTGGCCTGCGAATGCCCGCGGCACGTGGCGGAGCTGCTGATGCAGCTGGCGAGCTTCGAGGCCTACAGCGCCGGCTGCCGCCACCGCAACGCGGCCGACGCCGATCTGCATGCCTACCTGCAGCAGGTGGCGGGCGCCTCGCGGGCGCTGTTCGAGGCAGCGCTCGAGCGCGTGGCGCGCCACGAGGGGCTGGCGCTGGGTTGACGCGTGGCCGGCGCACAACATTCGAGCTTTCCAGGCAGCCCGCGCCCCGCACGCGCAGGAAATCAGGGGCGACCTGGTCAACTACACGGATATTCAACCGGTGCTGCAGATCAGCGAGTTGGTCGTGGAGCGTTCAGACGGCTGACCAACTGCAAGGCCGAGCAACAGGTGGTGCATGCAAATCCAACGTCTCAGAGTCAGAGCGTCGTAGGTGGTCGCCCTGTTGTTGTGGCCTGTCAGAATCGGGCGACGACTTGGAGACCAAGCAAGGGGGGACGATGAGTCACATAGTGCGCCTTTGCGGGCGCTGTGCGGGCGTGCACATGACCGGCTGTCGCCCACAACCCGTACTGCGATGTCTGGCGACCGTGTTCTGCGCTGCCACGATGTTGGTGGCCGGTTGCGGAGGTGGATCAGAGTCGGCAGACCCGTCCGACCTATCGACCGATGGGTATGGCCACCCTTCCGGTGCATTGGATGCCCGCCGGCAGTTTGCGATGCGGGTCACGGTGCAGGCGTCATCGACACCGCCTGCCGTGACCATGGCACAAGCTTTCGCCTGGGCCGAGTGGGCGCTCCCGAATCTCTTTCCTGAAAGCGGTGCCGAGTCCGCTCTTGTCTATCAAGGCATCCGCTACACGGTTCATTCGTACAGCAATGGCAATGTCCTCGGATTCACTGAGGATGGCGGCATCTATGGCTATGGTCCGTATACGAATTGGCAGGTTAAATCCCTTGGCATGCTGCGTGACTATGCAGCGCAAATCGTCGCAGACACCTGCCGAATGCAGGGGCCTGCCTGCGCGCTGCCGAACATTACCGCACAGCCCTTGAACTATCACCCGGATTCCTATTTCGAACCCTATTTCGAGCTGGCATATCAATCGCCCAGCGCGACGACGGTTCAATGGCAGTACAGCGGCGACGGTGGGCGCCGCTTCGAGGACATCCAGGGTGGCACGGCAACACGCTTGGTCCCACCTCGAGGACTCGATGGTTACTACCGCGCCAGGCTGACCAACGCCAGTGGCAGCGTGCTGACTCGAGTGGCACGACTGATCGTTCGGGGCGCGCAGAGTGCCGCGGACCTGTTTCCGGTGGCGCCGGGTTCGCAGTGGATTTATGCGAACAGCCGCAACAGCGTGCCGACGGTAGTCAAGGTCGTAGGTGACCGCATTGTCGAAGGTCGGCAGGCGACGGCGATCGAAACTCAAGATGGTGTCGACGGCTCGGTCTCTACCGAATACTTCACTGTCGATACCGATGGGGTTCGAGACTATCTGGATCCCGCAGACCAGACTTCACCCGAACTTCGTCTGTTGAACGGTCAGCGAATCTTCTCGTTCCCACTGGGCTCTTTCACGCAGTTCCGTACGACCATACCTGCTGGCATGGATGTCGATGAAGATGGAATCGAGGACAGCCTGGAGATCGTCGCCGACGTCTCCCCCATGGTTGGCCTCGAATTGGTGAAGACTCCAGCCGGCATCTTCGCCTCTCCGCATCGCATCCAGCAGACTCTCTACGAGGTGCTGGTGCTCAGCAGCGGCGACCGGATCGACAGCTTTCTGACCTTGTTCTCGACAACGTGGTGGGTGCCGGGCGTCGGTGCGGTGAAGCACAGCTATCGGGCGCGCGGCATTGGCATTGACGAAGGCTACGACGAGACCCTGCAATCCTACGTGACCGGTGACATGTCCAATGACGTCACACTGCCACTGCTACGTTTCGAGGATCCGGTCGCATTCGAGGATGAGGGAGGCATTCTGTCCAGCGCGATCGCCGATCTGGACGGCGATGGTGCGCTCGATCTGGTCTATGAATCGATCGGGTATCGCTACGGTAAGCCTGGCCTCTATGTCATTTGGGGGCATTCCGACGGTCGAGTGGTGCCGGTGAATCTGTCTGGCCTTGGTCCCTGCTCGACTGGGCACGTGGCTACGGCCGACTTCGATGGCGACGGACGCATCGAATTGGCAGTGGCCAACGGCGGCTGCGGCGTGCTCGTTCTGCAATGGAATGCGAAGCGTGAAGCAACGATCCGACAGGTGTTGCAGACCGGTGGCGTTCCGTGGCATCTGTGGGCCGTCGATGCGGACGGCCGCGGCCGGCCCGCGCTGCTTGTCAGCGACAACAGCGATCAACTGTCCAGCGTGAAGGTGTGGCGCGCTGATTCCAGCGGCCGCATGCAGCCCGGCGAACTTTTGGATTTTGGCGGTGGTCGCCGTGTTCTGGAGGTGGCCGCAGCGGACCTGGATGGAAACGGCCAGAATGATCTCGTGGCGACGCTCGATGACTACCTAGGCGCGCACGGGCTGTCGGTGCTACTGCGCCGTTCGAGTGGCGGCTACAACCCTCCGATCCATTTGTACTCAGCCGGGCAGGAACGTCCTTTGGCAGTGGGTGACCTTGACGGCGACGGGCGTCCCGAGATTGTTGCGACCGGCCAGAATGGTCACGTAAACATTCACAAGGTCCAGGCCGATGGCACGGTTAGCACCAGTGCTTGGAAGTGGGGAACCCCGACCGGCCTGCGCATCGCCGACATCGACGGCGATGGTCGACTCGACTTGGTGATGGCCCTGGATGGCCAGGCGGATTCGATACAGATTCGCTACCAGCAGGCCGACGGCACGCTGAGTGCCCCGGATCCTGTCTACAACGAAGGCCGCGCCAGCTATTCCGGGACTCTCGTGGTGGGTGATCTCAACGGCGATGGTCGCCTCGACATCGTGTCTGCCGGCGCACGATTGACGCAACGCTCGAAGCCGGTTACGGCGCCAATGAGTCTGCTTCACGACCAAGGCTCATTGACTTGGGCAGATCAAGGAAGCTTGCACTGGAGTGCGCTTCCCGGATTGCAGCAGCAAGCGCTGGCCAAGCGCCAACTGGCTCTGAGGGCACTTCGATCAACGACGAACCAGCGGCGTTGAATATCGTCAACGGCATAGCCGTCAAGATCGGCCTGCCAAAGCACTCACGTCACCGGCGCCGGATTGAACAGCACCAGCGCGTTGTGCAGCTTCCAGCGCTCGGCCCAGGTCTTCTGGCGGCCGCTGGCGACGTCGAGCATGAAGTGGAACAGCTGCCAGCCGACCTCCTCGATCGTCGCCGTGCCGTCGGCAATGGTGCCGGCGTTGATGTCCATCAGGTCGTGCCAGCGCCGCGCCAGCTCGCTGCGCGTGGCCACCTTGATCACCGGCACCTCGGCCAGGCCGTAGGGCGTGCCGCGGCCGGTGGTGAAGACATGCAGGTTCATGCCGGCGGCCAGCTGCAGGGTGCCGCAGATGAAGTCGCTGGCCGGCGTGGCGGCGTAGGTCAGGCCCTTGGCCTTGAGCTTCTCGCCGGGCGCGAGCACGTTGGCGATCGGCGCCGAGCCGGACTTGACGATCGAGCCCATTGCCTTCTCGACGATGTTCGACAGGCCGCCCGCCTTGTTGCCCGGCGTGGTGTTGGCGCTGCGGTCGACCGCGCCGCGCTGCAGGTAGGCGTCGTACCAGGCCATCTCGCGGATCATGGCCTGCGCCACCTCGGGCGTGGTGGCGCGCGCGGTGAGCTGCGCGATGCCGTCGCGCACCTCGGTGGTCTCGCTGAACATCACGCTGGCGCCGGCGCGCACCAGCAGGTCGGTGCAGTAGCCCACCGCCGGATTGGCGGTGACGCCGCTGAAGGCATCGCTGCCGCCGCACTGCACGCCCACCACCAGTTCGCTGGCCGGCACCGTCTCGCGGCGGCGCTGGTCCAGGCGCGCGAGGTGCACTTCAGCCTGGCGCATGATCGATTCGACCATCGCCATGAAGCCGACATGCGATTCGTGCTGCAGGCACACCACATCGAGCGCGGCGTCGGTGGTGTTGGCGCCGTCGCCGCGCGTGTCGACGATCGGCACGCTGCCCGGCGGCAGCAGGCGCTCGGGCTGCAGCTTCTCGCAGCCCAGGCTCACCACCATCAGCTCGCCGCCGAAGTTCGGGTTCAGGCTGATGTTGCGCAGCGTGCGGATCGGCACCACCGCATCGGGCGCGTCGATCGCCACGCCGCAGCCGTAGCCGTGCTCGAGCGCGACCACGTCGTCGACGTTCGGATAGCGCGGCAGCAACTCGGCCTTGATGCGCTGCAGCGCGAAGGCGGTGACGCCGGCCACGCACTGGACCGTCTGCGTGATGGCCAGGATGTTGCGCGTGCCCACCGACCCGTCGGCATTGCGGTAGCCCTCGAAGGTGTAGCCTGCCAGCGGCGGCAGCGCGTTCTTCGGCGCGGTGGCCAGTGGCAGGCCTTCGAGCGATCGTGCGTCGGGCATCCGCAGCAGCCGCTCGTGCACCCAGCTGCCGGCCGGGATGGGCTTGAGGGCGGTGCCGATGACCACGTCATAACGCCGGATCGGTGCGTCCGCTGCAATGTCCTCCAGCGCCACCTTGTGGCCCTGCGGCACCTTGTCCACCAGCACCAGGCCGGAGGGCAGGGCGGTGCCGGCCGGCAGGCCGCCATCGTTCGCGACGATCGCGACGTTGTCGCGCTCGTGCATGCGGATCGTCAGCGGCGTGGGGGCCATGGCAAGGTTCTCTCGGGGTTGTGTCAGGTGGCGCCGTGCGCCTCGACGTACAGCGCGTACAGCGAATGGCAGCTGGCCATGTACAGGCGATTGTTCTTCGGCCCGCCGAAGCACAGGTTGGCGCAGCGCTCGGGCAGGCGGACATGGGCCAGCGGCTTGCCCTGCGGGCTGAACACCATCACGCCGTCCAGCTCTTCCGGCTTGCCGCGCAGCGTGAAGACCTTGCGGCCGCCCACGTCCGTGGCCTCGGCGTTCAGCGCGCCGTTGCTGCCCCAGCCGCACCACAGGTTGCCGTCGCGGTCGACGCGGAAGCCGTCGAGCGCGCCCTGGTCGGCCGCATCGATCAGCTTGGTCTTGTTGCTCACCGTGTGGTCAGGGTTGACGTCGTAGGCCCAGAGGCTGCGGTTTGGCGTGCCCTTCCATTCGACGACGTAAAGCTTCTTCTCGTCGGGCGAGAAAGCCAGGCCGTTGGGGTTGACCAGGTCGGTGATCACTGCGCTGATCTTGCCATCGGGCGCGATGCGGAAGACGTTGGTGTTGGCCTGCTCGGGCTTGGCGCGCGAGCCTTCCCATTCGCCGTTGATGCCGAACAGCGGGTCGGTGAACCACACCGAGTCGTCGCTCTTCACGACGATGTCGTTCGGCGCATTCAGGCGCTTGCCTTCGAAGTTGTCGGCCAGCACGGTGATCTTGCCGTCGTGCTCGGTGCGGGTGATGCGGCGCGTCACCGAATGCTCGCAGGTCACCAGCCGGCCCTGGCGGTCGCGCGTGTTGCCGTTGGCATAGTTGGCCGGGCTGCGGAAGACCGTGAAGGCGCCGGTCTTCTCGTCGAACTTCATGATGCGGTTGTTCGGGATGTCGCTGAGCAGCAGGTGGCCCGGGCCGCCGTTGGCACCCGGAAAGTAAGCCGGCCCCTCGGCCCAGCGCATGCCGGTGCCCAACTGCTCGATGGTGCTGCTGTAGAGGCGGTACTTCGCGAAGCTGGGGTCCAGGATCTGCACCGCCGGATCGGGGTAGCGCTGGTTCGGCTTGTACTCGAAGGATTGCGCCAGCGCGCTGCCGGCCAGCGCGCCAAAGCCCGTGGCCGCGCTGGCGCGCAGGAAGGTGCGCCGCGATGAAGCGGAAGGGTCGTGCATCCAGGTCTCCTCGGTTGTTGTGATGGCGGCAAGGTCTCAATCTGCCGTGATCTTGCCGACCTCGATCACCTTCTTCCAACGCGCGAACTCAGCGGCCTGGAAGGCGGTGAACTGCTCGGGCGTGTTGCCGACGATCTCGAAGCCCAGCTCCAGCAGCTTGGGCTTGACGGCCGGGTCGTTCAGGCCCGCGACGATGGCGTCGTGCAGCTTGGTCTTGATGTCGGCCGGCAGCCCCTTGGGCGCGGCGAAGGCCTGCCACGAGTAGACCGTGACGCCCTTGTAGCCCAGCTCTTCCATCGTCGGGACGTCGGGCAGCAGCGGCGAGCGCTTGGCCGAGGTGATGGCCAGCGCGCGCAGCTTGCCGGCCTTGATGTTGGTGAGACCGGTGTTGATGTTCATGAAGGTGGCGTCGACCACGCCGCCGATCAGGTCGGACATCGCCGGCGCGCCGCCCTTGTACGGCACGTGCGTGGCCTGCGTGCCGGTCTCCTGCCACAGCAGCTCGGCCGTCAGGTGGTCGGAGGTGCCGTTGCCGGCCGAGGCGAAGGTCATCTTGCCGGGGTTGGCCTTCAGGAACTTCAGCACGTCGGCAAAGCTCTTGTGCGGCGATGCCGCGGGCACCGCCAGCACGTTGGGCGCCTGCACCGCGAGCGTGATGTAGTCGAAATCCTTGGTCGGGTCGTAGCCGACGTTCTTCAGCAGGTGCGGGCCGATGACGAACGGGCCGAGCGAGGACACGAAGATCGTGTAGCCATCGGGCGCCGAACGCTTGGCCTGCGCGGCGCCCACCGTGCCGCCGGCGCCGCCCTTGTTGTCGACGATGAAGTTGCCGCCGAGCTTTTCCTGCAGCTTGGTGCCGACCTGCCGCGCAATCAGGTCGGTGGAGCCGCCGGGCGGGAAGGGCACCAGCAGCGTGACCGGCTTGGCCGTGGGCCAGGCCTGCGCCAGCGCCTGGCCTGCAGGGGCCGCGAGCGCGAGGCCGACGGCGAGGGCGGTGAACAGCTGCTTCATGGGATGTCTCCTTGCGGTGTGTGGGGGCTGTGGAAAGGGATAAGGCGGCTCAGGGCCGGCGGCCGAACTCGGCCTGCTCGCGCGTCCAGGCGCGGGCCTGCTCGCTCAAGCTCAGGCCCAGGCCGGGGCGCGTGGGCACCTGCATGCGGCCATCGCGGATCTCGATGCGCTCGTTGAACAGCGGCTCGAGCCAGTCGAAGTGCTCGACCCAGGGCTCGCTGGGGTAGGCCGCCGCCAGGTGCACGTGCAGCTCCATCGCGAAATGCGGTGCCAGCATCAGCCCGGCGGACTCGGCCTGCGCGGCAATCTTCAGAAAGGGCGTGATGCCGCCGACGCGCGGCGCATCGGGCATCAGATAGTCGGCGGCGCGGTGACGGATCAGATCGGCATGCTCGGCCGCGCTGGTCAGCATCTCGCCGGTGGCGATCGGCGTGTCGAAGCTCGCCGCCAGCGCGGCATGGCCTTCGTGGTCGTAGGCGTCCAGCGGCTCCTCGATCCACACCAGCTGGCAGGGCTCGAAGCTGCGGCACATGCGCTGCGCGGTGGGCCGGTCCCACTGCTGGTTGGCATCGACCATCAGCGCCACGCCGTCGCCCAGGTGCTTGCGCACCGCGGCCACGCGCTGCAGGTCGGCCGCGCGGTCGGGCTGGCCGACCTTGAGCTTGATGCCGCCGATGCCGCGCTCGACCGAGGCCTGCGCATTGACCAGCAACTGATCGAGCGGCGTGTGCAGGAAGCCGCCCGAGGTGTTGTAGCAGGCCACCGAATCGCGGTACGCGCCCAGCAGCTTGGCCAGCGACAGGCCGGCGCGCCGCGCCTTCAGGTCGTGCAGCGCCACGTCGAAGGCGCCGATGGCCTGCGTGGCCAGGCCGCTGCGGCCCACCGAGGCGCCCGCCCAGCACAGGCGGGTCCACAGCCGCGCGATGTCGTTCGGGTCTTCGCCGATCAGCACCGGCGCGAGCTCCTTCGCATGCGCGTACTGCCCCGGCCCGCCGGCGCGCTTGGCATAGCTGAAGCCCAGGCCCTGGTGGCCGTCGGCGGTCATCAGCTCGGCGAACAGCAGGGCCACCTCGGTCATCGGCTTCTGGCGGCCCGTGAGCACCTTGGCATCGCTGATCGGCGTGGCCAGCGGCAGCACGCAGGACGACAGGCGCAGCCAGGCGATGCGGTCTTGCGAGGTAGCCATCAGGGCTTCGCTCCGACGAATGGTAACGTTGTCATTTGGTGCCGCACAACAGCGTGAATCAGGGTTTCTGCCGAGTACGCGAAGCGCAGTCGGGGTGTGGGGTGAATGGTAACGTTGTCATTCGCAGCGTCAAGTAGCCCGCTGCGGGAGTCGGATAATCCGCGCCTGCATGAGCCCGCCCGCCGCCCCCAAGTCCGTCACGCTGCACGACGTCGCCCGAGAAGCGAAGGTCTCGCTGATCACCGCGTCGCGCGCGATCAGCAACCCCGAGGTGGTGTCCAAGTCCACCATCGAGCGGGTGATGAGGGCCGTGCAGATAACGGGTTATGTCCCCAACCGTCTGGCCGGCGGTCTGAAGTCCAAGCGCAGCATGACGGTGGCCGCGCTGGTGCCGGTGATCTCGGTGCCGCAGTTCCTGCCGACGGTGCAGACGCTGACCGAGACGCTGGACCGCGCCGGCTACCAGCTGATACTGGGCCAGACCGGCTACGACCGCGCGCGCGAATCGGCGCTGCTGGAAACCATGATCAGCCGCCGGGTCGACGGCATCGTGATGGCCGGCCTGCTGGACCCGCTGGCGGCAGTGGAACGGCTGCGCCGGCTGGGCACGCCGGTCGTCGAGACCTGGGACCTGACCGACCGGCCGGTGGACATGCTGGTCGGCTTCTCGCATGTGAAAGTGGGCAGCGCGGTGGCCGGCTACTTCCTGGCCAAGGGCTGGCGCAGGCTGGCCATCGCCACCGCCGATGACCACCGCGCGCTGCAGCGGCGCGACGGCTTCGTCTCGGCCGTGGGGCGCGAGGTGCCCACGGTGCTGGTGAAGGCCCCCAGCACGCTGCGCCTGGGCCGCGAGGCGCTGGGCCAGCTGCTGGCGCAGGACCCCGGCATCGAGGCCATCTACTGCAGCTCCGACGGCCTGGCCGATGGCGTGATGATCGAGGCCCGCGCGCGCGGCATCCGCATCCCCGAGCAGCTGGCGGTGTGCGGCTTCGGCGACGCCGACTTCGCCGCGCACCTGGAGCCGGCGCTGTCCACCGTGCACATCGAAGGCGCCGAGATCGGCCGCCGCGCCGCCGAGATGATCATCGCCCGCTGCCGCGGCGAGACGGTGGCGCAGCCGATCATCGACATCGGCTTTCGCATCGTCGAGCGCGCGTCGACGCTGGGCGCCGGGCAGCCGGCTAGGCGACGCTGACCACGCTGCCCACCGCGATCGCGCCGCCCTCGAGGATGCGCGCGGTCATGCCGCCATGCCCGCGCATCGCGGCATAGCCGCCGGGGCCGATGAGCTCTTCCATGCGCGAGCAGGGCTGGCAGGGGCCGACGATCTGCAGCAGTGCGCCGCCGACGCGCAGCCGGGCATTCTTCAGCGCCAGCAGGTTGATGCCCGAGACCACCAGGTTGCGGCGCAGCCCGACCGGGTCGATCGGGCCGCTGCGCGCGAGGCTGGCGATGATGGGCAGGTGCTCCTGCTGGATCAGGGTGACCTGGCGCGTGGACAGCTCGGCCTCGCCGCGCCGGCCCAGGCGGTCGTCGGCCAGGCCGATGCCGGCCAGCGCGGTGGTGGCCTCGACACGGCGGGCCGGGTCGCGCGGCGCGCCGCGCACGACGATCACCTCGACGCGGCCCTGGATGTGCGGTGGCGGGGTGTTCAGGTCGCGCAGCGTCTTCATCGGGGTCGCACCTTAGCGCAGTTCGCGTCGCGGCGGCGCGCCGGTTGTCGCGGGCTGGCAATGCCCATAGTTGACCGTCCGGTGGCGGGATGGGCTAATCTGCGGACCTCTCGCATGTAACGTGGCACGCGATGTACGGCTCCCAGGAATACAGCCCGCTGCGCCTGATCGAACTGGTCAACGATACCGTTCCTTCGATGCTGGCCTACTGGGACGCCGACCTGCGCTGCCGGTACGCCAACAAGGCCTACCTCCGATGGTTCGGCGCGGACCCGCGCCACCTGCTGGGCAAGCTGATGGTCGACCTGCTGGGGCCGGAGCTCTTCGCGTTGAACGAGCCCTATGTGCGCGGCGCGCTGGCGGGCAAGCCCCAGGAATTCGAGCGCATCGTGCCCGGCCCGGACGGCACCCGGCGCCATTCCCTCGCGCACTACATCCCGGACATCGTCGACGGCACCGTGGCCGGCTTCGTGGTGCAGGTGACCGAGATCACCCAGCAGCGCCGCGCCGAGCGCGCGCTGCAGGACGAGCAGGGCATGCGGGTGGAGCTGGAAGAGCGCAGCCGCGCGCTGGCCGAAAGCCTGCGCGAGCGCTCCGAACTGCTGGACCTGCTGGCGCACGAGGTGCGGCAGCCGCTGAACAACGCCAATGCGGCCCTCCAGGCGGCCAATGCAGCCCTGTCCGGCGCCGGCTTGACGCGGCCCGGCGAACTGGAGCGGGCCCATGCGGTGATCAGTCAGGTGACCTCCAGCATCGACAACACGCTGGCGGTGATGGCGCTGCTGAGCCGGGCGCAACCCATCGGCCAGATCGACAGCGACGTGGACCTGGTGGTGTCGCTGGCCATCGGGGACCTGGTGGAGCCGGCGCGCAAGCGCATCGTGGTCGATCGCCGCACGACGACGCGCACCGCGCAGATGGATCCGAGCCTGATGCGCCTGGCGCTGCACAACCTGCTCGCGAACGCGGCCAAGTTCAGCCCGCCCGATGCCCCCATCACGGTGCGGCTGATGGACAGCGAAGAGCCGCTGGCGCTGCTGATCCAGGTCTGCGACCAGGGGCCGGGGCTGGACCAGAAGGCCCGGTCCAGGCTGTTCCAGCGCGGCGGCAAAGGCGAGAGTCCGCAGTCCGGCCATGGGCTGGGCCTGTACATCGTGCGCCGCGTGATGGAACTGCACGGCGGCACGATCGACCTGGTTGACGATGACGGCCATGGCGCCTGCCTGCGGCTGACGCTGCCGCAGGGCATGGCCTGACCGCCGCGCGGCCTCACACGGCGGTCAGCGGCGCCTTGAACACGTAGCCCAGCCGCGGCTGGGCATGCAGCGGAACCGCCAGGGGGGTGGCGCGCTCGATGCGGCGGCGCAGGCGGTAGACGGTGGCCGTCAGGGTGTTCTCGGCGGATTCACCGGCGCTGTGGCCCAGCCGCGCGTGCAGCGTCTCCCGCGTGACCGTGGCGCCCACGGCGCCGACGAAGCACTCCAGCAGCGCCAGGTCGGCCTCGCTCAATTCGACGGAGGCGCCGTCCGGGGCCACCAGCTGCCGCGTGGCACGCAGCAGCCGCCAGCCCTCTGCCTTCGCCATCGACAGCACGGCCCGGCGATGGACGGCCCGAACGGCGAGCGCCACCTGGTCGAACTGCACCGGCTTCGTCAGGTACATGTCGCCCCCGGCCAGCACGATCTGCTCGAACACCTCGCCGCCCAGGCGGCCGGAGACGACCAGGATGCCGGCGCTCGAGCGCCGGCGCAGCAGCCGGATCAGGTCCAGCCCGTCCAGCCCCTGCAGGCCCAGGTCGACCACGTAGAACTCGAAGGCGAACCCCTGGGGGTCGGTGATCAGGTCCTCACCGCTGGCAAAGGTCGACGTCGCGATGCCCAGCGAACGCAGGTGGGTGGCCAGGTACTCGCGGTAGTCGCCTTCGTCCTCGACGAGGGCCAGGGTTCTGGGAAACATGGCCGGCCATTGTCTCGCCGATGCACGGGGGGTCGACGATAGCCACTGCAACAACCAGCGCCCGAGCAGCAGGGGGTTCTTTGCCTTATTTCACATTTCAATCCGGCTGGTGCCGAACGATGATTTAGAAATCACCACAAGTGATCGATAAGTGATCAAAATGAGATCACATTGATAAAAATGACACCCGTCAAACGCTGCTCCAGGCGGCAGGGTAGGGCCGCTGCAGGGTGGGAACTGACCCGCTTGAACAACCCCAGGAACGCGCGATGAAACTCGCATCTCTCACGGTACGCGCCAAGCTGGCGGGCGCCTTCGCCCTGCTGGTGGCGCTGGTCGCGTTGGTCTCGGTGATTGCGCTGCGCGCGCTGGGCAGCAACCACGAGGACTTTGCCGACTATGTCAACGAACAGGTCTTTCGCATGGGGCTTGCCAATGACGTGCTCGATGCGGCCAATGCCCGCGCCATTGCGGCGAGCAATCTCCTGTTGGTCTCGGAGGCCCAGGACCGGGAAGCCGAGAAGGCCGCCGTGGAAGCGGCCCACGCCAAGATGGGTGCCAGCCTGGTCAAGCTGAAGAAGGCCCTGGCCGAGAGTACCGCCGCCTCGGCAGTCGAGCGCAGTCGCTTTGAAGCCCTCGAGGCGGCGGAAGCGAAGTACGGACCGGTGGCGTTGGGCATCGTCAAGCTGGCGCTGGACGACAAGCGCGATGAGGCGATCGCGGCCCTGAACCGCGACTGCCGGCCGCTGCTGGCGGCCTTGGTGAAGGCGGCCGACGACTACGTGTCCGATGCCGACACGAACGCGGCAGACCGCGTCCGGCTGGCCGGCGAGAGCTACACCCGCAGCCTGGTGACCCTGCTGTCGGCTTGCATGATGGCAGCCGCCGTCGCAACCCTGCTCGGCTGGCTGATCGTCCGGGACCTGGTGCGGGCCCTCGGTGCCGAACCCCACGACCTGGGCAAGGCCGCGCAACGCATCGCGGCGGGCGACCTGGGCACCGTGGAAGGCGCCGCATCCGCGCCGGCCGGCAGTGTGCTCAGCTCGCTGGTGGCCATGCAGCAGAGCCTGTCGACCGTGGTCGGCCAGGTGCGCAGTTCGTCCGATTCCATTGCCACCGGCTCGTCGCAGATTGCGATGGGCAATGCCGACCTGTCGCAGCGCACCGAGCAGCAGGCGTCGAGCCTGCAGCAGACGGCCGCCTCGATGGAGGAGATGAACGCGACCGTGCGCAACAACGCGGAGACCGCCCTGCAGGCGACCCAGCTGGCCGGCGCTGCCAGCGCGGCGGCCAGCCGCGGCGGCGAGGTCGTTGCCGAAGTGGTGGTCGTGATGGACGACATCACGACCAGTTCGCGCAAGATCGCCGACATCATCGGCGTCATCGACGGCATCGCCTTCCAGACCAACATCCTGGCGCTCAATGCCGCGGTCGAGGCTGCCCGCGCCGGCGAGCAGGGTCGCGGCTTCGCCGTCGTGGCTGGCGAGGTGCGCAGCCTTGCGCAGCGCAGCGCCGAGGCGGCGCGGGAGATCAAGTCGCTGATCGGGTCGAGCGTGGAGAAGGTCGAGGCCGGTTCGCGCAAGGTGGGCGAGGCCGGCAGCACGATGTCGGACATCGTGGCGCAGGTCAAGCGGGTGGCCGACCTGATCGGCGAGATCAATGCGGCGACCACCGAGCAGACCAGCGGCATCGGCCAGGTGGCCACGGCGGTGTCGCAGCTCGACCAGGTGACGCAGCAGAACGCCGCGCTGGTCGAGGAGAGTGCGGCGGCCGCCGACAGCCTGCGCCAGCAGGCGCAGCGCCTGGCCGACCTGGTGAGCACCTTCAAGCTCGAGCACGGCGGCCGGGCCGCTGCCGGCGCGGGCACCGCGCCACAGCCCCACGCCATGGCGACCGCCTAGGCCCCGCCCCGCCAGGCTCAGCCCTTGATGCGCCGGCGGGTCGGCTTCTGCGCGCGCGCAGGGGTTGCCGCGGCGGCCTCGGCCGCACCGCGCAGCACGTCCTTCTGCAGCAGCGCGCTGCCGCCGTGCGCGTCTTCCAGCCACAGCAGCGTGTCCACCTCGGCGATGAAGTGCTCCAGGTACTCCGGCGAGAGTTCGCGCATCAGGCTCAGCGTGCGCACCACCAGCGCCTGCGAATGCAGCGGGCCGGCCTGGTCGGGCGCCTGGGCCTTCGATTGGCTCAGCCGGCGCTCGACATGCAGGCGCGACCAGGTGCGGCGGTGCTGGCGCAGGGCCTTCAATTCAACCGGCGCGGCGGGCACGGCGGCACCACCGGTCGGCGGCGACGCCGGTGCGCCGGGCAGGGGCGTCGCCGGCGGTGGCGGCGTGCCGGCCAGCTGGCGCACCAGCTCGGCCAGCGGGCCGTGGCCCGCAACGGCGGCGCCGGGGGCCCTGGCGGCAGCATCGCAGGCCTGGTCGTCGGACAGGCGCTGCGCACACTGGGCCAGCAGCACGGCGAGCCTTTCGTCCAGCAGCGCGCGCGTGCGGCCCTGCAGCGCCGCGGCGCGCCGCGCCAGTGCCTCGAGCCGGTGGTAGGGCACCGGGTCGCGCTGCTGCAGCCCGCGCGCACGCCAGGCGGCCAGCATCGCGGCGACGGCCTCCTGCTGCACCATGGGCGATCAGGCGCCGTTCAGGGGCGCTTGGCCACGCCGCCGGCCCAACGCGGCACCGGTGCCAGCTCGACCCGGCGGTTCTGCGCACGGCCCTGCGCGTCGGCATTGGAGGCCACCGGCTGCTCGGGCCCGAAGGCCGCGGCGAACAGCGCGGACGAGGGCACGCCCTCGGCCATCAGCGCCCGCATCACCGTCAGCGCGCGCTGGGCCGAGAGTTCCCAGTTGTCCTCGAACGCGCGGTTGCCCGCGCGCAGCCGCCGGTCGTCGGTGAAGCCGCTGACCATCAGGATCTCGTCGCGCTCCTTCAGATAGGCCGCCAAGGGCGCGGCCAGGCCTTTCAGCAGCTGCTGGCCCTCGGGCTGCAAGTCGTCGGAGTTCTGCGCGAACAGCACGCTGCCGCTGATGCCGATGCGGCCGTTGTTCATCGTCACCCGGCCCGAGGCCAGCGGGATCGCCAGCGCGCGCTCCAGCGCCTGGCGGCGCTGCTCTTCCTGCTGGCGCTTCCGGACCTCGGTGTCGAGCTTGGTCGCCAGGTCCAGCTGCACGCCGATCACGCACACCAGCATCAGCACGAAGGCACCGAGCAGGCCCGACATCAGGTCGCCGAACACCGCCCACACCGGCGCGCCGGACTCGAGCCCGGCATCGGCTTCGTCGTGGCCGCTCATCATCTGGACTAGGCCTCGGCGCCGGCCTCGGTGCCGACCTCGGCGCGCCGCGCCAGGCGCTGCAGGTCGTCGAGGATCTGCTTCTGCGCGCCCAGGCTGAGGTCGACGATCTCGCGCGCCTGGGCCACGTAGTAGGCCAGCTGCTCGTCGCTGCGCGCCATCGACTGGCTCAAGGCGGTTTCCACGCGCTGCAGCTGGGCCAGCAGCTGCGTGTTCGATTCGCCGAACTGCTGCACCGCCAGGCCAAAGGCCTCGCCCAGGCTGGCGATCTCCACCGCGCCGGCGCCCACCTGCGCCGCCACGCTGTCCAGCCGTTCGCGCTCGGCCTGCAGCTGGCTGCCGAACTGCGCGGCGGAGTCGTCCAGCGTGCGCTGCGAGCCGGTGACGAGCCGCTCGATGGCACTGGATGACGCACTGGCCATCGCCTCGATCGCGCTGCGTTGCCCGGCCGCGCTCTGCTGCGCCGACTGCAGCAGCTCGGCCAGCGCGGCCATCATGCGCTGGCGCTCGTCCAGCAGCGCGTTGTCGCGCGCCAGGCTCTGCGAGAACTGCTCGCGCATCTGGCCGATGACCTCGGCCGCGGCGCGCGGCGCGTCGGTGGCCGCGGCGGTGAGCCGGGCGATCTCGGCGATGGTGCTGCGGGCCTGGGCCTCGGTCTGCGCGGCAATCTCGCCGGCGGTGTCCTGCAGCGTCTGGCAGATCTGCTGCTGCTGCGCCAGCGTCTGCGCGCCGGCCTGCTGCCACTCGCGCTGCAGGCTGCCCGCGATGTGGTCCAGCGTGCCGGTGAAGGCCGCGACCCGCTGCTGATCCTGCGCGGCCAGCGTGGCCTGCAGCGCGGCGGCCTGCTCGGCGCTGCGCTGCTCGTGCGTGGCGAGCGTGTCGCGCCACTGCTGCGTGAGCTCGGCGATCGTGCGGCCGAAGCCCTGGTGCAGGTCGGCGAGCTGCTGCTGCACGGTGTCGCCGATGCGGGCGTGCAGTTCGTGGGTGGCCTGGCCGACGCGGGCATGCAGGTCGGTCGTCTCCTGCGCGACGAGCGCGCGCAGCTGGGTGGCGTGCTCGTCGAGCCGGCCGTGGAGCGCGACAGCTTCCTGCGCCAGCGCCTGCATCGTCGACGCCACGGCCGGCTCGATCGCGGCGCCGGCCAGGCGCGCGCCCTCGGCCAGGCTGCGCTGCAGCGTGCGGTCGACCGACGCGGCCAGCTGCGTGAACGCGGCTTCGGTGCCGCGCTGCAGGCTGTCCTGGCTGGCCAGCAGACGCTCGTGCAGGGCCTGTTGCTGGCGGTCCATCTGCTGCGCCAGCGCCTGCAGCTGCTGCACCAGCGCCGGCATGGCCTGCGCCTGCTGCACCAGCGCGGGCATGGCCTGCGCCTGCTGCTGCAGCGCCTGCAAGGCTTGCTGCCGCTGCTGCGCCAGCGAGTAACCCAGCGAGAAATGGCGCAAGGTGGTGGCGATGCGGCTGTCCAGCATCTGCGCGGCCAGCAGCCGCTCGCGCCGGCACAGCGCCGAGGCCAGGCCCAGCATGGCCGAGGCCGCGACGCCCGCCACCGAGGTGCCGAAGGCCAGGCCCAGGCCCTTCACCGGCGCGGCCAGCGAGCTGCGGATGGCCTGCAGGTCGGTGGTGCTCTCCAGCGCGGTGACGGTGCCGTTCAAGGTGACCACCATGCCCAGGAAGGTGCCCAGCATGCCCAGCAGCACCAGCAGGCCGACCAGGTAGGGCGTCAGCGCGGGCCCCGGCAGCGCGCTGCGCTCGCCTTCGATGCGCAGGCGCACCGGGTTCTGCAGGCTCGGGTGCAGGCGTGCCAGCCAGTCGCCCAGCTGCGGCAGGTCCTCGGGCAGCTCGCCCAGCGCACGCTGCAGCGTGCCGGTGGCCTGGCCGAAGCGCGCGAGCTCGATCGCGCCGAGCGCGAAGAAGGCGAAGATGGCCAGCGTCATCGTCAACGCCAGCGGATGGGCCGGGCCGTAGCCGGCGGCGATCCAGGCGATGGCCGCCGCGCCGATGGAGAAGACCGCCCACACACTCGTTCTGTTCATGCCTGTGGTTCTCGTTGCGGGGCGGCCTGCTCCAGGGCCTCGATCAGTCCATCCACCGGCTGCAGCCGCAGTTCCAGCTCGGCGCGCAGCAGGGTTTGCTGTGCGCGGCCGGTGTCGCCGGGCTCGGCGCCCTCGGGCGCGATGTGGGCCTGGGCCAGCGTGGGCACGTGCGAGAGCAGGTGGCGTTCACGCAGCCGCAGCAGGTCCTCCATCGCGGCGTCCAGTGCGGCCAGGCGCGCCAGGCGCGGCGAAGCGCGCTGCAGCAGCGCACGCAGCCGGGACCGCAAGGCGCCGATGCGCTCGGCCATCAGCCGCTGCATGGCCGCGTAGCTTTGGTGATAGGCGGCAGCGCCATCGATCTCGCGCAGCAGCGCGGCCTGCACATGCTCGCGTTCGGCCAGGGCCTGGCGCAGCAGCGCGGCGGCTTCGGGCGCCGCGGGGCCCTGTTCGGCCGCGTTCAGCGGCGCCAGCACGCCGGCCAGCGCAATGGCATCGGTCCAGTCCAGCCAGCCGCCGAGCCGCTCGGCCAACGAGGGTTCCGCCGCTGCGGGCCGGTTCTGCGCGGCCCGGTCCTGTGCGGCCCGGTCTTGTGCGGCCGGCGTTGCCGGCGTGGCGCCGGTCCATGCCGACAACTGGCGCACCAGCGACGACGTGGTGACGCCCGCGGCGCGCCGCAACCCTGGCTCCATTCCGACCTGCCCCAAGCACTTCTCGCAGCGGGTTCGACCCGCGCGAAAAAAGCGCGCAGTTTACTGCACGGGGTCAGCCGCGCCGGGCAGGGTCGGCCCGGGTGCGGCGGCGGGGCGGCTCAGCCGAAGTGGCCGAGCGTTGCGGAATCGAAATCGCGCAGGTGCGGCAGCAGCAGGCCGACCAGATCGACCGCATCGCCGCTGGGCGGGCCGGGCATGTGGTCGTCGTGGTTCAGCAGGCCGTCGTGGTTGTCGTCCAGCGAGGCGACCGCGGCCTTGATCTCGGCCGCGCTCATCACGCCATCCTGGTTGGTGTCGACGGCGGTGACCAGGGATTGCATCGCGTCATCGATCTTCGCGTGCCCGGCCCTCGGGTCCAGCACCGCCAGCAGTTCGGTCAGCGAGATGCCCTGGTCGTTGTTGGTGTCGAAACGCTTGATCAGCGCGTTCACCACCTCGTCGAGGGAGGGGGCATGGTGGTCTTCGACCGGCGGCGGCGGATTGCCGGCACCCGGCAGGCCGCCGGCCAGCAGCGCGGCCAGCACCGGCGTCAAGCCGTCCTGCGCCAGCGAGGGCCGCAGGTCGGCCGGGCTCAGCACGCCGTCGTGGTTGGTGTCCAGCTTGGTCAACGCGGTCGTGACCTCGGTCTTGGTCAGCTTGCCGTCGTCGTTGGTGTCGATCAGGCCGACCACCCGTTGCACGACCTGGTTCAGCCCATCGGGATGGTGGCCGCCGGGGTCGAGCACGGCGCTGATTTCGGCCAGGGTGATCGTCGCGTCCGCGTTGGTGTCGAAGGCGACGAAGAGCTTGTCGGTGGCCTCGGTGACGGTGGGCCAGCTGAGTGTTGCGACCGTGCCGCTGTCGCTGTCGGGGATGGCGGGGCGGACGAGGGGCAGTCTGGTCATGCATGTCCTTTCGAACCGGCCCGGGTGGGGGCCGCATGACTCGAAATCTAGCCCCGTCTGGCCGGGTGCGGGCGGGTTTAGGGTGACAAAGGATGACGCGGCCGCTACAAACCCATCAGGAACCTGTCCCTTCAATTCCTTGGGTCCGTTCACGCAACGGACTACCCCGGCGGGTCTGCGGGCGCCATGCCGGCCGGCAGCCACAGCGCATGCTGCGTGGCGGTGTGGAGATCGCGCCAGACGCGGTTGATGTCCTGCCGTGGGTCGGCAGCCTGCAGGCCGCACAGCGGGTACAGCCCGTCCACCGCCTGGCGCGCCACCTGCACGATCGTGCGCGACTGCCGCTCCAGGGCCTGCTCGGCTTCCAGCGGCAGCGCCGCGCCCGCGGCCACGCGCTGCCAGCTGTGGTCCAGCACCTCGTAGAACTCGCGCCGCGCCTGGGCCAGGGCGGCCTGCTCGGCCTGCCAGCGGGTCTGCAGCGCGGTGCCCAGCCGCGCATCGCGCTGCGCGAGCAGGGGCTCGGCCAGCGCGATGAAGCGCCCGGCCAGGCCCAGCAGGTTGGCCGCCAGCGTGACGAAGGCGAAGGGCCGGAACGGGAAGCGGTACAGCGGCCCGTCGACGGTGGCCGCTGCCGGCGTGATGTCGAAGGCCTGCTCGGGCGCGAGCCGGGCCGCGTCGACGGAGAAGGCCTGCGAGGCGCTGGCCTTCAGGCCGATGCTGTGCCAGCTGTCGTGCAGCGTGACCTGCGCGGCCGGCAGCACGAAGGCGCGCACGCGCGGCTGGCCGCGCTCGTCCAGGCAGGGGCGCCCGTCGCACTGCAGCTGGGCATTGCAGGTGAAGTGAGTGGCCATCGGCGCGCCGCTGGCATGGCCCCAGTGGCCGCTGAGCCGCCAGCCGTCGGCGCTGGCCTCGGCCACGCCGCCGGGCATGCCGCTGCCGGCCAGGCAGACCGCGGGCGTGGCCAGGATCGAGCGCGCCAGCGCGGGGGGCAGGAAGCCGGCGAACCAGCCGGCGCCGGCGCACAGGGTCACGGTCCAGCCGACGCTGCCGTCGGCGGCGGCCAGCGCCTCCTCCAGCCGCACCACCGCGGGCAGCGGCCATTCGTCGCCGCCCACCGCGCGTGGGGCCAGCATCTTCAGCCAGCCGCGCTGGTGGATCAGCGCCAGCTGCGGCGGCAGCAGCCGGCCTTCGGCTTCGGCCTGCGTAGCGGCGCTGCGCAGCGTGTGCAGATCGGCATCGGCCAGCGGGGAGGGGGCGTCGAGAGTGCTCAAGGGGGCAGGCCTGCCCGGCGGCGCGGGCGGTGGCGGGCGGTCGGAAGCGGGCATTGTGCGGGCAGCCCGCGGCGGGCCGGTCGCTCGCTCAAGCCCACCGGCCGGCGGCCGATACCAGCTTGCCGGCCTCCCGTTTCGGGCGGCTTTTCCTTCCCCACGACCCGAGCGAGGCGCAGATGCAGATGGCCGACCAGACATTCCTTGCCGCGAAGGTCCTGCTGCTGGAGCACGACCCGGTGCAGTACCCGCGGCTGCTGGAGTTCTGCGAATCGCTGGGCCTGGTGAGCGTGCCCTGCGCGGCGGCCGATGCGATGGACGCGCTGGCCCAGCACAAGGACCTGGCCGGCGTGCTGCTGGCCGAAGACCTGCCCTGCGACGCCCCGGACAGCCTGAAGCTGGCGATCGCGCTGCACCGCCAGCGGCCCGAGCTGCCGATCTTCCTGCGCCGCACCAGCGCGCGGCCGCTGAATGCGGACGAATCGCGCGCCGTCACCCACCCGTGGGCCAGCGAGGACATCGGCACGCTGCGCGCCCACATCGACCACAGCCTGTTCGGCCTGCGCTACCCGACGGTGCTGGTCAACGGCATCCTCGACCTGTCGCTGAACGCGCTGCGCTCGATGTTCCCGAATGCCGAGGTCGAGGCCGAGCCGCCCTACGTGGTGCACGACCGCATCATCTACGGCCAGGTGTCGACCTTGATCGCGCTGGAATCGACCTGGTGCCGCGGCTACATGATGCTGCAGACCGAGGAGGGCGCGCTGCGCCAGGGCATGGCCCAGGGCATGGGCTACGAGGGCGTGGGCGGCGACCTGGGTTTCCGCGAGCTGAACAACCTGCTGGGCGAGACCACCAACCTGATCTGGGGCGCGTTCAAGAACCGCTACATCCCGCCGCAGGCCTTTGCCACGCAGCAGACGCAGGTGCCCATCGTCATCAACCACGAGCAGAAGTACATCTCGTTCGGCTCGCAGGACCCGCAGCTGTGCATCCGCTACCAGCTCACCGACCCGCGGCGCCCGCGGCAGCGGCCGCTGATCATCGTGCAGCGCTTCATCTTCAACCTGCTGTTCGAGGCCGAGGCCTTCACCGAATTCGCGCAGCCCGCGGCCACCGCCACCACGGGCGAGCTGGAACTCTTCTAGAACAACAAGGAACACCGACCATGGCCCAGGTACTCGTCGTCGACGACTCCAACACGATGCGGGAGATCGTCTCCAGCTTCCTTTCGCAGAACGGCTTCGAGGTGGCCGTGGCGCACGACGGCCGCGACGGCCTGCAGCGCCTGCAGGACGACCCCGGCATCCGCCTGGTGGTGAGCGACATCAACATGCCCAACATGGACGGCCTGACCATGGCCGAGAAGATCCGCAAGGACCTGGGCAACACCGCGGTGCGCATCGTGATGCTGACGACCGAGGACAACGCCGGCATGCGCGCCCGCGGCAAGGACATCGGCATCACCGGCTGGATCGTCAAGCCCTTCCGCGGCGACGCGGTGCTGGGGCCGTTCCGCAAGCTGTGCGGGATGTGAGCGGCGGCACGGCGGCGCCAGCCGTGAACTGCTGCTCGATTGCCGGGGCCAACCCCCGCAGCCGGGTGTGACGCCGGCGGGCGCCCCTTCCTACACTCGCCGGCTTTGCCTCGCACCAGACGACACCGCATGCGCCGCCTTGCCCTGATTGCCGCCGTTCTTGCCACCCCGCTGGCCCATGCCGCACCGGTGAACCTGGGGCTGGCCAGCAGCCTGAACCTGCTGGCCTTCGGCAACATGAACGTCAGCAGCAGCGACGTCGAGGGCCGTGTCGCGGTGGGCGGCAACGCCACGATCAGCGGCTACTCGATCAACACCAAGACCGGCTCGAGCGCGCTGTATGCCGGCACCGGCCTGACGGTGGGCGGCAACCTGAACTTCAGCAGCGGCAGCATCTGGGGCGGCGCGGAAATCGGCGGCAGCTACACCCCGGTGGCCAGCGGCAACATCATCGGCGGCGTGAGCCACAGCGTCGGCTTCGACTTCGCCGGCGAGCACACGCGCCTGGCGCAGCTGTCGCAGGCCTGGGACGCCTTCACCAACACCGGCAGCGCCGCCGACCAGTGGGGCACGCTGCATTTCGACGCCACGCAGCAGACCCTGGCGGTGTTCGACATCGCCGCGGCCGACCTGCTGAAGAACCTGCAGATCGACAACCTCGCCACCGGCGCGCAGGTGCTGATCAACGTGCACGGCGGCACGGTGGACTTCGGCAACCATGGCTACACCGGCTTCAACAAGGGGCAGGTGATCTTCAACCTGGTGGATGCCACCAACGTCAGCTTCAACGGCGGCGTCAATGCCTCGCTGCTGGCGCTGAACGCCACGGTGAATCCCGGTTGGGGCCAGTTCAACGGCCAGCTGGTGGTGAACAACTGGAACAGCAGCGTGCAGGTGAACGACGCGCCGCTGCCCGGCACGCCCAACACCGGCGGCGCCGGCGGCGGCACCGTGCCGGAGCCCGCCACGCTGGCGCTGGTCGGCCTGGGCCTGGGCCTGGCCGCGGCGTCACGGGCCCGGCGCCGCGCCTGAGGGCCTAACGCCTGTTCGGCGCGTCCCGGTGCAGCCCGGCGCGCCGGCCCCTCAGCGGCGCGCGGCGTCGATCAGCTGCTGCAGGTCAGGCGCAATCGGCATCGGCCGGAAGCCGCTGACATCGGCGCCGCCGGTGTTGCCCACCGGCACCCACAGCCAGGTCTTGAGCCAGGCACCGGCCAGGCGCCAGGTTTGCCCGAGTGCCTCCGCCACGTCGTTGTGCGACAGTGCCCAGCACAGCATGGCCCAGTGCACCCGCGCATGCTCCAGCGTCGAGACCTGGCCCAGCACATGGGCGCGCTCGAGGTGGGCGAAGGCCAGCGCCGGCTCGCCCTGCGCGGCGTGCCAGGCGGCGCTGCGCAGCGCTTCGGTGACGTAGGGGCGGATGCGGCGGGCGAATCGGAAGGAGAGGTTCATCGTGAAACGCGGGTGGGATGGTTCGGAATGAGCGGGATTCTGGCCATCGCCGCCCGGCGGCACTTGAACGAAACGGCTGATGATCGAAAAGGCTGATGCGGCTGCGGTCGCGCCGCTGCGCATGTCGCGCGCCAGCGGCTCGCGCGGTCGCATCTACTTCTGGCAGGGCGGCAGCCTGTGGATCGGCCGCGGCAGCGGCCGCACCGATTGGCATGCGCACCATGCGCACCAGCTGGCGCTGGCAGCCGAGGGCGCGCTCCGCTTCCGTACAGGGCGGGAAGGGCGCTGGGACAGCTTCGGCGGCGCGCTGGTACCCAGCCACTGCACGCACCAGTTCGAGGTTGACGACATCGCGATGGCGCACCTGTTCATCGAGCCGGAAAGCCGCGCCGGCCGGGCGCTGGCCGGGCGCTTCGGCGCCGATGCGGTCGCGTCCCTGCCCGGCGATGGCGGCCGCGCCGTGGCGCAGGCGTTGTTCGAGGCCTTCGCGGCGTCGCCGGACCGGTCGCACATGGTGGCTGCCGCGCAACAGGCGCTGGACCGGCTGTGCGGCGCTTCGACCGAATCCGACCGCGCGCTGGACCCGCGGCTGGCGCGCGCGCTGACCTACATCCGAGCGCATGTGCGCGAGCCGCTCGCGCTGGGCGAGGTGGCCACGCAGGTGGCTTTGTCAGAGAGCCGCTTCCGGCATCTGTTCGTCGCCGAGACCGGCAACTCGTTCCGCGCCTACCTGCTGTGGCTGCGCATCAACCTGGCGATCGAGGCGGTGATGGCCGGCGCCAACTGGACCGCGGCGGCACACGAGGCTGGCTTCGCCGATTCGGCCCACCTGGCGCGCACGCACAAGCGGGTGTTCGGCATCGAGCCCACGGCGCTGCGGCTGCAGCCGCTGCCGCCGCAGGGAGTCTGATGCCTAACGCGGATCGGTAGCGTCCCCGACGGCGCGCCAGCGCCGCTCGGCCTGGTCCCAGGCCCCCAGCGCCTGCAGGTCGGGCACCCAGGCGAGACCCGACTTGGCATCCGACGAAGCGGCCTCCGGCGTCACCAGCACGTCCAGCAGCGCCGGGCCGCGCACGGCCAGCGCGCGGGCGATCGCGCCTGGCAGCTGGTCGGCCCGCTCGACCCGTTCGGCATGCAGGCCGAAGCCGCGCGCCATCGCCGCATGGTCGGCGAACTGCAGCCGGGTGCCGACCACCTTGCCGTGCGTTTCCTGCTGGTCGCGCACCTCGATCGCCCACGAGCCGTTGTTGGCGACGACGATCAGCAGCGGCACCTGGTGGCGCGCCGCGGTGTCGATCTCCATCGCATTGAAGCCGAAGGCACCGTCGCCGGTGACCACCGCGACGCGCCGGTCGGGCAGCGCCAGCGCGGCAGCGATGCCAAAGGGCGTGCCGATGCCGATGCAGCCCAGCGGCCCCGGATCGAGGTAGGTGCTGGCCGGCAGGCCCACCCGGGCGAAGCTCAGGAAATCGCCACCGTCGGCCACCACCGCGGTGTCGGCCGGCAGCGCGCGGCGCAGCGCGGCGAGCAGGCGGTTCGGATGCATCAGGCCGTCGCTGCCGTCGGGCGCTTCTGCCATCGACCGCTGCAGCTTCGCGGCGCGCGCCAGGTGCTGCTCGCGCAGGCCGGCGGTCCACTGCCGCTCGGTGGCCGGGGCACGGTCGCCGGCGGCGGCCAGCAGCGCCTCGATGGCGGCCGAAGGCGTGGCCAGGATCTCGGCCGCGCCGCGGCGGTTGTCGCGCAGCTCGGACGCGGTGTCGGCCATGCGCACGAAGCGCGCGGCGCCGTACACCGCCGGCGAACCGAAGGCGAGCTGGAAGTCCAGGCGCCGGCCGATGGTGATGACGAGGTCGGCCTGGCCCATCACCGTGCCACGCATCGCGGCCACCACCGACGGATGCTCGTCGGGCACCAGGCCGCGGCTTTCGCCGGTGTCGAGGTAGGCGGCGCCCAGCGTGTCGAGCAGCGCCTGCAGCGCCGGGCCGGCGCCGCGCGCACCGCGGCCGGTGATGACCAGCGGGCGCTTGGCCGACCAGATCAGCTCCACCGCCTGCGCCACCGCGGCGGGGTCGGGCAGCAGGCGCTGCGGCGGGCGCGGCATGAAGTATTCGGGCAGCTGCAGCGCGGGGCTGGGCTCGGCGCGCAGCGTGTCCACCGGGAAGTCCAGGAACACCGGGCCGGGCTCGCCGCCCTGGCCGAAGGCGCGGGCCACGGCTTCGTCCAGTTCCTGCAGCACCAGGTCGGGCTCGCGTACGGTGCGGGCGTAGCGGGTGAGCGGGCGCACGAAGTCGACATGCGCCATGTCCTGCAGCGCGCCGCGGTTTTCCTGCGGGCGCGGCGGCGTGCCCGAGAGCACCAGCACCGGTGCGCGCGAGGCATGGGCGTTGGCAATGCCGGTCATCGCGTTGGTGACGCCCGGTCCGGCGGTGACCAGCGCCACGCCGAGCTGGCCGGTGAGCTCGGCATGCGCATGGGCCATGTAGACGGCGGCCCGCTCGTCGCGCACATCGACGATGCGGATGCCCTCGGCGTCCAGCCGCATCCAGGTGGGCATGACATGGCCGCCGCACAGCGCGAACACGCGGTCGACGCCGCGGGCGCGCAGGAAGCGGGCGATCAGCGCAGCGCTGCTGCGCTCGGAGACATGGGGGCTGCTCATGGTGGGGACGGGCTCGGCGGGAAAGGTTGGCAAATAGTATTCTGAATTCAGAGTTCCAAAATACGGGTTATCACTGACTGAGTTCTGAATTCAGAGTTCTAAAGTCTCGGCATCGCAGGAGCCCGACCCCATGAACCACTTGCAGACCCTGGCCGACGCCGTCCAGACCCACGCCCGCCTGAAGCCTTCGCACATCGGCACGCGCGATTCGCGCCGTGCGCTCAGCTTCGCGCAGTGGCACGAACGCGCCACCCGGCTGGCCAATGCGCTGTTGGGGCTGGGCCTGGTGAAGGGCGACCGCGTGGCGCTGCTGGCCTACAACTGCGTGGAGTGGATGGAGATCTACGTCGCACTGGCGCGTGCCGGCCTGGTGGCGGTGCCGGTGAACTTCCGCCTCACCGCGCCCGAGATCGGCTACATCGCCACGCACTGCGAGGCGCGTGCCTTCATCGTGCAGGACGAGCTGGTCGAGCGGATCGAGCCGCTGCGCCGCGAGCTCGACCTGGTGCGCGGCGGCTGGGTCTGCTTCGGCAGCGAACGCCCCGGCGCTGGCTGGACCGACTACGAGGCGCTGATCGGCGCCGCCGGCACGCAGACGCCGGACCTGCGCGTGGGGCCGGCCGACGCCTGCGCGCTGATGTACACCTCCGGCACCACCGGCCGGCCCAAGGGCGCCATCCGCAGCCACGAGGGCAACGCGCTGATCGCGCTGGCCACTGCGCTGGAAATGGAATTCCGCCGCGACGACACCGCGCTGCTGGTGATGCCGATGTGCCACGCCAACTCGCTGTACTTCAGCCAGGCCTTCGTGCACCTGGGCGCCACCTGCGTCATCGACGACCGCAAGAGCTTCGACCCCGAGGCGCTGCTGGCCACGCTGGCGCAGCAGCAGGTCACCTTCACCTCGCTGGTGCCCACGCACTACATCATGATGCTGGGCCTGCCCGAGGCCACCAAGGCGCGCTACGACGTCTCGGCGGTGGGCAAGCTGATGATCTCGTCGGCCCCGGCGCGGCGCGAGACCAAGCTGGCCATCATGGACCACTTCCGCAATGCCGGCCTGTACGAGCTGTACGGCTCCACCGAGGCCGGCTGGGTCACCTTGCTGCGCCCGCACGAGCAGCTCGACCGCCTGGGCTCGGTGGGCCGCGAATGGGTGGGCTCGGGCCCGATCCGCCTGCTCGACGCCGAGGGCCAGGAGGTGCCCGACGGCGAGGTGGGCGAGCTGTTCTCGCGCACGCCCTATGTCTTCGACGGCTACTGGAAGAACCCCGAGAAGACCGCCGAGGCCTTCCGCGGCGACTGGTGCTCGGTGGGCGACATGGCGCGCCGCGGCGACGACGGCTACATCCACCTCGTCGACCGCAAGAGCAACATGATCATCAGCGGCGGCGAGAACGTCTATCCGTCGGAGGTGGAAGGCGTGCTCGGCGCGCACCCGAAGGTGAAGGACGTGGCGGTGATCGGCGTGCCGCACGACAAGTGGGGCGAGGCGGTGCAGGCCGTGGTGGTGGCCCACCCGGGCAGCGGCCTCACCGAGGCCGAGTTGCTGGACTGGTGCCGCGGCCGCATGGCCGGCTACAAGCGGCCACAATCGGTGCGTTTCTTCGACGACGCCGACATGCCGCGCACGGCCACCGGCAAGATCCTGCACCGCGTGCTGCGCGACCGACTCAGCTCATGAAAGCCCTGACCGTCCAGCCCAACCTCGTCGAGCAGGTGCGCGACGCCATCCTCGGCGAGATCGCCAGCGGCGCGCTGGCCCCGGGCGACCGCATCATCCAGGAGCAGCTGGCGCAGGCGCTGGGCGTCTCGCGCCAGCCGGTGCAGCAGGCGCTGGCGCTGCTGCGCGGCCAGGGCGTGCTGCACGACGCACCGGGCCGCGGGCTGATCGTCGCGCCGATGGATGCCGACCATGTGCAGCACATGTACGACATGCGCGCGGTGATCGAAGGCCTGGCCGCGCGCCGCGCCGCGGAGCAGGGCGCCGAGCGCGCCGCGCGCCAGGGCCGGGCGCTGATCGAGGCCGGCCGCAAGGCGGTGGCCGGCGGCGCGGTGGCGAAGATGATCGCCGCCGACATCCGCTTCCACGAGTTCGTCTACGAGCTCTCGGGCAACCCGCTGATCGCGCCGACGCTGGAGACCCACCTCACCTACACCCAGCGCGTGATGGGCGAGGTGCTGGTGCGCGACGAACGCCCGCGCGACATCTGGGACCAGCATGCCGAGATCCTGGAGGCCATTGCCGCCGGCGATGGCGACCGGGCCGACGCGCTGATGCGCCAGCACCTCACGGGCGCGGCCGACTTCATGGTGGCGCGGCTGCGGGCCCAGGCGGACAAGGTGGCTGCCGCCTGAGACGGCCGCTCACTTCAGGTGCCTGGCGAGGAAGGCCTCGAGCTTCAAGGCCATGTCGACCTGGTTCTCGGTCTTGCGGAAGCCGTGCGCCTCACCGTCGTAGACCACCCACTCGGGTTCGAGGCCGGCCTTCTGCATCGCGCTGCGCAGGCGCTTGCCGTGGGCGATCGGCACGCGCAGGTCTTCGCTGCCCCAGATCAGCTGCAGCGGGGCCTTGATGCGCGCGGCCTGCTCGACCGGTGAGTTGGCCAGCAGCATCGCGCGGTCTTTCTCGGCGTCGCCGACGAGCTTGGGCAGCTCGACCTTGCGGCCGGTGGTCGAGAGATCGTCGCTGACGAACCAGCCGCCTTCCAGGAACAGCATCAGGTCGGCGACCGCCGACCAGGCCGAGCCGCAGCGGTACAGATCGGGGTCGCGGATCAGGCCCATCAAGGTGCTGTAGCCGCCGTAGCTGCCGCCGACGATGCAAGCCTTGTCGCTGGCGATCTTCTCGGCCTGGGCCCAGCGCAAGGCATCGGTCACGTCGTCCTGCATGGCCTGGCCCCATTGCTTGTAGCCGGCCTTCCGGTGGACCGTGCCATAGCCTTCGCTGCCGCGGAATTCGGGCTCGATCACCACATAGCCGCGCGAGGCCAGGAACTGGCGCATCGGCTCCCAGCGCCAATGGCCCTGGCGCAGCCACGGACCGCCGTGCACCAGCATCACCGCGGGCCGCGGCTGGCCGGCCTGGAAGTCGGCCGGTTTGGTCACCCACACCGGCACATCCTCACCGTCGCGGGCACGGATGCGCACCAGGTCCAGCGAGCCCATGCGCTTGGGGTCGATGCCCGGCTGCTGCGTGCTGATCATCTGCCAGCCACCCTTGCCGCCGTTGGCCGCCTGGGTCCACAGCAGCAGCTGGACCGGAATCCGGTCGGACCAGGAACGCACCAGCATCACCGCATCGGCGGCGCCACAGCGCCGGCAGGTGATGCGGTTCACCCGGCCGGGCAGCGCCGCATCGGCCTGGGCCTGCATCTGCTTGACGACCGGATCGAACCACACCGTCTGCTCGGCATCGGCATCGACACGCACGCCCCTCAGGCGCTCGCCCTGGCGGTCGGAGATCATGCCGCCCCGGAAGTCGAAGCCAGGCACCAGCACCAGCGGCTCGCCCGGCTTGTTGGTGGCGAAGTCGAAGGGCGCGACGACCTGCTCGCCACGCGGCCCGCGCGCCTGCAGCACGTACAGCGTCTCGCCCGCGCCGACCCAGGCGGGCAGGAAGGGCATGGCGTCGAACGGGCCCTCGGCCAGTTGCACCCAGCGGCCGGGCTCGGCGTCCTTCGGCAGGCGGTACCAGTACAGGGCCGTGCGCCCTTCGTGCGAGGTCAGCACCGCGCGCGGCTGGCCCTGCTGGCTGAACCACCACTGCACCGCGTGGTCCGGGGCCCCGGCCGTGTCCAGCGGGCGCGAGCGACCGGTGCGCGTGTTCAGCCAGCGCGGCTCGACGTTGCTCAGTTCGCCCAGGCGGGCCTGCAGTTCGCCGACGATCACCTCGTCGGCACGGGCCCCCTGGCTGTCCTCGGAAGGCAGCGGCACATGCAGCAGCACGTGGTTCCAGGTCAGCGCCTTGCCCACGTCACCGTTGGTGATGAACTGCTTGCCCTGGCGGGCGACGAGGATGCGCAACTCGCTGCCGTCGAAGCGGGCGGCGAACAGGCCCGGCGCGGTCCAGCGGTCCTCGCCCAGGCCTTCCTGCAGGTCGATGACCGAGAACACCAGGCGCTCGTCGTCCACCCACTCGAACCGGACCACGTCGGTGTCGGAGAACACCGCCACCGCGGTGGCCTTGAAGTCGCCGCCCTGCAGGTCGATCGCGAACAGGCCGACACGGCCCTTGGATTCGGCGGTGATGGCCAGGCGCTTGCCGCTGGGCGACAGCTGGGTGTCCAGCACCGCCGGCCGCTTGAAGAACAGTTCGGCCGCAGGGGGCTCCGCCGCCGGGGCCGCCTCCGCAGCCACCAGCCAGCAGGCCCCGGCCAGTGCCAGCATCCCGGCGCGCGCGGCCTTGCGCAGCCCCCTCGTCACATTGAATCTCATGATTTCCTCCCCGGACCGTCCTCGCCCGGCCGCCACCATTGTCGACCCACCGGCATGTCCGGTTGGCGCCGCGCGTCGTTCGCGTGCTCAGCGGGGCCGCCGGCCGGCGCGGCCCAGGCTGCGGTCGACCGCCTCCTCGTGCCGCGCCATCACCGCCGACCAGTCGAATTCGTGCCGCGCGCGCAGCAGGCCGTGCCGCGCCAGGGCCTGCGCGCGCGCCGGCGCCTGCAGCAGCGTGCCGATGGCCGCGGCCAGCGCCGCCGCATCGGCGGGCGGCACCAGCAGGCCGTTGTGGCCGTCGCGCAGCACGCTGGGCGTGCCGCCGCTCGCGGTGGCCACCACCGGCAGGCCGGCGGCATTGGCTTCGCAGATCACGCGGCCCATGGTCTCCACGTCGCGCACCGCGCCGCCGGCATGGCGGCTTTCGTAGCTGGCCAGCGCGAACACGTCGGCGGCCCAGTAGTAACGTGCAATGTGCTCGTGCGGCACGCGGCCTTCGAAGCGCACCACCGCGCCCAGACCCAGCCGTGCCGCGCAGGCCTCGTAGGCGCGGCGCCGGCCGCCGTCGCCCACCACCAGCAGCCGCAGCCCCGGCACGGCCGGCGCCAGCCGGGCCACGGCATCGAGTAGCACCTCCACGCCCTTCTTCTCGACCAGCCGGCACACCGTCAGCAGCACCGGCGCAACGGCCGGCAGGCCCAGCTGCGCGCGTGCCGCCGCGCGCGCGCCGGGCGCGGCGGCGAAGGCGGCGCTGTCCACGCCGCCGGCCACCACCTCGATGCGGCCTTCGTCGACGCCGATGTCGCGCAGCAGCCCGGCGGTGTAGTGGCTGTTGGCCAGGATGCCGTGGTGCGCCGCCGCGGCGCGCCGCATCAGGCGTTCGCGCCCCTCGCGGAACAGCCGGTCCACCCAGGGCGGGTGGCGGCCATGCTCCAGCCACCAGCTCAGCGCCCGCTGCGCCGCGGGCGCGCCCAGCAGCCGGCTGCCCCAGGGGTAGGGGTAGCCGAGCCAGGGCCTGAGCACGTCGTTGCCGACCGAGCGGCACACCACCGGCACGCCGGCCAGCGGCTGCAGCAGGCCGTAGAACACCGTGGAGGCGTACACCGCGTCGGGCTGGAATGCCCGGATGCGCTGCCGGATCAGCGCCAGGTTGTGCCAGAAGCCCAGCCGCGACAGCACCCGCCGCACCGGCAGGCCGCAGCCCGCGTCGAAGGCCTGCGCCGCGGCGGCCAGCGCCGGGTCGGTGACGCGATGGCTCAGCACCTCCACCGCGCAGGCCTGGCGCGCGAAGTGAGCGGCCAGGTGCCGCGCATGCGTCTGCATGCCGCCCACGGCGGGCGGCCATTCGGTCAGGATCAGCAGCAGGCGGGGGGTGGTGGCGGGCATGCGGGGGCTGGCCCGACTGTAAGCGCGTGCGCGGCCCGGCCCGCCGTGCCTTGCCAGCGCCACAGCAGCAGCACGGCCAGCGCGTCGACGACCACGGCGAAGACGCTGGCCTCCGGGCCGAAGCTGCCGCCGCTCATCCATTGCGGCTTGTCGAGCAGGTGAGGGGCGAGCCAGCCCGCCTGCGCCAGGCCGCTCACATCGAAGCCCAGCAGCGAACCCTGGGTCCAGTTCCAGCCGAAGTGGATGCCCATCGGCAAGGCCAGGCTGCCGGTGCGCAAATAGGCCAGGCCGAGCAGGATGGCGCCCAAGGCGTTGTCGAGCGTCGCCCAGGCCAGCGTGCTGCCCTGCATGCCGGGATTGTTCAAATGGGCCAGCGCGAAGAGCAGGCCAGCCAGCAGCAAGGCCATCGGCGCACCGATGCCGTCGACCAGGCGCTGGAACACGAAGCCGCGGAACAGCAGTTCCTCGAGCACGGCGCCCCAGGCGAAGAACCAGAGGCCGTGGCCCAGCGCGGCAAGCCCGCGCGCCGGGTCGAGCTCGAAGCGCACGCCGCCGGCCAGGTAGATCAGGGCCGAGACGACCAGCAGCTCGGCGGTGCCCAGGGCCACGCCGCACACCACATGCCGCAGCCAGGTGGCGTCCAGGCGCAGGCCGACGCCGGACAGCGGCTGCCGGCGCAGGCGCAGGCAGATCCAGGTCACCAGCAGCAGGAAGACCACCGGCAGCGGCGACAGCCATTGCTTGTCGATGCCGAGGCCCTGCAAGCCCTTGGAGACGGGGCGGTACACGCCTTGGCTGGCGACGAACACGGCCATGAAGAGCAGGATCCACCAGCCGTTGCGCAGCTGGCCCTGGCGGTTGCGTAGCAGCTTGTTCAAGGCCCGTCTCCCTGTTGGCGTTGCCCTTCTTGATCGAAGGATTCTCGGCAGGCGGGCCACGTGCGGACAAGGCCGGGGCGACGAAGCGCAGATCGGGCGGACAGGCGGCAGCAGCGGCGGCTCGCAGCGCCTGGAAGACCTGCTGCGGCCGACCGCAATGCCTACCGGACGGATTGCCGCAGGTAGGCCGCCAGCAGCCGCACCTGGGCGTCGTCCAGCGCCCGGCCGAAGCCGCCCATGAAGCCCACGTCCCGGTGCACCGGGTTCTGGATGCCCTCGCGGATGATGCGTTCCAGGTTGTCGGCGCGGGCGCTGTGGACCTTGGTGCTCAGCACCAGCGGGATGTTCAGGCCCAGCGTCTGCGGGCCGTCGCCGTCGTGGTGGCAGGCGCCGCAGGCCTGCTCGAACAGGCGCTGGCCTTCGGAGGGCAGCGGGCGGCTCGCGCGGGCACGGGCCAGCACGCTGGCGACGCTGGGCGTGTCCG
The DNA here is from genome assembly GCF_044226965.1 of Aquabacterium sp. Lineage (GTDB taxonomy): Bacteria > Pseudomonadota > Gammaproteobacteria > Burkholderiales > Burkholderiaceae_C > Pseudaquabacterium. The sequence goes on along the minus strand of NZ_JBGAGA010000012.1, from coordinate 7,311 downwards.
GCCCGGCCGGCTGCTGGAAGCTGGCCAGGTAGTGCGCCATCGCGCGGATGTCCTCGTCGGGCAGCGCGGCGAGGTCCTGGATCACCGGGGCCATCGGGCCGGTGGCCACGCCATGCTCGCGGCTGTAGCCGCGGCGCAGGTAGTCGAACAGGCTCTGTTCGGTCCACGGGATCGGGGCGGGCGAGGCGGCGGTGAGGGCCGGGGCCTCCCAGCCGTCGACCACGGCACCGGCCAGGAAGTGGCTGCGGCCGCTCCTTTCGGCGCCTAGCGCGTTGCGCTCGGTGTGGCAGGCGCTGCAGTGGCCCAGGCCGTTGACCAGGTAGGCGCCGCGGTTCCATGGCGCCGTCTGCGCGGGGTCCGGCACGTAGGGCGCGGGGTCGTGGAATAGCGGGTTCCACAGCGCCATCAGCGGGCGCAGGCTGAACGGGAACTGCAGCGCCGGCGCGGGCGTGGCCTGGCGCACCGCGGGCTGGCTCATCAGGTAGGCGTAAAGCGCCTGCAGGTCGTCGTCGGTGGTCTTCGCGAAGGCGGTGTACGGGAAGGCCGGGAACAGGTGGCGGCCGTCGCGGCCGATGCCCTCGCGCATCGCGCGCTGGAAGGCGCTGAAGCTCCAGCGGCCGAGGCCGGTGTCCGGGTCGGGCGTCAGGTTGGTGCTGGCAATGCGGCCGAAAGGTGTCTCGATCCAGCGGCCGCCGGCATTGCGCTGGCCGCCTTCGGCCGTGTGGCAGACGGCGCAGTTGCCCAACGCCGCCAGGACGCGGCCACGTTCGACGACCTCGGTCGCGTACAGCCCGCCGCTGCTGGCCGCCACCGGGGCAATGGCCGGCCGCCAGCCCAGCAGCCCGGCCGCGGCGGCCAGCAGGCCGCCGACCAGCGCCAGGCCACGGGCCAGCCACGGGCGGCGGCGCGGCAGGCGGGCGGTGGCGGGCAGCGCTGCGGAGGATGACCCAGGGGGCGGCGCGACGGGCGCTGCCGACGCGGCGGGCACGCCGGTCGTCCCGGTCGTGGCCACGGGCGCGGGCAGCGGGTGCATCGCGGCGCGCAGGACCTCGGGCGTGAACGGCGGCTGGCGCAGGCGAACGCCGGTGGCGTCGAAGATCGCGTTGGCGATCGCGGCCGTGCCGGGCACCGAGGACGACTCACCGGCCCCCAGCGGCGGCTCGCCGGGGCGCGGCATCAGCAGCACGTCCACCACCGGCACTTCGCGGAAGTTCAGGATCGGGTAGGCGCCCCATTCGCGCGCGGTGGGCAGCTGCGTGGCCGGGTCGGTGGGCAGGCGCTCCTTCAGCGCACGGCTGGTGGTCTGCAGCACGTTGCCGTGCACCTGGTGGGTGATGCCGGCCGGGTTCACCATCATCCCGGCGTCGTGGCCCACGACCACGCGCTTGACGTTCACCTCGCCGGTGGTCTGGTGCACCTCCACGTCGGCCACCCAGGCGGCCCAGGCGGCGCCGAAGCCGGGCCACTTGCTGTGGATGTAGCGGGCATAGGCCACGCCCTGGCCCTGCAGCCAGTCGCCTTGGCGGCCCTGCTGCTGCGGCCGGATGTGCGGCAGCCAGCCGGCCCTGGCGGCGGTGGCCTGCAGCAGTTCGCGTGCGCGCTCGTCGGTCAGGTACTTCAGGCGATAGGCCACCGGGTCGGCCTGCGCGGCATGGGCCAGCTCGTCGATGTAGCTTTCGTGGGCAAAGCTGTTGGGCAGCGCCGAGACGCCGCGCAGCCAGCTCGCGCGCAGGATCGGCGGCATGTCGCGCGCGACGATGCGCTGGGTCTCGTAGCCGTAGGGCGGGCGGGCGGTGCGGTCGCCCATCTGGTAGGCGTCGCTGGTGGCGGGAAGCGTGCGGGTGAGCAGCAGCGCCAGGGTGGGCGCGCCGTTGGACGGGTAGGCGGTGCGGAAGTGGTAGGCCAGCGGGTTGCCGTGCGCGTCGATGCCGCCGTCCACCTGCATCAGCTGCGCGGCGCCCTTGGGCTCCCACAGGTGCTCCTGCTCGCGCGTCAGCTGCACCCGCACCGGGCGGCCCACCGCGCGGGCCAGCAGCGCGGCATCGGCGGCCACGTCGTCGGCGCCGTTGCGGCCGTAGCAGCCGGCGGCTTCCATGCGCACCACGTTCACCTGCACGTCCTGCAGGCCGGTGAGCCGGGCCAGGTCGGCGCGCAGCACATGCGGGTTCTGCGTGCCGGCCCAGACGTCCAGCAGCACCGGGGCCGGGCTGGCGGCCTCGGGCGCATCGGGCGCGTGCCAGTGGGCCACCGCGCAGGAAGGGCCGATGGACGCGTGCAGCTGGTAGGGCCACACATATTCGCGCTGCAGGCGCTGCGCCGCGCGCGCCAGGGCCTCGTCGACCTTGCCTTCGTCCACCAGCAGGCGTTCGGTGGCCGCGCGTTTGCGCAGCGTGGTGGCCAGCTCGTCCAGCGGCGGCAGTTGGGGCGTGCCGGGCTTCCAGCGGACGGCCAGCGCGTGCATCGCGGCCTCGGCCTGGTCTTCGCGCTCGGCCACCACGCCGACGAAGTCGCCGATCACCACGGTGGCCACGATGCCGGGCAGGTGGGCAATCGACTGCTCGTCCACCGCCTCGAGGCTGGTGCCCACAAAGTCGCCCGCGTCCAGGCCGGCATAGGGCGGGCGGATCACCCGGCCGTGCAGCAGGCCGGGCAGGCGCATGTCGTGCACGAAGCTCAGTTCGCCGCTGGCCTTGGCCGGGATGTCGATGCGCGGCACCGATTGGCCGATGAGCTGGTGCCGGGCCGCGGGCTTCAGCGGCGTGGCGGGATCCAGCGTCAGCTCGAGATGGCGGCCTTGCAGCAGCTCGGCATAGCCGATGCCTAACGCCGAATCGGTGCGGCAGCGGATCTGGCCCGCGTCGACCTGCAGGTCGGCCGGCGGCCGCTGCCAGCGCGCGGCCGCCTGGGCCAGCAGCCAGGCGCGGGCCTGCGCGGCGGCCTGGCGCAGCGGCGCGGCATGGATCTGGATCGACGCGCTGGCGATCGTCGGGCCCTGGTTCGGCACGCTGGCGGTGTGGCCCAGCTGCATCGCGATGCGGTCCAGCGGCAGGTCCAGTTCCTCGGCCACCAGCTGGGCCAGCGCGGTCTGCAGGCCGGTGCCCAGGTCGACGTGGCCGGCCAGCGCGGTGGCGCTGCCGTCGTCCCACACGGCCAGCAGGATCTCCGGCCCCTCGGCCGGATTGCCCGGGACGATGGCGGGCTGGCCGGGCGCGGGCGGCGGCGGCGCGGGGGGCTGACGCGTGACCAACAGCACGCCCTCGGCCGCGTGGAAATCGGCGCGGCGGCGCGGGGTGTCCGCGCGGCGGGTCATGAGGTCTCGGCCGCGGTGCGCACCGCCTGCAGGATCTCCAGGTGCGTGCCGCAGCGGCAGAGGTTGTGCGAGAGCGCGGCGCGCACCTGGGCCTCGGTGGGCTGCGGGTGGGACTCCAGCAGCGCGACGGTGGCGACGATCATGCCGTTCAGGCAGTAGCCGCACTGCGCCGCCTGCGCATCGATGAAGGCCTGCTGCACCGGGTGCAGCGTGCCGGCGGGCAGGCCGCTGCGCCGGGCCAGGCCTTCCAGCGTGGTGATCTCGCGGCCCTGCACGCCGCCGGCAGGGATCACGCAGCAGCGGGCCGGCCGGCCGTCCACCAGCACCAGGCAGGCGCCGCACTCGCCCAGGCCGCAGCCGTACTTCGGGCCGTTGAGCTGCAGGTCGTTGCGCAGCACCTGCAGCAGCGGAGCACTGGGCGGCACGTCCAGCGTGTGGGCCTGGCCGTTGACGCGCAAAGTGAGCGGCTGTTCAGCGGCGCGCTGCATCACATGCTGAGATACGCGCGACGCACTTCGTCGTTGGCCGAAAGTTCCGCCATCGTCGCCTGGTAGCGGATCTGGCCCTTCTCCAGCACGTAGGCGCGGTCGGACACCAGTTCGGCGAAGTGCATGTTCTGTTCCGACAGCAGGATGCTGACGCCCTGGCGCTTGAGCTCGATGATCATCTGCGCCATCTGCTCGACGATGAGCGGCGCGACACCCTCGCTGGGCTCGTCCAGCAGCACGAGGAAGGGGTTGCCCATCAGCGTGCGGGCGACGGTGAGCATCTGCTGCTCGCCGCCGCTCATGCGGCCGCCGGGGCGGTCGGGCATTTCGCCGAGGTTGGGGAACAGCTTGAACAGGCGCGCGGCCGTCCACAGCGGCGCGGCGCTGCCGTCGGGCCAGTGGCGGGCGGGCTGGCGGCCGACCTCGAGGTTCTCGGTCACCGTCAGGTCGGTGAAGATGCGGCGGTCTTCCGGCACGAAGCCCAGGCCCATGCGCGCCACCTGGTGCGGCTCGCAGCGCGTGATGTCGCGGCCCATGAACTGCACCGTGCCCTTGCGCTGGTCCAGCATGCCCATCAGCGCCTTCAGCGTGGTGGACTTGCCGGCACCGTTGCGGCCCATCAGCGCGACGACCTCGCCGCGCCTGACCTGCAGCGCCACGTCGTACAGGATCTGCGCGGCGCCGTACCAGGTGTTCAGGCCCTGGGCGTCAAGCAGCAGGTCTTGGTCGGCGCGGCTCATGCGGCGGCTCCGGCAGTGGGCTTCTCGAACGTCTTGCCGGTGCCGAAATAGACCTCCTGCACCTTCGGGTGCTCGCGGATCTCCTGCGGCCGCCCTTCAGCGATCAGCCGGCCGCGCGCCAGCACGATCATGCGGTCGGCATGCGCGAACACCACGTCCATGCTGTGCTCGGTGAACAGCACGCCGATCTGCTGCTGCTTCACCAGGTCCTTGGTCAGCGCCATCAGGTCGTTGCGCTCCTTCGGCGCCATGCCGGCGGTGGGCTCGTCCATCAGCAGCAGCTTCGGGCGGTTGGCCAGCGCGATGGCCAGCTCCACGCGCTTGATGTCGCCATAGGCCAGCACGCTGCAGGGCCGCTCGGCCTGCGTGGCCATGCCCACCTGGCCCAGCAGCGCCAGCGCGTCGTCGCGTCGGTAGTCGCGCGCGCGGCGCCAGAAGCTGAAGATGTGGCGGTCGGCCGACAGCAGCGCCATCTGCACGTTGTCCAGCACCGTCATCGAGCCGAAGGTCTCGGCAATCTGGAAGGTGCGGCCCACGCCCAGGCGCCAGATCTCGCGCGGCGCGCGGCCGATCAGTTCCTGCCCGTCCAGCCGGATCGAGCCGCTGTCGGCCTTCAGCTGGCCGTTCACCATGTTGAAGGTGGTGGACTTGCCGGCGCCGTTGGGCCCGATCAGCGCCAGCAGCTCGCCGGCGGCCAGCGTGAAGCTGACGCCATCGACCGCGCGGTTGCCGCCAAAACTCTTGCCGAGCTCTTTGACTGCTAGCAGGCTCATCGCGCAGCCCCGGAAGTCAAGCGCGCGAAGCGCTGCTGCACGAAGCCGGCGATGCCCATCGGGAAGGCCAGCACCAGCAGCAGCACGATGCCGCCGAGCAGCGCGCGCCAGTAGTCGGTGTTGCGGGCCACCGCGTCCTGCAGCCAGGTGAAGGTGACGGCGCCCACCAGCGGGCCGGACAGGGTCTGCAGACCACCCAGCAGCACCATCACCAGCCCATCGACCGAGCGGCCCACGGCCAGCCCGTCGGGCGAGATGCTGCCCTTGGAGAACGCGAACAGCGAGCCGGCGAGCCCGGCGAACAGGCCGGCGACGATGAAGGCCACCCACTGCACGCGCTTGACGTCGATGCCGATCGCGTCGCTGCGCAGCGGCGAGTCGCGGCCGGCCCGCATGGCATGGCCGAAGGGCGCGTGCAGCATGCGGCGCAGCAGCAGCACCGACACGCCGACGAGCCCCAGTGCCAGGTAGTAGTAGGCCTGCTTGCCGGCCAGCCACTCGGCGGGCCACACGCCGGTGAGCCCGTTGCTGCCGCCGGTGACCTCGTCCCACTGGAACACGACGGACCAGACGATCTGCGCGAAGGCCAGCGTCAGCATCGCCAGGTACACGCCCGATAGCCGCACGCAGAACCAGCCGAAGACCCAGGCGCCCAGCGCGGCCAGCAGCGGTGCGACGAACAGTGACAGCTCCATCGGCACGCCGGCGCGCTGCACCAGCAGCGCCGAGGCATAGGCGCCCAGGCCGAAGTAGGCCGCATGACCGAACGAATGCATGCCGGCCGGGCCCATGATGAAGTGCAGGCTGGCGGCGAACAGCGCAGCGGTGAGCAGGTCGATGGCCAGCACGGTGAAGTAGGGCGATTGGGTGGTCAGCAGCGGCAGCAGCGCCAGCGCGACCAGCAGCGCCGCGGCGATCCAGCCGCCGCGCGCGGCAGGGCGCAGCGGCGCTTCCACCGGCCCGGCCTGCCGGCTGGGCGCCTGCGGCCGGCCCATCAGGCCCCAGGGGCGCACCACCAGCACCACCGCCATCACCAGGAACTCGGCCACCAGCGTGAGCTTGGAGAAGTTGAGACTGAATCCGAGCAGGTCGACCGTGCCGATGCCCACGCACATCGCATTGATCTCGGCGATCAGCAGCGCGGCCACATACGCGCCAGGGATCGAACCCATGCCGCCGACGACGACCACGACGAAGGCATTGCCGATCGTCAGCAAATCCAACCCCAACGCGGCGGGCTCGCGCGGCAGCTGCAGCGCGCCGCCCAGGCCGGCCAGCGTGGCGCCCAGCGTGAACACGGCTGTGAACAACCACGCTTGGTTGACGCCCAGCGCGCCGACCATCTCGCGATCCTGCGTGGCCGCGCGCACCAGCGTGCCCCAGCGGGTGCGGGTGAGCAGCAGCCACAGCAGGCCCAGCACGATGGGGCCGACGACGATCAGCAGCAGGTCGTAGCTGGGAAAGCGGCGGCCCAGGATTTCCACCGAGCCGGCGAAGCCCGGCGCGCGCGGGCCCAGCAGGTCTTCCGGACCCCACAGCCAGAGCGCGGCGTCCTTGATCACCAGCACCACCGCGAAGGTGGCGAGCAGTTGGAACAGCTCCGGCGCGTGGTAGATGCGGCGCAGCAGCAGCATCTCGACGGCCGCGCCGACCAGGCCCACCGCGATGGCGGCCAGCGGCAAGGCCAGCCAGAAGCCGGCGCTGCCCAGCGGCGCGCCGAGCTTGTCGGCCAGCGTGTACGCGATGTACACCCCGAGCATGAAGAACGAGCCGTGCGCGAAATTGACGATGCGCGTAACGCCGAAAATGAGCGACAACCCGGCGGCAACGAGGAACAGCGACGAGGCGCCGGCCAGGCCATTGAGCAGCTGGACGACGAAGCCTGAAAAGTTCATGCGGTACGGTGCTCTCGTCGTCGTTCAGCGCAGGCCGTCTTCGCCCTTGATCTCGCTGACCTGCAAGCCGCCGATGCGCGGCAGCGGCCGGCCGCTGTCCGTCAC
>NZ_JBGAGA010000011.1:0-110572 GCF_044226965.1 Aquabacterium sp. | reverse complement strand
TACCTCGGCTACTTCGCGTTTGCCGGCCACGAACGCCAGGGCCTGATGCGCGAGGCCTTGCGCCTGGTGGCGCGCCACGCCTTCGGCGCGATGAAGCTGCACCGGCTGGAAGCCAACATCCAGCCCGAGAACCAGGCCTCCATCGCGCTGGTGCGCAGCGGCGGCTTCGTCAAGGAAGGCTATTCGGCGCGCTACCTGAAGATCCGCGGCCGCTGGCGCGACCACGAGCGCTGGGCCCTGTTGGCCGACTGACGGCGGACTGAATCGCCCTGATGAGCACGCCACCCGGCGCGCTATTTCAGCGCGTCGCGCCAGTTCCGGTAGACGTCCAGGTCAAAGCCGTCGGGGTAGTTGAGGTAGCCGGGCAGGTGGCCCTTGACGCCCTTCACGCCGTACTGCCAGATGATGGCCTTGGTGTGGCGGTCGATGACGACCACGCGGTCATGCAGGTCGTCGGCCACGATGATGTCACCGGTGTCGGGCAGTTCGCGCGCCAGCGACGGGTGGTCCAACGCGCCCTCGCCGTCCTTGACGAAATACTCCCAGGTCTTCTTGCCCGAGGCCGGGTCGAAGATCACCACGCGCCCGGGTTGGCTGAAGTCGGCCACGATGACCTGCCGGCCGTCCACGGTGGGGAAGGCGTCTGATGGATAGCGGACGTCGGGCGCCTGTCGGCTCCACAGCACCCGACCGGCGCGCGTGATGCGCGAGAGGCGCGAACCGCTGATCTCGCTGACCAGGATGTCGCCGTTGTCCATCGGCGTGGCGCCATTGGGATAGGCCAGCTGCTGCGGTGGGTTGTGCCGGCATTGGCCGGTCTGGCCCCATTGCGTGGTGATGCGGCTGTCTTTCGGATCGACGATCAGCACGCGGCAGTTGCGGATGTCGGCGGTCAGGAACTGGCCGTCTTCCAACAGGTGCGCGTCGTCGGGGTAGTTCAGCAGATCGCCCTTGCCGCGCGTGTCCGGCATGCCGAAGGTCCATCGGATCGCGCGCTGCTCGTAGTCGACGATGTGGACGTCGTAGTTGTCCTCCTCGCTCACGGCCAGCAGCTTGCCGTCGTGCGAGAAGTTGACGTCCTCGTTGCCCCGGTAGACCTGGAGGTTGGGCGACGGAAACTCCCAGACGATGCGCTTGTCCGGCGTCACCTCGATCAGGCGGTTGTTGCGCCGGTCGGCGATCACGATCGGGTAGGGCAAGGGCTTGCCCCAGCTCGGCACCGGGTTTCGCCGCGTGCCCGTGGTGGGCGGCACGGGCGGCAGCACGACGCCGCTGCTGACCATGCCGGCCCCGGTCATCTCCGGCGTTACGGTGACCGGCACGCCCGGTGCTCGCGGCTTGTCGGCGGCTTCGGTCCGCCCGCAGGCAAGGCAGCACAGGCAGGCCACCAGGCCGATGACGTTCAGCCGCCGGGTGGAAACGGAAGTGGCCATGGATCATTCACTTTCAAGAATCGGGCGCCCGTTCAGGGGCTGCACCGGCCGGGCGTTGGCGGGGATCAGGGACTTGAGAAGCGCGAGTTGCGCGGCCGAGAGTTGCAGCGGCTGCTTCATGACCAGCCAGCGCACGCCCTCGGTACACGGCGGGCCGGTGAGCGAGCCGTCGTAGACGTAGTAGCCGCGCTGCGCCGGCAGCCATGCCGCGGCGTCCACGGTCTGGTGCGCCACCGTGTGCTCCGGCTGACCGGGCGCGCTCAAGTGCGGCAGCAACGCGGCCAGTGCGGGGTTCTCCTGTCCCACGCGGAACAGCAGCACCAGCGTCATCAACTGGCCCGACGGGCTCTTGTGCGTGAAGTGCATGCCCATCGCGAATTCCTCGCCCGCGATGCGGTCGCCCCCCGGCAGGTGGAAGTGGAACTGCTGCAGCGTGTAGCGCTGCCGGCCGACGACGAGCTGGCTGCGGTTGGCGAAGCGCACGCGCACCGTGTGGCCGTCATGGACCAGCCGCAGCGGCGCCGCGTGATAGTCGAACTGCAGGGACGGCAAGGGCCTGCGCAAGGGCGCGACGATGTCGATGGGCGATTGGCGCAGGCCCTGCTCGCACAGGCCAGCACGGGCGGCGCCCTGGGCGCCTTGGGCGCCTTGGGCGCCCACACCGGCCAGGACGCATGCGGCCAGCAAGGCACGTATCGCGTGCAGCCCCAACGCGCGCCCGGCCTGCCCGCGGGGCAGGACCGAGGTCCAGGCCTTGGGCGCCGCCGTGGCTGCAGGACCCGGATCGCTCATCGCGCCGCATTCTGCTGTTGCCGCACCGGCGCCCGATTGATGTACGTCATCCAGCGGGCCTCGATGCCCGCCAAAGCGCCGGCTGGGCATACTGCCAAGCTTGACCTCAACCCAGCCCGCACGCCCGATGAGCGCCACCAACCCACCCGACAACCTGCCCCCCTACCGCCTGCTGACCGGCCCCGACGACGCCGCGTTCTGCCGCCGCGTCAGCGACGCGCTGGCGCTGGGCTACAAGCTCTACGGCTCGCCGGCGGCCACCTTCAACGGCCAGCAGGTCATCGTGGCGCAGGCCATCGTGTGGCCCACGGCCGAGGCCTCGATCGCCCGGCCCGCCGAAGGCGCCCCGCGATGAGCACCACGCTGCAACTGCCCACCGCCGGCCTGTGGGCGGCCGTGGGCGCGTTGGTGGTCTGGCGCATCGTCAAGCGCGTGCGCCGCCTGGTCGGCCGGCAGACGCTGTCGCGCCCGCGGGCCTGGCTCACCGTGGTACTGCTGCCGCTGCTGTTCGGCCTGCTGCTGCTGGGCGCGCTGCCGCATCCGCTGAACGCCGCGGCCCTGCTGGCCGGCGCCGGCCTGGGCGCCGCGCTGGGCCGCTACGGGCTGAAGCTGACCCGCTTCGACACCACCGGCCCCGCGCCCACCTACACCCCGAACGCGCACCTGGGCATCGCCCTCTCGCTGCTGCTGGTGGCGCGCCTGGCCTGGCGTTTCGGCAGCCTGTACCTGGCCGGGGAATCGCTGCAGGGCCCGCCGACGGATCTGGTGCGCAGTCCGTTGACCTTGCTGATCTTCGGAACGCTGGCCGGGTACTACGTGAGTTATGCGGTGGGATTGCTGCGGTGGTCGGCCGGGCGTTGACCGCTACGCGACGGCCGCAGCCCGGTGCGGATCTGGGTAGACTCGCCTCGCGCCGGTGCTCCGTCCGCGCGCGTCGACAAGACGATGCGGCGTTGCCACCGGCGCCCGTTTTCGCGCTCGCGCACCTCGCTGCGGCGCAATTCCTGAAGGGTCTCGAATGACTGCGTTGCCCCCACCCGCAGCCCCCCTTGCCATGCACCGGGCCGCACTCGTCGCCGCGCTCGTGCTCGCCGCCGTCGGGCTCGCCGCGTGCGGAAAGAAGGAAGGTGCCGGCGCTGCGCCGCCCGGGGGCGGGGGCATGCCGGCGCCGCAGGTCGGCGTGATCACGGTCGCGCCACAGCCGGTCGGCCTCGCGACCGAACTGCCGGGCCGGCTCGAGGCCTCGCGCGTCGCGCAGGTGCGCGCGCGGGCTGCCGGCATCGTGCAATCGCGCCTGTTCCGCGAAGGCGGCGACGTGAAGGCGGGCCAGCCCTTGTTCCAGATCGACGCCGCGCCGTACCGCGCCGCGCTCGACAGCGCGCAGGCGGCGCTCGCGCGCTCGCAGGCCAACCTCGCCCAGGCGGCCGCGCAGGCCGAGCGCTTCAAGCCGCTCGTCGAGGCGAACGCGGTGAGTCGACAGGACTACATCAGCGCGGTCGCGGCGCAGAAGACCGCCGAGGCCGACGTCGCGGCCGGCAAGGCCGCGGTGCAGACGGCGCAGATCAACCTGGGTTATGCGAGTGTCACCGCGCCGATCTCAGGGCGCATCGGCCGCGCGCTCGTCACCGAAGGGGCGCTGGTCGGCCAGGGCGAGGCGACGCAGCTCGCGCTGATCCAGCAGATCAACCCGATGTACGTCAACTTCACGCAATCGACCGCCGACGTGCTGCGGCTGCGCCGCGCGCTGCAGAGCGGCCAGCTGCAGCGCGCCGGCCAGGGCGAGGTCGCGCAGGTGCACCTCGTGCTGGAGGACGGCACCGAATACGGCCGGCCCGGCAAGCTGCTCTTCACCGACCTCAGCGTCGACCCGACCTCGGGCCAGGTGACGCTGCGCGCCGAGGTGCCGAACCCCGACGGCGTGCTGCTGCCCGGCATGTACGTGCGCGTGCGGCTCGTGCAGGCCCAGTTCGAAGGCGCGATCCTCGTGCCGCAGCAGGCGGTCACGCGCTCGAACCAGGGCGACACCGTGCTCGTCGTCGGTGCCGACAACAAGCCGGCGCCGCGCCCCGTGAAGATCGGCTCGGCGCAGGGCTCGAGCTGGGTCGTGCTCGACGGGCTGAAGGCGGGCGAGCAAGTCATCGTCGACGGCTTCCAGAAGATGTTCGCGCCGGGAGCGCCGGTCAAGCCGGTGCCGTGGACGCCGGCCGGCGCGGCCTCGGGCGTGCCCGCGGCGCCCGCCTCGGCGGCTTCGAAGGCCTGAGCGCGAGGCAAACGCACCATGGCCCAGTTCTTCATCGACCGGCCCATCTTCGCGTGGGTCATCGCGCTGTTCATCCTCGTCGGCGGCAGCGTCGCGATCACGCAGCTGCCGGTCGCGCAGTACCCGCCGGTGGCGCCGCCGTCCATCGTCGTCTCGGCGGTGTACCCGGGCGCCTCGGCGCAGACGCTGGAGAACAGCGTCATCAGCGTCATCGAGCAGGAGATGAACGGCTCGCCCGGGCTGCTCTACATGGAGTCGGTCAGCCAGGCGAATGGCAGCGGCTCGATCACGCTGAGCTTCCAGCCCGGCACCAGCCCCGACCTCGCCCAGGTCGACGTGCAGAACCGCCTGTCGCGCGCCACGCCGCGCCTGCCCTCGGCGGTGACGCAGCAGGGCGTGCGGGTCGACAAGGCGCGCTCGAACTTCCTGCTCTTCACGATCCTGTCGTCGGACGACCCGAAGTGGGACCCGATCGCGCTCGGCGACTACGCGTCGCGCAACGTGCTGCCGGAGATCCAGCGCCTGCCCGGCGTCGGCCAGGCGCAGCTGTTCGGCACCGAGCGCGCGATGCGCATCTGGGTCGATCCGGCCAAGCTGGTGGGCTTCAGCCTGTCGGCCAACGACGTCAACGCGGCGATCCGGGCGCAGAACGCGCAGGTCTCGTCGGGCACCATCGGCGAGCTGCCGAACCTGCCGGGACAGGCGATCTTCGCGACGGTCGTCGTCGACGGCCAGCTCGCCAACGTCGAGCAGTTCGGCAACATCGTGCTGCGCTCCAACGCCGACGGCTCGACGGTGCGGCTGAAGGACGTCGCGCGCATCGAGCTCGGCGCGCAGAACTACGCGACCTCGGCGCGGCTCAACGGCAAGCCCTCGACCGGCATCGGCGTGCAGCTGTCGCCGACCGGCAACGCGCTCGCGACGGCGAAGGCGGTGCGCACGCGCATGGACGAGCTGGCGCGCTACTTCCCGCCCGGGATGAAGTACGTCATCCCGTTCGACAGCTCGCGCTTCATCGACATCTCGATCCGCCAGGTCGCCGAGACGCTGCTCGAGGCCGTCGGGCTGGTCTTCCTGGTGATGTTCCTGTTCCTGCAGAACTGGCGCTACACCGTGATCCCGACGATCGTGGTGCCGATCGCGCTGTTCGGCACCTTTGCCGTTCTGCTCACGCTCGGCTTCTCGATCAACGTGCTGACGATGTTCGGCATGGTGCTGGTGATCGGCATCGTCGTCGACGACGCGATCGTCGTGGTCGAGAACGTCGAGCGCATCATGAGCGAGGAAGGCCTCGCGCCGCGCGCCGCCGCGCGCAAGGCGATGGGCCAGATCCAGGGCGCGATCGTCGGGGTCACCGTCGTGCTGATCTCCGTGTTCGTGCCGCTCGCGTTCTTCACCGGCTCGGTGGGCAACATCTACCGCCAGTTCTCGACGGTGATGACGGCCTCGATCGGTTTCTCGGCGTTCATGGCGCTGTCGCTGACCCCGGCGCTGTGCGCGACGCTGCTCCAGCCGGTCGAGGCCGGCCACCACCACGAGAAGACCGGCTTCTTCGGCTGGTTCAACCGCGGCTTCGCGCGCTCCGCCAGGGGTTACGAGAGCCTGGTCGCACGCATCCTGAAGCGCGCGGCACGCTACCTCTTCATCTATGCGGCGGTCATCGGCGCGGTGTGGGTCCTCTTCGCCCGGCTGCCGGCCTCGTTCCTGCCCGCCGAGGACCAGGGCTACATGCTCGTCAACGTGCAGCTGCCGCCCGGCGCGACGGTCAACCGCACGCTGCAGGTGATGCAGCAGGTCGAGGGCTTCGTCCTGAAGCAGCCCGAGGTGCAGAGCATGGTCTCGGTGCTCGGCTTCAGCTTCTCGGGCCAGGGCCAGAACGCCGGCCTCGCGTTCGTCACGCTGAAGGACTGGAAGGAGCGCGAGGGCGCCGCGCACACCGCGCAGGCGGTGGCCGGGCGCACCTTCGGCGCGATGATGGGCGTGCGCGACGCCTTCATCTTCCCGCTCAGCCCACCGCCGATCCCCGAGCTCGGCACCGCGTCGGGCTTCGCGTTCCGCCTCCAGGACCGCGGCGGCAACGGCCACGCGGCGCTCGTGCGGGCGCGCAACCAGCTGCTCGGCATGGCCGCGCAGAGCAAGGTACTGACGAGCGTGCGCCCCGACGGCCTGGAGGACGCGGCGCAGCTGCAGCTCGACATCGACCGCGACAAGGCGGCCGCGCTCGGCGTCTCGTTCGACGCGATCAACGCGACGATCTCGACCGCGCTCGGCTCGGCCTACGTCAACGACTTCCCGAACGCCGGCCGGCTGCAGCGCGTGATCGTGCAGGCCGACGCGCCGGCGCGCATGCAGCCGGCCGACCTGCTGGCGCTGAACGCGCTCAACACGAAGGGCCAGCCGGTGCCGCTCGCGGCGTTCGCGACGACCCGCTGGATCACCGGCCCGATGCAGACGATCCGCTACAACGGCTACCCGACGATGCGCATCGGCGGCGACGCCGCGCCGGGGTATTCGACCGGCGACGCGATGGCCGAGATGGAGCGCCTGGCCGCGCAGCTGCCGCAAGGTTTCGCATTCGAATGGACCGGGCTGTCGCGCGAGGAACGTGCCGCCGGCAACACGGCGGGGCTGCTCTACGCGTTCTCGCTGCTCGCGGTGTTCCTGTGCCTCGCGGCGCTGTACGAGAGCTGGTCGATCCCGCTCGCGGTGATCCTCGTGGTGCCGCTGGGCGTCGTCGGCGTGCTGCTCGGTGCGAGCCTGCGCGGCTTCTCCAACGACGTCTACTTCAAGGTCGGCCTGATCACGATCATCGGACTGTCGGCGAAGAACGCGGTGCTGATCATCGAGTTCGCGAAGGACCTCGTCGCGCAGGGCAAGGGCATCGTCGAGGCGGTGCTCGAGGCAGCGCACCTGCGCTTCCGGCCGATCATCATGACCTCGATGGCCTTCATCCTCGGCGTGATGCCGCTCGTGCTCGCCTCCGGCGCCGGCTCGGCGAGCCAGCGCGCGATCGGCACCGGCGTGCTCGGCGGCATGCTGACCGCCACGGGCTTGGCGGTGTTCTTCGTGCCGGTCTTCTTCGTCGTCGTGCGGCGCATCTTCAAGGGCAGCGAACGCCAGCGCCGCATCTACGCGCACGAGCTCGACAAGGACGGCGGCAACGCAGGAGGCCAGGCATGAGCCCGCGCCGCATGCTCGCCCGCCTCGTGCCGTTCGCCGTCGCGGCGCTGGGCGCCGGCTGCATGTCGCTGGCACCGGAGTACCAGCGCCCGAACGCGCCGGTCGCTGCCGCCTACCCGGGCGATGCGACCGGGACGAACCGGCCGGCCCACGACATCGAATGGCAGGCCTTCTTCGCCGACGAACGGCTGCGCCGCCTGATCGCGCTGGCGCTGCAGAACAACCGCGACCTGCGCGTCGCTGCCGCGTCGATCGAGCAGGCGCGCGCGCAGCTGCAGGTGCGCCGCGCCGACGTGTACCCGACCGTGAACGTCGGTGCCGCCGCGGCGCGCCAGCCGAGCGTCGTCAACGGCAACGAGAACACGAGCTACAGCGTCGGCCTCACGCTCAGCACCTGGGAGCTCGACTTCTTCGGTCGGCTGCGCAGCCTCAACGACGTGGCGCTGTCGCAGTTCTACGCCGCCGAGGAGTCGCGCAAGGCCACGCAGATCAGCCTGATCGCCGCGGTCGCGTCGGCCCACCTGGCGATCCAGGCCGACGACGAGCTGCTCGAGACGACGCGCGAGACGCTCGCGACGCGCGAGGACTCGTTCCGCCTGACGAAGCTGAAGTTCGACCATGGCGCCGCCTCCGAGCTCGACCTGCGCCAGGCCGAGTCGCTGCTCGAGGGCGCCCGCGTGACGCTGGCGCAGACGCGGCGCCAGCGCGCCCTCGACGAGAACGCACTCGTGCTGCTGGTCGGCCAGAGCCTGCCGAGCGACCTGCCGCCCGCGCTGCCGCTGGCGCAGCAGAAGCTGCTCGCCGACGTGCCGGCCGGGCTGCCTTCCGAACTGCTCGATCGCCGGCCCGACGTGCGCCAGGCCGAGCGCCAGCTCATGGCGGCGAATGCGAACATCGGCGCGGCGCGGGCGGCCTTGTTCCCGCGCATCACGCTGACCGGCAGCGCCGGCACCGCGAGCTCGGAGCTGTCGGGGCTGTTCAAGTCCGGCTCGTTCGCGACGACGGTGGCGTCGCAGCTGCTGCTGCCGATCTTCGATGCCGGCCGCAACCAGGGCAACCTGCAGGCCGCGCAGGCGGGGCGCGACATCGCGCTGGCGCAGTACGAGAAGGCGATCCAGAGCGCGTTCCGCGAGGTCGCCGATGCGCTCGCCGGACGGGCGACCTTCGGCGAGCAGCTGCGTGCCCAGCAGGCGCAGGCCGCTGCCGAGGAGGTGCGCACGCGGCTCGCGGACCTGCGCTACCGCAACGGTGCGGCGAGCTACCTCGACGTGCTCGACGCGCGGCGCTCGCTGTTCGCGGCGCGCCAGGCGGTCGTGCAGGTGCAGCTGCAGCAGGCGCAGAACCTGGTCACGCTCTACAAGGTGCTCGGCGGCGGCTGGACCGACCCGGTGAAATGAAGGCCCCGCCGGCGGGCTCGCGGCGATCGACTTCGCGAGCGCCAGGCGCCATCGACGCCGCTAGGGCGCGGGACGAGACAACTCGGCGACCACCGCGTTGAACAGAAGGTCGCTGGCCGCTTCGACATCCTTGCGCGCCGTGCCGAGATGCACCAGCGCCAGGGCGCCGTTGGATGCCGCCCACACCGCTCGGGCCGCCGCGTCCACCGGGCCGCGAAAACGCCTCAGGTCCACGAGTCGCTGCACGCGCCCGTGCATCAACGCATAGGCCTCTGCAACCAGCGCGGGTTGCGCGCGGGCGTGGTGTGCGAACAGCGCATGCAACGCGGGCCGCTTGAGCGCGAAGTCCAGCGCCAGGTCCCAGCCCGCGCGCAACTGGTCCAGCGGATCGGCCGAGGCCGGTGGCTGCTGCTTGCGTCGCATGAAATTGGCCAGTCCGCGCTGAACCAGCGCCCGCTCCAGCCCGTCCTTGTCGCCGAAGTGGTGGTACAGCGTGGGCGCCTTCACGCCCGCGGCCTCGCAAACCGCTCGCGTGGTCAGTGCGGACTGGCCCTGCTGCTCGAGCAGTGCCTCCGCCGCGTCCAGGATCGCCGTTTCGGTGTCCATCGGTGCCGTCAGGGTCTCTTGACCAAGCTATATCGTTGATATACGCTTTCTATATCAACGATATAGAAAGCAGCGCCATGGCTCCTACCTGTCTGATCACCGGCGGCTCCGGATTTGTCGGCGGCCGACTCATCGAACGACTGGTTGCTCGCGGCTGGCAGGTTCGTGCGCTCGCGCGCAGCGCAGAAGCCATGCGAATTGTAGGCAGGCGCGGTGCGCAGGCGGTGGCGGGTTCGCTGGACGACGCGTCGTCACTGGCCGCCGCGACCGCCGGCTGCGACGTCGTGATCCACGTGGCCGCGCTCTTCAAGTTGTGGGGCGATCCTGCCTGGTTCGAGCGAGCGAATGTGCAAGGCACGGCCAAGCTCCTGCAGGCCGCGGCGGCCGCGTCCGTCAAGCGCTTCGTCCAGGTCGGTGCCGCCGCGGTGGTGATGGGCGACCTCGGGCCGATGCTGCGCGCCGACGAGTCGCTGCCGCGCCAGGAGCGCGCCTGGGCCCCCTACAGCGCCTCCAAGGCTCGCAGCGAAGCCTTGGTGCAGGGTGCGAACCGGCCGGGCGTGTTCGAGACCGTGGTGCTGCGCCCGCCGATGATCTGGGGGGCCGGCATGCCCACGCTGGACCACATGGTGCAAACCGTGCGCGCCGGCCAGTTCCGCTGGGTGGGCGATGGTTCCCAGGCCATGTCCACCGCGCATGTGGACAACGTCTGCCACGCGGTCGAGCTGGCCCTGGAAAAGGGCCGCGGCGGCGAGGCCTACTTCGTCAGCGACGGTGCCGACAGCACGCTGAAGCAGGTCATCTCCGGCCTGCTGCAGACCCGCGCCATCGAGCCGCCGCGCGCTTCCGCGCCCCTGCCGTTGGCATGGGTCCTGGCCGGCGTGATGGAGTGGATGTGGCGCGCCTTCTCGCGTCCTGGCGAACCGCCCATCACGCGCCAGATGCTGCGTCTGATCGGCCAGCCCTTCACGCTGGACATCGGCAAGGCCCGGCGCGAGCTGGGCTACCGACCCATCGTGACCTGGGAGCAAGGCCTCAGGGCGATGCAAGGCGCCTGAAGCCGGCCGGCATCGGCTATCGTTGCCCACGGCGCTGGCGATGGCGCTTGTATTCAACGAAGGGAATGCGCCGATGACCACATCCGACTTGAAGGGGCTGCGCCCCGCTGTCGCAGCGGCGGTGCTGTGCGTCCTGGCAGGCTGCGCTGCAGCGCCCGGTCCACAGGCGCCGACGGCGCTGAGCGCGCCCCAGATTGCCGCCATCGTCGCCAGCGCCGACCGCACACCGGCCGACCGCGAGAACGACAAGCGGCGCAAGCCCGAGCAGTTCCTGCACTTCATCGACCCGCGCCCCGGCATGGTGGCGCTGGACCTGGTGGCCGGCGGCGGCTACACGACCGAACTGCTGGCCCGCGCCATCGGCCCGACGGGCCAGGTGTTCGGGCAGGCGCAGCCGCGCGACCCGAGCCGACCGGCCGCTGCCGGGGCGCGCCCGCCAGGCGCCGGTGTGCTGGACCGCGCGGCCCGGCTGGTTGGCGCCCAGGTTCCCGCAGCGCCGATCCACCTGGCGCTGCAGCGCCTGGTGGACCCGGTACCGCCCGAACTGCAGGGCAAGCTGGACCTGGTGACGCTGATGTTCAATTACCACGACCTCGGCTTCCTGGGCGAAGGCCGCGCGCAGATGAACCGCGCCGTGTTCTCGGCACTGAAGCCTGGCGGCCTCTATGTCATTGCGGACCATGCCGGCCGAGCGGGCACGGGCATCTCGGAGTCCACCACCTTGCACCGCATCGAGGAAGCCTTCTTGCGCCACGAGGTGGAGGCGGCCGGCTTCCAGTGGGTCGAATCGGGCACCTTCCTGCGCAACCCTGCAGATCCACGCGACAAGGAAACGCCGGACCCTCCGATGCCGAAGGACGAGTTCGTCCTGAAGTTCATGAAGCCCCGATGAGGCTCCTCTCGTTGGTTAGTCTACAGGTCCCTGGTTGGACTGTCTGCTCCCCATCTGCCTCCTAGGACGCGAGTCCTTTTGCCATGGCTCCCAAACGCTGGCAAGCGTGGCCGCATGCCATATTTGGGGAAAGCCAGGACTCGGCCATGTCCAGTCACTCGTCACAGGCCGCTTCCTGGCGTCTCAGGAGTGTCCGGACGCTGGGCTTGCGCTGCGCGTCCAGGCGGGACCGAGCGGCTTGTCGCCTGCGCGCGTCGGGGATGCCGCGATCCGGTGGCATCCATGGCCCGCCGCAGGCGCGGCCGCCCCCCTCCAGCAGGCCGTCCTGGAACCACCCGGCCCAGTCCCGATGCTTGCATCGCGCCGCACAAGCCCTAGACTGCGACGACGCCACCCCACCCAGCCGGCAGTCGACCGAGGCGCGGTGCCGACACCATGCGTGATCGCCCCACCGCCGCCTCCACGAGGTTCGAACTGCTCGCTCAGGAACTCGAGCAGCAGATCGCTGCCGGGGTGCTGCGCGCGGGCGATCGCTTGCCCTCCGTGCGGCAGACCTGCGCCAGCCGGGGCGTGAGTCCGAGCACCGTATTCCAGGCCTACTACCTGCTCGAGTCCCGCGGCCTGGTGCGCGCAGCGCCGCGCTCGGGCTACTTCGTCCTCGCACGCCCCGACGGGATGCTGCTGGCCGAGCCGCAGACCTCGGAGCCGCAATCCGGATCGCAGGCCGTCGAGGTCAACGACCTGATCTACGCGTGCCTCGGCGCCGCGCGCGCCCGCGACATCGTGCCCTTCGGTTCCGCGTTCCCGAGTCCCGTCCTGTTCCCTCTCGATCGGCTGCGCCGCGCGCTGGTCTCGAGCACGCGGCGGCTCGAGCCCTGGAGCATGGTCGAGGACCTGCCGCCGGGCAACCTGCGGCTCAAGCGCGAGATCGCCAAGCGCTACCTGCGTCAGGGCATGACCGTGGCCACCGACGAGATCGTGCTGACCCACGGCGCGATGGAGGCGCTGAACCTGTGCCTGAACGCCGTGACGCGGCCGGGCGACGCGGTGGTAGTGGAGTCGCCGACCTTCTACATGGCGCTTCAGGCGCTGCAGCGCCTGGGCCTGCGCGCGATCGAAGTGCCCACCCATGTGCGCGAGGGCATCGACCTCGGCCGCCTGGCGCAGGTGGTCGAGCTCTACCGCCCGCGCGCCTGCTGGCTGATGACGAGCTTCCAGAACCCGCTCGGCAGCCTGATGCCCGAGGCGAAGAAGCGCGACCTCGTCGAACTGCTAGCCCGCCACGACGTGCCGCTGATCGAAGACGACGTGTACGCGGAGCTCTACGAGGGCCCCGCGGCACCGCTGCCGGCCAAGGCCTACGACCGCCGTGGCCTGGTGCTGCACTGCTCGTCGTTCTCGAAGTGCCTGGCGCCGGGTTACCGCGTCGGCTGGGCCGCGCCCGGCCGGCTGGCGCGCGAGGTCGAACGGCTGAAGTTGATGACCAGCCTGTCCGGATCGATCCCGGTGCAGGCGGCGCTGGCCGAGTACCTGCAGGAAGGTGGTTACGACCGCCATCTGCGCAGCCTGCGCGAGTCTCTGCGCACGCAACGCAACAGCCTGTTCGAGGCCGTGAACCGACACTTTCCGGACGGCACGCGCGTGGTGCGGCCCGCCGGCGGTTACTTTGTGTGGGTCGAGCTGCCCGCCGGCATCGACGCGATGGCGCTGCACCGTGCCGCGCTGGCCCAGCGCATCAGCCTGGCGCCGGGGCCGATGTTCTCGGCGCGCGCCGAGTTCCAGCACCACATCCGGCTGACCTGCGGCCAGCTCTGGGACGATTCGCTCGAGCGCGCCATGCGCGTGCTGGCACGGCTGGTCGCTGACGCACCTCGCGCCGCCGCCACCGCTGAGGCTGCACCGGCAACGGTCTGATCCGGTCGCCGGGGGCCGCAACTGCTCACGCCGCCGGCGCAGGCCGCCGGGCAGAGTGCGGGCATGTTCAATCCCATGCTGTTCCGCGTATGCCGCACCGCGATGCCGCGCTGACGCTGGTGGCGGCCAGCCCCGCGCCGCCAGGCCCTGAACACGCGTTGCGCGAAGTGCTGGACCGGCTGGGACCCTCGGTCTTCGCGGGCCTGCTCGACGCCGACGGCGTGCTGCGTTATGCCAACCACGCGGCCTTGCAGGCCATCGGCGTGACGCCGGAGCAGGTGCTCGGCCAGCGCTTCGACACAACCCCCTGGTGGCAGGCCTGCGAGCTGTCGCAACGCCGGCTGCAGCAGGCTCTGGCGAGCGCAGCGCGCGGCCAGGCCTCTCGTTTCGACGTGCGCCTGGCCACCCGCAGCGGCGACACGCTGGCGATGGACTTTTCGCTGCTGCCGCTTTACGGCCCGGACGGGCGCGTGGCCTGGTTGATCCCTTCCGCGTGCGACGTAAGCGACCGCGAGCGGGCGCGCCGCCAGTTGCGCCTGACCCGCCATGCCGTCGAACAGGCCAACGACGCGCTGTTCCAGGTCGGGCCCGACGGTGCCTTTCGCGATGCCAATACAGCGGCATGCCGGCTGCTCGGCCTCACGCGCGAGCACCTGCTGCGCCTGCGCGTGTCCGACATCGACACTCAGGTCGACGAGACGTCATGGCCACAGCGCTGGCGCGAGATGTGCGAACGCGGCTCCCTGCGCTTCGAGACCGACGTTCGCCATCACGACGGTCACGAGATTCCTGTCGATGTCTCCGTCAGCCTGGTGACCAGTGACGGGGAGACCTTCGCCCATGTCTGCGTCGACGACCTGCGCGAGCGCCGCGCCGCCGAACAGCGCATCCAGCAGCTGCTGCAGTTCGACGAGCTGACGGGCTTGCCGAACCGCCAGCGGCTCTTCGAGCACCTGGGTGCAACCCTGCAGACCCGCGCCGAAACCGCGGTGCTGGTGCTGGAGCTCGACCGCTTCAAGCGCATCAACGACGGTCTTGGCCCGCATATCGGCGACGCGGTGCTGCGCGAAGTCGCACAGCGCATCGCCGCCTCCGTGCGCAACATCGACCTGGTGGCGCGCCGCGGCGGCGACGAGTTCGTGATCGTGATGCCCGCCCCTGCGGGCGCGGCAACGGACTTGGCGCGGGCGCTGCTGGGCGCCGTGGCGCGACCGATGACGATAGCGGGGCACGAGATCCACCTGACCTGCAGCGTCGGCATCGCGGAGGCCCCTGGCGACGGCGACCATGCCGAGACCCTGCTGCGACGCGCCAATGCCGCGCTGGAACAGGCCAAGCTGCAGGGGCGCAACCATTTCAGCGTCTATGCCCGAGCGCCGCATGACGACGATCCTGAACAGCTGGCGCTGGAGACCGCGCTGCGCCAGGCGCTGCGCGACGAGCAGCTCGAGCTGCACTACCAGCCCCAGGTGGATCTGGTACAGGGCCGCATCGTCGGCGTCGAGGCGCTGCTGCGCTGGATGCACCCGACGCTGGGTCGTATTGCGCCGGACCGCTTCATCCCGATCGCCGAGGAGACCGGTCTGATCGTCCCCATCGGCGACTGGGTGCTGCGCCGCGCCATCGAGCAGGCCGCCGCGTGGCAGCGCGCCGGGCTGCCGCCGCTGCGCATGGCGGTCAACCTGTCGGCGCGCCAGCTGCTGCAGGCGGACCTGGCGCGGCGCATCGAAGGCCTGCTTGCCGCGACGGGACTCGACCCGCGGCGCTTCGGTGTCGAGGTCACCGAGAGCATGATGATCACCAACGTCGACCAGGCGGTGCAGCACCTGCGAGCGTTGCGAGCGCTCGGCGTCGAGGTCTCGCTCGACGACTTCGGCACCGGCTACTCGAGCCTGAGCTATCTGCGCCGGCTGCCGGTCGACGTGGTCAAGATCGACCGCTCGCTGGTACCCGACGTCACCGCGCCGGCAGAAGACGTGTCGATCACACGCGCCATCATCACGATGGCGCACCAGTTGCAGATGAAGGTGCTCGCCGAGGGCGTCGAAAGCGAAGGGCAGGCGGCGCTGCTGGCCGCGAACCAGTGCGACCAGATGCAGGGCTGGTGGTTCAGTGCCGCGCAGCCGGCGGCAGCGGTCGAGGCGATGCTGCGCGACGGCCGCCGCATCGACCCAGCCCTGCTTGGCCGGCGCTCGCGCGAGCGCACCCTGCTGCTCGTCGACGACGAGGAGAACATCGTCGCCGCGCTGCGCCGGCTGCTGCGCGCCGAGGGTTGGCTGCTGCTCAGCGCCACCAGCGCCGAGCAGGCGCTGGAGCTGATGGCACGCCACGAGGTCGACGTGATCCTGTCCGACCAGCGCATGCCGGGCATGACCGGCGTCGAGCTGCTGCGCCGGGCCCGGCAGCTGTACCCGGAAACGATCCGGCTGGTGCTGTCGGGCTACACCGAGCTGCAGTCGATCACCGACGCGATCAACGAGGGTGCGATCTACAAGTTCCTCGCCAAGCCATGGGATGACGAGCAGCTGCGCGCTCACCTTCGCGAAGCCTTCGCGCTGAAGGAGATGGCCGACCAGAATCGCCGCCTCGACCGCGAGGTGCAGGCCGCCAACCGGGAACTGGCCGAGCTGAACCGGCGGCTGCAGACGCTGCTAAGTGCGCAGCGCGAGCAGAACGAGCGCGAGGTCGGCAGCCGCGAGGCGGCGCAGGAACTGCTGGATGCGGTGCCGGTGCCCGTGTTCGGCATCGACGACGAAGACCTGCTGGTCTTCGCCAACGCCCCGGCGCAGGCGCTGTTCGGACTGGATGGCAACCAGCTGGGCGGGCCGGCGGCCGAGCAGCTGCCGCAGACCGTGCGGCCAGCGCTCGACGGCGACGCCATGCTGGTGACGCTGGCAGGGCGCCGCTGGTGGGCGATGAGCCGGCCGCTGAGCGGCATCGCACGCGGCCGCCTGCTGGTGCTGCTGCCGCAAGCCGGAGCCTCGAAGTGACCGCCCCGGCCGTTCCCGACACGCCGCCGGCTGTCGTGCCAGCCGTGCCGGTGGCGTTGACGCAGCTGTTCCGCCACAGCCTGCGCGAAGGGCGGGTGCATCCGCTGCTGCACGTGGTGCAGCGCTACCGCCAGGAGACTCCGCGATGAGCACGGCCCAACGACCGATCTCGCGCGACGAACTGCTCGCCGCGCTGCGCGACCTGCCCCCGCTGCCTTCGGTGGTGCTCGAACTGGTCGAGTCGCTCGGCCACGAGGAGCTCAGCGCCGCGCAGTACGCGGCCAAGATCTCGCGCGACCAGGCGCTCGCCGCCAAGACCCTGCGGCTGGCCAACTCGTCGTTCTACGGCCGCGGCCGGCAGGTCCACTCGGTCGCCGAGGCGATCTCGGTCCTCGGCCTGCGCACGGTGCGTGGCGTCGTCACGGCCGCGGGCATGGCCGGCAGCTTTCAGCGCCGTCCTGGCTTCGACCACAACGCCTTCTGGCGCCACTCGATCGGCAGCGCCCTGTGTGCGCAGGCCCTGGCCGGTGAACTGGGGCGCGACGACGCCGACCTGGCGTTCACGGTCGGGCTACTGCACGACATCGGCCGGCTGGCGCTGGCGAGCGCGTTTGCACCGGCCTATGGCGAGGTCGAGCAGTGGCGGCGCGACCAGGATGGCCCCGATGGCGACGCCGAGCGTGCCGTGCTCGGTATCGATCACGCCGAGGTCGGCGGGCTGATCGCACGGCAGTGGAACTTCGCGCCGGCGATCGTCGATGCCATTCGCGAGCACCACGCGCCGCCGGACACGGCCGGCACAGTCACCTTGACGGGCATCGCCCACGTGGCCGATGCCATCGCCCACGCGCTCGGCCTGGCCGGCGACGCCGACGAGGCGGTGCCGGCGCTGGTGTTGCCGGTCTGGGCCGCCTGCCGCCTGGACGACGCCGCCTGCATGCGACTGTTCGCCCGCGCCGAGGCGCAGTTCGAGACCGTCTGCGAAGCGCTGCTGCACTGAAGACCATGTCCACATCCGATTCCGAACTCGTCTTGCTGCAGCGCGCCAACGACGAACTGCGCGCACTCAATCAAGTCCTGCGCAGCGCGCAGGACCAGTTGCTGCAGTCCGAACGGCTGGCGTCGATCGGGCAGTTGGCGGCCGGCGTGGCGCACGAGATCAACAACCCGATCGGCTATGTGTTCTCGAACTTCGGCACGCTGGAGGCCTATCTCGAGCGCCTGTTCGAGATGCTCGAAGCCTACGAGCAGGCCGAACCCGCGCTGGCCGACAGCGCCGTCGCGGACCGGCTCGCGACCTTGCGTGCGCGGGTCGAACTCGACTACCTGAAGCAGGACATCCCGATGCTGATGGGCGAGTCGAAAGAGGGCCTGTCACGGGTGCGCAAGATCGTCCAGGACCTGAAGGACTTCTCGCGTGTGGACACCCACCAGGAGTGGGTCTGGGCCTCGCTGCACCAGGGCATCGACTCGACGTTGAACATCGTCGCCAACGAGATCAAGTACCGCGCCGACGTGAAGCGCGAGTACGGCGACTTGCCCGACATCGAGTGCCTGCCGTCGGAGCTGAACCAGGTGTTCCTGAACCTGCTCGTCAACGCGGCCCATGCGATCGGCCCGCAGCGCGGCCTGATCGTCGTGCGCAGCGCCGATGCCGGGGACCAGGTCTGGGTCGAGGTCGAGGACAACGGCAGCGGCATCGCACCCGAACACCTGGCGCGCATCTTCGACCCCTTCTTCACCACCAAGCCGGTCGGCCGCGGCACGGGCCTGGGCCTGTCGCTCGCCTACGGCATCGTGCAGAAGCACCACGGCCACATCGACGTGCGCAGCGAACCGGGTCGCGGCTCGTGTTTCCGCGTCACGCTGCCGGTGCGGCGTCCGGGCGCCGAAGGGGCGGCGGCATGACGGCCGCCAACCCGCCCTGGACGGTGCTCGCCGTCGACGACGAGCCGAACATCCTGGCCGCGCTGCGGCGCCTGTTCCGCGCCACGGGCTGGCGCATCCTGACCGCCGCGCACGCCGAAGAGGCGCTCGCGCTGCTGGCCGCCGAACCCGTCGACGCCGTGCTGTCGGACATGCGCATGCCGGGCATGGACGGCGTGCAGCTGCTCGAACGGGTCAGCGTGGGCTGGCCGCGCACGGCGCGGCTGCTGCTGACGGGCCAGGCCGACCTGGGCTCGACGATCGCTGCCATCAACCGCGGCCGACTGCACCGCTACATCACAAAGCCCTGGAACGACGACGAGCTCGTGCTGACCTTGCGCCAGGTCGCGGAGAGCCAGCAGCTCGAAGCCGAGAAGCAGGCGCTGGAGCGACTCACGCAGCAGCAGAACGAGGACCTGAAGACGCTGAACTCGAGTCTGGAGGTCCACGTCGCCCTGCGCACCGAGGAACTCGCTGCCGCCAACGACAGGCTGAAGCGCAACTACCTGACGTCGATCAAGGCCTTCACCGCGCTGATCGAGCTGCGCGGCAGCGCCCAGGTCGGACACGCGCGCCAGGTGGCCGACCTGGCCCGTCGCATCGCCCAGGCGATGACGCTGGATGCCGGCACGCGGCACGACCTGCCGATTGCCGCGCTGCTGCACGACATCGGCCACATCGGCCTCAGCGACGACGTGCTGGCGCGACCGGTGAACCGGCTCGACCGCGATGAATTGCGGCGCTACCGCCTGCACCCGGTGCTCGGCGAGCAGGCCTTGCTGGCCAGCGATGACATGCAGGGCGTCGCGCCGCTGATCCGCGCGCACCACGAACGCTGGGACGGGCAAGGTTTCCCCGACGGACTGCGCGGCGCGGCGATCCCGCTGGGTGCCCGCATCCTGGCCGTGGCCGACGCCTTCGAGGACTTGCGCTGCGGCCGGATCGACGGCCAGGCCCTGAGCCCGCTCGATGCCCGTCGCACGGTACTCGCCGCGCGCGGCAGCCAGTTCGACCCGAGCGTCGTCGACGCCTTCGCGAGCTTGTTCTCAGCGGCGCCGCCCAAGCCGGCCGTGGCGCCGCGGCGCCTGCGCACCGCGGAGTTGCGCGCCGGCCAGATGCTGGCGCAGGACTTCGTGTCGCCCGAGGGCGTGCTGCTGCTGTCGGCCGGCCAGCAGCTGAACGACGACCTGATCGCTCGCATCTGTGCGTTCGAGCGCAAACACGGCCTGGCGCTGACCTTGGCCGTGCAGTCGGCGCCGGAGGCTCGCCCGTGAAGCGTGTGTTGATCGTCGACGACGAGACGCTGGTACTGCACGCACTGCGTCGTCTGCTGCAGCGGCACTTCAAGCCGCAGCAACTCGGCGTGGAGATCTGCGCCGATCCGCTGTACGCGCTGCAGCGCCTGCACGAGGCGCACTTCGACGTGGTGATCTGCGACTACCGCATGCCGCGGCTGGACGGCGTGACGCTGCTCGCACGCGCCAGAGAACTGGACCCGCGCACGGTGCGCCTCATGCTCAGCGCCGCGTCCGACTTCGGCACCGTGCTCGCGGCGGTGAATCGCGCCGGTATCTTCCGCTACATCCCGAAGCCGTGGAGCGAACCGCAGCTGCTCGCCGACCTGCGCGCGGCGCTGGTGTTCGACCCCTGTGCCGTCCCGAGCGCCGACGAACTGGAACGGCGCCGGCTCGAGGCACAGGAGCCGGGCATCACGCAGGTCGAGTGGGGGCCGAACGGCGAAGTGCTGATGCCGGGGCACCTGCCGACGCGACCGGGCAAGCTCTGAGTCCCCCGCACGGCGGCCGCCGCGAAGCATCGACAAGGTGGGCATCTTTGCCCTGGCGCAGAATACGCGTCTACCAACGGCAGGGAGGGCGCCATGCCGTCACCTCGTCGAAGCCTGGGCGGCTTGCTCCAGGAAACGCGCGACCAGTGGCCGCTGATGAACCACTACGAGCGCTTCGAGCACATGGTCGCGTTCATCCTGAGCGTGATCATCGCGTTGGTCATCGCGCTCGCCCTGCTGCAGCTGCTCACGCGTGTGGTGCCGCTGCTCCTGTCGGGCTCGATCGATCCGCTGGATCACGAAGTCTTCCAGGGCCTGTTCGGGATGATCATGACCTTGCTGATCGCGCTCGAGTTCAAGCACTCGATCATTCGCGTGGCACTGCGCCGAGAGAGCATCGTGCAGGTCAAGACCGTGGTGCTGATCGCCTTGCTGGCCCTGTCCAGGAAGTTCATCGTGCTGGACAGCAAGGTCACGGAAGCGCAGACCATTGCCGCACTGGCGCTTGCCACCCTCGTCCTGGGCGTCGTCTACTGGCTGCTCCGCGAACGCGACGATCGCCTGTCGAAGGACCTCCGCACGGATCCGGGAACTGGGCTGGCAGGCGAGTGACCGGGCTCAGTGCTGCGGCACCACAGCTTCGGCGACCCTGAGTGCCATACCCGGACCGCGTCTGTGCGGTCGTCGCCGTGTGCAGCCACCGTCGGAGGGCAGCTCTGCGACGCCGAGCCTCGCGAGTCGCATGGCGGCTCCGGGTCGGGAGCAGTCGCTTAACCGCAGAAGCGCGAAAGGCCGCCACCAGTCTTAAGCCACGGTTCCGCCACGGCGATCGACGAAGGGCTTTCGGGCGCTGGCCAAACGACAGGTTTCGTCGCTGCACCTGTGTGCAATGCGGTTGGCACGTCGCCAATCCTCACAGGAGCACCCCATGTCGAACCAGCGTAGCTACTTTGTCGAGATGCGCAATGCCAGTGGTTGCGGTCTCGGCACACACGTGATGGCGCACAGCTGCTACGAAGCCATGCAACTCGCGGCGGAGCGTAACCCGGGCTTCCGGCCCCTGTCCGCCCGGCTCGCCTGAGAGCCGTGGTCCGCTCGGCGCCGACGCGGCTGCTGCTCGGCCTGGCGCGTCGCTTCCATGCCGAAGGCGATCTGGAGACAGCGAATGCGCTTCGGGACCGGACAAAAGCACACCTCTGTGCAAAGCTGGCCCCCGAGGACGGCGACTGTCTGGCAAATGAGGTCGATCGGGCGCGCTCCCTGGACTTCGACGGACGCTATGGGGACACAGCGCAGCACCATGCGGTGGCGGCACGTCTGCAGCCCCACGTGCACGCCATGGTGTGGCAGGCGGCTGTGGCCCGGCAGATCGAGGCCGACGACCGGCTGGCACGCCTGCGAGCGCGCGCGGGTGTTCGCATCCCTGCTCCGGCAGGCCGGCGCCAGCAATCTGGCCTTGGCGTCGCTGGACATCCCAATCCGGTCGCTCAGCGTCTGCGAGCCGGACGCCGAGTGGGTATCGCTGCTGGCTGCGACCCTGCGAGAGCAGGCGCTGTGCCATAGCGCACTGGGTTATTGCCAATCCGCTCAAGCTGCGCGTCGACAAGCCGAAAAGCTCGAACGAGTTGAAGCAGTACGCCCAGCGACCTCAGCCCCGGAGCCCGACCTCTCATGACCGCCCAGGTTCGCGACAGCATCCACTTCGAGGGCCGCGACTTCGCGCTGGCTTCGGAGCCTCTGGGCACTTGGCTGGCACGTCGGCGCAACCGGGACCTTCGGTTCCGGCGTCCGCACACGGCCTGTTCGCGTGGCTACGTCGCATCATGGGCCGTCGCGCGCGGGCGCCTGTACCTGACCGGCTTCACAGCCACCTGGCCGGATGGCCGCGAAGCGACAGTCGAGGAGCTCTTCGACCGCTACCCACCGTCCTACTACGCCAGCACCCATGCCCTGGATCCGGCCCATGCGGGGCCTGGGCACTTTGCCTTCTGGTTCTCCGAGACGGTGTGCTGCCCGTTCGGGCGGCTGCTCCGCTACGAGCACGTGGCCTACGGCGGCATCCGGGAGCGAGATCTGTTCCTGAGGTTCCATGACGGGTTCCTCGTCGGATCGTCGATTCGGGAGAACACCCTGCCGCCGATCGATCCCTTCGAAGCGGAACTCGAGGACCTTGATCTGGACGTCTGAGACGCCACGCTCGAGCCGTTCCACCTGGTCGCCTGTTTGCGATGAAGCTGAGCACCGCCATCCACCTGCTACGGCTGCTGAGCACCCGCCCCGAGTACGCGATGACCACCGAGGAGATCGATCGCCGCTGGCGCGATCTCGGCGGTGCCGAGGTCACGCTGCGATCGATCCAGCGCTACATGGGCCAGCTCTCGGACGACAGCGAAGGCCCCAGCCTGCTGGAGACCACGCGCAAGAACGGGCTCAAGGCGTACTACCTGCGCGCTTCGCAGGTGGCGACGTGGTTCATGTCGGAAGAGGCCGCGCTGGACCTGCAGTTGCGCCGCGACGTGTTCGGGCAGGCGGTCCAGGGCATGGGGCGCGCTGGAGGCGCCCAGCTGGGCGACATGGCTGCCGAGGTGATTGCGGCGTCGCCGGAGTTTCGGCGCATCGGCGACCGGCTGCGAACGGTACCGGACGGCATTGGGCGAAGAGCCGCGCCGGTTGCACCGGAAGTGGTCCGTGAGGTCATCCAGGCGATCGGGCGGGAGCGGCAGATCCAGTTCACCTACCGCAACGCAGCGGGCAAGGCATCACGGCACCTCGTGACGCCGCTCGGGCTGGTGGCCAAGGACGGAACCAAGTACCTGGTTGGTGTGAAGGGGCTCAACGACACCCCCCGGCATTTCGCGCTGCATCGTGCGTCCGACGCCAGGATGCACTTCCGACACGCGCAGCACCGGCCGGACTTCAACCTCGACGACTACATCCATGCGTCACACCAATTCAGTCATGTGCTGGACGGGTCCTCGCCGCCCATCCAGCTGAAGCTTCGGGTGGCGCCGGAGACGATGTATCACTTCCGCGAACGTCCGCTGTCGGACGACCAGCGCGAGACCGCACCGCGCGATCGGGATGCTTGGTTCACCGTGACCGCCACCGTGCCGCGCACATTCCTGCTGGTGCCGTTTCTCGTCAGCTTGGGCGCCTGGGTGGAGGTGGTGGGCCCGGCGGAAGTACGCGCCGAGACAGCGAAGTGGGTGCGCGGCATGGCCGCTCACTATGCGATCGATCCGCCCGGTAAATGACAGTTTCTGTCGTCGGCACTGGCCAGACTGAGGGCTCCCTCGACACGAAGGAGTCTCATGAAGCCCGATGCCCCCGTCACTGCGGAGCGGGTCTTCGCTCCGTATGTCGATCAGAGGCCCGCGAGGGGCCGTCCGTGTCGGCCCCAGCCCTGACTCGACCCCATTCGACTTCGATTTGCCCGTTTGTCCTACTAGAGGATCCGCCCCATGCTCTGCTCCCAGTGCCAGTTTGACCTTGGCCCTCGCAACGTAAAGTGCCGTTGCGGGTTCGACAATGCCACTCGGTCCTGGTGCCGTCCCACCACCAACGAGACGTACTTTGCCAACCAGTCGTTCGGTACCAAGCGCTGGGAGTCGTTGGTCCTGCATGCACTTGCCTACGCGCTGCGGGACGTGCACATCGTTTTCCAGCACCATGTACCGGTGGACCTGCCGGGTCGGGAACGATTCCTGATCGACGCGTACTTCCCGTCCATCAATCTCGCGGTCGAGGTCGATGAGGAGTACCACGGCAATGCGGAGCAACGCCAGGAAGATCTGCGTCGGGAAGCCGAGATCCGTCGGCAACTGGGATGCGAATTCTTTCGCATCGATGCCTGGGGCGCGCCCGTTTTCCCGCAGATCGATCGCCTCGTCCAACGGGTCCGGGCGCTTCACGCGGAGCGCCAAGTCGACCCGTGGTTCAGACCCGCGCCCGAAGAGCGCGCCGGCGGCGAGTACAAGGCCCAAAGGCTGGACGAACTCGAGCGCGCCGGTGCATTCGCGTTCATGGAGGACCTCGCGGAAGAGGTGCGGCAGATGGGCTTCGTTGTTCAAGTCGGCAGCATCAACGACATCCCGTCCCCAGCCAATGGGGAGGCCGGGTTCGTCATCCGACTTGGCCACCTGACCTTTACCGTCAACCGGCGCGCTTCGCCAAAGCTCAAGCTGCTGGTGGCAGACCACCTCACGGCGCAATCCATGGAGCGCATGGGATTCGCGATCGAGCCTCGTCAGGTGGAGCTCAAGCGCGATGGCAGTGAGAGCCCTCGGTACTGGGAGTTCAGGGACGTCGGACGTGTTGATCGGGAAAGGCTGCTGGCGCACCTCCAAGAAATCCAGGAGAGACATCAGCCACCATTCGGACGGGAGGCCGCATAAGTGACCTCGAGGTCCAAGTCAGCGGAGATCCCGTGATCTTGGAGTTGCCCTGGACGATTGCGTGCCAGCCCAATCCAAGAGCCCCGCAAAATGCGCCGGCTTGCCGCGACAAGACGCCGCCCTGCGCGCGACGGGATGCTCTGTCGAGTGACATTGCCATCATGGAGGCCCGCAGATTCAGCGCAGCCTGTTACGCAGGTGCGCATCTACTTCCGCATTGCAGCGTATGCGGATGCTCACCCCCGAATAGCGAGCGGGCGGCCAGCGACCTGTACTCGTCCGGGGGAGAAGGTCATGGCGTGGAAGCCGCCGTGACGAGGCCGCCCGCATGCCGTGGCCCTGTGAGACGATGACCGCATGACACGCCCCCACGACCTCATCGTCTTCGGCGCCACCGGCTTCACCGGCCGGCTGGTGGCCGAGTATCTGCAACGCAGGCTGGGCCGCCATGCCGGCGTGCGGTGGGCGCTGGCCGGACGGCAGGCCGCCAGGCTGGCGCAGGTGCGCGACGCGATCGGCGCCGACCCCGGCCTGCCGCTGCTGACGGCCGATGCGTCCGACGCCGCAGCGATGGCGGCCCTGGTGCGCCAGGCGCGGGTGGTGATCACCACCGTGGGTCCGTACCAGCGCTACGGCGAGGCCCTGGTCACCGCCTGTGCCGAGGCCGGCACCGACTACGTGGACCTGTGCGGTGAACCGCTGTGGATGGCGAAGATGATTCCGCAGCTGCAGGCGCCTGCGCAGGCCAGCCGTGCGCGCATCGTGTTCAGCTGCGGATTCGACTCCATCCCCTTCGACCTGGGCGTGGTGTTCCTGCAATACGAGATGCAGCAGCGCCTGGGCCACTTTGCGCAACAGGTGCGCGCCCGCGTCACGGTGATGAAGGGCGCGCTGTCGGGTGGCACCGCGGCCAGCGCGCTGGCCACCTTCGAGCAGATCGGCCACGAGCCGGGCCTGGCCCGGCTGATGGCCGACCCCTTCGCGCTGACACCGGGCTTCCGTGGCCCGGTGCAGCCCGATGGCGACGCGGCCGGCTTCGACGACTGGGCCCAGGCCTGGTGCGGCCCGTTCGTGATGGCAGCCATCAACACCAAGAACGTCCACCGCACCCACGCCTTGCGCGGCCACCCCTGGGGCACCGACTTCCGCTACGACGAGCGACTGCAGACCGGTGCCGGCAAGCTCGGCGAACTGGCGGCCAAGGCGCTGGCGCGCCAGTCGCGCGTGACGAACCTGCTGCTGGGCCTGGCGCCCACGCGCGCGCTGCTGCGCCGCTTCGCGCTGCCGCAGCCGGGCCAGGGCCCGAGCCGCCGTGCGCAGGCGTCAGGCCGCTACGAGGTGGTGATCACCGGCCAGACGGCCGATGGCCAGCGGCTGTCGGTTCGCGTGCGAGGCGACCGCGACCCGGGCTACGGGTCCACCAGCAAGATGATCTCGGAGAGCGCGTTGTGCCTCCTGCAGGATGTCGATCGTGAGGCCACGCCCGGCGGCGTGTGGACCCCGGGCGCCGCGATGGGACTGGCGCTGACACGGCGGCTGCAGGGCCATGCGGGGGTGAGCTTCGAGGTGCTGGGCTGAGCGTTCGCGCTCGGAGCCGATCGGCGGCTCCGAGCGCCTGGCTGAGCTTCGGTGGGTGCTCGGCCAGAGGGGCTGGCGAGGCGTCGGAATCATCGGTCGGATGAATCTCGCGTCTGCGGGGCCCCGGTCGGCCGCACGGGCCCAACCGACGAACATCGACCTGTCTGGCTTCGTTGACCTGCTGGCTGTCCGCGAGCGCTTGGTCGCCCGCCCCGGTGCGCAGGCGGCGATAACGGCCAAGAGGCGCGTCAAGTCGAGGCGGTGTCGGGCTTTCCGTGGGGCGCGCGAAGTTCAGGACGCTGCCGTCCACCCGCCTGCGAATAACGGACCTATTGCCGGCCTTGGGGTAGAACGACTCGATCACGCCGCTCAGGTGGCCCCACGGAACCACTCGATCCATCGCCGCCAGGAACTGGTCGCGTCTGGTCGGCCGACGTAAGCGCTCGAACTCGGCGCTCTGGTCAGCGGCGATGGCCAAAGTCTGTCGCTTCATGCGATGGATCGATCAGGCGCCGTGTCCGCCTCGAACTTGATCAGCGTTGCCCTAGGCTTGAACACGCCGCAAAAGCGGGCCGGCGAGTCTCGTCCGCTTGGCGGCGGGATTGCATTAAGGATTCTGGCCGGAACGAGGTTGTCCGGTGTCTTTCGCAGAACTGCCTTTGCGCCCCCAGGGCCGCCACCACGGCCGCGACACCGCCATCGGGGCGGCCTCAGCTTGTGGCTGGAGATCGGTCGTCATGCGGCGGATCAACTCATCTACCGGCGGGCCTCTCAGTACGGGTTCTCGCCCTGCCTTCATGGCGCGCCCGCCGGCCAGCAGCAAGAAGACGAGCCGCAGAAGCACACCGTACGTGAGGATCGCCAGGGAAAGGAATGTCGCCCAGGCTCGCGAGGCGTCGATCGAGACAACGCGATCTGTTGCCTCACGGGAAAGGCGGGATTCCACCACTTGGCTCAATGAAGGGACGCCTGCAGTTGTCAGACCGCTCCAAGGGCTTGCGATCAATTGGATGCCTCTGTGAACGGTTTCGGCGGAGACATCGTGCGTCATGCTCCAGCCAAATCGAATATCCGAGGACATAAAGTGATAGAAATCCAGTGACGCCAGTAGCCCGAGGCTCATTGCGACTACGCAGAGTTGCGCAGCGACAATAACATGGCACATCACCAGTTCTCGGTAGGACTGCTCAAGATCGCCGATCTGCTCCAGAAACATTGAGAACTTTCGACGACGGCTCTTGTCAGCCAGTCGTGGCAGAACGGCTCGAGCAATGGACACGCGCAGAGAAGAGAACTCACCGAAAATTCGGCGAAGCGCGCCTCGTACAGTCCAAAGCAATGCCGCGAACAACGTGAACATGATCTGCACACCAACGGTGGCCAGCGCGGCCTTGGTCGCACTCACATGCCCATTCTGGTCCAGTAGCAGCAAGACGCCGCCCGCGTGGAGAACACCACCCACAAAGCTGGCGAACATTGCGGCCGTCACCAGAAGCTTCCAACTGCGCACCAAATCAGCGCCGCCAAAGTACTTCTCTGGCGCAAGGAACCGCCTGGCCTCAAGCCAAGACCGAAGCAGATCGCGCCGTTCCCTGACGGCATCA
This sequence comes from Aquabacterium sp., assembly GCF_044226965.1. GTDB lineage: Bacteria > Pseudomonadota > Gammaproteobacteria > Burkholderiales > Burkholderiaceae_C > Pseudaquabacterium. Next base: position 82,765 of record NZ_JBGAGA010000011.1, on the reverse strand, counting down.
GCGGGCGCGTCGGACAATAACTCTAGATAGATCTGGCGATCCCGCGCCGAATCTGTATGCGAGTCGGCGCTGCGCTGCGACCGAAGGAGGAACTCGAAATCTGCGATGTCCGTCACTGTCCAAGAGCGACGGTACATCGGCATGTCCGCCAGCAACTTTCGTTGAGACGAATGCGACTGGCCCTTGTCGGAATCGACAGTCTGTGGGGATGAGGCTGCACGCCGGCTTTTGAGCCTCCACACAATGAGGCTCCCGACCACCAACAGTACGCTCGCTACAGCGATCAGGATCATCGGAGGCCGTACGGGTCCATTCGCCGCATGTTTCGTGTCGGGACAAGATTGTCACTCGGCCAAAGCCGAACCACCCAGCGTGCTTGAAAGAAGGACCTGCGCAATAGCGGATCGATCTCTGGCACAGCCTAACGCCAAGCAATTCTGATCTTCCAGCCCGTAGCGGATACAACAGGCCGGAGGACGGATTCCGCGCTCCTCTTCGCTGCGGCGAGCAGTTCTGGCGCTCCGCAGGCAGCTTCAATATCACCCTGCCCCTTCTGGAGTGCTTGGTTCATTGCGTTCGTTTGACGTGCAGTGCCAGGCATCAGCGCAGTTATGCCATTGGTGTCGACCTGATAGAAGTAGGAGCCCCCAGCTTTGGGATCGTGATTGAGGCGCGCGGATAACACCTTGGGGATTGGCAGTGAAAGCGTGGCAGTCTTGGAAACTTGAACAGTCTGTTCGTACTTGGCCAGATTGAGATCCGTTCCCAGAAGACACTCACCGCGAGCGATCAAGAGGACGCGGGTTCCACCCAAACTGAATTGCCAATTGACCCACGGAATACCTTGGGTAAGCTGCTGGTTGAACTCTATGACATTGGAGTAGTTGACCCGCAGTGTGGTGAGCGTTCCCATCTCCTGGACGGACAAGACTGGCGGAGCCGACGCGGGTAGCTCTTCCGGCTTGATCTTCCATGCAACCACGGCGGAGAGCGCAGCAACGATCAGCGTGATCAACCTGTCTTGCATGTGTCGGGTTTACCTCAATCTTCGGCGTATGCCGCCAACAGATTGTGCGCGCCAAAAGTCACCAGCCTGATGATGGGGTTTGCCCTGATTCGATAGAGCGATCCCGGTTCAAGTCGCCGATGGTCTACCTCGGATGCGATGGCGGGCATTGACGCTCAGCGGCGCCCCCCGTCAGCCTCCGAGCCAGAGCGGGCCTCAGACCCTTGCAGCGGGATGTCAGCTATAGGTAGTGGCTCCCGAAGGTTGTTCTTTTGTGGCAGCCAGCAGTTGTAGGACAAACATCGGCTCTTCGGCTCGGCCAAGGCCAGGCCGGCCGCCAAGATGGGAATAGAGCGAGTGACCGGCAGCTCCTGGAGCCGAGGGAGCAAGTGCCTCTGAATAGCCTTGTGCTGACGTCGAACGTTGCAGGACCGCTGTGCAGCCGTTGCCGCCTTTAGCCGGTGCCCCGTCGCCTGACAGCTTGCGACCCAACGCCGTCGACCGAGCGCCTTTCGACCGACGTCCGGTGTACCCAGTTTTAGCGACATTCCCTTGTAATGCCGGCGAGATCGACCGGGTCAAAGCGGTCGTTGCACCGAGAACACTGGCGCGTGCCATCCGCCAACAGTCTTCTGTCGGAACACGCCAGCGCAAGTACCCAACGCAGGCAGGGAGTCAACTCACGGCACCGGCCATGAATGGTCATCCGTAAAATCGCTCCAATCCGGTCACTAATGACGCTCTGCACATTCCTTGCTCAGATGGGATAGCGGAGGCGTCGGGCCGAGCGACGTGACTTCGCGGGAACGCGTCGTCCCGCACCACCCCGATCTCGCGTGACGGGACGGTGCGGAACCAAGCTCAGAGGTCAATCTGCAGCAGCGTTAGAGTCCGGCTTCTGGTGTGGAGCACGAAGACAGCGCCCTGGCGTGCTGTGCTATAGGGTGAGGATGAGGGAGGTACACGTGCGATGACGGACCAAACGGAAGGACCGCTCTTCGGCATCTCGGAACTTTCGCCCGACGTGCTCGCGGCCTACGCGCATCTCTGGCAGTTGGAAACCTGGCTCCGCCGCCTGGTCTACGTGCAGCTTCGCGCGCTCGACGGCGATGCTTGGGAATCAAAGATCAGGGCGGGAAAGGCGGTCGGTCCCAAGACCAACGACAAGCGGATGACGCACATGCCGACGCCGGAGGACGACGTGCTGAGTTTCGTCCAGCTTTCTGAGCTGCAGCGCGTCGTCGCCGACCATTGGCACCTGTTCGAGGCGTACCTGCCGCCGAGGACGATCTGGGAAGCGAAGCTTGAAGAGGTGGTCGCGATCCGGCACCGGGTCGCGCACTTCCGTACCCTGCACCGCGACGACCTGGCGCGCGTCAGGCAGTTCCTTCGCGACATCGATCAGGGCTTCTGGCGCTTCTCCACGTCATACAACGACGCGCATCCTGTGCTGCCGCAGTCAAATGATCCAGTCGTCGCGCACTTCCTCCCCTTCGATCTCTTCGCGTGGACGGAAGTTGAAGACAAGAAATGGGCGCGCATTGGCCATGCCGATCCCGCCGAGCGGTTCACGATGACGGTCGAGATCCTGCGGATGCCGTGGGCCATGTGGAGGGTCCCCATCGCACACCAGCCGGGCTTCCTCTATGACGTGAACATCGTGGTCCGCGGCCAGTGGCACTACGACTACCGCAGGCTGCTGAAATGGACGGAGGCGCAGCACAAGCACGCCGTGCATCTCTGCGTCGACAGCGGCGCGAAGACATTTCGGGTCACGCTGCCTGCGGTCCTCGGTGAAGCCAAACTCATCGAGATCATTGAAGCTTTCCGCGAGGGCGCGCAGAACGGCCTGGTGCCCGGTCTCGACGACCGGCCCGCAGTCGTCATGGAAGCGATGGCAGCGGCGCTCCCGGAGTCCGTTTTGGGGCCGCAGAACCCCCTCACTTTTCTTTCGCCCGACATGCCCTGCGCGTTCTTCCAGGGGCTGGACGAACGCTGACAAGGGGCTAGCGGCAAGAATGCTACGACGAGGAGTGTTGCTGTATGGAGGGCGTTTTTGCGAATCGGACCGCGCACCGTGACTTCATCACCAATGAGCTGCAGCGCTGTGGCGTTGAAGGCCGGGACGTGTTCGTCGCGGTCGCCTTCTTTACCGAGGCCGAGGTCGTGCAGCGGTTTCTGGAGAACGGCTGCAGTGTCTGGCTGATCGTGCGGCTGGGCTTCCCGACCAACCCGTATGCGCTGGACAAGGTCAGGGATCACCCGAATGTGAAGCTCCGCGTCTACAGCGGTCGCACGTTTCACCCCAAGCTCTACATCTTCGGCGACCAGATCGCCCTCGTCGGTTCGGCCAATCTGACCAATGCTGCGATCACCGGAAACCAGGAAGTGATGGTCAGCATCAAGGCGGAGGACGAGCGCTTCGTCGAGCTGGCGGCGATCTTTCAGGACTACTGGGACGGGGCCGACGTGCCGACGCCCGAGATGCTGAAGCTCTACGAGGAGCTGTACCGCCAGTTCGAGAGGCACGACAACGCGGCCGAGATGCTGGCGCGCGAGGCGGCGGAGAAGCTCGGCAATACCTCACCTAACAACATCGACCGTGGCAAGAAGAAGCCTGCCACGCAGTCGCTCTTTCTCTCACACTTCCGCAGGGCCTATCAGGAAGGCGTCGCCGCGTTCAGCCTCGTTCGGCGCGTCTACGAGGCGAGCGGCTACCGCAAGGCAAGCGAAGCCGACATCCCGCTGCGCCTTGAGATCGACTCCTTCATCAGCTTTGTACGCGAACGCGAGGCGATCGGCGAATCCTGGCAGACCGGACCGTACCGGACGCCCGCCGAACAGGAGCCGTTGATCCGGGCACTGATCGAGCGCTGGAAGGAGACGCCCTGGCCGCATTTCGTGAACAAGATCGTCGGCGAGAACTACCCGCGCCTGAAGCGCGTGTTTGCGGACCGGGCCTCCCTCATGGCGGCCGACGACGGGACGCTGTTCGACGCCCTGGCGACACTGCACAGCTTCCACGACCGCTTCCGCTTCTTCGAGGGCGGTCTCAAGACCTGGCGCGAGGTCTTCCCGAAATCCAATGATCCGAAGCGCGCGCGAGAGTCCCTCGCCTACCTCGTCTTCGGCGATGGTGACATCGTCGAGCGGATGGCGAGCCTGATCTACGACCCACGCTACAAGCTCAATGAGTTTGGCCGGGCCAACGTGCAGGAGCTGATCGGCTGGTGCAACCGCGAGGAGCTGCCGATCCTCAACGGCCGCACGACCAAGGTCCTGCGCTTCTTCGGATCGAAAGTCACGCAGGTGCAGTGATGACGAGAAGCAATGCTGGCGACGGGCGCGTTTGGGCATTCGGCTACGGCTCGCTGATGTGGGATGGTTGGGAAGCCCGTCTTAGCTGCCTGGACAAGCTTGTCGCGACACTGCCCGGCTACCGCCGTGCATTCAACAAGCTGTCGCAGAGAAACTGGGGCACAAAGGCCGCGCCGTGCCCGACGCTGAATCTGCTGCCAGACCCGACCGCAACATGCCGGGGAATGGCGTTTGCCTTCCCTGCGGCCAGCAAGGACGGGCTGCTGGCTTACCTCGGCGAGCGCGAAGGCAAGAACTTCGCGCTGCAGCCGCTCCCGATCCACATCGCCAGCGGTGAAACTGTCGAAGCGTTCGTCCCGCTGTACACAGGAAAGAACCTGTGCGGCGAACTGAGCTTCGACGAGCGAGTACGCATGATCCTGTCGGCACAAGGGACGGATGGCACCGGCATCAACTACGTCTTCGGGATCGCTTCGAAGCTCGAAGAGATGGGCATCGTAGATCCGGCTGTGAAGGAGCTGCAGGCGGCTCTGACTGCATGGGCAGCCCGCGTGTAGTCCAGTACATCATCACAACGACGGAGGAGACGAGCATGTGGCAGGACTGCGAGGCCAAGGTCGACCTGCTGAACTTCACGCTGGTCGCGAACGCGGCCGCCGAGCTGATTCGTGACTCGCGCGGAGCGCCCGTGACCATCGGTGTGTCCGGCGGGTGGGGTGCAGGAAAGTCCTCTCTCGTGAAGCTGGTCGGCGCGACCCTCGAAGTTGAAAAGGACGCGGGCAAGAAGTACATCTTTCTCGAGTTCAACGCTTGGCTGTATCAGGGCTTTGACGACGCTCGCCAAGCGCTCCTCCAGTCCGTGACGGACCGCCTGCTCGAAGTGGCTCAGGAACGCAAGTCCTTCGTTGAGGAGGTACTTGCGCTGCGTCACCGCGTCAAATGGCTCAAGCTGGGTCGAATCGCGATGCCGACCATTGCTGGCCTGGTAGCCGGCACGGCACTCGGCGGGCCACTTGGCGCCCTGATTGGCGCCGCCGGCGGCCTCATGCGCAGCGTCGACGACGCCAGCCGCGAAAGGGAGCTGAACTCGCTCAAGGAAGCGTATGCACAGCTCCAGCCCGAGCTTGCGAATGTGCTGAAGGAGCGGCCTGCGGATTCTTTGCCAAAGGAAATCCAGGGGCTACGAAACGCGTTCGAGGACATACTTGAGAAGCTCAAGGTTACGCTCGTCGTCTTGGTGGACGACTTGGACCGTTGCCTGCCGAACACTGCAATCGCGACCCTTGAAGCGATGCGGCTGCTCCTGTATGTGCCCCGGACGGCCTTCATCATCGCCGCGGACGAGCAGATGATTCGAACCGCCGTGCGCGTGCACTTTGGAAGCGCCGACATCTCGGACGACCTCGTCACCAGCTACTTCGACAAGCTCATCCAGGTGCCGCTGCGCGTTCCACGCCTCGGCATCAATGAGGTGAAGGTCTACGTGGCCTTGCTCTTGGCGGAGCTAGCCGAGCGACGTGGGAAGCTGAAAGCCCAGGCACTCGCCACCGCCCAGGCCTCGCTGCTTGAGTCGCTGAAGCGTGCATGGTCTGGGGGCATCACACACGATGTCTTAAAGCGCGCCTTCGGCGAGAGCGCCACATCGGTGGCTACCGAGCTCGACATGGCAGAGCAGCTCGCGCCCCTGCTCGTCAGCGCAGAGCAGATTGCCGGCAATCCGCGCCTCATCAAGCGCTTCCTGAACAACCTGGCTATTCGAGACACGCTTGCGAAGGCGCAGGGGATGACCACAGGCTTCGACGCACTCGTGAAGATGCAGCTGTTCGAGCGTTGCGCTTCAAGCGCCGCGTTCGAGTACCTGGCCAAGAAGGTCTCGTCGCACGATGAAGGGCACCTCGACGGTCTTGCTGACATCGAGTCTGCGCTGCGGAAGGGGGAAGAATACAAGTCTCCTCCAGACCCCAGTTGGGCAGGCAACTTCTACGAGCAGTGGCTGAAGCTCGACCCGCCGCTTGCCAAGACAAACCTGAAGCCCTTCCTCTATCTCAGCCGCGACCGCGCACCATCCTTGGCGTCCTATGACGAGATGTCACAGGAGGCACGCGCTGTGCTGGAGGGTGCATTGAAGGCAGACCAGGTGTTGCCTGGACTTGTCGCGCAATTCAGGACTCTCTCCGAGCAGGAAGCCGAACGTGTACTCAATCGGTTGGTTCGCCGAGCAAGGTCTGACAACTGGAGCGGCGCCTCGGTCGCCCGCTTTTTCAACTGCACGGACGCGCATCCGAATCTCGGCGGCCAGTTGGTCGCAGCGCTGCGAGAGATTGGCGCAAAGCAGCGGCCGCCACAGGTGGGCCCGCTTCTCGTGAGCAAGCCGTGGGCGACCGAACTGGTGGCACAGTGGAAGGACGACAAGGAGACACCCGAGCAGTTGCGCAGGCTGCTCGGGCTCAGGGGGAAGTAAGCGTGGGTACGTCAACCTCAAGCGCCGGCCCTGGGCCTGGCGTAAGCCTCGACCCGCCCTGGCTCGATGACATCGGTGGTGGCGCGGGCCCGGGAAGCTCACCTCCCGGTGGCTACGCGCAGCCTGGTAATGGCGAGGATGCTCCGCAGGGGCCGAACACACCGCCCGGGACTCCTGGGCCTGCTGCACCGCCACCGCAAGTTGCGGCGGCAGGACGCTTCGGGTCAGCACGCCGAAACCTCTCCTCGTTCGCCCGTTCAGGAGACACCCAGTCCCTAGGCCGCGCCATCGGCCACTACTCTCGAAGTGGCATGGGTGGCTCCGGGCAGGCTGCCAATAGGATGCGCGCCTCGACGCGCGCTGGCGCGGGCCTCGTTTCCTTCCTGCAGCAGGTCGGCAGCGGCGCAACGGCCGAGGTCCGCCGGTGGGTCAGTGACCTCTTGGCGTCGGCACCCTCAGCAGACGCTGTCGTCGATGCCATTGTGGAGGCCATCATGCCTCCGGGCGGCAGCACCGACGAAGAGGCGATTCGCGATTCGATGGCCATTGCGCTGTCTGATTTGATGGTGCTGTCCCCTGACTGCGACCCGCTGCGCATGAATGCGGATAACACGTGGACCTTGATGCAGCTCTACCTGAGCCAGGAGGTTTGCAGCCGGCTGCGATTCGACATGGGTCAGGCATTCGAGAGTGCCAAGCTGACCCCGGCTTTGGCTGTACAGCGCGAGATGGAGATGCGGCAGTTCGTACGCAACGAGATTGGGGTTCAGCTTGCCGAATTACGCCGCGCAACTCCGAACCCAAGCCAGCATCAACTCGATGGCCTCATGCGCGAAACACTGCGTCTGACGTTCCAGGTGTACGAGGGTCTTGTATGACAAGAGTCGTCTGCGTACACCCGGACCAGCTGCCCGACGAGCTGCTGCCGGGCGTTGACTACTTCACCGTCTATCGGAGCTCGGGGAGCGAGCGCGTCAGCACAGTCGGCACTGGCCTCCTCTATGACCTCGACAAGAATGGCCTTTGTCCGCCCGCGACGGCCTGGGACTTCACTACCTTCTCGCTGGCAGTGTCTGCCGCAGACCAGTCAGTAGCGCGCAGTCGATCTCCTGATGGCTGGACTCGGGTGATGGAACTATCCGTTGCCTTGGCGGACCCCGCACCGTTCCAGGCAATCTCCACGACCCTGGAGGGCATGCTCAGATATCTCACAGGAGACTTTTGGACGCTCGACTTCGTCGAGGGCGGAGAGCCCGCTCCAAGGTCCACGGCACCGGTGCTCTACGAAGCGGACTGTGTGTCGCTCCTGTCGGGCGGTGTTGATAGCCTGGTCGGCGGCATCGACCTTGCATCAGGAGGCGCGCGTCCCCTTTATGTGTCGCAGATGGCAAAGGGGGACTCGGAAACGCAGATGCACTATGCGCGGCAGCTAGGTGGCTCCGAGAGGCATTTCCAGTGGAACCAGAACATCCGCGTCAACCACACGACAGAACGTTCAACACGAGCCCGGTCCATCGTGTTCTTTGCGTTCGCGGTTCTCGCTGCCGCGGAACTCCACGCGCAGACCGGTGGAACAGTCCCGGTCTACGTGCCGGAAAACGGGTTCATTGGCCTGAATGTGCCACTGAACGCCGGAAGAACTGGAAGCCTCAGCACAAAGACTACCCATCCTGTCTTTCTCACAAAGCTCCAGGAGGTACTGTCGTCGCTGAGTCTCCCCGTCTCGCTGGTGCGCCCGTACGCCTTCAAGACAAAGGGCGAACTGCTGGCAGAGTGCTCGAACCGAGGGCTGCTGACCCGGCTCGTAGGAAGGTCCACCAGTTGTGGCCGCTATGGCTACTACAACTACACGCACTGCGGGCGATGTGTGCCGTGCCAAGTCAGGCGCGCGTCATTCTTGGCCTCCGGTATCCCGGACACCACGCAGGCCTACTACTTTCCAAATCTTCGAGTGGCAGGGCGCAAGTCCGGTGCGAATGACATCGGAGCTGTAGCTGCCGCGGTGCTTCGCCTAGAGCGAGACGGCCCTCGAAGCCTAACCGCCGGGCAGTTGAGCTTTGCCGCGCCCTCCGAGCGCGCTGGGTACGAGCGTGTGGTCGTTCGTGGATTACAAGAGCTTGGGTCATTGCTGAGGAACCAAGGCGTCCTGTGATTGACTTTCACTGCCACCTGGACCTGTATCCAGGCGCCCTCTCCTTGCTGCCTGAGGTAGAGCGGCGAAACGTCTTCACCTTCGCGGTCACGACTAGTCCGCGCGCATTCATCGCCACCTCACGGGTGTTTCAAGGCAGGCCGAACATTCACGTGGGGCTTGGGCTGCATCCGGAGGTGGCTGCTGCGAAGGCCACCGAGCTAGAGCAACTCGTTGCCCTCGTTCGCCAGTCATATTTGGTAGGTGAGATTGGGCTGGACGGGTCGCCGCGGTTCCGAGACTCGCTGCCGATCCAACGGCGAGTGTTTGAGGCTGCGGTAGCAGCCTGTCGTGCCGAAGGTGGTCGTGTCATGAGCATCCACTCCCGCGGGGCGGAGGCAGAGGTGCTCGCCATACTCGTCCGCAACCGGAGCGCGGGTACGCCGGTGCTTCACTGGTTTTCCGGCAGCCATGGAGAGCTGCAAACGGCCGTCAGCCTAGATGCTTGGTTCAGCGTCGGTCCAGCAATGCTGCGGAGCGCCCGAGGTCGACAGTTGGCTGCGCTCATGCCGAGCAACCGCGTCCTTCCGGAGACTGACGGCCCGTTTACCCTAATGCAGGGGGTACCCTTAATGCCATGGCAAGCCTGGGAGGTTTGCAGTCCTCTTGCCGAAGTCTGGGGGCTCTCAAGACAGCAGGTCCGCGACCAGATGCTGCAAAACCTGAGGGCCTTGCTGCCCGACGTCGAGGTCGGCTAGATTGCCAGCCCTGCCCCGGCAGTTGGCATGCAGCAGGCGTGCTTCGGCATCCGTTCTGCGTTTCAAGTCGCACACGGTCCCGAGGTCATGTCTGCAGTACCTCGACATCCGACGCTCACCTAGCGTCCTTCCTCGAAACTGAATGACCGCAATTGGCTGAATGCCGATATGCAGAAGCAGCGGCGCGAATGTCGACGATGAGTCTCAAGCGGCGGCAGATTCTCGGCAGCAAGGAGGCCGCCCCGCACTCGTCCGCGATCCGACCGCGAGAGCCGCCGTCACGTACGACCTTGCGCCGCGCTGTCCTGCATCAGGCGCGATGGCCAGCCAATGCGGACCAGAAGGCCGTCCGGACCACAGACCCCGACCTCGTAGAGCCCCCATTCGCGGTGACGCAAGACGCCGCCGGGACGGATGATGAGGTCGTCTACCCTCGCGGCGATGGCATCGACCTCCGGCGTCCGGATGAAGACACCGAACGGGTTGTGCTCTTCTGGCACGCGCCAGGGGCCGCTCCCCGCTTGCGTTAGGTGCACTTCGCAGCCCCAGCCCGTCATGATGATGTAGTGGGCATCACCCCCCGTGCGCTCGAAGCCCAGGCGCTCCCAGAACGGCACGGCGGCGGCCAGGTCGTTGCTCGGCACGATGGCGAAGGCGCCTACGGTGGCAGGGATGGGCATGGGACGCTCCGATGGGGCGCTGACTCTGGCGAACGAGCTTACTCGCTGCCCTGCCCTGCCACCTGCGACGCGCTTCAGCCAGTCGGCCGATCCCAGCGACATGTCCCCCGCGCGCCCCGCCCACCGCTCTTGCGCTACAACGTCGCCATGAGCACCACCCCCACCCCCAAACCAGTCGCCCTGCGCGCCCTCGACGCGCCCCCACGCCTCAAGCCCAGCAACTACCCCGAGCCGTTCGCCTCGCGCATGGGCGGGCGGCTGAAGCGCCCGCTGGGCGACCTGTTCGGCCTGAGCAACTTCGGCGTGAACCTGACGCAGCTGGCGCCGGGCGCGATCTCGGCGCTGCGGCATGCGCACACGTTGCAGGACGAGTTCGTCTACATCCTCGAAGGCCACCCCACGCTGCGCACCGACGAGGGCGCCACGCCGCTGGCACCGGGCATGGTGGCCGGCTTCAAGGCCGGCAGCGGCAATGGCCACCAGCTGGTGAACGAGACCGACCAGCCGGTGCTGTACCTCGAGATCGGCGACCGCACGCCCGGCGACGAGGGCAGCTATCCCGACGACGACCTGCAGGCCGTGCTGCAGGACGGGCAGTGGCGCTTCACGCACAAGGATGGCCGGCCCTACTGAAGCTGACGGCGGCGCGGCCGAGGACCTGGTCTTCGGCCGCTTCCGCCTGAGCCTGTCGCAGCGCCGCCTGTGGGCCGATGGCGAGCCGGCCCGGCTGGGGCCGCGCGCGCTCGACGTGCTGCTGGCGCTGGCCCAGCGCCGCGGCAGCATCGTCGGCAAGAACGAGCTGCTGGACATCGTGTGGCCGGACACGGTGGTCGAGGAAAACAACCTGCAGGTGCACATCTGGGCGCTGCGCAAGCTGCTGGGGCCCGAGGCCATCATCACCATTCCCGGCCATGGCTATCGCTTCAGCGCAGCGGCCACGGGGCCGGCGCCGGCCGTGGGGGTGGCGCCGCCGCAGCAGCAGCCGGCGGCTGCGGACGGGGCGGCGCCGCAGCGCCCGCGCCTGGCCAGCCACCTGCCCGCGCAGCTGCCCGCGCTGATCGGCCGCGATGCCGACCTGGACGCGCTGGTGCCGCTGCTGGGCACGCAGGCGCTGGTCACCATCGTCGGGGCTGGCGGCATGGGCAAGACGCGGCTGGCGCAGCGGCTGCAGCAGGTGCGCCAGCCGCTGCATGCCGATGGCGCCTGCTGGGTCGAGCTGGCCGGCCTGTCCGACCCCGCGCTGGTGGTGGGCGCGATGGCCAGCGCGCTGGGCATCGGCCTGGGCAATGGCGATCCGCTGGCCGGGCTGGTCAGCGCGCTGAAGCCGCTGGATGCGCTGCTGGTGCTGGACAACGCCGAGCACCTGGCCGACGAGGTGGCGCGGGTGGTGCAGGCGCTGCTGGAGGCCCTGCCGCGGCTGCACCTACTGGTCACCAGCCAGGTGCCGCTGAAACTGCCGGCCGAGCATGTGTTCCGGCTCGGGCCCTTGTCGGTGCCGGGTGACGAGGTGCCGCTGGCCGAGGCCCGCGGCCATGGCGCGATCGCCCTGTTCACGCAGCGCGCGCAGGCGGCCGACCGGCTGTTCATGCTGACCGAGCAAAACCTGCCCGCGGTGCGGCAGGTCTGCGCCGGGCTCGATGGCCTGGCGCTGGCCATCGAGCTGGCGGCGGCGCGGCTGCCGCTGCTGGGCATGGCGCGGCTGGCCGCTTCGCTGGACGAGCGGCTGCGGCTGCTCACGCGCGGACAGCGCGGCGCGCCGCCGCGGCAGCAGACGCTGCGTGCGGCGCTGGACTGGAGCCTGGCGCTGCTGCAGCCCGCGGAGCAGCGGGCCTTCCGCCGCCTGGGCGTGTTTGCCGGCGGCTTCACGCTGGACATGGCGCGGGCCGTGGTGACCGATGCGCCGGGCACGCCCGGCAGCGCCGCCGAACCCGCGCTGGACGATTGGGACGTGGTGGACGCGCTGGGCGTGCTGGTCGAGCGGTCGCTGGTCACCACCGACGGCATTGCCGGCGGCGCGCTGGCCGATGCCGCGGACCCGCCGCCGCGCTACCGGCTGCTGGAGACGGCGCGCGCCCATGCGCTGGAGCAGCTGGCGGCGGCCGGCGAGCAGCCCGCGCTGCGGCGCCGCCATGCCCACGCCGTGGCGCACCTGCTGGCCGACGCCGATGCGCAGGCCTGGGCCGGCCGCATCGGCCTGGACGCGGCCTGCGCGCGGCTGGAACCCGAGCTGGACAACGTGCGCGAAGCCATGGCCTGGGCGCTGGCGCACGACCCCGCGCTGGCGCTGGCGATGGCCCCCGGCATGGACCTGGCGCTGACGCGCGACCGCCGGCCCGAGGCGCGGGCGATGTGGGAAGCCACCGGCGCGCTGGCCGCAAGCCCGGCGGCCGAGGCGCTGGACGACACGCTGCGCGCGCGCTGGTCGCTGGCCTGCGCGGCGTTCTGGGCGCTGCACAAGCCGGTGCCCAGCATCGCGGCCGCCAACGAAGCGCTGGCCCGCTTCGAACGCCTGGGCGACCCGCAGGGCTGCTACCTGGCGCTGGCCGTGGGGGTGCTGAACCGCACGCCCGAAGCCGAGGCGCCCTACCCGGTCCACCGCGCCGCGCTGCAGCGGCTGCAGGCGCTGGAACAGCCCGGCTGGCCGCCGCGCGTGCTGCATGCCGGCGCGCGGGCCGAGTTCTTCCTGGAACTGTTCTGCCGCGATGTCGAGGCCACCTCGGCCGCCGCGCAGCGCTGCCTGGTGCTGGCGCAGGCGATGGGCGACGGCGCCGGCATCAATGCCGCGCTGCTGAACCTGGCCGACCTGGCGCTCACCGCCGGCCGCGCCGCCGACGCGGTGCGCCACGGCCTGCAGCTGGAGCAGCGGCTGGCCGGCCTGCGCGCGGCGCAATCGAACCTAGCCTTCGCGCGGCTGAACCTGACCGCTGCCTGCCTGGCGCTGGACGACACCGCGCTGGCGCGCCAGGTGGCGCAGCGCGGCTGGCCGATGGCGCCACTGTTCGACCTGCAGGACTCGTGGTCCGACAGCCTCTCGCTGCTGGCCGCGCTGGAAAAGCGCCCGCGCTGTGCCGCTCTGTTACGGGGTTATGGCGACGCGGCCTACGCCCGCAGCGGTTTCACGCCCGAAGCCAACGAGGTGCGCATTGCCGAGCGCGGCCTGGCGCTGATGCAGGCCCAGCTGGACGAAGCCACCTTCACCCGCCTGCGCGCGGCCGGCGCCCACCTGGCCGATGCGGATGTGGCGGCGCTGGCGTTTGCGGAGGGGGATGCGGGTGGGTGAGTGGCGTGCGGCGGCCTCAGCCCGCGTAGCGCTCGATCGTCAGCCCCTCGGTGTCGATCTCGGGTTTCCGGCCGTCCATCCAGTCCGTTAGCAGCCGACCGGTGCCGGCGGCCATGGTCCAGCCCAGCGTGCCGTGGCCGGTGGCCAGCCACAGGCCTTCGATGCGGGTGGGGCCGACGATGGGCGTGCCGTCGGGCGTCATCGGGCGCAGGCCGGTCCAGAAGCTGGCCTTGGCCACGTCGCCGCCCTTGGGGAACAGGTCGGTGACGACGAATTCCAGCGTGCGGCGCCGGCCTTCGTCCAGCCGCAGGTCGAAGCCCGAGAGCTGCGCGGTGCCGCCCACGCGGATGCGGTCGCCCAGGCGCGTGACGGCCACCTTGTGCGTCTCGTCCATGATGGTCGACTCGGGCGCCTGGCGCGCGTCGGTGATCGGCACCGTGATCGAGAAGCCCTTCACCGGGTACACCGGAATGCGCAGGCCCAGCGGCGCGAGCATGGCGGTGGAATAGCTGCCCAGCGCCAGCAGCGTGCGGTCGGCGCTGACCAGGCCGGCCTCGGTCTCCACGCCCTTGAGCTTGCCGCCCTCGGCCACCAGCCGACGGATGGGGGTGCCGAAGCGGAACTGCACGCCCGCGGCCTGGGCCAGCTCGGCCAGCCGGTTGGTGAACAGGAAGCAGTCGCCGGTCTCGTCGCCGGGCAGGCGTAAAGCGCCGACGAACTTCTCCTGCACCTCGGCCAGCGCGGGCTCGTACTGCAGGTAGCCGCTGCGGTCCAGCAGCTGGTAGGGCACGCCGTACTGCTGCAGGATCTCGATGTCCTTGGCGGTGCCGTCCAGCTGCTTCTGGGTGCGGAACAGCTGCAGCGTGCCCTGCATGCGCTCGTCGTAGGCAATGCCGGTGTCCGCGCGCAGCTGCACCATGCAGTCGCGGCTGTACTCGGCCAGCCGCACCATGCGCGCCTTGTTGACGCGGTAGCGCGCCTCGGTGCAGTTGCGCAGCATGGCCGCGCCCCAGCGCCACATCGCAGCGTCGAGCATCGGCTTGATGACCAGCGGGCTGTGGTGCATCAGCAGCCACTTGATGGCCTTGAGGGGCACGCCGGGCCCGGCCCAGGGCGCCGAGTAGCCGGGCGACACCTCGCCGGCATTGGCGAAGCTGGTCTCGAGCGCCGGGCCGGGCTGGCGCTCCAGCACCGTGACCTGGTGGCCGGCCTTGGCCAGGTAGTAGGCCGTGGTGGTGCCGATGACGCCGGCACCGAGAATGGTGATCTTCATGGGGCGCGAGCCTAACCCAAGGCTCGCGCCAGCCGCGTGGCTTCAGGCCCGGCGCGGCACCCGCCGCGCGCCCCAGCCGGCAGCGGCCGCCACCAGCACCAGCGCCAGCGAGGCCGGCTCCGGCACGGTGGTGCTGGGCGCCAGGGTCTCGAAAAAGATCTGCGGCACGTGGCGGCCATTGCTGCCGCTGAAGTCGGCCGAGGAGGTGAAGGCCAGCGTCAGGCCGTCGCCGCTGAGCGCGGCTTCGAAGTTGTAGTCGCCGCCGCTGGTCTGCGTCACCTGCTGCAGCACGTTGGTGACCAGGTCGTAGACGAAGATCTCCTGGTTGCCGTCGGCGTTGGTGCCCAGCAGGTCGGCCGAGGAGCTGAAGGCCACGCGGCTGCCGTTGGCGCTGAGGCTCACGCCCGAACTGGTGTTCACGTTGCCGCTGCTGGCGGTGAGCTGGCGCACGCTGTTGGTCGTCAGGTCGTACAGGAACACCTCGGCGCTGTGGTCGGCATTGGTGCCCAGCGGGTCGTAGGTGGAGGTGAAGGCGAGCTTGCTGCCGTCGTCGCTGAAATCGGGGTGCAGGTTGAAGCCGGCGCCCGAGCCGGTGATGTTGATCGTGGTGTTGGTCTGCAGGTCCTTCACGCTCAGCGCACCGAAGGTTTCCAACGCGATGCGCGAGCCGTCGCGGCTCATCGCGGTGCCGAAGGTGTTGCCGGCGATCGTGCCGCCCAGCACGCCGGTGGCGGTGTCGTACAGGCGCAGGCCGGTGTTGCCGGTGGCCACGGCGATGGTCTTGCCGTCGCGGCTGAGCTCGTTGGTCCCGCCGAACAGCGCCATGGGCGTGACGGTGGTGCTGGCCTTCGTGGTGTGGTCGTACAGCACGGTCTGGAAGTTCACCGTGTTGTTGGGCTGGGTCTCGAAGTGCTGGTAGGAGAGCCGGTTGCCGTCGCCGCTGAGCACCGGCACCTGGTTGCCGCCGGCGAGCGCGCCGCCGCCGAAGTTGCTGACCTGGGTGACCGTGTTGGTCGGCCGGTCGTACAGGTAGATCTCGAAGCTGTTGTCGGTGTTGGCGCCGGTGATGTTGCTGGCCGAGTAGAACGCGATGCGCTGGCCGTTGTCGCTGACCGAGGCGGCATACGAGTTGAAGAAGCTGCCACCCGGCGTGATCTGCACCGGGTTGGCCAACGCGGGCAGCGCGGCCGCGGCCGCCAGCACGGCGGCGGCGAGTCGATGGAACGAAGCGGGCATCACGGGCACTCCAGGAGGCGATGCCCGCTCTGTAACGCCAGGCGCGCGCCGGTTCCCGACGCGCGCCGATTTTTTTGTCAGGGCAGGTTCACCACCAGCCGCTGCGTGCCCACGCGGCAGCTGCCCACGGTCACCGCCAGCGTGCCGCTGCCGGTGCTGACCAGCGTGACGAAGCGCTCGTGCGCGTTGCCGCCGGTCCAGGGCGAGAACACGCTGGGCCCGCCGTACAGGCCGGCGCCCCAGCCGCCGAGGTGGCCGATCTCGACCACCGCCTCGCTGGGCGCCAGCAGCGTCGCGCCCTGGGCCTGCACCGTCAGCCGCAGCGGCTCGGCATGCGGCAGGTCCTTGGCCGAGGGCACGCCCACCGTGCCCAGGTAGCCGTGGTTGGCAATGCGCAGCTCGGTGCGGGTGTGGTCGCCGCTGCGTTCCTGGCTCACGACCTGGACGCTCACTTTGGGCACCAGCGCCGCCACCCGCAGGAAGGCGGCGCTCTGCGCCTGGCAGGTCTGGGGCAGGCGCTCGAACGGCGGGTTCCAGATGCCCACGCGCGGGTCGAAGCCGTTCACCTCCACCTCGCCCAGCTGCGGGTGCTGCACCTTCTGCCAGGCCTTGAACACGCGGCCGGCGTTGTGCTGGCGGTCGAAGTCGGCCAGCGCGCGCATGTTCTCGCGCGTGAACTTCACGTAGTGGTCGACGAAGGGCTTCTTGCGCTCGATGCCGAGCTGGTGGAACAGGTCCCACAGCTCCACCACGTAGGCCAGCGCGCCGCGCTGGTGGTAGGCGTAGTCGGAGAGGTCGCCGTGCAGCGGCTTCTCGGGTTCGTACAGGAACTCGTGGAAGCCGCTCACGGTGGCATAGGCCGTGTGCTCGGTCATCCAGGCTTCCACCTGCTCGTAGATGCCCAGGTCCACCGGGTGCATCTTGCTGTCGGGCTTGTCGCCCAGCGGGCGGATCAGCACGCCGCCGAAGGTGTGCAGGTTCAGCCACACCATGATGTTCGGGTGCTTCGTCGCGAACTCGAGCACCGCGCGCGTCTCGGGCATGCTGCCCGGGTAGGGGCCGGCGCCGTCCTGCTGCGGCTCGGGCGCCCAGGTGTACGGGAAGTTGCGGTTGAAGTCGTAGGCGTTGTCGGACAGGAAGTGCGGCGCCGGGATGCGCCGGCCGTCGAAGTTGGCGATGCGGCCTTCCGGGTACAGGCGGTAGAACGGACCTTCGTCCTCGGGCATGCGCGGCACCATCACCGGCGGCTGCAGCGGCTGGCCATCGTCGCCGCGCAGTTCGACCAGTTCGCCGTCGGGATCCTGCCGGCGCATGTAGCCGGCATGGCCGTCGCCGTCGATGTCCTCGGCCACCCAGTGCGCATGGGCCTGCTGCTGGCGGTCGTCCACCGGGCTCGACCGCACGTAGCGGCCGACCTTCAGCACCGCTTCCGCGCCGTCGGGCGAGATGCGCGGCACCACGTAGAACAGCGTCTCGCGGATCGTCTGCGCCAGGGCCGGCGCCAGCGGCTTGCCGCCGGCTTCGTTGGCGCCGCCGTGGATCGCCAGGATGTCCTCGGCGATGGCCAGGGCCACGCTGGAGCCGCAGACCTCGCTGGCGTGCATGTTGCCGTCGATCCAGACGGCGGGACGTTGGTCGTCCGGCCGGTGGCCGATGGTCAGCAGCGGGATCTCGCGGCCGGCCGCGCTGTGGCCCAGCACGCCCAGGCGGACGATGTCGGGGTGGGCCTGGGCCCAGGCCTTCAGCTGGGCCTGGAGTTCGGCATGGTCGAGGTACTTGTGGCGGAACATGGGTCTCCTGGATCGCGCACGGGGGCGCAGCGGACAGGGGACCGATGTTGCCGCAGATCACGGCCGGGCCGGATCGGGACTTCAGTAAGTCTCCAGGTGCAGCCGGCCTTCGCGCTTGAGCGTGGCGCCCACCGCTTCCCAGTCCAGCCCGGCCTGCGTGGCCACGTCGCGCAGCGCCAGCACCACGCCCTCTTCCATCGCCTTCAGGCCGCAGACGTAGAAGTGCGCCTGCGGGTCGGCCAGCAGCGTGGCCAGGTCGGCGGCGCGCTCGCGCATCAGGTCCTGCACGTAGCGCTTGGGCGCGCCGGGCGTGCGGCTGAACGCGAAGTTGATGTCGATGAAGTCCTTCGGCAGATTCTGCAGCGGGCCGAAGTACGGCAACTCTTCCTTCGTGCGTGCACCGAAGAACAGCATCAGCTTGCCGCCCTCGAACTTGCCCGATTGGCGCAGCCGCCGCCGCCATTCGGTCATCGCGCGCATCGGCGCCGAGCCGGTGCCGGTGCAGATCATCACGATGTGGCTGCGCGGGTGGTTGGGCATCAGGAAGCTGGTGCCGAAGGGCCCGATCACCTGCACGGTGTCACCCACCTGCAGGTCGCACAGGTAGTTGCTGGCCACGCCGCGCACCGGCCGGCCCTGGTGGTCTTCCAGCACCCGCTTCACGGTGAGCGAGGCGTTGTTGTAGCCGGGCCGCTCGCCGTTGCGCGGGCTGGCGATCGAATACTGGCGCGGGTGGTGCGGGCGGCCGTTGGCGTCGACCCCCGGCGGCACGATGCCGATGCTCTGCCCTTCCAGCACCGGGAAGGGCATGGCGCCGAAGTCGAGCACGATGTGGTGCGTGTCGTACTCGGTGCCGACCTGGGTGACACGTACATTGCCCGTTACCGTGGCGGTCACCGATTTCTCGGCGGCCTTCGGGCCGTACAGGTTGGTGTAGGCATGCGCGGCCGACCACGGCGGCAGCGTGGCCCCCCAGGCGGCCGAGTTGAACGGCGCGGCAGCCCCGGGCGTGGCCTCGGCCGTTGCGGCCGACACCGGCGCTTCGGCCGGCGGCAGCACCGCGGCTTCGCCGACGATGCCGGCCTCGGCCATCTGCTGCGCCAGTTCATCGTTGCCCAGCTCGGCCGGCAGCTCGTCCCAGCCCAGCTGGTCCTGCACGCTGTAGGCGCGCACCTGCACCACGGTGCGCCAGTTGTCGATGGAGCCGGTGGGGCATGGCGCGATGCAGGCCATGCAGAAGTTGCACTTGTCGGCCATCACCACGTAGTTGCGATCGTCGTGCGTGATCGCGCCCACCGGGCAGGTGGCCTCGCAGGTGTTGCAGCGGATGCAGATCTCGGGATCGATCAGGTGCTGCTTCAGCAGCCCGGCCACCGGCATGTCCATCATGGCCTCGTCGTCAGTTGAACCGCACGTATTCGAAATCCACCGGCTGGCGGTTGATGCCCATCACCGGCGGGGCGATCCAGTTCGCGAACTTGCCGGGCTCGACCACGCGGCCCATCAGGCTGGCGACGAAGGCGCGGTCGGTTTCGGTGGGCAGCCACTGGCTGACCTTGGCCTGCCATTCGGCTTCGCTGATCGGCAGGCCCTCGGGCGAGACCTTCACGCCGGCCAGCGCACCGATGTTGCGGTGGAAGGCCTTGTGCGGCACCTTCAGGCGGAACGGGATGCCGGCCTTCTCGATCACCTTGTTCCAGCGCTCGACGCCGCCGACGGAGTCCTTGATGTAGTCGTCGCGCAGCACTTCGTTCAGCGCGTTGAGCATCGGCACTTCCTTCTCGACCAGCTGGCCGCCCTGCACCTCCAGCACCTTGTAGTGCTGGCCCTTGAGCACGTGGTCGTCCGCGCGCTTGCCTTCCTCGTAGCGGCCCTTCAGGCCCGAGCTGTAGAAGATGGCGGCGTTGCTGGACTGGTCGGCACCGAACAGGTCGATCGTCACGCTGAAGTGGAAGTTCAGGTAGCGCTGGATCGTCGGCAGGTCGATCACGCCGGCCGCGCGCAGCTTGGCGGGGTCGTCGGTCTTCAGCTCGTTCATCGCCTGGCAGGTGCGCTGGATCACCCGGCTCACGCCCGATTCGCCCACGAACATGTGGTGGGCCTCTTCGGTGAGCATGAACTTCGTCGTGCGCGCCAGCGGGTCGAACGCGCTCTCGGCCAGCGCGCAGAGCTGGAACTTGCCGTCGCGGTCGGTGAAGTAGGTGAACATGAAGAAGCTCAGCCAGTCCGGCGTCTTCTCGTTGAAGGCCTGCAGGATGCGCGGGTTGTCTTCCTGGCCCGAGCGGCGTTCGAGCAGCGCTTCGCCTTCCTCGCGGCCGTCGCGGCCGAAGTACTTGTGCAGCAGGTACACCATGGCCCACAGGTGGCGGCCTTCCTCGACGTTCACCTGGAACAGGTTGCGCAGGTCGTACTGGCTCGGGCAGGTGAGGCCCAGGTGGCGCTGCTGCTCGACCGAGGCCGGCTCGGTGTCGCCCTGCGTCACGATGATGCGGCGCAGGTTGGCGCGGTGCTCGCCGGGCACGTCCTGCCAGGCATCCTCGCCCTTGTGGTCGCCGAAGTGGATCTTGCGGTCCTTCTCGCCCGGGTTCAGGAAGATGCCCCAGCGGTAGTCGGGCATCTTGACGTGCCCGAACTGCGCCCAGCCCTGCGGGTCGACGCTGATCGCGGTACGCAGGTAGACGTCGAAGTTCTGCGAGCCTTCCGGCCCCATGTCGTCCCACCACTGCAGGTAGTTGGGCTGCCACTGCTCGAGCGCGCGCTGCAGCGTGCGGTCCTCGGCGAGGTTGACGTTGTTGGGGATCTTCTCGCTGTAGTTGATCGTGGACATGTCTTTTCCTCGTTAGCGCTTAAACGCGGTTCCAATCGAAGGCGGCCTTGTCGCCCTTGCCGTAGACCTTGAGCGCACCCTTCTCGCCGACGGCGTTGGGGCGCTGGAAGATCCAGTTCTGCCAGGCCGTCAGGCGGCCGAAGACGCGGGTGAACATGTTCTCGGGGCCGTTGAAGCGCAGGTTGGCTTCCATGCCGGTCAGCGCATCGGGGCTCATCGCCACGCGTTCCTCGATGGCGATGCGCACCTCGTCGGCCCAGTCGATGTCGTCGGGGTTGCTGGTGACCAGGCCCAGCGTCATCGCCTCGTCGCCTTCCAGCAGCTCGCCGGCGCGCGCGCGGATCGGTTCCAGCGCGGCGGCCTCGCCGTAGAAGCGGCGCTCCAGGCGGCTCTGGCCGGTGACCATCGGGTACAGGCCGAAGTTGGCCTCTTCCACCGCGATGCGCGGCGTGCGCTGCGGCTCGTCCGGCAGCACCAGCATGTAGCTGCGGTCGCAGGCCAGCGCCAGCTCGAGGAAGCTGCCGGCGAAGCACGAGCCCGGCTCGATCAGCGCGAACAGGCTGCGCGAGGACACGTCCAGCCGGCTGAAGGTGCGGCGCAGGTAGCCGATGGTCTCGCGCACCAGCCAGTGGCTGCGGTGCGCGATCAGCGTGGTGTCCATCGCCAGCACCGCGGCGGGGTCGCCGGCGCTCTTGATCAGCCAGGTGCCGATGTCGAGCTCGTTGGTGCGCATCGAGAGGATCGCGTCCTCCAGCTCGCGCGCCAGCTGCAGCGGGTACCAGCCGGCGCCCGCGGCCTCGATGCCGGCAATGTCGGTCGGCTGCGCGCCGGACGGGCCGCGCACGGTGAAGGTGGCGGTGCGCCTGGTGCGGTCGATCTCGACCGTGACGTTGGGGTAGCGCAGCGCGTCGGCTTCGACCTTGCGCTCGATCGGCGTCAACGCCACACCCTTGCCATCGGCCGGGCGGTCGCTCTGCGCGGCCAGCTGCAGCGCGCGTTCCTGCACCTTGGCGGCGAACTGCGCCGGCTTGGCGATGTCGTCCACCAGGCGCCAGGCCTTGGCCTTCTGGCCGCGCACGCCTTCGGTGGTGGTGCAGAAGATGTCGGCCAGGTCGTGGCGCACCTTGCGCTTGTCGGTCACGCGGGTCAGGCCGCCGGTGCCGGGCAGCACGCCCAGCAGCGGCACCTCGGGCAGGCTGACGGCGCTGGAGCGGTCGTCGACCAGGATGATCTCGTCGCAGGCCAGCGCCAGCTCGTAGCCGCCGCCGGCGCAGGCGCCGTTGACGGCGGCCAGGAACTTCAGCCCGCTGTGCTGCGAGGAGTCTTCCAGGCCATTGCGCGTCTCGTTCGTGAACTTGCAGAAGTTCACCTTCCAGGCATGGCTGCTGACGCCCAGCATGAAGATGTTGGCGCCCGAGCAGAACACCTTCTCCTTCGCGCTGGTGAGGACCACGGTGCGCACTTCCGGATGCTCGAAGCGGATGCGGTTGATCGCGTCATTGAGCTCGATGTCCACGCCCAGGTCGTAGCTGTTGAGCTTGAGCTTGTAGCCCGGGCGCAGGCCGGCGTTCTCGTCGAAGTCGGCGGCCAGCGTGGCCACCGGCCCTTCGAACTTGAGCTTCCAGTGGCGGTACTGCGAGGGATGGGTCTGGTAGTCGACGGCTGGGGTCACGGCACTCTCCTGGTCGGGCGGTCGAGCTGCAGGACGCTGCAGCAATGAATGCATGATAGTGCCTGTCTGGATCGGGCGTCAAGCACTTTGATGCATTTTATTGCCTGTTCTGCTCAGGCGGGCAGCGCCAGCGCCTCGCGCACCTGGCGGCGCAGCAGCTGGAAGGTGGCCGTCAGGTCCTGCGCGCTGGTGTCCACGTGCAGCTCGGCCTTCGAGTAGAAGGCCGCGCGCCCGGCCAGGATGCTGCGCAGGTCGTCCATCGCCTCGCGGCTGGCGGCCATCGGCCGCAGGTCGCCCTGCGCGCGCACGCGCTGCATGTGGTCCTGCGGATCGGCCTGCAGCCACACCGTGGTGCAGTGCGCCAACAGCAGGTTGAAGGTGGACGGGTCGGAGACGATGCCGCCCGGCGTGGCGATCACCGCCTCCTGGTGGATCTGGATCGCCTCTTCCAGCGCGCGGCGCTCGTAGCGGCGGTAGGCGGTCTGGCCATACAGGCCCTGGATCTCGCCGACGCTGCAGCCGGCGAACTGCTCGATCTCGCGGCTCAGCTCGACGAAGGGGTAGCCCAGGTCTTCGGCCAGCAGCCGGCCGAGCGTGGACTTGCCGGCGCCGCGCAGCCCGATCAGCGCCACGCGCTGGCTGCGTGTGCTGCCGCCCTGCCCATGCGCGCCGCCCGTGCCCAGCAGCTCGCCGATGGCCTCGCGTACGCGGCGCAGCGTGGCCTCGTCGCGCTGCTCCAGCAGCTCGCGGATCAGCAGCCATTCGGGCGACTGCGTCGTCACGTCGCCCAGGATCTCGGCCAGCGAGCATTGCAGCGCCTTGGCCACCTGCAGCAGCACCAGGATCGAGGCATTGCCGACACCGTATTCCAGGTTGGCGAGGTGCCGCTCCGAGACATCGGCCGCCACCGACAGGGCCTTGCGCGTGAAGCCGCGGCGCGCGCGCAGCGCCCGCACGCGCTCGCCCAGCGCCAGCAGGAAGGGGTGCTTGCCGCCCTCGCCCTCGGCTTCGTTGTCGTTGGGTGTTAACCCGGATACAGGCAATATAGTGCTTGACATCGCGTCGTGTGCCGCCCTAAAGTGCATGCACGATACTGCATCAACCCTGCAGTGGCAAGGCAGACAGCAGCTTCGGAGACCGTCCGCATGACCCCCGACACCTTCCGCGCACAAATTGCCGCCCTGACGTCCGAGATCGCCGCCGAGCTGGCCGGGCGTCCGCTGGATGCCGCCTTGGACGCCTGGCTGAACCAGCACCATGGCGCCGGCAGCAGCCGCTATGCCGAGCTGAAGGCCAGCTGCGAAGCCGGCGTGGCCGCGGGCTGGCTGTGCAACCGCGAAGGCGGGGGCATCAAGTACGGCCGCATCTTCAAGCCGGCCGACGACCTGCACGGCTTCTCGGTGGACGTCGTCGACATGCAGGACATCGCCGGGCCGCACCACACGCACCCGAACGGCGAGATCGACCTGGTGATGCCGATCGAAGGCGATGCGCAGTTCGACGGCCGCCCCGCCGGCTGGGTCGTGATGCCGCCCGGCAGCGCGCACCGCCCCACCGTACGCCAGGGCCGCGCCCTGGTGCTGTACCTGCTGCCGCAAGGCGCCATCGACTTCACGAAATAGCACGCGATGACTGAACTGCTGAACAACCACCTGGGCGGCCGCTGGGTCGCCGGCACCGGCGCCGGCACCGCGCTGTTCGACCCGGTGCTGGGCACCGAACTGGTCCGCGTCGATGCCACCGGGCTCGACCTGCGCGCCGGCTTCGCCTTCGCCCGCGACGTGGGCGGCGCCGCGCTGCGCGCGCTGAGCTACCGCGAGCGCGCCGCGATGCTGGCCGCCGCGGCGAAGGTGCTGCAGGCCCGGCGCGACGACTACTACGCCATCGCCACCGCCAACAGCGGCACGGTGAAGAACGATTCGGCGGTGGACATCGACGGCGGCATCTACACGCTGTCCACCTACGCCAAGCTGGGCGAGGGCCTGGGCGACCGACGCTTCCTGCTGGATGGCGAGGCCGCCCGCCTGGCAAAAGACCCGCTGTTCCAGAGCCAGCATGTGCTGGTGCCCGGCCGCGGCCTGGCGCTGTTCATCAACGCCTTCAACTTCCCGAGCTGGGGCCTGTGGGAGAAGGCCGCGCCGGCGCTGCTGTCCGGCGTGCCGGTGGTGGTGAAGCCGGCCACCGCCACCGCGTGGCTGACGCAGCGCATGGTGCAGGACGTGGTCGAGGCCGGCGTGCTGCCGCCCGGTGCGCTCTCGGTGGTGTGCGGCAGCTCGGCCGGCCTGCTGGACGCGCTGCAGCCGCTGGACGTGGTCTCGTTCACCGGCTCGGCCGACACCGCCGCGCTGATCCGCTCGCATGCCGCGGTGGCGCAGCAGTCGGTGCGCGTGAACATCGAGGCCGACAGCATCAACAGCGCGCTGCTGCTGCCCGGCGAAGCCGCCGGCAGCGAAGCCTTCGAGCTGCTGGTGAAGGAAGTGGCGCGCGAAATGACGCAGAAGTCTGGCCAGAAGTGCACCGCGATCCGCCGCGTCTTCGTGCCCGAAGCGCTGTACGGCGCGGCCGCCGAGGCCATCTCGGCGCGCCTGGCCAAGACCACCGTCGGCAACCCGCGCAACGAGACCGTGCGCATGGGTGCATTGGTCAGCCGCGCGCAGCTGCTGGCGTTGCGCGAAGGCCTGGCACACCTGCAGGCGCAGGCCGAGACGCTGCACGATGGCAACCGCCACGCACTGGTGGAGGCCGACCCGGCCGTGGCCTGCTGCGTCGGCCCCACCTTGCTGGGCACGCGCAACGCCGCCGGCAGCGATGCCAGCGCCACCGTGCACGACACCGAGGTCTTCGGCCCGGTGGCCACGCTGGTGCCCTACCGCGACGCGGCGCATGCGCTGCAGCTGGTCGGCCGCGGCCAGGGCTCGCTGGTGGCTTCGCTGTACGGCAGCGACGCGCAGGCGCTGGCCGACACCGCGCTCGAACTGGCCCCGCTGCACGGCCGCGTGCACGTGATCAGCCCGGACGTCGCGGCGCTGCACTCCGGCCACGGCAACGTGATGCCGCAATCGCTGCATGGCGGCCCGGGCCGGGCCGGCGGCGGCGAGGAGCTCGGCGGCCTGCGGGCGCTGAACTTCTACCACCGCCGCAGCGCGGTGCAGGCCAGCACCGCGGTGCTGGCGCAGCTCGCCTGACCGACACCAACCCGTGGCCGCACCGATGGCGCGATAGGAGACCCTGATGACCCAGACCGACATTGCCAACGTTGCCGCGCCGCCCGAGCCCTTCAACTTCGCGCAGCACCTGCTGGCGCTGAATGCGCAGCGGGCCGACAAGCCGGCCTTCATCGACGACCACGGCACGCTGCGCTACGGCCAGCTGGCCGATCGTGTTCGGCGCCTGGCCGCCGGCCTGCGCGGCCTGGGCCTGAAGCGCGAGGAACGCGTGCTGCTGCTGATGCAGGACTGCAACGACTGGCCGGTGAGCTTTCTCGGCGCGATGTACGCGGGCCTGGTGCCGGTGGCGGTGAACACGCTGCTGACGGCCGACGACTACGCCTACATGCTGGAGCACAGCCGCGCGCAGGCGGTGCTGGTGTCCGGCGCCCTGCTGCCCACGCTGACCGCGGCGCTGGTGAAATCCGATCACGAAGTCGGCAAGGTCATCGTCTCGCGCCCGATCGCGCCGCTGCACCCGGCCGAGGTCGACTTCGAGGCCTTCCTGGCCGCGCAGAGCCCGATGCAGAAGCCGGCCAACACCGGCGCCGACGATCCCGGCTTCTGGCTCTACTCCAGCGGCTCCACCGGCCGCCCCAAGGGCACGGTGCATTCGCATGCCAACCCCTACTGGACCGCGGAGCTGTATGGCCGCCGCGTGCTCGAACTCACCGAGCGCGACATCTGCTTCTCGGCCGCCAAGCTGTTCTTCGCCTACGGCCTGGGCAATGCGCTGACCTTCCCGATGAGCGTGGGCGCCACCACCCTGCTGATGGCCGAGCGGCCGACGCCGGACGCCACCTTCAAGCGCTGGACCGGCGGCATCGGCGGCGCGAAGCCGACCGTGTTCTACGGCGCCCCCACCGGCTTTGCCGGCATGCTGGCCTCGCCGAACTTGTTCGGCGTCGACATCGTCGACGGCATCGGCTCCACCGAGATGCTGCACATCTTCATCTCGAACCTGCCGAACAAGGTGCGCTACGGCAGCACCGGCTGGCCGGTGCCGGGCTACCAGATCGAGCTGCGCGGCGACGACGGCCAGCCGGTGCCCGACGGCGAACCCGGCGACCTGTACATCCACGGCCCCTCGGCCGCGATGATGTACTGGGGCAACCGTGCGAAGACGCGCGAGACCTTCCAGGGCGGCTGGACCAAGAGCGGCGACAAGTACATCCGCAACGCCGACGGCAGCTACACCTACGGCGGCCGCAGCGACGACATGCTGAAGGTCAGCGGCATCTACGTCTCGCCCTTCGAGGTGGAGGCGACGCTGGTGCAGCACCCGGCGGTGCTGGAAGCCGCGGTGATCGGCAAGCCCGATGCCGAGGGCCTGACCAAGACCAAGGCCTTCGTCGTGCTCAAGCCCGGCGGCAGCGCCACCGAGGATGAACTCAAGGCCTTCGTCAAGGACCGGCTTGCGCCCTACAAGTACCCGCGTCAGATCGAGTTCGTGGAAGACCTGCCGAAGACGGCCACCGGCAAGATCCAGCGCTTCAAGCTGCGCGAGCGCGAAGCTAACGCCTGATGGGTGCGTCTGTCGTGAGCGAGTTCATCGACTTCGACTGGCGCGGCCGCAGCGTACGCATCGAGCACCAGTGGCTGGCGCGCGAGCGCCGCGACGCGCCGCTGATCGTGTTCCTGCACGAAGGCCTGGGCTCGGTGGCGATGTGGCGCGACTTCCCGCAGGCGCTGTGCGACGCCACCGGCTGCCGTGGCCTGGTGTATTCGCGCCCCGGCTACGGCCGCTCGACGCCGCGCGCGCCGGAGGAACTGTGGGACCTGGACTTCATGCACCGCCAGGCGCACGAGGTGCTGCCCGCGCTGCTGCAGGCGCTGGACATCGACACCTCGCGCGACAAGCCCTGGCTCTTCGGCCACAGCGACGGCGGCTCGATCGCGCTGCTGCATGCGGCACGCTTCCCCGATCGCGTGGCCGGCAGCATCGTGCTGGCGCCGCACATCCTGGTCGAGGACGTCTCGGTCACGAGCATCGAAAAGGCCCGCACGGCCTACCGCGAGACCGACCTGCGTGCGCGGCTGGCCCGATACCACGACGACCCCGATTCGGCCTTCTGGGGCTGGAACCGCATCTGGCTGCACCCGCCGTTCCGCCACTGGACCATCGAGGCCGAGATCGCCGCGATCCGCGGCCCGCTGCTCGCGGTGCAGGGGCTGGACGACGAGTACGGCACGCTGGAGCAGATCCGCGGCATTGCCCGCCGCGTGCCGCAGACCGAGCTGCTCGAGCTGCCCGACTGCGGCCACTCGCCGCACCGCGACCAGCCGCAGCGCCTGATCGCGGCGACCACTAGTTTCCTTGCCCGGCACGGCGCCATCACGGCGCGTGATACGCCGTATGCCGGTTCACCGCTTGGCCGATGAGCGCACGCCTTCGAAGATGCGCTGCCTGGCCGTGACCCCGACCTGACCACCACCACACCGCGGAGACAAACGATGAGACTGCTGCCCACCGCCCTGACCCTGGCCACCGCCCTGGCGGCCTTCACGGCCATCCCGGCCCATGCCCAGGCCAAGCTCAAGGTCGGCCTGATGCTGCCCTACACCGGCACCTTCGCGGCACTGGGCACGGCCATCGAGAACGGCTTCCGGCTCTACGTCAACGAACAGGGCGGCAAGCTCGGCGGCCGCGAGATCGAGTTCTTCAAGGTCGACGACGAGAGCGACCCCGCCAAGGCCACCGACAACGTCAACAAGCTGATCAAGCGCGACAACGTCGACGTGATCGTCGGCACCGTGCACTCGGGCGTCGCGATGGCGATGGCCAAGGCCGCCAAGGAAAGCGGCACGCTGCTGATCGTGCCCAACGCCGGCGCCGACGCGGTGACCGGCCCGATGTGCGCGAAGAACATCTTCCGCACCTCGTTCTCGAACTGGCAGCCGGGCTACGCCACCGGCGTGGTGGCCGCGCAGAAGGGCTACAAGAAGGCGATGACCATCACCTGGAACTACGCCGCCGGCACCGAGACGGTGAAGGGCTTCACCGAGGCCTTCGAGAAAGGCGGCGGCAAGGTGGTGAAGGACCTGACGCTGCCGTTCCCGAACGTCGAGTTCCAGGCGCTGCTGACCGAGATCGCCGCGCAGAAGCCCGACGTGGTGTTCGCCTTCTTCGCCGGCGGCGGCGCGGTGAAGTTCGTCAAAGATTACGACGCCGCGGGCCTGAAGAAGACCGTGCCGCTGATGGGCTCGGGCTTCCTGACCGACGGCACGCTCGAAGCGCAGGGCGCCTCGGCACAGGGGCTGATCACCTCGCTGCACTACGCCGACAACATCGACACGCCGCGCAACAACGAGTTCCGCCTGTCCTATGCCAAGCAGTTCAAGCTGCAGCCCGACGTCTACGCGGTGCAGGGCTACGACGCCGCGCAGCTGCTCGGCGCCGGGCTCAATGCGGTGAAGGGCGACGTGAGCCAGAAGGACCAGCTCTACTACGCGATGGGCAAGACCGTGCTGCCCAGCCCGCGCGGCAAGCTGGCCTTCAGCGCCGCGCACAACCCGGTGCAGGACTTCTACATCCGCGAGGTCAAGGGCAAGGAAAACACGAACGTCGGTGTCGCGGTGAAGGCCCTGGCCGACCCCGCCCGCGGCTGCAAGCTCTGACCCCCGCACCGGGCCCCGCAACCCCTGCCCACACCGCCTTGCACAGGCGGTGACGCCATGGACTTCGCCACCTTCCTGATCCAGTGCCTCAACGCACTGCAGTACGGCCTGCTGCTGTTCCTCGTCGCCTCGGGTCTGACGCTCATCTTCGGCATCATGGGCGTCATCAACCTGGCGCACGGCAGCTTCTACATGATCGGCGCGTACATGGCCTATGCGCTGGCGCCGGTGGTGGCGGCCACCTTCGGCGGCGGCTTCTTCGCCACCCTGCTGGTGGGCCTGGTGCTGGCGGTGCTTCTGGGCTACGTGCTGGAGTGGGCCTTCTTCAGCTTCCTGTACCAGCGCGAGCACCTGCAGCAGGTGCTGATGACCTACGGCCTGATCCTGGTGTTCGAGGAACTGCGCAGCCTGCTGGTCGGCGACGACGTGCATGGCGTCGCGGTGCCCGCGCTGCTGGACGGCTCGCTGCCGCTGGGCGCGGTGATGAGCTATCCGGTCTACCGCCTGTTCGTCAGCGGCGTGTGCCTGGCGCTCGCGCTGGGCATGTATCTGGTGTTCACCCGCACGCGGCTGGGCATGATGATCCGCGCCGGCGCCAGCAACCGCGAGATGGTGCAGAGCCTGGGCGTGAACATCCAGTTCCTGTACCGCGTGGTGTTCGCCGCCGGTGTCGCACTGGCGGTGTTGGCCGGCATGGTGGCCGCGCCGGTGTCTTCGGTGTACCCCGGCATGGGCAACACGGTGCTGATCGTCTGCTTCGTGGTGGTGGTGATCGGTGGCATCGGCTCGATCCGCGGCGCACTGCTGGCCGCGCTGCTGATCGGTGCGGCCGACACCTTCGGCAAGGTGCTGCTGCCGCAGGCCGCCGGCGTGCTGGTGTACGTGCTGATGGCACTGATCCTGTTGTGGAAGCCCGACGGGCTGTTCAAGGCATGAAGCCGATGAAGGCATCGATGGTGTTCGTGCTGGCGTGCTTCGGCGCGCTGGCGCTGTGGCCGCTGGCCGCCGGTGCCTACGGCATCGACCTGGTCAGCAAGATCATGGTCTACGCGATCTTCGCGCTGAGCCTGGAACTGCTGGTCGGCGCCACCGGGCTGGTGTGCTTCGGCCAGGCCGGCTTCTTCGGCATCGGCGCGTATGCGGCGGTGATGCTGTCGCCCGCGTCGGACGCCGGCGCGCTGCTGTGGCTGCTGCCGGCCAGCATGCTCATCGCGGGGCTGTACGCGCTGGTGGTGGGCGCGCTGTCGCTGCGCACCAAGGGCGTCTACTTCATCATGGTGACCTTGGCCTTCGCGCAGATGGCCTATTACCTGGTGCACGACACGCCCTGGGGTGGCGGGTCCGACGGCATCTACCTCACGGCCAAGCCGGTGCTGGGCAGCCTGCTGGACCTGGACCAGCCGCTGCAGCTGTACGGCGTCACGCTCTTCTGCCTGGTGGCGGTGTTTGGTGCGCTGGCACTGCTGCTGCGCTCGCCCTTCGGCCGCGCGCTGGCGGGCATCCGCGTCAACGAGCAGCGCATGCGTGCCACCGGCTTCTCGACCTACCCCTACAAGCTGGCGGCCTTCACGCTGTCGGGCGCGATCGCCGGGCTGGCCGGCTTCCTGTTCGCGGTGAAGGATGGTGTCGTGAACCCCGAGCTGATGGCCTGGCACCAGAGCGGCGCGGTGCTGGTGATGATCATCCTGGGCGGCCTAGGCCACCTGCGTGGTGCGCTGATCGGCGCCTTCGCCTTCGCGCTGCTGCAGGAGCTGTTCAAGTCCGAGGCCGTGTTCGGCGCCTTCGCCAAGCACTGGCACCTGGGCCTGGGGCTGACGATCATCGCCAGCGTGGCGCTGCTGCCCAAGGGCCTCGTGGGGCTGCCGGCGTTGTGGCGCGAACGGCTGATGGGGCGCGGCGCGCTGCAGCGTGCCGGTGCTGCGGCCGACACGGCCACCGACACCACCGCCACCGAAGGCGGTGCCGCATGAACGCGACGAACCCCGTGCTGCTGCGCGGCCAGGACATCACCCGCCGCTGGGGCGGGCTGGTGGCGGTGAGCGGCGTGTCGATCGCGCTCGAACGCGGCCAGGTGCATGCGGTGATCGGCACCAATGGCGCGGGCAAGTCCACGCTGATCAACATCCTCTCCGGCGAGATTCCGCCGTCCTCGGGCCGCGTCGAGCTGCTGGGCCAGGACGTCACCGGCTGGCCGCAGCCGCGCCGTGCCCGCGCGGGCCTGGGCCGCAGCTACCAGCGCAACACCATCTACCCGAGCTTCACGGTGCTGGAGAACTGCCGCCTGGCCGCGCAGGCGCGCCGGCAGCAGGCCTGGGCCTGGTGGCGCGACGCGCAGCGCGACGAGGCCACGCTGCAGGCCGCGCGCGAGGCCGCCGCCCAGGCGGGCCTGGCCGACAGCCTGCAGCGCACCGCCGGCAGCCTGAGCCATGGCCAGAAGCGCCAGCTGGAGATCGCGATGTGCCTGGCCACCGCGCCGCAGGTGCTGCTGCTGGACGAGCCGCTGGCCGGCATGGGCGCCGAGGAGACCGAGCGCATGCTGGCGCTGCTGGCGCAATTGAAGCGCGGCCACGCCATCCTGCTGGTCGAGCACGACATGGACGCGGTGTTCCGCATCGCCGACCGCATCACGGTGATGGTCAACGGCACCGTCATCGCCTCCGGCACGCCGGACGAGGTGCGCGCCAGTCCGGAAGTTCAAACGGCCTACCTCGGAGGCCATTGAGATGTCCACCGCCCGCACCGACACCCTGCTCGAAGCCGAAGGCCTGCACGCCTGGTACGGCAGCAGCCATGTGCTGCATGGCGTGGACATCGCCATCCACCGCGGCGAGACGGTCGGCCTGCTCGGCCGCAACGGCATGGGCAAGAGCACGCTGATCCGCAGCCTGCTGGGCCATGTCACGCAGCGCGAGGGCCGCATCACGATCGCCGGGCACGACCAGTCGCGCGCGCGCCCGCACGAGGTGGCGCGCCTGGGCGTGGCCTACGTGCCCGAAGGCCGCGGCGTGTTCCCGAACCTCTCGGTGCGCGAGAACCTGCTGATGGCCGCGCGCCGCGGCGACTGGAGCTACGAGCGTGTGCTGCGCACCTTCCCGCGCCTGGCCGAGCGGCTGAAGAACCTGGGCGCGCAGCTCTCGGGCGGCGAGCAGCAGATGCTGGCCATCGGCCGCGCGCTGATGACGCAACCCAGCCTGGTGATCCTGGACGAGGCCACCGAGGGCCTGGCGCCGTTGATCGTGGCCGAGATCTGGCGCGTGATCGGCGAGATCCGCGCCAGCGGCATCGCCACGCTGATCGTCGACCGCGACTACCGCCGCGTGCTGGCCCACAGCGACAGCGCCCTGGTGCTGCAGAAGGGCCAGGTGGTGCTGCGCGGCAACGCCGACGAGGTCGCCGCCAGCCCGGCACTGGCCGCGTACCTGGGCGTCTAGGCGTCGCGCACGGCGCAGGCGGCGGCCCAGCCGGCCGGCCCTTCAGTCGCCGCCGTCGTCGAAGATCGCCACCGCGCGCGTCCAGCCGGCCGAGGCGCCGCGGATCTTGTGCGGGAAGCAGCTGATGACGAAGCCGTGCGGCGGCAGCGCCTCCAGGTTGTGCAGCTTCTCGAGGTGGCAGTAGCCTATGTCGCGGCCGGCCTTGTGGCCTTCCCAGATCAGCGCCTTGTTGCCGGTCTCGGCCACCTTCTTTGCGGTATAGGAAAACGGCGCGTCCCAGCTCCAGGCGTCGGTGCCGGTCAGGCGCACGCCGCGTTCGAGCAGGTACATCGTCGCCTCGTAGCCCATGCCGCAGCCGGTGCGCACGTAGTCGCTCTCACCGTAGCGAGATCCGGCCCGGGTGTTGACGACGACGATCTCCAGCGGCTGCAGCACGTGGCCGATGCGTTCGAGTTCCGCCGCGACATCGGCCGCGGTCACCACGTAGCCGTCCGGGAAGTGGCGGAAGTCGAGCTTCACGCCGGGCTGGAAACACCATGCCAGCGGCACCTGGTCGATGGTGATCGAGGGCCGGCTGCCGCCGTTCTTCGCGTCCTGCGTCGAATGGAAGTGCCACGGCGCGTCGAGGTGCGTGCCGTTGTGCGTGGTCAGCGTCACCCACTCGGCGGCCGCGGCCTCGCCGTCGGGGTAGTCCTCCGGCTGCGTGCCCGGCAGCATCGCCATGAACTCGTGCAGCGTGTCGGCATGCTGCTGGTAGGTGATCTTCGGCGCCAGCGGCGGCGGATCGGACAGCACGTCGTTCTCGAGGTAGATCGACAGGTCGACGAAGCGGCGCTGGCCGCGGCTGAGCAGGTTCATACGGCCTCCCGCCGGGCCGCCCCAAGGGAGGCCGAGCCCCCTTGGGGGGCAGCGAACAAAGTGAGCGTGGGGGTCGTCATGCTGCCTCCTTTGCCACGAAGCGTTGGTCGATGGCGCCGAAGACGCTGCGGCCCTGCGCATCGAGCGCCTCGAAGCGCATGCGCTCGCCAAAGCGCAGCCAGGGCGTCGCCGGCTGCCCCTGGGCGATCGTCTCCAGCGCGCGCACCTCGGCCAGGCAGGCCGAGCCCACCTGCTCGGCGCGCCGGTTGGACACGGTGCCCGAGCCGAGCACCGTGCCGGCCCGCAGGTCGCGGTTGTAGGCCAGGTGCGCCAGCAGTTCGCCGAAGCCCCAGTCCATCTCGGCGCCGTTCGGATGGCCGACGAGTTCGCCGTTGCGCAGCACCCGCAGGTCCAGGTCGACGCGGCCGTCGCGCCAGGCAGGGCCCAGCTCGTCCGGCGTCACCGCCACCGGCGCGAAGGTGGTCGCCGGCTTCGCGTTGATGAAGCCGAAGCCCATCTGCAGTTCCGGGACGACGAAGCGGCGCATGCTGACGTCGTTGAGCAGCACGACGAGCCGGATGGCCCGCGCGCAAACGGCGGCGGTGCTGCCCGCGGCAATGTCGTCGACGATGACGCCGAACTCGCCTTCGTAGTCGCAGTGGTCGGCTTCGCTGGGGAACGGGTAGTCGTCGCAGGGGCCGCGGAAATCGTCGGCCTGGCGCTGCACGAGGATCGGCACGCCTGCGGGCCGCTTCACCGTCAGGTTGAAGGCCCGCTCCATGATGTCGCCGTGGTTCAGGAAGGCCGAGGCATCGACGAACTGGTGTGCGCGCGGCAGCGGCGCCATCGCCTGCGCCGGGTCGAAGGCGAAGGCGCCGCGCGCCGTGCCGGCTTCCAGTGCGTCGGCCAGCGTGTGCAGCGCGCGCTCGCAGCGCGACCAGTGGTCCAGCGCGGCCTGCAGCGTGGGTGCGATGCCGGCGGCATCGACCGCATGAGCCAGGTCGCGCGAGACGATCACGAGGCGACCGTCGCGGCTGCCGTTCTTCAGGGTGGCGAGTTTCATCGTTGTCTTCTCCGTTCAGGATTCGATCGCGCGCCGGCACAGCGTGGGCAGGTCGCCGTCGTGGCGAAAACCTGCGGCATCCGCGGCCGGCGTGCGCAGCGGGGGAAAGCGGCCGAACAGCGCTTCGATGCGCGGCTCGGGCGCGAAGCACACGTGCTGGCGCAGCTGCGGCCCGTGCACCGCGGCGAGCGCATCGACCAGCTCGGCCATCGAGAAGCGCAGCGTCGGCAAGGCCAGCACGCGGTGCGATGGCAATGTCGCGGTGTCCAGCGCCGCCGCATGCAGCAGGTTGTCGACGATGTTCGGCGTGGAGCTGGCCCAGGTGGTGGCCGCAGGCGACATCGGGCAGACCACGTCGCGCCCCGCGGCCGGCTCGCGCAGCAGGTCGCTCAGGAACGCGGAGAGCTGGCCGGTGCGCACCGGCGGCCGCGCCAGCACGCCGGGCAGCCGCAGCGAGACACCGTCGCAGCCACCGCGGCGCGTGGCATCCGCGATGGCGATCTCGGCCATCAGCTTGTGCGCGCCGTAGGCCATCGCCGGGCGGGCGGGCGTGTCGTCGTCGACGAGCGCGGGCATCGCCGCACCGTAGACCGCGATCGTGCTCGCGAACACCACGCGCGGCATTGGTCCCCCCTGCGCCACCTGCCGTTCGCAGGCGTCGAGCAAGTGTAGCGTGCCGTGCAGGTTGACCTCGCGCGCGAGCGCAGGCTGCTGCTCCGCGCTGCCGCCGGGCATGCTGGCAAGGTGGACCAGCAGGTCCACCGGCTCGGCGAAGGCGCGCGTGACGACGGCCCGATCGGCGATGCTGCCCTCGAGCTGACGCATGCCCACGAGCTGACGCGTGCCCTCGGCCTGACGCGTGCCCGCGGGCGCCGCATCGGCGAACGCGAGGTCGAGCGCGGTCAACGCGCCGAGCGGCCGCGCGCCGACGCGCCGCTCGCGCAGCAGCCGCGCCACCAATGCGCGGCCGACGAAGCCGGCCGCGCCGGTGACGACGACGTGGAGGGCGGCGCGATCGCTCATCGCCGCGCCAGCGCCGCCGCAATGGCGGGATCGTAGGCCCCGTCGACCAGCACGAACAGCATCCGGCACGGCCGGCCGCTGCGGTTGGCCCACGCATGGTTGGTGCCGCGCTGCACGACCACGCTGCCGGGCTTGAGCAGCACCTCGCTGTCGTCGAGCACCAGCGTCATCTCGCCGTCGATCACGATGCCGTAGTCGACCGACTCGGTGCGGTGCATCAGCGGATGCGGCGAGCCGGCCTTCACGGTGGAGGCCGCCGCGTCACCGATCTGCGCGAAGGCCTCGCCCATGCGCTGCGCGCCGTGGGCCAGGAACTCGGCGCTGTCCGGCGGAATGTCGACGAAGCGGATGCGCGTGCCCTGCTTGGGCGGCGGCAACATCAGCGGGCCGGCCGTCGGGTCGGGTCCGTTGTCCACCGGCGCGGGCGTGCCACTCGTCGCCCAGACCTCGTGGAACACGGTGCCGGGGATCGCGGTGATCTCGGCCACCTTCGGCAACGGGCCGTTGCTCGCGACGACGGCCTTGCCCTCGGCGTCGTGGCCGGTGACCACGCGGTGGATGGGGGGGAAGCTCATGCGGAAAGTTCCTTCTGAAAAGATGCTCGGCGCGGTGCGTCGGGGGCCGATGCCGGCGCCGCGCTATCGGGCAGCGGCTCGAGGCGGAAGCCGCCCACCACCTGCTGCAGTTCAGTGGCCCGCTGATGCAGCGACTGCGCCGCCGCGCTGAGCTGCTCGGCCAGCGCGGCGTTCTGCTGCGTGCTGGCGTCCAGCTGCAGCACCATGTCGTCGACGCAGGCCAGGGCCTGGCCCTGTTCCGTCGCGCCGGTGGCCACGCCTTCGACGGTTCGCGCCACGTCCTGCGCGGCCCCCACCAGGCGGTGGACGGTGGCCTGCAGGTCACCGACGCTGCTGCTGCCCTGCTGGATGCGTGCCGACGTGTCGATGCTCAGGCCGCGGATCTGCGCGGCGGCCTCGGCCGCGCGACCGGCCAGCGCGCGCACCTCCGACGCCACCACCGCGAAGCCGCGGCCATGCTCGCCCGCGCGCGCCGCCTCGACCGAGGCATTGAGCGCCAGCACGTTGGTCTGGAAGGCGATGCCGTCGATGGCTTCGACGATCTCGGTGATGCGGCGGGCCGCCGTCTCGATGGACTGCATCTGCGCCACCAGGCGCGCCACGGCCGCATGCCCCTGCTGGGCGTCCAGGCGCGCGGTGGCAGCCAGCGTGCTGGCCTGGCGGGCGGCGTCGGCTCCCTCGGTCACGCTGCGGCGCAGTGCGCGCACGGCCGAGGCGGTCTCGGCCAGTCGCGCGGCCGCGCCCTCGGCGCGCTCGGACAGGTGCTGGCTGCCGCCGCCAATCTCGCCGCTGGCGGCGAGCACCGCATCGGCCGAGGCCGCCAGCGCGCCGACGGTGTCGCGCAGCTTCTGCTGCATCGTCGCCATCGCGGCGGCCAGACGCCCGAACTCGTCGCCGCGCCGGGTGTCGAGGGTCGCGTCGAGCCGGCCCTGGGCGATGTCCTCGGCCACGCGCACGGCCGCATCGATCGGCTGCGTGATGCCGCGCACCAGGGCCATCGCCATCCACAGGGCCGCGGCCACCGCCCCGGCCGCCGCAACGCCCAGCAGGGGCACCGCCACCTGCTGGCGACGGGTGGCCTGCTCGAACTCGGCGCGGGCCGCGCGCGTGGCCAGCGCCACCAGCGTGCCGATGCCGGTGCGCCAGCGCGTCTCGGTGGCCTCGGCCGGCAACAGCAGCGCCAGCGCGCCTTCGCGGCCCGCCCCGCCCTGCAGGCTTCTGGCCGCCTGCGCATAAGACGGTGCCACGGCCTCGCGCAGCGTGCGCACCTCGGCCAGGGCCTGCCGCATCGCGGGGTCGACACCGGCCGCGTCCAGCGCCTGGCCGAGCAGGGACTCGGCCTCGCCGTAGGCACGCTCGGCGGCGTCGAGCTCCGCCACCTGGGCCTTCACGTCCTCGGGGTCGCTCATCAGCAGCAGCGCCCGCAGGCGTTCCATCCACTTGAGCTGCGCCGCGTGCAGCTGGTGCGCCAGCTCGCCGCGATGGCCATGCCCGAGCACGATGGTCTGCATCTGCGCGCTCATCTCGCGCAGCTGCCAGATCGCGCCGGCGGCCATCATCACCAGCAGCAGCACCAGCGCGCCGGTGCCCCGCCACAGGCGTTGCCGCACGCTCGCCGGCCCGTTCATGCCAGCACCTCGCGCGCCACCGCCGCGGGCCGCGACGGCAACTGCCGGAAGCAGCCCACCGACACCACGGCGACCACCGCCGCCGCCAGCGCGAGGCTGCCGTAGCCGAAGGCCTTGACCAGCGTGCCGCCGAGGATCGGGCCGATGGCGGCGCCGGTCATCACCATCGCCGGCGTCGCGGCGAGCGCGCGGCCGCTGGACTCCAGCCGCGCCAGCAGGCCGAAGGCGAAGGTGTGGGTGAAGATCATCACCGCCGCGAACACCGCGGCCGCTGCCGCATACGGCATGAAGGCGGTCGACAGCATGATGGCCGCCACGCCCAGCGCCTGCAGCACCGGCCCGGCCAGCAGCACCGCGCGGGCGTCCAGCCGCCGCTGCAGCAGCGCGGCCAGCGGGGCCGGCGCCAGGTTGACCCCACTCATCGCGACCAGCACCGCCGCGACCGCGCTGGCCTCGAAGCCGCGCGCCGCGCCGACGCGCTCGAGGAAGGCGAAGGTCATGGCCTGCACCAGGCCCATGCCGCCGATGCCCACGATGCCGAACCACACCGCGCGCGGGAATGGCACGGCCCGTTCCGCGGGCGCAGCGGCCTGCGCGGCCGCCGGCGCATCCTGCTGCGGAAAGGCCAGCAGCGCGACCGCGGCCGCCACGCCCATCACGACCGCGAAGACGCGGAACAGCATCGGCCCGCCCCGCGCGGCCAGCAGCGGCGGCACCGTCGCGAAGAACGCGATGGCGAACACGCCGAGCGCCGCGCCGACCAGCGCGAACAGCCGGTGCGGATTGGCCGCCCGCGCAATCGTGCCGTGCGTGACGCTGAGCGCCGCGCCGGCCGAAAGCCCGGCCAGCGCATGCAGCGCAGCCATGGCACCGAAGCCGCTCTGCGATGACGCGGCGAAGAACGCCAGCGCCGCCAGGCCGAAGCCTGCCGTGGCGACGCGGCGACGCGGCAGCCGGCCGAAGCGCGGCGCGAGCGCGACGCTGGCGAGCACCGCGCCGACGAGGAAGATCGTCGCCAGGCCGCCGGCCTGCTGCGGATCGAACCGGTGGTGCGCCATCAGCGTGCCCACCCAGACGGGCAGCGCCACCAGGTCCAGCATGCCGGCGCAGTGCGCCACCATCAGCGCCAGGCGCCCGCGCCTCGAAGCGGTCGTGATCATCGGTGTGGCCTCTGCCTGCAGCTCAGATCGGCTGGGCCAGCGCCATCAGCGAGTCGCGCATGATCTGCGCGTGCTCGTCGCGGCTGCCGTTGCTCATCTCGATCTCGCCGAGGCGGAACGAGTTCTCGACCACCATGCGGCAGCGCTCCCAGCGCCGGTCCTGGAAGGCCTGCAGGGCTTGCGGCAGCGTGGCACGCTGCGCGAGTTCCTCGGCCAGCACCAGCGCGTCCTCGATGCCGATGCAGGCGCCGCTGGCCAGGTGCGGCGTGGTGGCATGCACCGTGTCGCCGATCAGCACCACGCGGCCGCTGAACCAGGGCCGCGGCAGCAGCAGGCCTTCCAGCGGGCGGAAGACGATCTGCGCCTGCTCGTCGATCTGGTCGCGGATGCGCTGCAGCAGCGGCGCCGGGAACTCGGCCAGCAGCGCGCGCAGCAGCGGCACGAAGTCCTTCGGGTCCACGCGTTCGTTGCCCGGCCGGTGCTCGGTGAGGAACAGGTACATCTGGTCCCGCGAGACCGGGTTGACGCCGGGCTTCACGCGGCCCATCCACATCATCGCGGTCGTCACCTCGGGCGGGCGCGGCAGCACCGCGCGCCACACCGCCTGGCCGCTGTAGCGCGGCTTCGGCGCGTCGGGGAACAGCGCCTCGCGCGTCTTCGAGTACAGGCCGTCGGCGCCGATCACGAGTTCGTAGCGGCCCTGGGTGCCATCGCTGAAGCGGACCTCCACGCCCTCGGCGTCCTGCGCGATCGACGTGAACGTGCAGCCCAGGCGCACGTTCGTGCCCGAAGCGCGCGTCGCGTCGGCGAGGATCTTCGCCAGCACCGGCCGCAGGATGCCGCCGCCGCCAGGCACATCGGGGCCGGCAAGGCGCGGCGTCGGCAGCTCGGCCACCTGCGGGCCGTGCGGCGCGCAGATCTGCACGCCATCGGCCGCGTTGCCTTCGCGCAGGAAGGCTTCGAGGATGCCTAACTGCCGAAAGGCGCGCAAGGTCGCACCCCCCAGGCTGATGCCGGCGCCGTAGTTGCGCCAGCCGGGGTCGATCTCGACCAGGTCGACCTCGGCGCCCTGCTTGCGCAGTTCGATGGCGGCGGCCATGCCGGAAAAGCCGCCGCCGATGATCAGGATGCGTCGGGTGGCGAGTGTCATGGGGAGGTCTCCTCGAAGGGCATCGCGGCGAGGCACAGCTCGCCGTCGTCTTGCAGGGTCAGTGGCACCGGCGTCAGCGCATCGCCCAGGCAGGGCCCGAGCGT
Source organism: Aquabacterium sp. (assembly GCF_044226965.1). Lineage (GTDB taxonomy): Bacteria > Pseudomonadota > Gammaproteobacteria > Burkholderiales > Burkholderiaceae_C > Pseudaquabacterium. The sequence goes on along the minus strand of NZ_JBGAGA010000011.1, from coordinate 42,517 downwards.
GCAGACGCCAGTGTCGATCTCGAACAGCGCGCCGTGCGCGGCACAGACGATGCGGTCGCCGGCGGCGTTCAGGTAGGCGTTCTTGCGCCAGGGCAGCGGCGTGCCATGGTGCGGGCAGGCGTTCGCGTAGGCCTTCAGCAGCGCGCCACGGCGCACGACGAAGACCGTGTCGCGGCCGCTGCCGCGCAGGTCGAAGCCGCGCACGCTGCCGTCGGGCAGCTCGCTCAGGTGGCACAGGGGAATGCTGCGGTCCATGGCGATCGACTCAGCCGCTCAGTGCTTCGGCGGCGGGCCGGACGGGAACCACTTCTCGGTCGGCTTGAACAGGAAGAGCTGCGAGCTGTCCTCGTTGGCCGGCGCCTCGCGCGGCACCCACTGCGCGTCGTGCAGGTCCATGTCGGCGTCGTACTCGACGTGGCAGCCCAGCGGCGAGTTGAAGTACCAGAACCAGTTGCTGCCGAACTTGTGGCGGCCCGGGCCCCAGAAGCTTTCATAGCCCTTCTCGACGAAGCGCGTGCCGGCCAGCAGCACCTCAGTGGGCCCGCCCATGTGGAAGGTGAAGTGCTCGCAGCCTTTCATGAACGGCGGCGTCTGGATCATGAACAGCGTGTGGTGCTCCAGCGTGCCGGCCGGCCGCATGAACGGGCCGGTGCCGGTGAAGCGGTCGGTCGTCACGAAGCCGAGCCGCGCGTAGAAGGCCTCGGCCTTCGCCGCGTCGGGCACGAAGTAGACGACATGCGACAGCGAGCGCGGCCGCGCCGCCATGTCCGGGCTCAGGCCGAGCCGGTTGGCGCCGCGCTGCGGTACCGCGCCCGGTGCATTGACCGTCTCGGCCGGCAGCGCCAGCGGCCGGCGCACCGTCACCTGGAAGGCCAGCGCGAAGCCCATGTCGTCGACGGTGCGCAGCACGCCGTCGCGGCGCGTGACGACGCGGTCGCGCCGCAGCTCGTGCTCGATCAAATCCAGCGTGGCCGCGTCGGCAACGCCGTAGACCGTCTCGCGCAGCAGGCTCGCGGTGCCCAGGCCCGCCGGCAGTGCGGGATCGTCCTTCGCGCGCAGCACGACGGCGGTGCCGTCCAGCGCCTCGAAGCGGCCGTCGCCGGCCTCGGCCAGGCCATAGTCGATCAGGTACTGCCGGCAGGCGGCGAGGTCGTCGACGCCGAAGACCAGCGCGTCGGGTCCGATGATGTTCATGGTGCTCCTTGGGGAAGTTCAGGCGGCCGTGCTGGCGCCCAGGGTCTCAGCGACCCAGTCGGCGATGTACTGGCCGGCATTGATGCTGTTGTCGAAGCTCGCGTGCTGCACGCCGCCTTCGCGGTCGGTGAAGATCTTCAGCTCTCGCTTCGGGCTGTTGACCAGCTGCTCGTAGGTGCGGTGCGCCCACTTCAACGGGATCTGCGAATCGCGCTCGCCGTGCGTGACGAGGAAGGGCACGCGGATCTTCTCGACCACGCCGTCCAGGTGCACGTCTTCGGCGATGCGCATGAACTCGTCGATGTCCTTCGCGCCCCATACCCAGCACACATGCGCCCAGTAGTGCGGCACCGGGAAGTCGCCCTCTTTCTCGAGCCGGCGCTTCTGCACCTCGCGCCAGTCGTGGTTGGCGCCCCAGGCGACACCGCAGGCGAAGCGCGGCTCCATCGCGACGGCGCGCGGACAGTAGTAGCCGCCGAGCGAGACGCCCTCGCAACCGATGCGCTGGGCATCGACGTCCTCGCGGGTCTCGAGCCAGTCGACGACACGGCTGGCCCAGTGCTCGGCATCGAAGCGCGCCGTCAGGCCGTGCAGGCGCAGCGCCTCGCCGGTGCCGGGCTGGTCGACGACCAGCGACGAGACGCCGCGCTGCGCCAGCCAGGCCGGCAGGCCGACCAGGTACTTCATCTCCTTGGTCGAATCCAGGCCGTTGAGCTGCACCAGCAGCGGTGCGCGCTGGCCGGGCTTCAGGCCATCGGCGGGGCGGTACAGGGCGGAGAGTTGCCGGCCTTCGTAGGGGATCTCGACGCGGCGCACCGGGTCGCCGAGCAGGCGCAGGCCCTTCTGGAACAGCGCGAGCTCGCGCCGATAGATGGCTATCCGGCCCGCCGAGCCATGCGCCTGCAGCCGCTCGGCAGTGGTCAGGTAGGCCGAGGCGCGGCGGTACTTCTCGCCGGCCGAGACCAGGCGGCCGCGCGCCTCGTCTTCGGCGGCCAGTTCGCACAGCTTGTCGGCCATCGTGACCCAGGTCTCGCGGAAGGCCTGGGTGCCGGCGGCATCGGGCGCCTTCGCGGCTTCCTGCAGCGGCGCGCACATCGCCTCGATCTCGCCGATGCGCGCGCCCATCTCGATGGCCAGGTTGACCGAGAGGTTCCAGACGTAGTTGGTGGGGAAATACTTGAACATGAGGCTCTTCTTCGCTCCGGGGATCAGTGCGCCGCGATCGGCAGCGTTTCCATCTGCATCTCGGCGTCCTTCAGGTAGTTCTCGACCAGCATCGCCTCGAGCAAGGGGGTGTGGTCGAACACGGCATCGCGCAGCGCCGACAGCGGCCACGGCGTGCGGTGGAACAGGTGGCCCATATGACGGGCGATCTTCGCGTTCTTGTTCGTGTAGGCGACCCGCTGGCGGTCGTACGCCGCGAGGCCCTGGGCCAGCTCGTCGCGCCGCGCGAGGTCCGCGCCTTCGAGGCTTTTCGCGAGCCACCAGCCGTCCTCGATCGCCATGCCCATGCCGTAGGCCGCATACGGCGAGACCGGATGCACCGCGTCGCCGACGAAGGACACGCGGCCCCGGGACCAGCTGGCGAGTGCCGGACGGTTGTAGATCTCCCAGCGGAAGCAATGACGCTCGAAGTCGGTGGCCGCGGCCAGGCGCGGCAGCGGGTCGGCCCAGCCGCGCAGGTGCTGGGTCAGGTGCGCGCGCACGTCACCGTCGAAGCGCTGGCCTTCGTTCCACGGCTCGACCAGCCACCACTCCACGGCCGGCCGGCCTTCGTGCAGGATCGGGAAGAAGCTCGCCTGCACGGTGCGCGAGTGCGAGATCCACCCGACCTCGCGCGGCAGGTCGTCGCAGTGGCACCAGGCCAGCCAGACCTGGATGCCGCAGTGGAACAGGCCGAGCTCGCCAAAGGTCTGCTGCGCCACGGTCGAGCGGATGCCGTCGGCGCCGACCAGCAGGTCGACTTCCCAGTGGCTGCCGTCGTCGAAGTGGGCGGTCACCGCATCCGCCGTCTCGGCATAACGCGCAAAAGACTTGCCCGCGCGAATCAGACCGGGCGGCATCACCGCGAGCATGCGTTCCACCGCGGCCGAACGCAGCATGCCGTAGTGCCAGCCCGGCAGGCCGGCGCGTGCCTCGGCGCGGGGATTGAACGGCAGTCGCGCGCGCAGCCGGCCGCGGTGGTTGCGGAACTCGGTGACGCCGTAGGCGCCGAGTTCGCGGATGTCGACACCCATGTCGCGCAGCACCGACAGCACCGGCAGCGACAGCAGCACCGCACCGCCGAGCGGCCGGACCCCTTCCTGCCGCTCGAACAGGCGCACCTCATGGCCGGCGCGGTGGAAGGCGAGCGCCGCGGCGAGCCCGCCAGGGCCGGCGCCGATGATCGCCACGCGGCGGCGCGGCACGGGGGAGGCAGGATTCATCGAGGTCCTCGCTCAGGAATGCGCCCGCAGCGCGCCATGGAAGGCCGCCGAGTTCTCGGCGCTGGTGCCGGTGCGCTTCAGCAGGAAATGGCCCAGCGCCGGCAGCAGCACCAGCGCGCCGAGCATGTTCCAGAGAAACATGAAGGCGAGCAGCAGCCCCATGTCGGCCTGGAACTTGATGGGGCTGGCGACCCAGGTGATAACGCCGATGGCGAGCGTCAGCCCGGTCAGCATCACCACCTTGCCGGTGAACAGCAGCGCGCGGTAGTAGCTTTCCGACAGGCTGCGACCTTCGCGCAGGTTGGCCAGCGTGACGCTGAGGATGTAGAGCGCGTAGTCCACGCCGATGCCCACGCCCAGCGCGATGACCGGCAGCGTGGCCACCTTCACGCCCATGCCCAAGGCCACCATCAGCGCCTCGGCCAGCACCGAGGTCAGCAGCAGCGGCAGCACCGCGACCAGCACCGCCCGCCACGAGCGGAAGGTGACGAAGCACAGCAGCGCCACCGCCGCATAGACGAGCGCGAGCATCGTGCGCCAGGCGTCCTTGACGACGATGTTGGTCGCCGCCTCGATGCCGGCCGAGCCGGCGGCGAGCAGGAACTTCGCCTGCGCGCTGTCGTTGGAGGCGGCGAAGGCCTCGACATGCCCGACCACGCGCGCCAGCGTCTCGGCCCGGTGGTCCCGCAGGTAGACGTACAGCGTGAGCAGGCCGCAGGCGTCGTTGTACAGCCCGCGCGGCGCGCCCGCCGTCACGGTGTTGAGCATGTCCTGGTTGGGCAGGAACTCGTACCACTTCGGGTTGCCCTCGTTCAGCCCGGCCAGCACGCGGCGGTTCAGCAGCGCGAGCGAGTTGGTGCTCTCCACGCCGTCGAGCTGGCGCAGCTGCCATTCGAGTGCGTCGACCTGGTTCAGCGTCGCGTACTGCGCGCACTGGCCGTCCGGCGTCTTGACCATCACCGCCAGCACGTCGCTGGAAGCGCCGTAGGCCGCGTTCATGAACGCGACGTCGCGGTTGTAGCGGCTGTCGGCGCGCAGCTCGGGCGCGCCGGGGTCGAGGTCGCCGATCTTCAGCTGCGTGCTGGCCGCAAAGCCCAGCGCGCCCAGCAGCGCGGCCACGCCGATGGCCACGGCCGCGTGGCGCCGCTGCGTATAGCGGTCGAGAAAGGCCCACAGCGGATGCTTGTCGGCACCGGCCGCATCGGCGGCCTCGGCGCGCAGGCTGCGCGCGGCCGCCGGGGCGCTGACGCCTGAGTAGCTCAGCAGGATCGGCAGCAGGATCAGGTTGGTGAAGATCAGCGCCGCGACGCCGATGGACGCGGCGATCGCCAGCTCGCGGATCGCCTGGATGTCGATCACCAGCAGCACCGCGAAGCCCACCGCATCGGCCAGCAGCGCGGTCAGCCCGGCCAGGAACAGGCGGCGGAAGGTGTAGCGCGCGGCGACGAGCTTGAGATCCTGGAAGCCTTCGCGCTGCGCGCTCCGGCCTGCGTTCTCGGGGCGGCCCAGCGAACGCAGGCCGCGGCCGATGTCCTGCATGATGCCGTTCATCTTCTGCGCGCCGTGGCTCATGCCGATGGCGAACACCAGGAACGGCACCAGGATCGAGTACGGGTCCAGCGACTGCCCCAGCAGCGGCAGCAGGCCGAGCTGCCAGACCACCGCGATCAGCGAGGCCGCGACGACGAGCCCGGTGGAGCGCACGCAGCGGGTGTAGCCGTAGACCATCGCCGCGGCGATCAGCACCGCCAGCGCGAAGAAGACCAGCACCGCGCGCACGCCGTCGATCAGGTCGCCGACGATCTTCGCGAAGCCGGTGATGTGGATACGCACGCCCTGCGACTCGTACTTCGCTCGCAGCGTCTCCAGCCGGCCGGCGAGCTGCCCGTAGTCGATGGCCTGGCCGTCGGCATTGCGCGCCAGCAGCGGCAGGTAGATCACGCTGGATTTCGCATCGAGCGCGACGAGCTGGCCGATCTCGCCCGAGCGGGCGATGTTGGCGCGCAGCCGCTCCAGGCTGCCGGGCGAGCCGTCGTAGCCATCGGGGATGACCGGGCCGCCCTCGAGCCCTTCTTCGGTGACGCCGACCCAGCGCGTGCTGGGCGTCCACAGCGACTTCATCTGGTTGCGCGCCACGCCCGGCACGAGGAACACCTCGTCGCTGAGCTTGCGCAGCGTGTCGAGGTAGGCCGCGTCGTAGATCGAGCCGTTCGGGTTCTCGACCGCGATGCGCACCGCATTGCCCAGGCCGCTCAACTCCGCCTGCTGGGCCAGGAAGTTGCGGATATACGGATGCGACGCGGGAATCGTCTTCTCGAAGCTGGCGTTGAGCTGCAGCCGCGTTGCCTGCCAGCCCAGCAGCACGGTGACCAGCGCGCACAGCCACAGCACGATGCCGCGGTGGTTGAACAGCGCCCGCTCGATCAGCGAGCCGGAGCGCGGGTCGAAGCCGGCAGCGGTCACCGCGGCGGCGACGGGGGGTGGGGACGAGGCAATCACTTCGGCGTTCCGGCAGAAAGGTCCAGCGCCGCCACCCCTTGCACGCCCAGCGCGAGCAAAGGCGCGCCGGCGCGCGGCAGCAGGCCGTTCAGCGGTGGCAGCGGCGCGCGGTTCAGCGGCACGAAGCGGTCGCCGCGCAGCGCCATCACGAAGCCGGCCTGGTTGGCGGCCAGCAGCGCGCCGTCGGCGGCCAGCGCCGTCGCGGTGATCGAGACCGGCATCGGCGAGGCCAGCGCCGCCCAGCTCGCGCCGCCGTCGGCCGAGCGCCAGGCCTGGCCGCGCAGGCCGGCCAGCACGATCTCGTTCGCGGCGGTGAACTCGGCGCTGAAGATGCTGCCCTTGTACGGGGTCTCGACGCGGCGGAAGCTGCGGCCACCGTCCTGCGACAGCAGCACCAGGCCCTGCTCGCCGGCCATCAGCAGCGTGTCGCCCTGGCGGCGCAGCGTGTACAGGTGCAGGCCCTTCGGGTTGTCCAGCCGCGGCATCCACGAGGCCCAGTGCGCACCGCCGTCGTCGGTGGCGAAGGCGAAGCCATAGGCGCCGACGACGATCCAGCGCTGCGCATCGAGCATCAGCAAGTCGAGCAGCGGCTTGTCGGCGCCCTCGGCCACCAGGCGCTCGGCCTCCTTCAGTGCCCGCGCATCGTTGGCCGCACGCGCGGTCTCGAGCGCGATCTGCGCCAGGCGCCGGCCGTCGAGCTTGCGCGTCCAGCTGCGGCCGCCGTCGCTGGTGGCGAGCACCGTGCCGCCGTGGCCGACGGCAACGCCATGCGTGGCATCGGCAAAGCGCACCGCGGTCAGGGTCACGCTCACCGGCGTGGGCGCCTGGGTCCAGTGCAGGCCGTCGTCGGACAGCGCGACCAGCCCGCGCTCGCCGACGGCGACGAGGCGCGGGCCGGCCTGCGCCGCGCCGATCAGCACCGCGCGCTCGACCTGTCGCACCGCGACCGCGGGCCGGTCCAGCGCATCGCCGGCCGGTGCGGCCAAGGCCTGCAGCGTGCCGAGCAGCAGCAGTGCGGCGGGCCCGATCGTGCGGGCCGCGCGGTGGCGTGAGGGGGTCACCCAGGCGCTCCTTCGCATCGCCACGCGCTCAGCGCACGCCTTCGCCGGCCAGCGCGTCCGGCGAGAACACGCTGTCGGGGAAGCGCGGCTTGACCGGGTACTGCGAGGCCTTCGCGTTGTAGAGGTTGCCGACGAAGGCCTGCCCCGACACCAGGTCGTTGAAGCCGAAGCTCGCGATCGGCGTGCCCGGCAGGTCCGGCGCGACGAAGGTCTGCGCCCACAGCGTCTTCCACAGCTGGCCGTTGGCGTCCCAGCGGTCGCCCAGCACGCAGATCCAGGTGTCCTCGTCGCAGTAGTAGCGGCTCTTCGGCGCCTGGTGGCGCTGGCCGGCGCGCAGCGTGGCTTCCACCACCCACACGCGGTGCAGTTCCCAGCGCATGTGGTCGGGGTTGAAGTGGTTCTTCGACAGGACCTCGGCGTCGGTCTTCGGCTGCAGGAAGCGGTTGGCGTTGTAGGGAATGAGCATCTCCTGCTTGCCCAGCAGCTTCCAGTCGAAGCGGTCGAGCCGGCCGCTCCACACCTCGATCTCGTCGAAGCTCATCACGCCGGCGGCCGCCGGGGTCGGCGTGTCGCAGCAGGGGTTGGGCAGCTTGCGCACGCGGCGCTGGCCGGTCAGGTAGACCCAGCCCTGGCTCTTGCTGCCGTCGAGGTTCTCGCGGCCGACGATCGCCTCGCCGGCGCGGATCGGCGGACCCGCGTTGATCAGCCGGATCAGCCAGAAGTCGTTGCTCTTCGCGAAGCTCTCGGCGCTGCCGTCTTGGAAGTAGTACGGCATCTGCTGCTCGGCGCGGCCGTCGGTGGTCAGCACGGCCTTGCCGTCGGCGGTGAGCTGGTACTGGTTGACGTTGAACTCCCAAGAGGTTCCGCGCCAGCGCAGCATGTGGTTCCACATCACCTCGGCGCCGGTCTTCGGGATCGGGAACGGAATGCCGCCGTAGGCGCCTTCGACCACGTCGCCGTGCAGCTTGGCCCGCGTCGCGTTTTTGAAGGTGTTCTCGTAGACCCAGGCCGGCGCGGCGGCGGTGCGCTGCGTCGGGTAGACGTCGATGCGGTAGCTGTCGGGGTACTTCTTCAGCATCGCCTTCTGCCCTTCGGTGAGCTGGGCGGCGTGCTGGTCCAGGTTCTTCGCGTTGATCGAGTACAGCGGCTTGTCGGCCTTGAACGGGTCCCCGCGGCGGCCGCCGGGCGTGTCGCCGGCGATGGGCTTGGTGAAGCCACCGGTCCACGCGGGGATCGTGCCGTCCTTGTTGCCGGCCTTCTCGGCGCCGAAGGGCGTGAGCTCGGAGCGCAGCTTGGCGGCCTCGTCGGTGCTAACGGCCGAATGCGCCGGCCAGCCAGCGGCCGCCAGTGCGGCCAGCAGCGTGATGCGGAAAATCATGGTCGTGGTCTCCTGGTTCAGAACGTGCGGCGCAGCGAGAGCGCGACGTGGTCGCGGTCGGCCAGCGGATTGCCGCGGCCGAAGCTCGGTGACCCGCCGGCGAGGATGGGCGAGTAGTCGACAAAAGGCACCGCCTTGCCGATGTAGTGCGTGAAGTTCAGCGAGAACTGCCACACGCCGAGGTAGCTGCCCTCGAGGCCCAGGTTCGCGCTGCCGGTCTTCGCCGCGCCCCAGCCGGCGCCCGTGACCGACGAATAGCCGGCCAGCATGTAGCGCAGGCCGATCGGCACGCTCAGGTCCAGCCCCGGCAGCGCCTGCCGGTAGCTGGGCGTGAAGATCAGCTGCAGCGCGGTGGCGTCGCGCGTGGCGGCCTTGTCGAGCTCGCCGTTCGGGTCGTCCTTGGACAGCACGCGGTTCCAGGCGATCTCGGCGACCAGACTCGACTCGCGCGCAATGAAGCTCGGCCCGAAGGTGGCCAGCGTCGACAGGTTCAGGTGCGCGGTGCGGCCGAGCGCGGCCTGCGGCTGCGGCGCGCCGAAGCCGCCGGGGTAGATCATGTTGGTGCTGCGCAGCGGCATGCCGTCGCGCACCGAGGCTTCGCCGGCGACGTTGAAGTCGCCGAGGGAATGCGAGGCGCTCACGCCCACCGTCTTGATGTTCTCGGGAAACGTGTAGAACCAGCTGCCCGGCAGCGTGCCGAAGGGGCTGGGCGGCGCGGCCGGGTTCAGGTTGCCGTAGAGTTGGCCTGACTTGTCGTGATAACGCGCGACATACGCGCCCATGTCGGTCTCGCCGACGCGCCACTTCAGCTGCAGGCCGAACTGGCCGCCGTTCTTCGGCTTCTGGTCCGCGCCCGGCGCCAGCACGTAGTTGCCCGAGATCGGCGTGCCGGCCGGGATGCTGACGAACTCCGGCTGCTGCGATCCCCAGGGCACGTTGGCGGTGGAGAAGTAGCTGCCGGCCGGGGCCAGCCGGTCTTCTTCCCAGCGGAACTGCACATAGCCGCCGAGCGAGAGCTCGGGCGTCAGCTGCAGCTGCGCCGACAGCTGCGGCACCGGCCGGATGATTTCCTTGAACTGCGCGTTCGGCGCGGCGAGCAGCTTGTCGATGTCGACCGGGCCCTGCGCGCGGGCGATGCCGTTGTCGCCGAAGAACAGGCTCTCGCCGTACTGCAGCGCATGGCGGCCCAGGCGCGCGGTGAGCTTCATGCCGTTGTCGAGGCGCCAGCCGCCGAAGACGAAGGCATCGAGCAGCTCGGCCTTGTCGCCGGCGATCTTCTTCGTGGTCTCGGGAAAGGCATCGAACGGCGCCTGGCCGAGGGTCGGATCGTTGTCGGCCTTCGTCTTGCGGTGCAGCCGGTCGTCGTACCAGGCGGCCGCGCTGAGGCGCACACCGAAGTCGCGGCGCCACACGGCGTCGAACTCCGACAGCAGGTCGACGCGCGCCGACACCAGGCCCTTGTTCTGGAAGTTCTGGTCGCCGGCGTTGAAGTTCAGCGCCTGCGGAAACGCGAAGCTGGCCGGTGCCGGTGCCGGCGCGCCGGTGGGCACCTGGCGGAACGAATCCTTCAGCGCCGGGTCGGCGGACTCGGTGCGCAGCTTGGCGCTCAGGCGCACGCTGTTGTCCCAGCGGACCGACCAGTCGGCATTGCCGGTGTCGACCTCGAAGGCCTGCGCGCCGCTGGCCAGCAGCGCCGCGCCGGCAACCGCGCTCAGCCGCGGCAGCTTGTCTCTTCGCATCTCTCGTCTCCTGTGGGTATCTCTTGGAAGGTGGTGCTCAGGCCGGCTGCGCCAGCGTGCGCATCAGCCGCTGCATCAGCTGGCCGAGGTCCGCGGTGCCGTCGGGTCGCAGGTCCCAGTGCGCCGCGGTGCTGGCCATCTCGTGCACCTGCCGGGCGCGCGCGCTGCGGCGTTGCTCGAAGGCGCGGAACAGCGCGTCGCGCTCGGTGGCGGTGGCCAGCAGGTCGGCCAGCACGCGCGCGTCTTCGACCGACTGCGCCGCGGCCTGGCCGAAGTGCGGCGGCAAGGCATGCGCGCCATCGCCGACCGCCAGCACCGGGCCGCTGTGCCAGGGGCTGTCCAGCACGCCGGAGAGCACCGGGCGCGTGGCCACCGGCGTGTCGTCGCGCAGGTGCGCCGCGAGGGCCGCCACCGGCGGCGCAAAGGCCTGCAGCGCGCGGCGCAACTGCGTCGGCGCCGGCAACTCACCCTGCAGCGGGGTTGGCTCGGTGACGGCGATGCCGGCAGTGCCGTGCTGCACCGGCAGCACGATCGCGCGGTGGCCGGGGCCGCCCATCGCGACCAGCGGACGGTCCAGCCGCGGCGGGCGCTGCACCAGCGCGTAGTGCCAGGCCTGGCCCAGTGGCGCCACCGGGCGTGCGGCCGGGAAGATCGCCGCGCGCAGCGGGCTGCGCGCGCCGGTGGCCAGCAGCACGATGTCGGCCTCGAGTCGGCGCTCGCCGCCGAGCACCACGCGGGCGCGGTCACCGACGGCTTCGATCGCGTCGACACGCTGGCCGCGCAGCAGCTCGGCGCCGCAGCGCACCGCCGCCTGCGCCAGCAGTGCATGCAGGTCGCCGTGGGCAATGCCGACCGCGGCCGGCAGCCGCGGCCCCGCGAGCCGTTCGGTCGGCAGCTCGAACAGGCGCCGACCCTGGCGGTCGATGACCTCGATGCCGTGGTACGCGAAGCCGGCCCGCACGCAGTCGTCGGCCACGCCCAGCGCCGCCAGGTCGCGCAGCATGCCCGGCACCACGTCGATCGACGCGGGCAGCTGGCGCGGCAGCGCGGCCTCGTCGACCAGCTGCACCGCATGGCCCTGCCCGGCCGCGGCCAGCGCGCAGGCCAGCCCGGCAATGCCGGCGCCGACCACGCAGATGCGCAGCTGCTGCAGCGTCATGGCCGTGCCTCCGGCGTGGCAGGCACGAGTTCGCCCTCCGCATGGCCGTGAGCCATTCGTCGTCTCCGTGTCGTGTTGGGGAATCGGGTTGACGAGAGATTACGGACGAGGACGTGCCGCGCAAAATGGTTTGGATCCATGCGGCGCATCGATGCCGCGAATACTTTTCGGGTTAACCCGCGGCCCCATGCGCTTCAACAAGCTGGACCTGAACCTGCTCGTCGCCCTCGATGCGCTGCTCACCGAGCGCAGCATCACGCGGGCGGCGGAGCGGCTGCACCTGTCGCAATCGGCGATGAGCAATTCGCTCGGCCGGCTGCGCGACTACTTCGAGGACGAGCTGCTGGTGCAGGTCGGCCGGCAGATGGAGCCGACACCGCGCGCCGAGCTGCTGCGGGAAGCCGTGCGCGACGTGCTGCTGCGCATCGAGACCTCGGTCGCGGCCCAGCCGCGCTTCGACCCGACGAGCTCGGACCGCGAGTTCCGGCTCTTCGTCTCCGACTACTCGATGACGGTGCTGATGCCGCAGGCGCTGGCACTGGCCGCCGGCATGGGCTGCACCGTGCGCTTCAACCTGCTGCCGCAGGTGCAGAACCCGGCGCGCCCGCTCGAGCGCGGCGAGGCCGACCTGCTGGTGATCCCGAAGGCCTACTGCTCGCCCGAGCATCCGACCGAGATCGTCTACGACGACAGCTTCGTCTGCGTGGTGTGGTCCGGCAGCCGCCATGCGCGCGAGCCGATGAGCTTCGAGCGCTACGCCGAGGCCGCGCATGTGGTGATGGTGCCGGTGAGCACCACGCAGCCGGCCTTCGAGAGCTGGTTCGCGCAGCGCTACGGCCTGTCGCGCCGCATCGAGGTCACGACCTACAGCTTCGCGGCGCTGCCGCACCTGGTGATCGGCACCGAACGGATCGCCACCGTGCACACGCGGCTCGCGCGGCTGCTCGCACCGGCGCTGCCGGTCACGCTGCTGCCCATGCCGATGCCGATGCCGCCGCTGGAGCAGGCGCTGCAGTGGCACAAGTACCGCTCGACCGACCCGGGCCTGATCTGGCTGCGTGGCCTGCTGCAACAGGCCGCACGGGCGATGCCGGCGGGCGCCTGAGCAGTTCGGAGCTTGGCGCTTGGCAGCCACTTGACCTCATCCTTGCTTGAGGTTTCAGACTCCGTCCCGTTTCGTGCGCATCCCGCGCACTTCCGCTGGAGTCAAGCGACATGCCGACCACCTCACCCGCCGTTCCCCCCGTTTCCCCCGCCTTCCGGATCGACCGCTTCGACGTGCCACGCGCCGCGCTGGCGCCGTTCATGGCGCGACTGAAGAACACCCAGAACCTGCTCGGCGGGTTCGAAGGCTGCCGGCAGAACCTGGTGCTGCAGGGCCCGGCGCAGGGCGACTCGATCGCCGTCGTCACGGTGGTCGAGTGGGCGAGCGAAGACGCCATGGCCGCCGCCAAGGCCGCCATGCAGGCGCACTACGCCCGCGAGGCCTTCGAGCCCGCGGCCTTCATGCAGGCGCTGGGCGTCCGGCCGGACCTGGCGGTCTACCACCCGGCCTGAGCCGCGGCCCGCGTGAAGACATTGCCGGCAGCGCCAGCGTCAGCGCGCCGTGGCGCCCGTGATGCCCACCGGACGCCGGCACGGATCGACCAGCACGCCGGGGTTCATCACCCCGTGCGGGTCGAGGACCTGCTTCGCGCCCGCGAGCGCCGCGCGCATCAGGGCCGGCACCTCGACCTCGTAGCCGCTGCGATGGTCGCGCCCGACCGCGTGGTGGTGGGTGCAGGTGCCGCCATGGCCCACCACGGCGGCGTTGCAGGCGAGCTTGATGTCCCGCCACATCGCCAGCGCACTGGCCAGGTCGGCGCTGGTGCTGCCGGCCGCAGCAAACGAGAAGTAGGGCGCGGGGCCATCGGGATAGACGTGGGTGAAGCGGCACGACACCACTGCCGCGTGGCCGGTGACGCGGCGGATGGCCTCTCCCACGTCCTCGCGCACGCCGTCGTAGAACGCTTCGAAGCCGCTCCAGGTGATGGCGCTCTCGAAGGTGTCGAGGATGGCGGCATGCCGGGTGGTCTCGTCGCGCCAGTAGGGCATGCGCAGGAAGGCGTCACGCCATTGCCCGGCCGAGCCCTGTCGGTGCGCGGCCTCGGCGTCGACGGCCACCGGCGCCATCGAGCGCTGGACCTCCTCGGCGTCGAAGCGGCCCCCATGGTCGGCGACCAGTTCCAGCGCGCGCGACATCCAGGCCTGCAGCGGATGATCGGCCGACTCGAACGCCAGCACCAGCGTCGGACTCTTGCGGTCGCCAACGCCCGCGAAGGCCACCTCGGCGGCGTCCAGCAGGCGGCAATTGCTCGGTTGCAATCCCGACTGGGACAGCGCGCGCGCGCAGGCCACGGCCGCGCGGTAGTCGGCGAAGCGCACCGATGCGGCGGCGCGAAACCGCGGCCGGTCCTGCAGGCGGACCCAGGCCTCGGTGATGACGCCCAGCATGCCCTCGGAGCCGATCACCAGCCGATCGGGCGCGGGCCCGGCACCCGAGCCGGGCAGGCGCCGCGTCTGGACCAGGCCCGCAGGGCTGATCATCCGCGTGCTCTGCACGAAGTCGTCGATGTGCGTGTACTGCGTGGCGTAGTGGCCGCCTGCGCGGGTGGCGATCCAGCCGCCCAGCGTGCTGAACTGGAAGCTCTGGGGATAGTGGCGCAAGGTGAGCCCGTGCGGCCGCAACTGCGCTTCCAGGTCGGGTCCGAGCACGCCCGCCTGGATGCGCGCCGAGCGGCTGGCGCGATCGATCTCCAGCACGCGGCTGAAGCACTCCATGTCCAGTGACACGGTGGCCGCATAGCTGCTGCCGACCGCCGGTTCGACCCCGCCCACCACGCTGGTACCGCCACCGAAGGGCACCACGGCCACGTTGTGGCGGCTGGCCCAGTCGAGCACGTCGATGACCTGGGCTTCGTCGCGCGGGAAGGCGACCCAATCGGGAGCCTGCGGCACCTGGCGCAACCACATGCGCGCCACGTCCGCGAAGCCCTTGCCGTAGGCATGCGTCAGGCGGTCGTAGCGGCTGCAGGACAGCACGGCGCGCAGCGAGTCCGGTGCGGCCACGCGCGGCGGCGCCAGCGTGAAATCGTCCTCGCGGGGCTCGGGCACGGGCAGGCCCAGCCCACCGGGCAATCGCCGCAACAGCCCCTGGACATGCCCGAGTTCCGCGGCGCTGAGCCCATCGTCGAGGTATCCCCAGCCCCAGAAGCGGCGGGCCGGCTTGGCCGACAGCGTGGCAATGCCGTTCATCGCGTCGTCTCGCTGACGAGGACATTGGGCGCCAGGTCGGTGTAGTGGGCGATGTCCTGCATCAACGCCGCGCCGTGGGCCGCCATGCCCGCCTGGAAGCCCGCCAGGGTGTCGAACAGCAGGTGCGCAGCGGCCACCACGGGCGGCGGGCCGCCGGCCCCGTCGGCCAGGCACTGGTCCATCTCCACCCGCTGCAGGCCGTGCTGGCCCAGCAGCCGCTGGATCAAGGCGCGGTGATGCGACTGGTAGTAGGCATGGTCGAAACGCTGGCCGGCGGCGCCGGCATAGGACACGGTGACACGGATCATCGAAGTCTCCTGGCTGGAGTGGTGTGGAGGAACGCTTGCGGGGGCGGCAGGGTCGGCCTGGGCGCCTGCCATCGCCCGCAGCCGCAGCTTGTCGAGCTTGCCGACGGGCGTGAGCGGCAATGCCGGCAGCACGGTGAGCGCCACCGGCTGGGCAACCGGATCGCCCAGCCTCTGGCGGCAGTGGCCCAACAGCGTGTCGGGCGTGGCCTGGGCGCCGGGGTGCAGCGACACGAAGGCCACCGGCAGTTCGCCCGCCTGGGGGTCGGGCCGGCCCACCACGGCCGCGGCGGCCACTGCCGGATGCGCATGCAGCACCTCTTCGACCGCCTTCGGATCGATGCTGTGGCCGCTGCGCTTGATCATGTCCTTGGCGCGGCCGGTGAGCCAGAAGTAGCCTTGCGCGTCCTGGCGCCCCAGGTCGCCGGTGTTGAGCCAGCCCGGCGCGGCAAAGGCTTCCGCGGTGAGGGCGTCGTCGGTGTAGCCCGCGAACACGTTCGGTCCGCTGATCAGCACCGCGCCCAGCTCGTCCACGGCACAGTCGCGCAGCCAGCGCCCCTGCTCGTCCAGGCAGGCGGTCTTCATGGCCTGGTAGGGGTAGCGCAGGCCGATCGATCCGATGCGCCGCTCGCCCTGGGGCGGGTTGACGCTGGACACGCAGGTGCCCTCGGTCAGGCCGTAGCCCTCGAGGATGCGCAGTCCCGTGTGCCGCTCGAATGCCTCGAACAGCGCGACCGGCAGCGGCGCCGACCCGCAGATGGCGAAGCGCAGGCTGTCGAGCCGCGCGCCCTGCGTGTCGACATTCAGCAAGGCGGCATAGACCGACGGCACGGCGTTGAAGGCAGTGGCCGCGAAGCGCGTCACGGTGCGCCAGAAGCCGGCCAGCACGCCGGCGCCCCGGTAACCCTCTGCGCCCAGCATCACCACATGGGCACCGACCGACAGCGGCGACAGGCTGGCCGGGATCACGGCATGCACATGGAACAGCGGCAGGCCCAGCAGGCACACATCGTCCTGGCTCAGCGCGGCCAGGTGGCTGAAGGCCCAGGCCTCGTAGACCTGGTTGCGCTGGCTGTGCCGGGCCACCTTGGGCGCACCGGTGGTGCCGCCGGTGTGGAAGCAGGCGGCCAGCGCGTCGGCGTCCTTCTCCGGCTCGAAGCGCAGGCGATCGGCAGGCTGCAGGGCGCAGAGCCGGTCGAAGTCGTGCACCTGCACCGACCCCGCCGGCGCCGCGCCGTCCGGCGCGCCCAGGGCGATCAGGTGGCGCACGCCGGGTGCGCCGGCCACGGCGGCCTGGGCCCGCGCCCACAGCGTGGGCGACAGTGCCGGGCCGGGCGCAATCAGCGCCCTGCACCGCGACGCAGTGAGGATGCGCGCCACCTGGTCCGGCCCCTGCAGCGGGCTGATCGGGCAGGCATGGCCGAGCGCCTGGGTGCCTAATATCGAAAAGTAGGTCTGCGGCAGGTTGGGCAGCAGGATGCCCACGCCGTCCTCGGGCTGCAGCCCCAGCGCGTGCAGCGCATTGGCCACCTGGCGCGCGGCGCCGAGCAAGGCCGCATGCGACCAGGTGGTCACCTCGTCGTCGGGCAGCCCGTTGGGCAGGAAGCTGATCGCAGGCCGGGACCCGAAGCGCGCCGCAGCACGCTCGATCAGGCCCCAGACCGTGCGCGCAGGCAGGCGCTGTGCCAGGGGCGCCTCGGCTTCCAGCGCCTCGATGTCGGCCAGGCAGGCGATGCCGCGGCTCATCCGCGCAGCCCCTGGAACAGGTCCCGGCCCAGCACTGCCGAGGCCGCGATCACGCCGCCCACCATCGCACCGCTGACCCCCGCCGCGGCCACGTCCTGGCCGCTGAAGACCAGGCCGTCCACCGGCGCATGGGCCCGCATCCAGCGTTGCGCGAAGCGCGCCGGCGTCTGCGCGAAGGACATGAAGTCGCCCCGATCGCGGTTGAGAAAGTGGTTGAAGCTCAACGGCGTGGCCAGTTCGGCATGGGCCACGCGACCCTGGACCTGCGGGTAGTGGCGGTACACCTCGGCCAGCATCTCCTCGGTCAACCGGGCCTTCAGCTCGGCGTACTCGGCACCCCGCTTCATCCAGCCGGTCCCGGCAAAGGGCTCGTACAGGCGCCAATCGGTCATGCTGCAGATGTCGATCGTGCTGCGGCCCGGGTAGCGGTCGGGCCAGCTGGGGTCCTTGGCCGACGGCTGCGAGATGAAGTGCAGCGGCATCGGTGTGTCCCGCGGGGCGGCCGCGTAGCGCTGCCAGTTGCCCACCAGGTCGTTCGACGGGTGGATCCACAGGTTGGCGGGGTGCATGTCGAGCTCGGCGTTGGACGCCTCGATGCCGATGTTCAGCGCCAGGTAGCACTGCGACAGCGGCATGGCATCCGCGGTCTGGCGCAATGCCGCAGCAGCGGCCGATGCGGCCGGTGCGGCCGCTGCGGCCGAGTCGCCGCCCGTTGCGCCGTCGCTCGGCAGCAGGCGCAGCGTCTGGGCGATGCCGATGCCGCTGATCACCACCGGCGCCTCCAGCCGATGGCCGTCGGCCATCACCACGCCGACCACGCGCTGCCGGTGCAGCAGCAGCTGCCGCACCTCGGCCGACACCAGCACCAGGCCGCCCGCGGCACGGACGGTGTCGGCCATGGTCTCGGCAATGCGTGCCGCGCCGCCCACCGGAAAGCTGGCGCCATCCAGGTAGTGGGCAATGACCATCGCATGCACCGCGAACGAGGCCTGGTCGGGCGGCAACGAATAATCCCCATAGTGACCGCACAGCACGGCCGTCAGCTCGGCGTTGTCGGTCAGGCCGCGCAGCACCTGCAGCACGGTCTGGTCGGACAAGGCCCGGAAGGCCGGCGCCACTTCGGCATGGCGTGCGTCTGCCATGGCGAGCGGCAGCGCACGTTCGCCGAAATAGCCCTTGGCCGCGCGGTTGGCCGCCAGCACCAGCGCCACGTAGCGGTCGATGGCCGCGGCCTCGGCCGGGAAGTAGTCCTTCATCCGCGCCTTGAAGGCCTCGGCGCCCGCGTGGTAGTCGTAGCGGCGGTCTGCAATGACGATGCGGTTGTAGACCTCGGGCATCGGCGCCCAGGCCAGACGTCCTCGGGTGACCCGGTGGAACAGCCGCGCCAGGCCGCTGTTGGGGCGCTGCACTTCGCCCATGTAGTGCAGGCCCACGTCCCACTCGTAGCCATGGCGCTTGAACACCTGCAGGCAGCCGCCCGGCACGGCATGCCGCTCCAGCACCAGCACACGCCGGCCCTCCAGCGCCAGCAACGCGGCGCTGGTCAGGCTGCCGGCACCCGAGCCGATGACCAGGGCATCGAAGGGTCGCGCCAGGTCGCCCCGCGCCAGCGCGCGCTTGTAGCTCGGGTCGGCTTCGCTCACGGCAGGATTCGGCAAGGCGGTCACTCCACTGGATGGCTGTCGGTCGTGAACCATTGTTGAAGCCGGGGTGGCAAGCCGACGTGCGACGACGCGCCAAACAATTGATCTGACACGCCATCCGGGACTGCACATCTTGACGTGCCCGCGCCGTGCCCCCTAGCGTTCGGTCCATGACCCACGCCCAGACCGTGATCGGCACCTGGCTGGTGGGCGTGCTGGAGCAATTGGCGTCGCAGGGCATCGGCCAGAGTGGCCTGGGCGATGGCACCTGGCTTCAGGATGCCTGCCGGCGCGCGCCGACGCGCCAGCTCAACCTCGTGGTGGCACGCCGACTCTGGCAACAGGCGGCCGAGCAGTCCGGCGATCCCTTGCTGGGCTTGAAGGTGGGCGGTGCCCTGCCCCTGCAGGCGATGAATGTCGTGGCCCTGCTGGTGATGCAGAGCGCCAGCCTGCGCCAGGCGCTGGCCTTGAGCATTCGCTACCAGTCGCTGGTCAGCAACTCCGGCCGCCTGCGGGCCAGGCCGTTGCCCGATGGCCTGCGCGTGGACTATCAGGTCACGCCCTGTCCGGTGGCGATGCATGCCAGCCAGATCGACAGCGTGTTCGCCGGCTACCTGTCGCTGCTGAGGCACTGCGCACCGCCAGGTGTCAGGCCCCGACGGGTCGCCCTCCCGGCGCCTGACCTGCGGCTGCGTTCCGCCTACGAAGCGGCCTTCGGCTGTCAGGTCGTGTTGGGCGCCGCGCAGGCCTGCTTCGAGTTCGATCACGCGGCGCTGGACCGGCCTTTCCTGGCCGCCGATCCGCATTTGCTGCAGATCGCCCAGGCGCGTGCCGACGAGATGCTGCGATCCCAGGGCCATGCAGAGAGCCTGGTCGATCACGTCCAGGCCGCCTTGATGGCCCAGGGCCTGGGCGCGGTGGACTGCGCGCAGGTGGCCCGCGCGCTCGGCATGAGCACCCGCACGCTGCAGCGCCGCCTGTCGGCGGCGGGCACCAACTTCCGGCAGCAGGCCGAGGCTGCGCGCATGAACGAGGCCTTGCGCCTGTTGGCCAATGCGGCGCTGCCCTTGTCCAGCCTGTGCGACAGGTTGGGCTATGCGGAGCCCAGTGCGCTGTCCCACGCCATTCGAAGCTATTGGGGCGCCTCCCCCAGCGCACTGCGTGCCGAACTGAGAGCGCGTCGCCCCGGCGTCGCAGAGCCGGTGGCCTGACTCCCGACAGCCCATGTCACGGCGCGTCGGGCGCGCAGCACGTGCCGCGCAGCGCCGCGCAATCGCCCCCGGCCCGAGCGGGGGTACCCCGCACATCCCGTAGCATGCGCCGCAAAGGAGCAGGCGCCGCCATGGGGATCCTCAGCCGATTCGTCACCATCATCATCACCACCACTGCGCTGGTGTCGTGCGGGGGCGGTCAGTCTGCCGACACGCCGGCGCAGCCGCGGCGGCAGGCGCTGGCGGCGGTGCAGCTGCTGTACCAGCCGGCCCAGCTCTTCAGCTATGCCGAGCGTGCCTACCCGACGCTGTTCCCGGCCGGGCCCGCGAACCAGACCATCGACAGCGGCGGCCAGCGCTACACGGTGCGCTACTACGCCAGCACCGGCAACTACCTCGGCATTGGCGAGGGTGACGGCGTCGTCTATGGCCTGGGCCCCTTCACCGGCGGCACGCTGACGAGCCTGGGCGCGGCGAATGACTACTACTGCCAGGCCACCGACCAGGCCTGCGCCTACGGCCGCGTCGGCGCCGCCAGCGCGTGGGACGCTGCGCGCGTGGACTTTCGCTGCGCCAAAGGGACGGTGACCAGCGGGACCACGGACGCCGCCGGTCGCTACACCAAGTTCTTCGCGGCCGACGCCCTGCCCTGCCTGGTGCGGGCCACGGCAACCGACGGCCAGGTGCTGTACTCGGTGATCGCCAGCGTCGTGGGCGCCTTCGGCGGCTCCTACAACGTCCACATCACGCCGATGACGAGCCTGGCAGTGGCCTACCTCGCCGGCGGCGCGCCGTCGGCGTTCTACGAGGGCTTCTCGGCCGCCCAGGCCGACCGCCTGGCGCCGGCGGCGGTGGCCGCCGCCGCGACCTCGGTGGTGTCCACGCTGCGCACGGCGGGCCTCGACTTCACGCCCGGTGGCGACATCTTCAACGGCATCCTGTCCCACGGCGCGAACGGCTCGGCGCAGGGCAAGCTGCTGGTGCAGCTGGCTGCCAAATTGAGCGGCAGCCTGACGCAGGCCACGCTCGAGGACGCCATCGCCCGCACCACCGCGGCCGCCAAGGCCGCGGGCACGCCCAGCCTGCCGCCCGAACTGCTGCTCGCCCCCGCGGCGCCGAACTGCAGCGCGCTGCGCAGCGGCAAGTACCTGTTCGCCACCAGCGACGTCGCCAATCCGCTGCTGACCCTGACCCTCGATGCGACCGCGCTGAAGCTGGTGGAGCCGAACCTGGCACTGACCGCCGCCGGCAAGTGCCACTACCAGCAGGGCGGCCTGGAGCTCGCGGTGTCGGACGCTGGCGTGCTGCTCGGCACCGTGCCGATTGGCAGCGCCACGCGGGCGGTGATCGGGATGCCGGCGCAGACCCTGGGCCTGGCCGACCTGGCCGGCCGCTGGAACGCCTTGAGCACCGGGCTCGACCCGCAGGCCGCGGCCGCGGGCTACCTGCACTCGGCCACCTCCACCTACGACGCCAGCGGCCGGTTGACCGAGCTGACCTACTGCGGCAAGGACGCCGGCAAGCTGGCCGCCGATTGCATCAGCGGCACGGGCACGCAGATCCCCGACATCCGTCTGAGCGTGGACGCGGGCGGTGGCTTCCTGGTCACCAACCGCGGCGACGGCAGCACCGGCCGGCTGGCGGCCTACCGCAGCGGCAGCGGCGAGCTGATGATGGTGCTGGGCGGCCGGCTGGCCTTCTCGACGCTGGCGCGACGCAGCGAGCTGCCCGAGCTGGGACGCGTGCAGGAGTTCTGGCAGCTCACCGTGTCCACCGCGGACACCGCGGCCGCGCAGATGACCCAGACCCGGCACACGGTGGTGGCCACGGACGCGACGACCGGAACCTTCCGCCGCGACAGCCTGATCAGCCCCACCGGCGCGACACGCCCGGAGCGGCTCGAGATCAACCGCTACCGCGAGGGCTACACGCACCGCATCCCCGAGACCGTGACCGGCAGCGACGGCAGCAGCCAGGCGGTCAGCGAGTTCCTCTCGCTGCCGATGCGCGGCGCCGGCCTCAACCCGGTGGCCGTGCTGGGCACGCCGCAGACGCTGAGCCTGTCGCTGCTCAAGAGCACCGCGCCCTGAGCAGCGGGCGTCTCGTACCGGCGCCGTTGGCGCCCTGGCCGGCCCCGCGCGGCGCCGGCTCGACATCCAGCCCCAGGTTCAGCAGCGCATAGCCGGCACTGCGGCCCGCGCCGGTGCGGTACAGGCCATCGGGCTGGTGCTGCCCGTTCGCGTTGCCGCGCGGCCGAACGAGCCGCCCAGCCCCTGCACCGAGGTGGCTGGTTCAAGCGCACACCGTCGAGGCAGACCGACAGGCCCTGCGGCGTGCCCGGCAATGGCGACGCGGTGAAGCCGCGGAACTGCAGGTCCGGCTGGAACGGATTGCCCTGCATCGCGTCCAGGCTCACGCTGCCGGCCTGGCGCAGCAGCAGCTCGGACACGGGCGCCCGGGCAGCGTTCAAAAGTTCACCAAACATCATATGATATGGACTGCAATTTCTAGCATTTCAATTGGCGTGAATTGATCTTTGTCAGGCCGCGCGCCGGGGGGCTGTGGCACCTTGCGGCCCAAGATCTGCAACCAACCCCAAGCCGCCATGGCCAGCAAGTCCGACGGCGCAATGCCGGCATCCGACGTCCCAGCACATGGGCCGCACCTCGCGCGGCCGCGCGGCCCGTCGCTGGCACGCTACCTGCGGCGCCTGATCTGGCTCTCGATGCTGCCGCTGCTGCTGCTGGCGCTGCTGCTGGGCGTCGATGGCGTGCGCCGCCTGCGTGCCGCCGACGACCGGGCGGCCGGCAGGCTCGCCACGCAGGTCGCGGTGGCGGTGGACGACACACTGCGCGGCCGCATCTCCGCGCTGAAGCTGCTGACACAGTCGCCCCTGCTGGACGAAGGGCGATTGGCGGACTTCCACCACCGCGCCCTGTCCTTCCGGGAGGAGTTCGGCAATGACCTGATCCTGGCCGACGCGCAGGGGCAGATGCTGCTGCACACGGGCCGACCCTTCGGCAGCCCGTTGCCGCCGCTGCCCAAGCCTGCCGGGCGCGCGGCCGCGCCAGCTGCGCTGGCCAGCGGCAAGCCGGCGGTGGGCGACCTCGTGTTGGGCCCCATCATCGGCAAGCCGCTGGTCGCGGTGGCGGTGCCGGTGCTGCGCCCGGGGCGGGCCCCGCGCGTGCTGCTCACCTCGGTGGGGGTGGAGCACTTCGCCCAGCTGATGCGCACGCTCCAGGTGCCCGCGGGTTGGCACCTGGGCCTGATGGACAGCACGCGCTCGCTGATCGTCGGCAACGTCGGCGCCGATCCAGGCCCAGAAGGCGGCGCCCGCCACACCGAAGCCTTGGCGACCGCACCGTGGACCGTGGTGGTCGATGTCACCGCCCGCAGCCGGCTGGAGCCGATCCTGGTGGCGAGCGCGCTGCTGGCCTCGGCGCTGATCGGCGCCGTGCTGATGGGGCGCCTGGTCGGGGCGCATGGGGGACGCCGGCTCGCCCGCGCCGTGGGCACGCTGGCCCAACCCGCGACGGCGGCGGCCGCGCCGGCGGCCGCGCCGCTGCCGATCGCCGAAATCACGGCCGCGCGCGAAGCGCTGCATTCGGTGCAGACCGGGCGCGAGACCGCACTGCAGGCGCTTCAGGCCAGCGAAGCCACCTTCCGCGCGATGTTCAACGGCCTGCCGGACGCGATGATCCTGACCGACGCGCAACGGCACATCCGCCTGGCCAACCCGGCCTTCACCGAGCTGTTCGGCTATGCAGCGGAAGAGGTGCTCGGCCGCCGCACCGAATTCCTGTATGCCGACGCGGCCGACTTCTCCGCCATCGGCGAAACCCGCTTCGCCAGCGCGATGGCGGGACGCCGCGAATCCTTCGAGGTGCGCTACCGGCGCCGCGACGGCAGCGAATTCTGGTGTGAATCGACCGGCATCCGCATCACCAACGACCGTGGCGAGCTGCAGGGCATGCTGGGCCTGCACCGCGACATCACCGCGCGCCGCCAGGCCGACGAGGCGCTGCGCCGTTCGCGTGCCCAGCTGGCCGCGCTGGTGCAGCAGGCGCCGCACTGCATCGCGATGTTCGATCGCCAGATGAACTACCTGGCCACCAGCCGCATGTGGCTGCAGCGCTTCGGCGAGGGCCATGCCGACCTGGTCGGCCGCAACCACTACGCGGTGCTGCCCGACCTGCCGGATGCCTGCAAGACGCTGCACCAGCGCGCGCTGGCCGGCGAGACGCTGCGCGACGACAACGACCACTGGCAGCGCGCCGATGGCACCGAGCTGTGGCTGCGCTGGGTGCTGCAGCCCTGGACCGACGAGCAGGGCGAGGTCGGCGGCGTGATCCTCTCGACCGAGGACCTCAGCGAGCAGCAGCGCGCCGAGCGCGATGTGCGCGAGGCCCGCGACCGCTTCGCGATGCTGTTCGACACCGCGCCGGTGGCCATGGTGGTAGGCAGCCTGGAGGATGGCCGCTTCGCCGAGGTCAATGCGGCCTTCGAGGCGCTGACGGGCCACCAGCGGGCCGATGTCGTCGGCCGCACCAGCGCCGAGTTCGGGCTCTGGCCCGACGACGCCTTCCGCGAGCGGGCCCACGAGCTGCTGCGCCGCCAGGGCCGCCTGCCGACCGCGGAACGCCAACTGCGGCGCCGCTCGGGCGAGACGCTGGAGGTCTCGTTCTCGGCCTGCCGGGTCGAGATCGCCGGCCGGCCGCACTTCATCGCGATGCTGGTCGACATCACGCCGCAGGTGCAGGCCCGCCGCACGCTGGAGCAGCAGCAGCAGGCGCTGGAGCAGCTGGTGGCGCAGCGCACCGCGGCGCTGGAAGCGGCCAACACGACGCTGGCCGAGCGTGCCGAGGCCATCTCCGACCTCTACGACAACGCGCCCTGCGGCTACCACTCGCTGGCGCCGGACGGCGCCGTCGTCGCGATCAATGCCACCGAGCTGGCGATGCTGGGCCGCACCCGCGACGAGGTCATCGGCCAGCCGATCGCGCGCTTCCTGTCACCGGCCAGCCAGGCGCTGTTCCGCGAGCGCTATGCCGAGTTCCAGCGCACCGGCGCCGCGCGCGACCTGGACTACGAGATCGTGCGCGGCGACGGCAGCCTGCTGCCGGTGCTGATCAGCGCCGTGATGGTGCGCGACGGCCAGGGCCGCCATGTGGGCAACCGCGCGACGATGGTCGACAACAGCGAGCGCCGCGCCCGCGAACGGCAGATCGCGGCGATGCAGGACGAGCTCTTGCGCCGCGCCGACGAGGCCGAGGCCGCCACGCGCGCGAAGAGCGCCTTCCTGGCCAACATGAGCCACGAGATCCGCACGCCGATGAATGCGATCCTCGGGCTCACGCACCTGATGGCGCGCGATTCGGCCGATGCGCTGCAACGCACACGGCTGGGCAAGGTGGACATCGCCGCGCGCCACCTGCTGCAGGTCATCAACGACATCCTCGACCTGTCGAAGATCGAGGCCGGCAAGCTGACGCTCGAATCCGTGGAGTTCACCCGCGACGACCTGATGAGCCGCGTGATGACGGTGGTCGCCGAAACCGCAGCCCACAAGGGCCTGGAACTGGTGCTCGACACCGACCACCTGCCCGCGCGCCTGCGCGGCGACCCCAAGCACCTGGCCCAGGCGCTGATCAACCTGCTGTCCAACGCGGTGAAGTTCACCGAGCACGGCTGGGTCCGCC
Source organism: Aquabacterium sp. (assembly GCF_044226965.1). GTDB lineage: Bacteria > Pseudomonadota > Gammaproteobacteria > Burkholderiales > Burkholderiaceae_C > Pseudaquabacterium. Next base: position 17,163 of record NZ_JBGAGA010000011.1, on the reverse strand, counting down.
TGAGCGCCAAGCTGCTGGCCGAGGCGGGCGATGGCCTGCTGCTGCGATTCGCCGTCAGCGACACCGGCATCGGCATTGCACCGGAGCGCCAGCAACACCTGTTCGAGGCCTTCGAGCAGGCCGACAGCTCCACCACCCGGCGCTACGGCGGCACGGGCCTGGGCCTGGCCCTGACGCGGCACCTGGCGCGCATGATGGGCGGCGATGCCGGCGTCGACAGCCAGGTCGGCCAGGGCAGCACCTTCTGGTTCACCGCCAGGCTGGGCCGCGCCGCGCCGCAGCCGGTGGCTGACACCTCGCTCAAGCTGCGCGGGCTGCGCCTGCTGCTGGTCGACGACCTCGACGAATCGCTGCAGGCCCTGGGCGACCAGTTGCGCCAGCTCGGCCTGCAGGTCGAGACCGAGCGCGACGGCGCAGCCGCGCTGCGCCACGCCGAGCAGGCGTTGGTCGATGGCCATCCCTTCGACCTGATGATGGTGGATTGGCAGATGGCCGGGCTCGATGGCATCGAGACCCTGGTCGGCTTGCGCCGCCTGCTCGGCGCGGGCATGCCGCCGTCGATCCTGATCACCGCCTTCGGCGACGACGCCGCACGCACTGCCTTGCAGGCGGCCGCGCTGTCCTGCCCGGTGATTGCCAAGCCGGCCACCGCTTCGACCCTGCACGACACCTTGGTGGCCGCCCTGCGCGGCCAGGAGCTGGCCGAGCCCGCGCTGGCGCACCCGGCCGACGCGCCCGCGCTGATGGCCGAACTGCGCCGCATCGCGGCCGGCCGCAAGGTGCTGCTGGCCGAAGACAACCCGATCAACCAGGAAGTCGCCGCCGAGTTGCTGGGGTCGCTGGGCCTGCAGGTCGACATCGCTGCCAATGGCCTGGAGGCAGTCGACAAGGCCACCCACGGCCAGCACGACCTGGTGCTGATGGACGTGCAGATGCCCGAGATGGACGGCCTGAGCGCGACGCGCGACATCCGCGCGCGCTGCGGCACGCAGCTGCCGATCATCGCGATGACCGCCAATGCCTTCGACGAGGACCGCGCCGCCTGCCTGGAGGCCGGCATGAACGACCACCTGGGCAAGCCGGTGGAGCCGGCAGAACTGCACGCCCGGCTGTTGCGCTGGCTGCCGGCACGGCCCCGGCCGCCGCAGTCTGACCCCGCCGCCCGCGCGCCGGCCGACGAAGGCGACGGGCTGCTGCGGGCGCTGGGCGCCATCCCGGGGCTGGACATCGCATCGACGCTGCCCACCTTCGGCGACCGCGGCCCGCTGCTCGCCAAGGTATTGCGTCGCTTCGTCGAAGGCTACGCGCCGGGCCGGCCCGAGCCGCGGCAGCTGATCTCGCCGGCCAGCCCGCAGGCACTGCAGGCCACCTGCCACTCGATCCGCGGCGCCTGCACGACGATCGGCGCGCTCGACCTGGCCGAACGGCTGCTGGTGATCGAGCGCCACGCACTCGACCCCGAAGCCGGGTCCGGGCTGAGCACGCTGGCGCTGCAGGCCCACGACGAGTTGCTGCGCATCAGCGCCGCACTGCGCGCCTGCCTCACTCCAGCGTGACCTTCGCGTCCTTCACCAGCCTGGCGAACTTCTCGGTCTCGTCCTTGATCTGGCGCGCCATCTGTTCGGAGGTATTGCCGATCGGCTCGGCGCCGATCTCGTCCATGCGCTTCCTGAACTCGGGCGACTGGATGATGCGCTGCATCTCGGTGGACAGGCGCGCGGTGATTTCCTTCGGCGTCGCCGCAGGCGCCAGCACGCCGAACCAGGTGCCGATGTCGAAGCCCTTGTAGCCGGCTTCGGCCAGGGTCGGCACCTCGGGCAGGGCCGACGAGCGCCGGGCCGTCGTCACCGCCAGTGCGCGCAGCTTGCCGGCGCGGATCTGTTGCAGCACCGGCGTCACGGTGTCGAAGCTCATGGTCACCTGGCCGCCGAGCAGATCCGTCGTCAGCGGCCCGCTGCCCTTGTACGGGATGTGCAGCAGCGGGATGCCGGCCAGCTGCTCGAACTGCGTGCCGATCAGGTGCTGCGCGGTGCCGTTGCCATTGGAGCCGAAGGTCAGCGGCTGCTTCGCGGCCTTGGCCAACGCCACCAGCTCGGCCACGTTGCGCACCGGCGTGGAAGCATTGACGACGAGGACATTGGGCACCAGCGCAATCGTCGTCAGCGGCACGAAGTCCTTCTGCAGGTCGTAGGGCAGCTTGCGGTAGACGCTGCTGGCAATGGTGTGGTGCACCGCGCCGACCAGCAAGGTGTAGCCGTCGGGCCTGGCCTTGGCCACGTAGTCGGCGCCCAGCGTCGCGCCGGCGCCGGGCTTGCTCTCGACGATCACCGGCTGGCCCAGCGCCTGGCCGAGCCGGTCGGCCAGCGAGCGGGCCAGCACGTCGGTGGTCCCGCCGGCGGCGAAGGGCACCACCAGGGTCACTGGCTTGGCGGGCCAAGTCTGGGCCCGGGCGGCGCCGGCCTGCAGGCCCAGCGTGGCGATGAAGGCGGCGCAGGCCGCGATGCGCAGCGGCCGCATGTCAGCGGTCCGCCGCGGCCAGTTGCCGGCACACCGCTTGCGTCACGTCCGCCGTGCGCGCCTGGCCGCCCAGGTCGCGGGTGTGCAGCGCGGGCGTGGCGGTGACCCGCTCGATGGCCTGCATCAGCCGCTGCGCGGCCTTCGGCTCGCCCAGGTGCTCCAGCAGCATCACGCAGCTCCAGAAGGTGCCCAGCGGATTGGCCAGGCCCTGGCCCATGATGTCGAAGGCCGAGCCGTGGATCGGTTCGAACATCGACGGGTAGCGGCGCTCCGGATCGATGTTGCCGGTCGGCGCGATGCCCAGGCTGCCGGCCAGTGCCGCGGCCAGGTCGCTCAGGATGTCGGCATGCAGGTTGGTGGCCACCACGGTGTCGATGCTGGCCGGGCGATTGACCATGCGCGCGGTCATCGCGTCGACCAGCTCCTTGTCCCAGCGCACGTCGGGGAAGCCGGCCGCCACCTCGCGGGCGATCTCGTCCCACATGACCATCGCATGGCGCTGGGCATTGCTCTTGGTCACCACGGTCAGCTGCTTGCGCGGCCGCGACTGCGCCAGCCGGAACGCGTAGCGGATGATGCGCTCGACACCGGCGCGGGTCATGATCGAGACATCGGTGGCCACCTCGATCGGCTGGCCCTGGTGCGCGCGGCCGCCGACGCCGGCGTATTCGCCCTCGGAGTTCTCGCGCACGATCACCCAGTCCAGGTCCTCGGGGCGGCAGCGCTTCAGCGGCGCGTCCACGCCGGGCAGGATGCGCGTGGGCCGCACGTTGGCGTACTGGTCGAAGCCCTGGCAGATCTTCAGCCGCAGGCCCCACAGCGTGATGTGGTCCGGAATGTCCGGGTCGCCGGCCGAGCCGAACAGGATGGCGTCCTGCCCGCGCAAGGCGTCCAGGCCGTCGGCCGGCATCATCTCGCCATGGGCGCGGTACCAGTCGCCGCCCCAGCCGAAGTCCTGGAACGCGAACGCGAAACCGCCGTCCGCGGCGGCCGCCGCCTGCAGCACCTGCCGGCCCGCGGGCACCACTTCCTTGCCGATACCGTCCCCCGGGATGGTGGCGATGCGATAGGTCTTCATGCGATGGTTCCTGGCACTGCGGGCCGTGGTGGTGACGGCGCCACTGTAGGCCGCCAGCCCCGCGCCGATCGCGGCTAAAGTGAATCCATCGTCAACCTGAAGTGAACACTGGAGGCAGCACATGGGCACCGGCATCCAACCCGCCGAACTGGGCTTTCTGGTGGCGCTGGCCGGCAGCGGCAGCCTGAGCGCCACCGCGCGCGAGCTGGGCCTGTCGAAGGCCGCGGTCAGCAAGCGCCTGGCGGGCATCGAGCAGCGCACCGGCGTGCTGCTGGTCAACCGCAGCACGCGCCGCATGAGCCTGACACCGGAGGGCGATGCGGTGGTCGAGCGCGCGCGCCGCATCCTGGGCGACATCGAGGAGCTGGACCAGCTGCTGACGCGATCGAAGCAGCTGCCGCGCGGCCTGCTGCGGGTGAACGCCACGCTGGGCTTCGGCCGCAGCCATGTGGCGCCGCTGATCTCGCGCTTCGTGCGCCGGCATCCGGAGGTGGAGGTGCAGCTGCAGCTGTCGGTGAACCCGCCGCCGCTGACCGACGATGCCTTCGATGTGTGCATCCGCTTCGGCGCGCCGCCGGACGCGCGCATCATCGCGCGCCGGCTGGCACCGAACCGCCGGCTGCTGTGCGCTGCGCCGGCCTACCTGGCGCGCCACGGTCAACCGGCCACGCCGGCCGATCTGGCGCGGCACCAGTGCATCGGCATCCGCCAGGGCGACGAGGCCTACGGCACCTGGCGGCTGTCCACCGGAAAGGGCGCACGCCGCCGCACCGAGACGGTGAAGACGCGCGGCAACCTGGCCACCAACGACGGCGAGATCGCGGTCAACTGGGCCCTGGCCGGCCACGGCATCCTGATGCGGGCCGAGTGGGACATCCAGCGCCACCTGGCGCAGGGCCGGCTGGTGCCGGTGCTGCCGCAGTGGGAAACGCCCGAGGCCGACCTGTACGCGGTGGTGCCGCCGCGGCTTCAGCTGGCGGCGCGGGTGCGGGCCTTCGTCGACTTCGCGGCCGAGACCTTCGCGCCGCTGGCGCCACGCTGAGCGGCCGCGCCGCGCAGGAAGACCTTGCGGTCTTCGGCGCTGCGCTCGAACTGCCGCGCGATGCTGCCGCACACCAGGTCGCACAGCGCGTACACCGACTCGTCGGCAATGCGGTAGTACACCGAGGTGCCGCGCCCTTCGCGCGCGACCAGGCCCTGCTGCATCAGCACCGACAGGTGCCGTGACACATTGGCCGAGGTGAAGCCGCAGGCCTGCGCCAGCTCGCCCACGTTGCGCTCGCCGCTGCGCAGCAGGTTCAGGATCTGCAGGCGCGTGGGCTCGGAGAGCGCCTGGAAATAGGCGGCGACCTGTGTCATCGCTTCGGGCGGCAGACCTTCCATCGTGGGCGCGGGGGTGGATGAGGGAACCGCATCATGCCCGATCCGGCCGGTGTTTGAAAGGCTAGCCATGTAGTCACTTGCGTTTTTAACTAATCAGCTAAATAATAAACGAAGAAACCTCTTGTGCTCCATCCCCCCACCCTCATGTCCGCATCGTTGAAGGAGACTTTCATGACATCCTGGCAAATCGTCCGCCTGTTCGCCGGTAGCATGGTGCTGTTGTCGCTGGCCCTGGGCATCCCGGGCAGCCCGCTGTTCGTCAGCCAGTGGTGGCTGGCCTTCACCGCCTTCGTCGGCGTCAACCTGCTGCAAAGCGCGCTCACGCGCTGGTGCCCGCTGGAAATCATCCTGCGCAAGCTGGGCGTCAAGCCCGGCGCCTGAACCCCGGCCCCGGAGGCCCCTGCGACCATGCAACTCGTCTGTCCCGATTGCGGCACCCGGAACCGCGTGCCCGATGAACGCCTTGGCGACCAGCCTGTGTGCGGCCGCTGCGGCAGCGCGCTGATGGCATCGAAGCCGGTGGCGCTGGATGACCGCAGCTTCGGCCCCTTCGTCGAAGGCACCGAGTTGCCGGTGCTGGTGGACTACTGGGCCGCCTGGTGCGGGCCCTGCCGCATGATGGCGCCGCAGTTCGAAGCCGCGGCCGCCCAGTTGCCGCAGGTGCGCTTCGCCAAGCTCGACACCGAAGCCGCGCCGCAGACCGCCGCGCGCCACCAGATCCGCAGCATCCCGACGATGGCGCTGTTCCACCGCGGGCGCGAGATCGCACGGCGCAGCGGCGCGATGCCGGCGGCCGAGATCGTCAGCTGGGTGAAGCAGGCCCTCGGCCGCTGACCGCCGGCGCGGTGCCGCGCGACGCAGGGCGGGGCACGGCCCGCATGCAGTCCCGTTGAGCGTCGTCATTCCGTGCCGCGTCGTGCGCGGCTACCTTGCAGCCATGCAGCGCGCGCGGTTCGATCGCATGACGGGGCCGGCGCGCCGGCCTTGGCACCTGGCCGCGCGAGCACACGCCGCATCGGCGCGGGCCGCCTGCGGACGGATCGCGCTGTGCGTCACGGCAGGCCTGTGCGCAGTGGCCGCGCTCTTCGTCACCGCCGGCGCCGCCCGCGCGCAGCCGGCAGCGGCGCTGCGCGAGCCAATGCTGGACCAGGCCGCGCAGCTGGAACAGCTGGACGCCGCCGAGCTGCCGATCTGGGAGGCCCTGGTCAGCGCACTACCGGCGACGCTGCTGCCGCCCGCGGCGCGCCAGCAGGAAGCCGCGCTGCGCCTGGGCGCACTGCCGCTGCTCGCGGCCAAGCAGCAGGACTACCGCGTGCTCGAACGCACACCCCCGCCCGCCGGCGACGACGGGGGCCACTTCCAGGCGCGGCTCGCGGCGCTGCGCGATGTGTCGGACCTGGCCGAGCGCGCACAGCGCGAGATCAGGCTCGCGCTCGACCGCCAGCATGCGCTGATGCTGGCCCGCGCGTCCCGCGCCAGGCTGCAGCTCGACCCCGCGGCGCTGGCCGCGCTGGCGCCCTTGCGCGAACGCCGGCGCCAGGTGGCCGCGGCCTACGAGACAGCGGCCAGCGCCTGGGCCGCCAGCCGCGCCCAGGCACAGGCCGAGCGCCAGCTGCAGGACCTGGCGCTGGCCGACCGGCTGCTGGCAGCGGCGGCCGGCCAGCGCCAGGCCGAGCAGGCGCTGCAGGCGGGCGCCGCTGCCGACGGCACGCCCGCTGGCCGGTTGCGGCGCGCAGCGGCCGCGGCGCTGGCCACCAGCGCCGAGACCCAGCTGCGCGCCGCAGCGCACCTGGCCGGCAGCATCGACGGCGACGGCCTGCTCGCGCTGCCGGCCCCCGGCAGCAGCGCCGACGCAGCGCGCAGCACGCTGCTGGCGCGCCTGCCCGCCGCTGTCGGCGCACTGCGCCGCGGGCTGGCCGCACGCGCGGCGACACTGCCCGCCCTGCGCGCGCTGGCCGCGGAGCGCGACCGCCTGTGGGACGAGGCCGGCTACCTGGCCGCGAGCGCCGCGCAACGCCAGCTGCGCGCCACGTGGCATGACGAGGCCCGCGCAGCCTGGCAGCAGGTGGCCACGCTGACCACCGCCGCCGGCGACATCGCCTCGGCCCGCGCGGACTCGGGCGCGCTGGCCACCGAGCAGTTCGCCGTCGCCATCGAAGTCCTGGTCGAGCTCGAAGACCGGCTGCGGCAGCTGACGCTGGCGCTGCTGCTCGACCCGGCCCCGCACGGCACGCCGGAGCCGCGGCTGGGCGACGCCGCGTCGCGCTGGCACCGCGACCTGGAGACCTTGCAGGCCATCGACGAACGCTGGGCGCGCTGGCACGCCGAGTGGGACCGCCTGGGCCAGGCTGAAGCAGCGGCCTTCGGCACCTTGCGGGAGATCGCCGCTCAGGCCGGCCAGGGCCGCGCCGCTGCGCTCGAGGCCTTGGCCGCCACGCGCCCGGCGGCCGCGCCGCAGGACGACATCGGCCGCCTGGCGCTGGGCCTGGTGGATGCCGCCCAGGCCCAGGCGCGCGAGGACGCGGCGGCCGAGCGCCAGCTGCGTGCGCTGCACGAGGAGGCCCGCACCGACCTGGTCGTCGGCGCGGCCATGGCGGCGGCGGCCGGCGCGCGCTGGCGCGAAGCGGCCACCGGCCTGCAGGGCTGGACGCGGCTGTTCGACCAGGCCGCCGCACTGCGCGCCGCCGCCCCGGCACTGGCGCGGGCCGCTGACGCGGCACTGCCCACCGCCGACCGGCTGGCCGCCCTGCTGCAGCTGGGCCAGGCGCTCGAGCTGTCCTGGCTGGCGCGGGGCGGTGGCGCCGAGCTGCAGCTGGCCACCGAGTTCGACGGCCAGACCTACTGGCTGACGGGCCTGGCCGGCGCCGAGCCGCGGCTGCAGCGCCAGCGCGAGTACATCGTGCAGGCGCCGGCGGCCATGCTGCGGCCGGTGGCGCTGTACGAACCCTCGCCAAGCTCGCCGGCGACGCGCTCTTTGAACGTTATCGAGCGCGGCATGCTGCGCGTCGGCTACCACACGCTGCGCGATGTCTACCAGAACCGCTACATCTACCTGTCGATGCCGGTCATCAGCACCCTCGGCGGCACCGCGCTGGGCAGCCCCGGCGGACTGATCGGCATGGGCTCCGGCGCGGTGATGGGCGGCGCCGCGGGGGTGATGGCGGTGCCGGTGGCGATTGCGCAGGACGCCATCGGCGGCGGCATCAAGGGCACGGTGAAGGCCGCGGTGGCCGAACTGCGTCGGGTGTTCCCGCGCGAGCAGTTCCAGGGCCCGTGGGGCCTGAAGGCCTACGACATCGTGGACCGCTTCGAGGCCAACACCGACCTCGGCGTCGACACCGCGCAAAGCCTGATGGGCCTGACCGCCATCATCAAGCGCGCGCGGCACACGGTGGGCTATGCCTTCGAAGATCCGCAGCGCCTGCGCGAGGCCGCGGTGGCGATGGACCGGCGCATCGTGCGGCTCCAGGCCTTCGTCGACAACCAGGGCGCGCTGGTCAAGGAATCCATGCGACAGGGCCTGCCGCTGGTGCTGGACGAGGCGCTGGCGCTGAAGAACCTGGCCCAGGTCGAGCTGCGCCAGATGCAGGCGCTGCGCGCGAGCCAGCCCGGCATCGTGCTGGCCGCCGGGCTGCGCAGCCTGAGCCGCGAGGCCGCCGACCAGCTGGCCGATATGAACGACCTGCTCGGCCCGCTGTGGGCGGCCGAGGACCGCGATCGGCTGGGCCTGCTGCTCGGTGCGATCGCCGGCCTGTTCTCGTCCGGGACACCCGCCGCCGCCACGACTGCGCCGGCCCGCGCCGCCGCTGATCCCGGCCGCGATGCGGCGGCCGAGCAGGCCCTGGCGCTGAACCGCGCCGAAGCCCAGCGCCGCAGCACCGAGGCCGCGCAGCGCGCCGCCCGCGCGGCCCAGGACCCGCGCGAGAACGAGCAGATCATTCCGCGCGAGTGGGAACTCAAGGCCGAGCTCGATGCGTTGCGCCGCCTGCGCGAGCAGGGCCAGCAGACCCGGACCGACCCGGACAAAGACAAGGACAAGGGCCCGGTGACCGACGGCGGCGTTCCGCCCGTGGTCCCGGTGACACCGGTCAAGCCCGGGGTCCCCGAACCGGCCGAGACCCGGGCCTGGTGGGGCTACGAGGCGGTGATCTCGTACCAGTACCGCGGCGCCGCGTGCACGCAGACGATCTCGGGCGAGTTCTTCGGCCTGCGCGCCGAGGCCACCGAGGCGATGATCGATGCCAGCACCAAGGCGCTGGGTGCGCAGAGCGCCGGCCGCAGCGCGGTGGCGCTGGTGCGGCGCGGCTTCTACGCCGGCCCGCTGCCGACGCGGCCGACCTACACGGGCCCCAGCGGCGCCAAGGCAGTGGTGTGCAGCGCACCGCCAACCCCCACCACGCCGACCGCGCCGACACCCCCCACCACGCCCACGGTGCCGGCGGGCATCTACGAGCCCAAGGGCAGCGGCCAGCCCTGCCTGCCGGTGGGCCAGCGCACGCAGGCGCAATGCAAGCAGACCACCGACGCCTGCCTGCAGAAGAACTGCTCCGGCGGTGGCTACTCGGGCTGCGCGCTGGATTGCCCGGGCTGTGGCGGCAGCTTCGGTGACTACACCGCCTGGTGCCCGCTGCACCCGAGCTACGAGCCCAAGGTCAGCGCCGGCCTGGCGGCCTTTGCCGCGGCCATCGCCAAGTGCCAGAGCCAGTTCCTCGCCGACGGCAAGCCCGGCCGGGCCCAACGCGGCACCGACTGCCAGCGCGAGGCGCAGCGCCAGCTGGACACGCAGAAGGACCTCTGGGTCCAGCAGGCCTGCGAAGCCCGCTGCGCGCAGGACGGGCGGCGCGGGGTCGCGGTGCTCGGCGGCGCACGCCATCGATGTGAATGCAGGTGAGCCCGATGGACATCGCGACGAATTCCCGCAACCGCCCGGCCTGGCCCCGGCGCATGGCCGCGGCCATCGCCCTCGCGCTGCTGGCCGGCCTGGCCGCGGCCCAGGGCTGGGGCCTGCAGTGGCGCGACGCGCCCGACGGCCGCGCCGCCGAGGTGCTATCGGTTCAGCCTGGCAGCGCCGCGGCCGCGGCCGGCCTGCGCGCGGGCGACCGCATCGTGCAGGCCCAGGGCTTCCTGGTGCGCAATGCCGAGGAACTGCTCGCCATCGCCCGCATGCCCGAGGCGCGCAACGGCCTGCTGCTACGGGTGGCGCGCGATGGCTGGGAAAAGGACGTGAGCCTGCTCGGCACCACGGTGGCCGCAGCGCCCGCGGTGGCGCGCCCGTGGATCGGCCTGCAGCTGGCCGACCCCGCGCCCGGTGCCGATGGCGCGGCGACGGCCGGCGCGGAGGTGACCGGCGTCGCCGCTGGCGGGCCGGCCGCGCAGGCCGGGCTGCGCGCCGGCGACCTGATCGTGCTGGCCGAGGCGCGGCCGGTGGCCGATGCCGCCCAGGTGGCCGCGCTGCTGGCCGACTGGCCGGCGGGCAAGCCGCTGCACCTGGGCGTGCGGCGCGAAGGCTGGGCGCGCGAGCTGACGGTCTTCCCCGCGGCGCAACCGGGCACGCCCGAGGGCGCGCTGGCGGCGGCGCCGGCGCCGGCACCGCCGCCAACCAGCGCCCCCGCGGCGGCCGCCGTGCCGGCCGGCCACAAGGCGCTGGTGTCGATCGGCGACTTCCAGGTCAAGGCGGCCACGGCCAACCGCGCCATCGGCGACGGCCTGCGCGAGATGCTCGTCACCGCGTTCTACAACGCCGGCCCGTTTGCCGTCGTCGAGCGCATGGACCTGCAAGGGCTGGCCGCCGAACAGGCGCTATCGCGCTCGCGCATGGCGCGCGAAGGGGCTGCGGTGGCCGAGCAGCGCATGGACGTGGCCGAGATCATCGTCTACGGCGCGGTCACCGAATTCGAAGGCGAGGCCAAGGGCTCCTCCGGCCAGATCAACCTGCCGGGCCTGCTGGGCCTGAGCCGCAGCGCCAAGACCGCGCACATGGCGCTGGACGTGCGCGTGGTCGACGTGGCCAGCGGCCGCGTGCTCGGCGCGCAGCGCATTGCCGGCGACGCGCGCTCGTCGCAGACCGCGATCTCGGCCGAACCGAGCGTGCACGGGCTCGGCATCCCGATCGGCCTGGGCATGTATGCCAACACGCCGATGGAAGCGGCCATCCGCTCGTGCATCGAGCAGGCCGTGGCCTACGTGGCCGCGACGGTGCCGCCCGCCTACTTCCGCCACCGCTGAACCCCCTGGAGCCGACGATGCGCCCTTGCCTTTCGCCCCGCGCCGCGCCGCTGCCGGCCGCGCTGGCCGCCCTGCTGCTGGTGCTGGCGGGCTGCGCCAGCCCGTATGCCCTGAACGCCGTGCTGGCCTCCGGCCAGGGCATCGGTGTCGTCGAGGGCATGCGCCTGGCCGCGCGCGCGATGCAATCGATCGGCTACTTCGCCACGCGGCAGAGCGAGGCGCTGGGCCAGGTGATCGGCGAGCGCAACGGCAAGGACTCGTTCGGCGCCGACGTGATGACGCTGACGATCGACGCCCGCGTCAGCCCCGCGGCTGCCGGCGCGCTGCAGCTGCAGGCCACCTGCTCGGTCTCGAAGAACATCGCCTACACCGACCAGCTCGACGACGAATGCGAGAAGTTCCGCCGCGCCTTCGAGCGCCAGCTGGCCGATCGCGCAGCGGCGCGCGGCCCGGGCCTCGCCGTGCCGGAGCGGGCCGCCCCGCAGCGCCCTGCCCCGGCCGCGCCGGCCTCGGCGCCGGCCCGGCGCGAGCCCTACAGCCTGTGACATGCACCGCCTCGTCGCGCTGCCCGCGCTGGTCGTGCTGCTTGCGCTGACGAACGCCACGGCGGCGGTCTGCGGCGGCGGCTGGATCGGCGTGACGCCCGACCCGCAGTTCGCCGGCAGCGGCGTGCGCATTGCCGCGCTCGATCCGCAAGGCCCGGCGGCAGCGGCCGGCCTGCGCACCGGCGACGTGCTGATCGCGGCCGACGACACGCCGCTGCACCGCATCGAGGACCTGGCCCGCTGGACCGCCCAGGCCCTGCCCGGCGACCACGTGCAGCTGCGGCTGCAGCGCGACGGCAACGCACGGGAGCTCACGCTGCAGCTGTGGGGCGTGCCTGCATCGGTGTGCGCGGCCCGGCTGGCCCCGGCAGCCGGCACGCCGGCCGCCGAGCCGCGCGCGCCGCCCGTGGCCGCGGCGGGCCGCTCCGATGGCCGCATGGCGCGGGTCGCGGTCGGCGCCTTCGAGCTCAAGGCCGCGCAGGCCAGCGCCGCGATCAGCGACGGCCTGCGCGAGATGCTGGTCAGCGCGCTGCAGGAAACCGGGCAGGTCATCGTCGTCGAGCGCGGCGGCGCCAGCGACGCCGGCAGCCCCGACCGCGCCGACGTGCTGGTGCTGGGCGCGCTGACCGAGTTCGAGCCCGAGGCCGGCGGCTCGCACTTCATGACCCCGGTCATGGGCGCGCGGATCGGCATCGGCACCACGATCCGGTGGTCGGAGCTCGCCATCGACCTGCGGGTGGTGGACCTGCGCACGTCGCGCGTGCTGGCCGCGCAGCGCATCCCCGGCATGGCGCGCTCGGCCCAGGGCACGATCGCCGGCGCGCTGCCGATCGGGCCGCTGGCCGTGCCGGGCGCGCTGAATGTCTACCGCAACACGCCGATGGAAGCCGCCATCCGCGACTGCCTGCGCAAGGCCGCTTACTTCGTGGTCTACGGACTGGACGAGGACTACTTCCGCCCGCGCTGAGGCGGCCGCGGGCATGGCCGCAGCCGCCTTGGCACGGCAGAATCGGCGCATGCAGAACCTCCCGACCTACGACGACGTGCAGGCCGCCGCGGCCCGCCTGCAAGGCCATGCCCACCAGACCCCGGTGCTGACCTCGCGCACCGCGAACGAGCAGCTCGGCGCCGAGCTGTTCTTCAAGTGCGAGAACCTGCAGCGCATGGGCGCGTTCAAGTTCCGCGGCGCGTTCAACGCGCTGTCGAAGTTCACGCCCGAGCAGCGCCGCGCCGGCGTGGTGGCCTTCTCGTCGGGCAACCATGCGCAGGCCATCGCGCTGTCGGCCCGCATGCTCGGCATCCCGGCCACCATCGTGATGCCCAACGACGCGCCCGCCGCGAAAGTGGCCGCCACCCGCGGCTACGGCGGCGAGGTGGTGCTGTACGACCGCTACACCGAGGACCGGGAGCAGATCGGCCGCGACCTGGCCGCCAGGCATGGGCTGACGCTGATCCCGCCCTACGACCATCCGGACGTCATCGCCGGCCAGGGCACCGCCGCGAAGGAGCTGTTCGAGGCGGTCGGCCCGCTCGACGCGTTCTTCGTCTGCCTGGGCGGCGGCGGGCTGCTGTCGGGCTCGGCGCTGGCCACGCGCGCGCTGGCGCCGAACTGCAAGCTCTACGGCGTCGAACCCGAGGCCGGCAACGACGGCCAGCAGTCCTTCCGCAGCGGCCACATCGTCCACATCGACACGCCCAAGACCATCGCCGACGGGGCGCAGACCCAGCACCTGGGCAACATCACCTTCCCGATCATCCGGCGCGACGTGGACGACATCCTCACCGCCAGCGACGCCGAACTGGTGGACGCGATGCGCTTCATGGCCGAGCGCATGAAGCTGGTCGTCGAGCCCACCGGCTGCCTGGGTTTCGCCGCAGCCCGGCGCATGGCCGCTCAGTTCAAGGGTCAGCGCATCGGGGTGCTGATCAGCGGCGGCAATGTCGACATCGCGCGCTACTGCGCGCTGCTCGCCGGCTGAGCGGCCGCTTGCCCGAAGACGACGGCAGCGCTTCCGCGGATCGCCATCAGCAGTCGGCCTCGCACGCCGGGCCCGGAGTTCCAGCCGGCGCTGGCCGCATCGAGTCCTGGAACACGAGCACGCAGATGGGAACGTCGGCCCAGCGGACCATGTAGCTGCGCCCCGGGTTGACGACCCGGCAGACGGTACCCACCGTCCCGGCGGCGACGACCCCGCCGGCCGCAGCATGCACGCCCGCCGAGACCCGCTGGACGACGTCGCCGGCGTCGAAGCCGGCCACGGTTCCCGCCGAGACCTCAGCGCCCGGCGATGCGCCCGCAGGCCCGGCCGATGCCGGGCGTGAACCGGAACCGCCCGTCTTGCGCTTGCTGGTCATGGTGCGCTCCTTCACTGCAGGTCTTGAATGGTGATCAGGGGTTTCACCGCCGTGAGCATCTTGTCGACGGTCGCATGCAGCGACGCGCGATCGGCCGCCGGCCTGTCGGCCAGTTCACCCTCCAGCGCGGGCATCGCGCCCAGCATCGTCTGCGCCGCCGAACGCAGTGCGCCGCGTTGACCGCCGATTGCGGCCTGTCGCTGGGCCAGCGAGGCGTCGACACTGACCAGGTCCGCCGAAGCCTTGCTCAGCGCATCGCCCCCGGTCTGGGTGTTGCTGCCGGCCGTCGCGACGGGAACCCCTGCCATTTGCGCGCCGAGCAGAACGGACTGCGTCAGCACCTTGCTCGCCACCTGCGCCACCTTGGAGGCATCGAACATCATGCCCTTGACGGAGAAGTCCGCGGTCGAGTTCAGCCGGATGACGATGTCGCTGTTGCCGAAGGTGGCCTTGCCCAGCGCATAGTTGAAGTTCTTCTGCCACAGCGGGTCCGGCGCACTCGCGACCACATAGGCGTACTCGGTGCTCGCCAGCTCGGAGCCCTGCACGGGGCTGCGGATGGCCGACTGCACGATGCGCTCCTGTGTCGCGGCCTGCGCCGCCGCCGCGCCGCCGTCCGCCGCCGCGCCGTCCTTCGCCAGCGCGGCCAGGCGTTGTCGCGATCGGATCGCCTCTCGCACCTCGTTCTGCTGCAGCACCCGCAACTGCTGGGCAGCGCTCAGGAATGCCGAGAGCTGTTCGCGCAACTCGCGCGGGATGGTGCCGAAGCCGTTCCACTTCAACGCGGTGCTCAGTTCCCGGATCGCCTGCGCCCGCAGTTCGAGTTCGGTTCCCTTGGCTTGGACCTCGGCCGGGATTCGGCCGGAGCTCATGGCACTTGTCAGCCCCGCGGCCGCCGCCTTGTAGCCGGCTTTGACGCCGGCTTCGGTGGCAACGCTCGCAGCCTTCTCATAGGTCTGGGCAAGCTGCAGCACCTGGGCCTTGTACTCGCTGAACTGTCGATCGACGGTTGCCGCCTGGTCACCCTCCCGGGCAGCCTGCAGTTCGCGGTGGAGCTTGCGCAAGCGCTCGTCGTCCATCTGCTGGCGCACGTACTCCGGATCCAGCACGTCCACCCGCACGTGCAACTCGGCACAGCCCGCCAGCCACGCGCACGGCACCAGCCACAGGCCGCACAGGGCAGCCCTGGAAAGACCTCGACTCATTGCCCGCCTCCCGACTTGCTGGCCGACTCCAAGGCGAACCAGTCGGCCGCACCCTTGGTGCTCACGAACTCCGGTCCGGTATAGCCCAGACCACGCGCCAGGGCCGTCAGCGCCCGGCGATAGGACACTGCGGCCGCCTTGCCGCTGGCCGCCGCCGAGGCGGCTGCCGCCTGCGCGTCGACCTGGGCTGCCAGGGCGGCTCCTTCAGCCTTCAGCGTCGTCAACCTGCCATCGCTCTGTGCCTTCGCGAGAAAGCGATCCTTGTTCAGCACGCGCGTCAGTGCATCGGCCACCACTTGCGATTCGGCGAAGCTGCCGATGGTGCTGGCGATCGCATCGGCGTTGGTGCTCATGATGAGCACGAAGGCCCCGTTCTCGGGCGTGGGCGTCAGCGGCGTGAGCTTGGTGTCCGCATCCGCACCGGGCAGCTTGGCGCCATCGTCGAACAGCTTGTGGGTGTTGCTGGCGCTGGCGTTGCCGAAGGACTTCAATTCGTTGAAGAACAGCGCAATCGCGCGTTCGTCGAAATAGCCCGTGAGGTAGCGCGCATTCGCGAAGTGGCTGTCGCCCTTGACGCTCAGCCGGTAGAACTGGACGGCCTCGCGCTCCTCGCCAGCCCGGTCCTTGAAGGCCGCGAAGTAGTGGTTCTCCTTCACGGTTGCACCGCATCCGCACAGCGCGCCGGCAACAAGCGCCGCGGCAAACCTGAGCAGGCGGCACGGACATTGACGCATGGCAGCCCTCCTGTCGATCCGTTGGCGGTGATGCTGCGCCGGGGCTTGCTGGCTGTCTTCATCATCCTTGGCGACGGAGCCGCCGTGCGGCCGGCACGCGGTGCCCTCGCTGGCCGCTCCTTTCGGAGGTCGGCGCATCGCCTCGCCAGCCTGCGATGGCAACGTCGACGCCGCACGCACCCTTGGGGTTTGCCTGATGCGCCGCGCCGCGCGGCGCGCTCCAATGGCGATCGCCGGTCGGCAGCCGCACTGCCGGCACCTCACCAGGAGATCGCCATGTCCGCACCCACCGACCCCCTGCGCCGCCGCCTGCTGGCCGGCGCCGGCCTCGGCGCCCTTGCCCCGGCCGCCTGGGCGCAGGCCGCCGCCGTCGACCTGCCGATGGCCAATGGCCACCGCCTGATCGCCCGCTACCCCGAGAAGCGGCCGATGATCGTGCTGACCTCGCGGCCGCCGCAGCTGGAAACGCCGTTCGAGGTGTTCAACGAAGGCCTCATCACGCCCAATGACGCGTTCTTCGTGCGTTACCACAATGCCGGCATCCCGACCTCGGTCGACGGCGACAAGCACGTCATCCGCATCGGCGGCAATGCCGCCGGCAAGCCCTTCGAGATCACGGTGGCCGAGCTGCGCACGCAGTTCAAGCCGGTGGAGGTGGTGGCGGTGAACCAGTGCTCGGGCAACAGCCGCGGGCTGTTCAACCCGCGCGTCACCGGCGGCCAGCTGGCCAATGGCGCGATGGGCAATGCGCGCTGGGTCGGCGTGCCGCTGAAGGACGTGCTGGCCCGCGCCGAGCCGAAGAACACGGCACGCCAGGTCACCTTCGACGGGCTGGACGCGGCGCTGTTGGGCGGCGGGGACTTCGTCAAGTCGCTGGACATCGGCCAGGCGATGGACCCCGACGTGATGATCGCCTATCAGATGAATGGCGCGGAGCTGCCGATGCTCAACGGCTACCCGGTGCGCCTGGTGGTGCCGGGCTACTACGGCACCTACTGGGTCAAGCACCTGTCGGAGATCATGCTGGTGGACCAGGTCTACGAAGGCTTCTGGATGAAGCCGGCCTACCGCATCCCGGACAACGACTGCGCCTGCATCGAGCCCGGCACCACGCCGGCGGC